>JBBQWL010000010.1:0-144448 GCA_038210625.1 Chitinophagales bacterium | reverse complement strand
TCCTTCGAGTTTAAAACAGTCACTGCATAAGATGCCTCTTTTGCTTCGGTGCCGCCTTAAGCGGCATTCAAAAAAATGCGCAGCAATATTTTTTTGAAAGAAGCAAAAGCAGCATCGTTGCAGTGACGCAGCCCCGCCGGCTGCAGAGGCGAAATCAACAGGTTTAAAAGAACCAACGAATTTCTATGAACGCCTCAATTTTTTAACGAACTAATTTACTAAATAAATCAATGATTAAGTGAACGACATCGATTCCTTATGCGTGAAAATAACTACTCAATCTTCGCCGGCGAATTATACAATTTCACTTTTTGAATCCCCCATTCACCAACAGAAAAGCGGATATGCCTTCCCTGGTGATCCTGGTCGCCATTCATTCTGCGGCGGTTGGTTTCCATTCCGTTTATGTATTGCACTTCATCAGCGGAGCAATATTGGTCACTATATTCGGGTCCGTATTTTCAAACGTTACTACCAATCCCGTTCCTGCTATTATAAATTCATCGGGTGCGGTTTGCAGTATGATGCCGCCGGTGGTACTCCATACAGAATCCTTTGCCTCCGGCGACCAGGAAAGTGTAGCATCGTGAGAAACCGCCAATTGATACTGCCCCATTTTTGTTACGATCTTTTTATTTTGTTTATCGAGTATCACCCCATCCATATTTAACCATTGCCTGCCTGCAATCATGGGCGATAACTGTTGAAGCAGGCCGTAAGTTTTTGCCAAAGGCACAGAAGCAGTATTGTCTGATTCAATTGAAAAGGGAGAAAACCCCAGGGCTTTATAATGCCCGATGATAAAAAATGCTTTGGCCGCAGCCGCTTTATCAAACTGCATTTCGGGTACAAATAAAACATTACCGTTTCTTGTGTACAGGTCGCACCAGTACTTGGTATCTGGATTATAAAAATCCGGCGACAACATATCCAGCGCAGGTGCGGCCACCTGCCATACATCCATTAAATGTGGCAACGGCCCTGCACTGGGATACTGGCCGGGAAGTTTGCCAAGCCGCGGCAGGGCGGCATTTACATACATCGGCAGGTTATATTCCTTTTTACCAGCCAGCGTTACCTCGTTGGTGTATTTGGCATAATACCAGGCCTGAAAAATTTCGTCCGTTGCAACACCTTCGCCAAAAACATTGCGCCACGTATCGTTGGTTTTAAAGCCCGCCGCTTCCCATTTTTGCTTAAACTCCGGCACCAACCGGCTCTTGTTTTCTTCCAGGTAATTAGTCAATTCCGCAGGCACTTTGGCATTAAGAATTTTGTCCGCAGTGGCTGACATTTCTCTTGCAGTTGGCAACATTCCTATTTCATTTTCAACCTGTACCATCAAGACCGTTTTCTGCAAATCGTCCGTTGCTTTGATGTGCCGCATCAATGCACCAAAAGCTTTTTTGTCTGCCGCCAGTGTTTCTTTTCCAAATACAGAAAATATTTCCTGGCTTCTGCCGGTACTATCCGGCGTTCTCGTAAAACGTTGCTGATTGGTTTTCATCCACAGGGGCGCATAACAACTCATACTGTTCTTCCAACTGCCGAACCATAGTAACACTATTTTCATGTCGTGACTCCTTGCCTCCGCCACCGTACTATCCACCAGTGAAAAATCAAAATGATTTTCTTCCGGCTCCATCAGTTCCCAATACACCGGTACCAGCACCGTGTTAAGATTCATCTCTTTTAAATGGCTCCAACCTGGTTTTAACCAGGCCGCGTTGGAGGCACTGGAATTACCGAGCTCTCCACCCAATATTAAGAAGGGTTTACCATCCACCAGTAACTGGGTTTTATCAAGAGATTTTTTTAATTGCACGCCGGCATTATTTTGAGCGCCGGCAATTGAAAGACCCAGTATTAATACAGGCAATAAACAAAATTTTATCCGGTTCATATACGTTGTTATTAATCACGAAGAATGTTGTCCACGGCTTCAGGATGTGCCGCTCAAAAACGAATGTAGGAGGTTTTGCGGGATAGCTGCAACTGATTGCAATTTTTTTTCTGATAATTATTGGTTTCCTTTACCAAACAAGCAGCATAGTATGAAGCAGGAAAAAGAAATTACTATCTACGACATTGCCCGGCAACTGAATATTTCGGCTACCACAGTCAGCCGGGGTTTACAAGATAATCCCGCTATCAATAAATTAACCCGCAAAAAAATTATTGAAAAAGCCGCCGAGCTTGGCTACCGGTCCAATAGCTTTGCCAGCAGCCTGCGAAGCAAAAAAACAAATACGCTGGGCGTGCTGGTACCAAGGCTTAACAGTTATTTTATGGCATCCGTAATATCAGGAATGGAGGATGTCGCCAATAAAAAAGGATACAATCTCATCATCAGCCAATCGCAGGAAAAATCGACCAAAGAAGCAGCCAACGCACATACCATGTTTAATAAACGGGTAGATGGGTTGCTGGTTTCCCTTGCTTATGAAACGGACAATATTGATCATTTTGCCTCCTTTTTCCGTAAGGGCATTCCGGTAGTTTTCTTCGACCGGGTTTTTCCGCATAAGGACAGTACCTCTATTGTGATTGATAATTTCAGGGCAGCTTACGAAGTCACCAAACACCTGATAGACGAGGGTTGCAGGCGAATTATGCTGCTCGGTGGTAACATGCTCAGGAATGTGTACTCGGACAGGTTGAACGGGTATAAGCAGGCGCTGAAAGACCATAAAATCCCCTTCAATGAAAAGCTGGTCAACGTCAGTAACCTTACAGAAGCGGATGGCACAAACGCTGCGGAACTGATACTGAAGATGAAACTAAAAGAAAGACCCGATGCAGTCTTCGCCTCCAATGATACGGCAGCGGTACACTGCATGATTCACCTGAAAGCAGCAGGTATACAAATACCTGGTGACATTGCCTTTGCCGGATTTAACAATGACCCCATCAGCACGATTGTGGAACCCAACCTTACTACAGTTAATTATCCAGGTTACAACATCGGGGAAATGGCAGTCACCAATCTGATCAATCATCTTTCCGGCCAGGACAATGTAAAAAACACCAACACCATTGTATTGCGATCTGACCTCATTATCCGGGCATCTTCCAAAAAGCAACAGACTAATAATTTATAAACTTTGCCATTCATTTATTTTTTACGAGGTTTGTGCAACCGATTGCAAAAAAGAAGGATAAAAGTCAGGTTCGATATAGCGCACACATTTTTAACTTTAACAACGATGCATCCCATTTCTTTATAAAAGAAAAAAGGAATTGACCATGAAAAGATTGCTTGCGATAGTATTTGTTTTAACTACGATGGCTGCCTATTCAGAAGATGGATACGATTTATGGATGCGGTACAAACCGGTCGAAAACAAATCTCTGCTGGCCAGCTACCGGTTTCTTCTACAACAAGTTTCGGTAAAGGGTAATTCGCCTACAATACAGGTATTGAAAGAAGAGCTGATGCGGGCATCAACGGGAATGCTTCAGCAGCCCATTCATTTTACTGCTACTTTAAACTCAGGCGGGTTAATGATTGGCCCTGGAACAGCGAGCCTTTCTACTACAGACAAAAAAACTATCGGCGAAGAAGGTTTTACTATCTGCACCAAAAATACAGGAGGCAAAACTCAAACCGTTATTAACGCTAATACTGATATTGGCTTGCTGTATGGTGTTTTTCATTTGCTGCGCTTACTGCAAACACAACAACCAATAGAACATGTAAATATTGTTTCTGCGCCGCGGATAAAACTTAGGCTGCTTAATCACTGGGATAATTTAAACCGCACGGTTGAAAGAGGCTACGCCGGTTTTTCTATCTGGAACTGGCATACTCTGCCGGGTTATATTGATCAGCGATACATCGATTATGCAAGAGCGAATGCTTCTATTGGCATCAACGGTACCGTATTGACGAATGTAAACGCCAATGCCACTTTTTTAACCAGGCTCTATCTTGAAAAAGTAAAAGCACTGGCCGATGTGTTTCGTCCCTATGGCATAAAAGTATACCTCACGGCCAGGTTTAGTGCGCCCATAGAAATTGGCGATTTAAAAACTGCTGATCCCTTAAATGCAGGCGTTCGTGAATGGTGGAAAAATAAGATCGATGAAATTTATTCCCTGGTTCCTGATTTTGGCGGTTTTACCGTAAAGGCCAATAGTGAGGGCCAGCCGGGGCCGCAGGATTATAACCTTACCCATGCGGATGGCGCTAATATGCTGGCAGATGCGATTGCTCCACACAAGGGCATCATTATGTGGCGGGCATTTGTGTACAGTCATGAAGTGCCCGACGACCGGCACAAACAGGCATGGAATGAATTTGTTCCGCTGGATGGTAAGTTCAGCAACAATGTTATGGTACAGGTAAAAAACGGCGCAATCGATTTTATGCCGAGAGAGCCCTTTCATCCCCTGTTTGGCGCCATGCCCCACACGCCGTTGATGATGGAATTTCAACTTACACAGGAATACCTGGGCCAGGGTACGCACCTCGTTTTTCTTGCCCCACTTTTTAAAGAAGTTTTAAACAGCGATACCTACAGCAAAGGCCTGGGAAGTACAGTTGCGAAAGTGATTGATGGCACAGTTGACAATCATACATTGAGTGGCATGGCAGGCGTGGCCAATATCGGCAGCGACATCGATTGGACGGGTCATCCTTTTGCGCAAGCCAACTGGTATGCTTTGGGCAGACTGAGCTGGGATCACCAGCTTACATCGGAACAAATCGCAGAGGAATGGTTACGCATGACATTCAGCAATGACGCGGCTTTTGTAACCGATGCCAAAAAGATGATGCTCGCTTCAAGAGAAATATTGGTGCAGTATATGAACCCGCTTGGCCTGCACCATATCATGGCCACCGGTCATCATTATGGCCCCGGTCCATGGATCAGCAATTTATCAAGGCCCGAGTGGAACCCTACTTATTATCACAAGGCCGATTCCATAGGCATTGGTTTTAATCGCACGGCAACCGGCAGCAATGCACTGGCACAATATAAACCCGAAGCCGCAAAAGCCTGGGCAGACGTTAATACTATCGATGAAAAATATTTGCTTTGGTTTCACCATGTTGGATGGACGCATACTATGAAAAGCGGTCGGACTTTATGGGATGAGCTATGCTATCAATACAACAGCGGTGTGGACAGTGTGCGATGGATGCAGCAGTTGTGGAGCAAACAAAAAAATAAAGTAGACGAACAGCGATACCGGCAAATTTCCATGTTATTAAATATACAGGAGCAGGAAGCTGCCTGGTGGCGCAATGCATGCCTGCTGTATTTTCAAACCTTTTCAAAAATGCCAGTGCCGGCAAACTATGAAAAGCCGGATCATACATTGGCATATTATGAAGGATTGAGTTTTCCGAATGCACCGGGGAATTGAAAGCCTGTCCGCCCCCATCCCCTAAAGGGGTGTAGCGGATGTAAATGGTAAAATTTTATATACCTTTTAACCCTTGCTGGTTGGGGGGGGTCAAGCCCCTCTCCTAAAAGAGAGCCTGTCCCGATTTTTTTCGGGAGGTTGGGGTGAGGTGCAATTAGGGGCTGCCTGTTTAGTAGGGAATCAGTAAATCATTTTAAAGAAAAAACGAAAACTAAAATATGAACGCAACTAACTCCTCTTTAAAGGATGGGGGTAAAGTAGCCATCGTTACGGGTGGCGGATCGGGATTGGGCTTTGCCATTGCAGGAAAATTTATTCAGCAAGGCATAACAACTATCATTGCTGGCAGAGATGAAAAAAAATTAAACATTGCAAAAGAGCAGTTGGGCGAATTGTGTTATGCGATGCCTTGTGATGTAAGCGATTTGCCTTCCATCCCGGTTTTTGTGGACAAGGTTATTCAGCAATTCGGCCGCGTTGATATATTGGTAAACAATGCCGGCATCAATATGAAAAAAGATTTTGCCAACGTGACCGATGAAGAATTTCAAAACATTCTTACAACCAATGTAACGGCCGTTTTTTCGCTAAGCCGTGAAGTGGTGAAACATATGCTGTTAAAAGGTTCCGGCAATATCATTCACATTAGCTCCATGGCCGCACAATATGGTCTGCCTAAAGTAATCGCTTACAGTGCCAGCAAAACCGCCATCGATGGCATGACGAGGGCCATGGCCGTTGAACTGTCACCGTTGGGCATTCGTGTAAACGCCATTGCACCCGGATTTATCTATTCTGCTATGACGGATAAAGCATTGAACAGCGACCCGGAACGCAAGGCAAAAGTTTTTGGCCGTACGCCAATGGGGCATATGGGCGAACCGGAAGATATAGGTGAAGCCGCTTATTTTTTAGCAAGTGATGCTGCTAAATATATAACCGGTGTAGTGTTGCCTGTTGATGGTGGAAACAGCATTGGGTTTTAATTTAAAAACACCATCAGCCGCAAACAAAGCAGAAATAGCTATTGTAAAATATTTAAAACAATTGTCATGATCAAATACAAAATCAACATCCTCTTAGTTATCACAAGCCTTTCAATTTTTAGTCATAGCAACGGTCAAAAAACTGCTTCGCTGAAAGACAGTTATAAAAATGATTTTTTGATTGGCACAGCTTTAAACGCAACACAGATCGAAGAAAAAGATCCGGCTGTTAAAGTGTTAATACCACAACAATTCAATGCCGCAACGCCGGAAAATATTATGAAGGCAGAAATCATTCACCCCGGCTGGGACCAATATAATTTTGACCTTGCTGACAAGTTGGTGGCCTACGGCAAAAAATACGATATCAAAATAAACGGGCATACTTTAATATGGCATAGCCAGTTGCCCGCTTTTATGCACGGCATGCAGAATACTGATTCTGTAAAACAATATTTCACTACTCATATCAATACGGTAGCTTCCCGTTACAATGGAAAAGTATTTTCCTGGGATGTGGTGAATGAAGCACTGAACGAAGATGGCACCCTGCGCAAGTCCATTTTTTTAGATAAGCTTGGCCCTGATTTTGTAACCGAAGCCTTCCGCCTGGCACAGGCTGCATCGCCCAACGCTGAATTGTATTACAACGATTATAACAACGAACAGCCAGCGAAAAGAGCAGGTTGCATTGCGTTGATAAAAAAGATACAGGCGGCAGGTGTACGCATTGATGGCGTGGGTATTCAAGGCCACTGGCGGGCATCAAATATTCCATTAAAAGAGATTGAAGAAAGCATTATCGAATATTCAAAGCTGGGTATAAAAGTGATGTTTACGGAACTGGATCTTGGCGTGCTGCCCAATCCCTGGGATGGCGATGCCGCCGATGTAAACATGAAGGCAACCTATTCAGCAAAGATGAATCCATACGCTAACGGGTTGCCCGATTCGATGCAGGCAAAATTGACCAAAGGATATAAAGATTTGTTTACACTTTTCTTAAAATACAAAAACAACGTCGGCCGTGTTACCTTTTGGGGAGTGAATGATGGACAAAGCTGGTTGAATGGCTGGCCGATAAGAGGCAGAACAAATTACCCGTTGTTATTCGACAGAAACTATCAACCCAAACCAGCATTTGATGCTGTGATTTCCCTAAAAAAATAATCAACCACTAAACCACCTGTTATGATTGCAAGCGAACAAAAATTATCGGTTTTAGAAAAAGTAGGTTACAGCCTGGGCGACCTTGCGGCTAATTTGGTTTTTCAAACATTGGTGTCCTGGATATCTTATTACTATTTAAATATCTACGGTTTAAAACCGGAACATGCATCTGCACTTACACTTATTGTGGGCTTGATTGCAGCTTTTGCTTTTAATCCTTTGATGGGCGCTATCGCCGACAGAACTGTTACAAGATGGGGAAAGTTCAGGCCATGGATATTGTGGACTGCAGTGCCATTGGGTGTTGTTGCATTGTTAGCATTCCGAACACCTCACTTTGAGCAGTACCAAACTAAAGTTACTTATGCAGTAATTACGTATGCCCTGTTGCTGATGTTATATGCTGCAAATAATTTACCCTATTCGGCATTGAGTGGTGTAATTACAGGAGATATGAAAGAGCGTAACAGCATGTCTTCTTATCGTTTTGTTGCTGTAATGTTTGCGCAATTTTTCGTACAGGTATTCATGTATAATTTTATTATTAAAGCGGGAGGCGGAACCGATGCAGAATCAATGAAAGTTGGCATCGCTAAAGTAATGACGGTGCTGGCTATCATTGGAACCATCATGCTGATCATTTGTTTTTTAACCACTAAAGAAAGGATTATTCCAAAGCCGGAACAGAAATCAAGTTTAAAAGAAGACTTATCCGACTTGTTTAAAAACAAGCCCTGGATCTTAATGCTAATCGTTACCACATTGGTGTTTGTAACGTTAGCAATGAAAGGCGGTTCTTATGTTTATTATTTCGAGAACTATGTTGATAAGGCAGAGCTGACTTCATTTTTAGAACCTTTTAAAAAATTTCTGCCCACTTTTGAAAACGATACCTCGTTAGGTTTGGGCGTATTTAATGGTGGTGGTATTTTAGTAGGTTTGGTGGGTATTATGCTGTCGCAGCAATTTGCCAATAAGTATGGCAAGCGAAATGTATTCATGGTGTCGCTGTTTATCTCAACCCTGTTCATTATTTTATTTTACTTTTTTCAACCAAGCTCAATTGGGATAATTTTTGGTGCACAAATTTTACATGGCTTTTTTTACGGCATCAGCACGCCCATATTATGGACGATGATTGCCGATGTGGCTGATTACAGCGAATGGAAAAACAACCGCAGGGCAACAGCCATTATTTTTTCTGCCATGATGGTGGGGTTAAAAGCCGGGTTAAGTATCGGCAGTTCATTGGTGTCGTGGATATTGGGTAAATATGATTATGTGGCCAACAGCACAACCGGGCAAACAGCAACCGCAATCAATGGCACTAAAATGCTCATTAGTATTTTTCCGGCCATACCGTTTCTTCTGGCGGTGGCATTGTTATTCTTTTACGAGATCAACAAAAAAATGGAAGTGCAAATTGAAGCAGATTTAAAAAAGCGGCGAACCCATAACTCATAATTCATAACTCATAACTTTTAACATGCCAGAAGATAATACAGATCAAATAAATTTTGACGATTTAAACAAACGGGCCATTTCGCAGCCGCTGGTAAAACATATTTTTACAGCTGATCCATCGGCACATGTGTTCAATGGTAAAATTTATATCTACCCTTCACACGATATCAATGCCGGTGAGGCGTTTGATGATTTGGGCAGTCATTTTGCCATGGAAGATTACCATATCCTTTCGATGGACAGTCCGCAAAGTGAAGCGGTTGACAATGGATTGGCCCTGCACGTTAAAGATGTACCCTGGGCAGATAAACAAATGTGGGCGCCAGATGCAACAGAGAAAGATGGAATGTACTATTTATTTTTTCCTGCAAAAGGGCATGATGGTATTTTCCGGATTGGCGTTGCTATCAGCTCCTCTCCTGTCGGCCCTTTTACGCCGCAGCCCGAAGCCATTAAAGAAAGTTTTTCCATTGACCCCGCAGTTTTTAAAGATAAGGATGGCAGTTATTATATGTACTTCGGTGGCATTTGGGGCGGACAACTACAACGCTGGCGTACAGGCCAATTTAACAGCGAACAGCCAGACAGTCCTGTGGCTTTTTTACCTGCAGATAATGAACCTGCCTTATGCGGTAAAGTTGCAAATCTCAC
The DNA here is from genome assembly GCA_038210625.1 of Chitinophagales bacterium. Classification (GTDB taxonomy): domain Bacteria; phylum Bacteroidota; class Bacteroidia; order Chitinophagales; family Chitinophagaceae; genus Ferruginibacter. The sequence continues at coordinate 134,804 of JBBQWL010000010.1, read as the reverse complement.
CAATGATTTACTGGAATTTGCCGAATCACCAAAAGATGTAGTGATAACAGATGAGCATGGCAACCCATTGTTAAACGGTGATAATGAACGCAGGTTTTTTGAAGCATCGTGGATGCACCAATACAATGGCAAATATTATTTCTCCTACTCTACCGGCGACACGCATTATGTATGTTACGCCATTGGCGATACCCCTTACGGTCCGTTTACTTATGCAGGAAGAATTTTAGAACCCGTTGTTGGATGGACTTCGCATCATTCTATTTGCGACTTCAATGGCAAGTGGTATTTGTTTTATCACGATAGTAGTTTAAGCAACGGCGTTACCCATTTGCGTTGTGTAAAAGTTACGGAGTTAGCATACGATGCCGCTGGTTATATACAAACAATTAATCCATACAAAACTTAATTGAAAAAGAATGGCAGAATGGCGTTTAAAATTATTGAGTATCAAGCCGCCAATTATTATTACCGTTTAGGGCGTTAAGAAGTATTCTTCAACTTAACGTCTAAACGGCTAAACGGCAATTTGAATTCACCTGTCCTGCTGTCAATTAAAAAATATATAATGAAAAAAATATTCATCGCATTGATGCTGTTAAATGTGCTCACCGCCGCTGCTCAGCAATTTCCGCCCGTTACCATCCCCGGTACTGAAGTAAGAAAAATTACTTCCACCATTGTAAACGGACAGGAATATGAATTGCATATTTTACTGCCCGCCGGTTATGCAACCAGCACAAAAAAATATCCTGTTGTGTACCTGATGGATTCGCAATGGGATTTCCCTGTGGTGAAATCTATTTATGGCCAGCAATATTTTGATGGATTTATTCCTGAACTGATTGTTGTGGGTGTTACCTGGGGTGGTGTTCATCCTAACCCCGATAGTTTGCGTGCAAGAGATTATACACCGACCGGCGAATCAAGATTACCACAAAGTGGTGGCGCTGATCAATTCCTTGATTTCATGAAAAAAGAATTGTTTCCTTTTATTGAAACCAATTATAAAGCAGAAGCTGATAACAGGATTTTAATGGGCTGTTCGCTCGGCGGTTTATTTACGATGTACACTTTATTTACGCATACGGATATGTTTACCGGGTATGCCGCAGCAAGTCCTGCCGTTGCATGGGATAATGAAGTGCTATACCGATTTGAAAAAGTTTTTGCAGAAAAGAAATTGGCTAAGCCAGTTCGTGTTTACATGACGGTAGGTGATGTCGAAATGGGACGACCTGTGTTTGAAAGATTTGCCGGCAACCTGCTGAAGCATAACTACAGCAATGTATCCCTTCATTCGAAGGTGTTGGAAAATACCGGTCACTCGGGCACAAAAAGCGAAACTTACTCAAGGGGATTGCAATACATCTTTGAAAGGGCACGGCTACAATTCAGCACTGTGGTGTTGAACAAATATGCCGGTACTTATCAATCTTCTAACGGAGAGAAAGTTGAATTGAAATGCGCTGGAAACCAGTTGTACCTTCTCGCTGCTCCGCAAATTAAATTGCTATTGTATGCCAATACCAAAACTCATTTTTATGCTACGCATGAATTTTTTAATGTGCATTTTAAATTTATGAATGATAAGGTTGAGGCATTTGATTTAGTTCGTTATGGGGGTACACAAACTTTTAATAAAATAAAATAACAGGATGACAAAGGTTGACCGAATACTCTTTGACGGCCTGATAAAAAAAGTGTTAAGAAAATTTGAATGATTACCGTGAAGAAATGAAATTGTTGTTACCAATGTTTGGCTTTGCTGTTAGCTCGTAGGTTGTACTAAAGCCTGGACATATTTTGCTGCTTGAGCTAATTTCATTTTAGGTAAACATTAAAATTTTTAGCTTTTTTTATGTAGCCTTGATTTTTTTTGTTACTTTTTTTTATCAAGAAAAAAAAGTAAATAGAGACTAACAGAAACTTCATAGGGTTTTGCGGCCTAAAATAATTACTCAAAAATTAAATTAGTCGCGTGTATTCATGATGCAACAATAAACAATCACATGAAAAAAGTATTGATCGCTTGGTTATTACTTGTTCAGTTAATCATTGCTGAAAAATCTTTCAGCCAGGTAGTATTACCGCAACTGATACGGGACAGTATGGTATTGCAACGCGATGCTGCAATCAACGTATGGGGCTGGGCATCGAAAGCAGAAAAAGTAACCATTGCTTTCAATAAAAAATCCTTTAAAACAACAACAGGTGCGGATGGTAAATGGAAAATTGTACTGCCTGCAACGAAGTCTGGTGGCCCATATACGATGACCATCTCCGGGAAAAATAAAATTGTGTTGAATAATATTTTAATCGGTGATGTATGGTTTTGTAGCGGCCAGTCAAATATGGTGCACCAGTTAAACATTCATGATGTGCGCTATGCAGATGAAATTGCCAATGCCAATTTTCCGGAGATAAGACAGTTCCTCATTCCCAACCTTACCAGCCTGCAAGGGCCGAAAGAAAACCTGCCAACCGGTTTTTGGAATGCTGCAGTCGGCGAAGCTGTAAGACCTTTTTCAGCAGTCGCCTATTTTTTTGCGAAGCAGTTGTATCAAAAATACCATGTACCCATCGGCATCATCAATGCTAGTGTTGGCGGAACACCTATTGAAGCGTGGACCAGTGAAGAAGGACTCAAAGATTTTCCGGCACTCATCAGCACCATTCAAAAAAATAAAGACACGGGTTATATCAACGGATTGGCAAGACTTGCTTTTGCAACGAATGCCAACCGGCAAGCCATGGCACCACAGGACAAAGGTGTAACAGGACCGCTGCACTGGTACGATGCTAATTACATACCCAAAGGTTGGCAAACAATTGCAGTGCCCGGTTATTGGGAAGACCAGGGAATCAACAACCTGGATGGTGTTGTTTGGTACCGAAAAGAAATTGAAGTGCCGCCATCGATGGTGGGCAAGCCGGCCAGGATTTTTCTTGGCAGAATTGTGGATGCGGATGTTTTGTACATCAATGGAAAAAAGGTAGGCGCTACAACCTATATGTATCCGCAGAGAAGATATACTGTTCCACCAAATGTATTGAAGGCAGGAAAAAATATTGTGGTAGTGAAAGTAACCAACAACGCCGGTAAAGGAGGTTTCGTGAGCGGCAAACCCTATTGTTTGTTTGCTGAAAATGATACGGTTGATTTGAAGGGTTATTGGAAATATAAAGTAGGCGCCGTATTTGAACCAACATCAACCAGCGCTGGCAGCACCGCCTTCAGTGCACAAAATCAGCCGGCGGCTTTATACAATGCCATGGTAGCGCCGGTAATCAATTATACCATCAAAGGTATTGTATGGTACCAGGGTGAAAGCAACATAGGCAACGCTACCGGCTATGCGAAACTGCAGCCTGCACAAATTATCGACTGGCGGAATAAATGGCAGCAAGGCAAGCTGCCTTTTATATGGGTGCAGCTTCCTAATTTTATGGAGGCCAATTATCTTCCTTCTGAAAGTCAGTGGGCTGAGTTGAGGGAAGCGCAATTAAAATCGTTGTCTGTTGCCAATACCGGAATGGCAGTTGCCATTGACCTCGGTGAGTGGAATGATATACATCCCGATAATAAAAAAGATGTAGGCGAACGGCTGGCGCTGGTTGCAGAAAAAATAGCCTACGGAGAAAATATCGTTTATTCTGGCCCTTTATTCCAGTCGGCTACAATTGATGGTAACAAGATCACTCTTTCATTTACCAATATCGGTTCCGGCCTGGTAACAAACAATGGTGAACTGCTGAGTGAATTTGCCATTGCAGGCGCTGATAAAAAATTTGTTTGGGCAAAGGCTGTGATAGCAGGCGATAAAGTTATTGTTTGGAATGATGCCATAGCAACGCCCTTGTATGTACGGTATGCGTGGGCGGATAATCCGGTTAATCCGAACCTGTATAACAAAGAGAACCTGCCTGCATCACCATTCAGAACAGATCAATAAAAAATGTCAGTCACATTTTAAAACGCTTTTGCATGAAAAAATATTTGATCCTGCTCGTGTGCATTTGTATTGCAACGGGCATGGCAGCACAAAACACACCTGTTGACAGCAGCAAGTATCCAGGGCTTAACACATTTACTGCACAGCAGGACCATGCACAAATGATGCAACAATTGGGCATTACCGCACTAAGACCTGGGCCAAGTGGCAGCCCCGCAGACGCCAATCATGCCAATGAAGACGAGTCGCTCGCCAATCCCTGTCGGTTGTTGCCTGATGCATTGACAACAAAAAAAGGTAAAAAGATAACTACCGCGGAACAATGGTGGAAGCAGCGACGCCCGGAAATTGTACAGGATTTTGAGACAGAAGTCTATGGGATAATGCCCGCAAAAACACCCGGTGTAAAATGGACTGCTAAGATCACGGATTATGAATTTGTTGGCCGTACACCGGTTATCGCCAGGCAACTGGTGGGTCATGTTGACAATAGTGAATATCCGCTCATTGATGTAAACATCAATATGGTGCTGGTGTTGCCATTGAATGTAAAAGGTCCTGTGCCGGTGTTGATTATGTTTGGCTTTCCCGCCCTGCCCGCTCCTGCGCAACCTTCTCCTGCAGATATGGAAAAACTGAACACAACATTTAAACAACTGATGATAAAACAAAACCCGGAGATGAAAGCCATCTTCGACCGCTACCCTGCTTACTCGCCTGTTACCAGGCTGGCCGGTCCTAACTTTTTTGCACCGCCGTCCGCTGATCCTTCTCCAACAGAACAGTTGATTGCAGCGGGTTGGGGCTATTGTGTGTTGGAACCAAACAGCATTCAGGCCGATAATGGTGCAGGTATTACAAGAGGCATTATCGGTTTGGTAAATAAAGGGCAGCCCCGTAAACCAACCGATTGGGGTGCCTTAAGAGCATGGGGCTGGGGAGCATCCAGGGCATTGGATTATTTTGAAACAGACAGCCTGATCAATGCAAAAAAAGTAGGCATCGAAGGAGTATCCCGTTACGGCAAAGCAGCATTAGTCACCATGGCTTTTGATCAACGTTTTGCGGTTGCACTGGTGGGCTCTTCCGGAAAGGGAGGCTCCACTTTACACCGCCGCACATTTGGAGAAGCCGTCGAAAGCCTTGCCGGTAGCGGAGAGTATCACTGGATGGCAGGCAACTACCTGAAATATGCTACCGCGGCATCTTCCTTTGGTAGTAAAACGGGTTGCGACCTTCCGGTTGATTCGCATGAGCTGATAGCATTGTGTGCACCGAGGCCTGTCTTCATCAGTTATGGTATTCCCGAAAAAGGCGATGCCAAGTGGCTGGATCAAATGGGAAGTTATAAGGCTACCATTGCAGCAGGGACAATTTTTAAAATACTCGGCGCAAAAGATTTGGGCGTGAGTAATGATTACAACACAGAAAAAATGCCACCGGTACTTACTGGTTTACTTGATGGCCAATTGGCCTGGCGCCAGCATGATGGCGGGCATACCGATGCACCCAATTTTCCATTTTTTATACCATGGGCTAATCGTGAATTAAAATATGAAAGAGTTGGGAAATAATGACCTTGTATTTTGTGAAGTTTAATGGTGGTATCATCCATCAGGTTAATGGAAAGATATCCTTCTAAGTCCTCAAAGTTATTATGCCATTGATTTATTTTTTATCCACCACCAGCATCACTGCGCCCAGCGCAGGAATAGTAACTTTAATTCCACCAGTGGTTATTGCAGACCTTGCTTTTAAGGTGGCATAGGTAGCCGGCCCTCCGGCATCCCCGGCCGGACCGTTACCGTTTACCAATACTTTCCTGGAAAATTCGCCATTGTCATTACTGCCCTCAAGCGTATACCAGTAAAACCGGTTGCCGCTGTAGAAATTTTTCATTTTTATTTCTGCTGTTTGCGCAGTGGAAGATGTGTTAACCAGCGTTACATTCACCTGCCCGGACGTGTAGGTTGAGGCATATGATTTTACCACATTGCTGCCCACGACGGATGCATTCACCAGCCTGTCGCCCAGCATTTTTTGCAGGTAATACAAATAATAAAAACTGGGGCGTGGGCTCCATTTGGCAATGCCGCCAGGTTCGTCTCCGTTACTGAACAGGCCATGATCATCGCCATTGCTCCATCCATTGATCATGTCCCAACGTGCCGACATGCCGTATTTATTTTTAAATGCTTCTCCAATTACCAATACAGCAAACACGCCGCTGGTATTGGATACCTGTTGCTTTTGCGTATTGGAAGTCATGTTCCATTCATCCATGGCAATGGGCTTTACTGCCGCGCCATATGACTGCAATGTTTGTGTTACATATTGCATCATTGTTGACGGAACTGAAAGTGCGGAAGACAAAACCACATCAGCATTTGCATTGGTTTGATAAGGTGTAAAATAATTGTGCACAACAAAAAAATCGGCCTTGCCATTCACACCCGGCATCATGCCTGCGTTCCAGGTTTTGCGGGTGTTGGTTTGCCATGATTCCGGGGAAGGCGCTTCTGCGGTTACGGCGCCAATGTAAATGGTCTTCCCTATTTCCGTAGCCGCTTTCTGCATAGAATCAACAAATACTTTAAAGTGCTGAGCGTACAATGCACCGGTTAAAAATTCCGGCTGACCGTCTTTATTGCCAGCAACATCAATGCGATACCCCCATTCCCAGTTGCCAAAATTTTCATTGCCGATTTCCCATAACTGCGTGCGGCCGTTATCATAGCGCACCCAATCAGCCGCCAGGTGTGCAGCGGCAGCTACCGGATCGGCACTGGTTCCATAACGGGCATAGCCATAGTTGATGGTGATGATACCTTTGTTGTTGGTTTGTTGTAACATGGTGTAATAATTATCCAGGTTACATATCCAGTTATAATTTGTTTTACCATAGCTATAGCCCGGTTCTTTTTTTATGCCGGCATCATCTGTCAGCATTACAGGTGCATCCACAGGCCGTGCATCCTGTGCAGCATTCCAGAAATAGGCATCGCTGGAACTGCCACCGGGAAAACGGATAATATGCGGGTGCAGGTTCGTAACCGGTTCAATAATTTTTGCATCGCCGGCTACAGGCCCCATCCACCAAACTGCATTGTGGCCAAATTCTGCTAAGGGTATTTTTGTGATGATTGAAGTAGCATCCACCGTTATGGTATTGGTGGCGGCCCCGGGAACAGCAGTTTCCGTATAAGCAGGCGCCGTAAAGCTTTTAGCCTGCCAGTCGTCTAAAAAAAAACCGATGGTATTGGCGGTAGCGGGATCTTTACCCGCAGCAATGGTTGTATCGGTTGTACCGCCAGGTGTAACTGGTGGCGCCGGTGCGGAAGGCGATTTTTTACAAGCAAAAACAGTTACCAGTAACAAGAGTACGGAAGCCTTTGCAGGCATATTATGTTTCAAAGCCATTTTTTTAAAATTTAGATTGTTGATCCGCAGCAATATCGCATGCATACATTCGCACGGCTCCTTAAACTACATAGCTGGCATGTACTAGAAAATTATTCCATTCCTGCAGTTGAAAAAACAGCAGCACATTTGTTGTTACAAAAGCCGAAATCATTTTAAAAACATCCGCAGCTCACTTAATACAACTGAGCGGCAGATGTTTTATTTTTATCACTCAAACTATCTTAAGCCAACATGATCAATGTAAACAATGCCGGAAAAGCCCGCGGATTGAAGTACGATTTCTTTTAACGGATTGGGACTTCCCAGGGCAGTTAAATTAATACTATAAGTCGTCCATTCGCCGCCAATAATACCTACCTGGTAAGCTGTGCCATAGCTTCCATTGATAATCACATTCATCGTTTTACCGGCCGTGCCGGGCGAGCCAAAAAGAGAAAATTCCAGTTTGGAATAAGTACCTGTCGCCAAGCCTGCATCGTTGTGAAAAGTAATGCCTTCATAACCGCCTGAACCGTATGTTGCTTTTATGGATTTATCGCCCTGCCGCACATTATCTGTACTGCTAAAATCGTTGCCTGCCCATGACCAGTTTTGAAAACCGCTTTGTAAAGCGTCGGTATAAATCGCCGCTGTAAAATCAGCCAGTGGAGGAAGGCCCCCGATGAAATCCAGCACCTGAGCAGATTCTACCGTGAGCGTAGAATTTAATACAGACAATACAATCTTTCCTTTCAATGCTCCTGCAGGAGTCTTTACCACAATTTTTGTGGCAGACTGGCTAACAAATTGTGTTACAGGTGCTGTTATTCCGGTGAAAGCTACACCGGTTGCAAGGTCAAGGTTGGTACCGGTAATGGTAACTTCACCTTCCTGCGCAACCGGGTTGGGCGCTATAGATGTTACGGTTGGTAATAGTACCATCAAATCATCAGCGGATGTTACGGAAACCTGCGAATGGGCTGCCAGCGTGACTTTCCCTGTACTTGTCGCAGCGGGCACCTTCACCACAATTTGAGTGGTACTCTGGCTTTCGAAACTGGTTACCGGAGTTGAAACGCCATTAAAAATAACAGCCGCAGCGAGGTCAAGATTGGTGCCTGTAATAGTAAGGCTTGCCTGGTGCTTTATAGGGTTAGGCGCCAATGTGGTGATGAAAGGCAGCGTAACTTTTACAACACTATCTGTTTCAAATGTAAGCGGGTCTGTTCCGCTGGTGGTAATAAACAGCGTTCCTGTTTGTGCATTGACTGGCACTTTAATAACCAGTTCAGTCAACGACTGACTTACAAAACTGGTTTCAGCAATGTCTTTCGAAAAAGTGACGGCTTTTACCCAGTTCAAAAAATTTCCTTTAATGGAGACATTTTCTCCGGGCTTTGCTTCTGCCGTTATAGAGGTAATGGTGACTGGCACTTCAAAATTTACTTTTGTTTTAGATATCACATCACCTGTCGGCGTTTTTAATGTAGCATAGCCCTGCACTGCCTCAGCTGGTATTACAAATACAATTCTTTCGGCGGTGTGTTCTGTAAAAGCCGTTGCAGGTATACTTGCTCCTGCGAGCTCAATTTCTGTAACCTTGTCTAAATTATTACCGATAAAAATGATGTTCTCGCCATGCTTTGCACCGGTAGGGCCAAAGCTCAGCAACTCCACTTTTCCGGAGTTGGTTGCCGTATCTTTTTTGCAGGAGCTTATCATTGCGATGGCCATTAAAAGGCTTAGTACGAAAAGCGTTGATCTATTCAATATTGTTCTGGTCATGTTGTTATTTTTTTTGACAGGCCATTTAAAATGAGTTGCTTACTTTTTAATAATTTTTGGAACAATCCTGAAATTATCAAAGGACATATCACAGTCCAGGTCGCCAGGCCCGTGAAACCATACACGTGCATAATATCCTTTTGTACTGATGGCAAGCGGAGCACCATAACTTTCGGCAATCTCCTCAAAAGGAATGGTTACAGTCTGCCACTGCCCCTTTGTATCGTATGGTGGCAGCCACCTGTATCCATCGGCATAAAAATCATTGCTTAGTCCCACATTTATTTTTAGCACATTGCCGTTGTAAGGTTTAATTGTATTCAATTCAAATTTCAGGTTATAATCAGCCGGTTTAAGAATGGCTTCGTCCGGTACATTTTTGCTAATCGCTCCCATGGCATCCGGCGGGCCGCCAGCCACTTCCATCCAGGCCCAACCCGCAACCGCCTTTTTTACGCGGATATAATTTCCACTAATGGATTGAGGATCGCCTGCACCCGGATTACTCACCACTAATGATGCATTCCACCAACCTGAATAGGGATCGCTGCTGATAAAAATATTGCGGTTATCCCTGAACCAAAAATCAGATTTGGTTTCGCCAAAATTCGTCTTTACTGTTACCTGGCCTGGTGTTGCACCTGCTGGCACCCTTACTTTAATAATCTTATCTTCTACCGAAACCAGCTCACCTGCTGCGCCTCCGGCAAACGTCACCGTTAGTGGTTCATAAAAGAAATCGCCCCTGATAGTGGCTACGTCGCCGGTTAAGGTGTACTCATTTTCCATTCCTGAAACAAGTGGTTCACTGATGGCTACTTTAAAATCATACAACAGGGAGTCATTATTGGAGAATACCAGTTTTAATTTATTGGTGATCACTGTTGGGATCGGGCTGGGAACACTCACCAGTATGGAGGTGTTTGTAATGTAGGTAGAAGTGAGCGAAGATTTTTGATTATTGAACCAAACCTCTACCGTGTTCTGCAAATTTTCGCCAATGATGGCAACAAGGTTTCCCTGGCCGGCAGAAACCAATAATGAATCGGATGACTCCGGTGCGGTAACCCTTACATATTGGATTCTTGGAACACCATTATTGGATTGCTCATCTTTTTTACAAGATATAAAAGCACCCGCCATGGCTGTTACCAGTATAAGCAGCTGTTTAATTTTTTTTATATTTTTCATTTTACTGACGAATAATAAGTTGATAAAATAGTGTTGGCTTATGGATAGTCTACCGCAGGCTTGGAAAGATTAGGCGCCTGGCTTTTTTCCGTTGCCGGTATAGGCAATAAAAAGTTACCGGAGTTAGCGTCAATCTTTCTTTCGGTGGTGGCCCAGGAGGTCTTCCTGACTGTCCAGTTGGTAGGATTGGGAAAAACATCCGGGGTAATATTGTACAGGCCTCTATCCTGTGAATTTAAAATGCTGTATGCTTTACCCGGATTATAATAATGCAGGCTAACCAGGTCATACCACGCCATAGACTCCATGGCAAATTCTTTAAATCTTTCAGATAAAATAACATCCATTGTCAATGGTGTGGGTGCACTGCTAACAGGATCAGTGGCGGTAATTGGAGCCAGGCCGGCACGGGTGTGCACTTTATTAAAATATTCCAAAGCCGTAGCGTCGGTGGTTGAAGCACTGTTGCCCAGTGCTGCTTCTGCATAAATAAGATACATTTCTGCAAGGCGCATCATGTAGGTATTGTTAGGATAACGTTGCGCCTGTACGATAAAACCAAGGTCTTCTGACTTGCCCACTACATATTTTTTTATGCTGGAAAAATTGACATCTCCTGCTGTGTAAGGAAAAATCAATTTTTGATTTACACCATTCAGCAATTGCGTGATTTCAGGGTAACTGGCACCCGGCAGCATATAAGTTGCTTTTAAGCGTTGGTCCAGCGTACGGCCTTTTATAACAGTGTCGCCAGAATCCATAAAGCCATCATACTGACTCAACATCCACCAAGTTGCCCCCTTATCGCCGCCCCAACCTTCTACACTGATATCCGAGCTGTAATTGAGGTAAGAAGGGGCACTGTTACCTACGCCATAACCGGCATCACCGGAAAGGGCCACCCATTGCAACTCAAATAAAGATTCTGAATTATTATCGTAAGGATATTTAAAAAGATCTGCATAATTATTAAGCAGGCTTAAGTGGCTGTTAGCGATTACGCGTTGTGCATAATATTTTGCACTGTCTAAAAACGATTGGTTTCTTTGGCCACCCACCGCTTCTACGCCTGCCCTTGTTAAGTAAAACCTGGCCAGCATTCCTTCAGCAGACCATTTGCTAATTCTTCCTGCCTGGATCGGAGTTTCAGGTAAGTCTTCTGCCACCGCACGCATTTCTCTTGTTATAAAACGCCAGATACTTGCCGAAGTATTTTTGTTGATGGAGGTATCATTCAACAGGGTGAGATTGTTTTCAATTACAGGAACATCGCCCCAGTTCATGGTAAGATAACGGTAGGCTACTGCCCGCATAAACCTTGCTTCAGCAACAGCAATTTTTTTAACCGTTGGCGAAACCGCCGGACCGGCGTATTTATTAATATTTGCAATGGCAAGATTTGACTGGCCTACCACTATAAAAAAAGCCCGCCATGCTGCATCATTTTCCGGTGTAATATCTGTTGTATTGAACAACACATTACCCCTGTCGTTGTATGCAGAAAATGCGGTACCCGCCCGAAAGTCGCCGAGGTTATAAGATGCTTTATCATTGTAATCAAACCAAACTTTGCTGTACAAAAGGCTGGTGCCTGCCAGCACCTGTTCATCTGTTTGATAAAAACTGGCATCCACCACGGAGTCTGTGGGGGGCTTTTCCAGGAAGTTTTTTTTACACCCGGAGAACAGGATAACAGACAGCAATGAACCAACTAAAAAAAGCGTGCTGTTTATATTAATTTTCTTCATTGTAATAAGTTTTAAAAGTTTACACCCAGGCTGAATGTATAAATAGGGGTTAACGGATAACGGCCAAAGTCAAGCCCGATGGCCTGGTTACCTGCGTAGGTGTTGGCACCGACATACGATCCAACTTCAGGGTCAAAGCCGGAATACCCCGTGATGGTAGCAACGTTTTGTGCACCGATAGTAGCTCTGATACCTTTTACCAATTTTTGTTTTGCAAGCAATGATGTAGGCAGGTTATAAGAAAGAGAAACATTTTTAAGTCTTATGAAGGAACCATCCTCTACCCATTTACTGCTGGTTGTGCCGTAGTTATTATCATTGGCTATTTGTGAACCGGTCAATCTTGGTACATCCGTTCCGGCATTCTCAATCATTGGATTGCCATTTTTATCCGTAGTTAACCTTGCATAGTCCATGGCACTGACTAGCAAATTGCGACTGGTATAAATTGTAGATGTTTTGGAATTTACCTTTGCGAGGTGATTGTAGATATCATTACCAAAAGTGCCGGTAATCAGGATACTCAAATCAAAGCCTTTATAAGAAAATGTGTTGGTAAATCCACCAAACAATTTTGGCCATGGGTTACCAATATTTGTTTCATCATGAAAATCAATTTTTCCGTCTCCATTCATATCACGGTACTTTACATCGCCGATCCATACACCTGCTACTGCATCTGTTGGAAGCCTGGCACCGTTATTATCTACCCGTACGGCGCTTGAGTTGATTTCATCAATCGATTGAAAAAGGCCTTCAGCGATGTAGCCACGGAATAACCACGGCGCTTCGCCAACTGCAGAACGTTGTGTCCAGTTATCCAGCCACCAGGAAGTGCGGTCAACAAAAGCGGCATCTGAATAAAACTTTTTAATGGTTGTTTTAAAAGCAGATACATTGATATTGGATTCCCATTTAAAATTCTTGTTGCTTACATTGATTGTATTGATGGTAATGCCCCAGCCCTTTGTTTGTAAGGAACCGATATTTACCGTAGGATTACCAACCGAGCCTGTACCATTGGTACCCATGTACCACGGAAGCGGATTATCCATCAACAGGTTGTTGGTATTTTTAATATAGTAGTCGGCTTCAATTGACACCCTGTTTTTCAGCAGCCCTATGTTGATACCAATATTTTTGGTGTTTGTTTCTTCCCATTTCAATGCAGGATTACCATACCTGCCGGGTAAAAAGCCAATGCCTAAATCGGTTGGACCTGTAACCAGCGGTGAATAGATACCACCACTTCCCTGGTTACCTGTAAGGCCGGTTTCTACCCTTAATTTCAGCTCGCTGATAGCGGGTACATCAAAAAAATGTTCCTGCGAAACCCGCCATGCACCTGATACTGAAGGAAAAGTTCCCCACCTGTCTTCGGGACCAAAGTTGGATGAGCCATCCCGTCTCACCGTTCCGGTGACAATGTACCGGTTATCATAATTGTAATTGATTCTTCCCAAATAAGACTCCATGCCCCATGGACCTGATCCTCCGCTGTTGGTACCGGGTGCGGCACCTGCGGCAAGGTCAAATACGTTGTTGGTAAGATAACCAGACCTGCTTGCACCAATGTTTTGCCATTTGGATTCCTGTGACTCATGGCTCGCCATGGCGCTAACGTTGTGTTTGCCGAATTGCTTGTTGTACTCCAGCAACTGGTTCCAGTTCCAGTAAGTACTCATCCCGATATTATTGCTTAAGGTAGCAGAAGTATTGATAGCCCAGCCAATATGATAGGTAGGATTAAAATACAGGGAATTGGAATAATTAATATCTGTATTAAAAGAGGTTCTGAAGGTGATATCTTTCGTTAAATTAATGCCCAGGTTTAATCCGCCTAAAAATTGCCGTCTCCTGTTGGTGTTGGTTCTTAAGCTTGCAATGGCGATGGGATTAACCGGCGCAAACTGGTTGGCCCCGTTTACATTATCACCCCCACCCCATTCACCGTCCAGGTTTTTTACCGGCACCTGTGGCGTTAATTGTATGGCATCGGAAATTACACTTTCAGAACTTGTTGTCAGCTTTTCATTGATCTGGCTAAAACTAATGTTGGCACCAATGGTGATCCATTCTCTCGGTTTGTTGTCCATATTCACCCGAAAGCCATACCGGTCAAAGCCAGAGCCCAGCGCAATTCCATCCTGTTTTAAATATTCACCCGACATATAGTAGGTAGTGGTATTGCCGCCACCGCTAAGGCTTAGCTGGTGCTTTTGCATTCCGGCATTATTAAATAATTCCCCCTGCCAGTCTGTTCCTTTTCCCAAAAGAGAAGGATCTAAAAATTCGCCTGGTGTTGTACCGCCCGCCAGTGCATGGTAGTCTTTTACCATCTGCGCATACTGGCGTAGGTCCATCACCTGTAAATGTTTGGGTGGCGTTTGCAGGTTGTACTGGTACCCATATGTCATTTTAGCCTCGCCTGCTTTGCCGCGTTTTGTTGTGATTAACAAAACACCATTGGTGGCTCTTGAACCATAAATAGCAGTAGCCGAAGGTCCCTGCAATACCTGTATGTCTTCTATGTCAGAAGGATTGAGTCCGGATAATGGGTTAGACGAATTGGTAGTACCACCACCCTGTATTTGTACGCCATCTATTACATACAACGGCTCCGTATTGCCGTTGATAGAACTTATACCCCGAATAGCAACAGATATGCCTCCTCCCGGCTGACCGGAATTTTGTGTAACATATACACCGGCTGCCCTGCCCTGTATTGCCTGCTCGATGGTAGTATTGATAGTTTTCTCCATCACTTTGGATGATACCGTGGTTTGCGCACTGGTAAGATTGATCCTTTTGGATTTACCATAACCAATCACTACCATATCATTCATGGAAGATACTTCAATGGTCATGGTAAGGTTGACGGAAGATTTGCCTTTAACGGGAACGTTGACCGTTTTATAACCCACATAACTAAAACTCAATACCGCGTTATCCGGAACTGTTATGGAGAACTCTCCCTGTTCATTGGTACTTACACCGGCTTTCTCGCCCTGTAATGCAACCGTTACTCCTGCAAGCGGAAGGCCTTTTTCATCTTTCACCGTTCCCTTTATGATAACCTGCAGTACAGGAGGTGGTGGCTCTGCAGCAATAAGATTTACTTCCTCCTTACGCCGGATGGTAATCGCTTTTTCAACGATGGTAAAGTTCAAAGGCTGGTCTTTAAAACAAGCTTCCAGCACCTGTTCTATGGAAGCATCTTTTACTTCGATGTCAAATTTTTTTGCCTGTCGCAACAACTCATCCTGGTAAAAAAACTGGTAGCCCGTTTTTCGGTGAATTTCTTTAAATACTTTTTCGAGAGAAGTATTTCGCTGGGAGATGGAAATACTCTGGGCTTTTCCTTTGGCACTCACCTGCAGCAAGGCGGCGAATAATAAAACAGCAGTCAATTTCATAACTAGCAATGTTTTGTGGGTAATTACCATAGCCCGCTGGAGCCATGGCACCGAACACGAATTTTTCATACTTTTGTTAAGTTTGGTTTACACATTTAGCAATCTTTCCGGTTTGTAATTATGGATAAACTCAACTACCGCCAGGGACGCCGCAAACGTTCCTGGTTTTTATTTTGAGTAATCCGGGTTATTAAAATCTGAACTAAAAAACTTGTTTATTTCTTTAAATATTAATGAGACATTATCCTAAGCCAACACAATCAGTTTCCTTCCCTCAATCTTAAACCGAACGCCTCCTTCCTGCATTATTTTAAGCACCTGGCTGATGTCGTTATTACGGCTAACCGCTCCTGTAAAATGGCCTGCAGGAATTTTTCCTTCATAGGCTACCTCCACATCATACCATCTTGAAATCTGCCGCATCACCGTTTGTATATCAGCTGAATTAAACTGGAACCAACCATTCTTCCATGCCATCACAGCTTCCACGTCTGCCTCATCAATTTTAATTGTTCCTGTTTTATCAACCAAAGATTGCTGTCCGGGCGCCAGCATTTTTACAGCGCCACCTTCTGATACTTTTACAGATCCTTCCAGCAATGTGGTGTTGATAGAATTCTCATCGTCGTACGCCATGATATCAAAGTGTGTCCCCAGCACTTCTACTTCCATATCCTTTACGGTTATTTTAAAAGGCATCGCTGCGTTTTTAGCCACTTCAAAATAGGCTTCGCCGGTAACAGAAACCTGCCTTTCTTTTCCTTTAAAAATGGTGGGGAAATGAATAGATGAGGAAGCGTTCAGCCACACTTTACTGCCATCAGGCAATATCAATTGGTATTGTCCGCCAACAGGCGTTGCCAGTGTATTGTACACCACATCGGGATTTGAGGGCGCACCGGCATTGTACGCCAAAGTTGCAGCGTTTAACCGGACTACTTTTGTATTGCCTTGCTTTGTAAGTTCACCCTGGCGGGTTGTATCTAATATTATTACTGATCCATCTGCCAGTGTAAGCACGGCTTTATTTCCGCCAGCGGCAATAACCGTTTTGGGTGTACTGCTTTTTTGAACCTGCGCTACTGGATGCGAAACGGGTTTTGATTTTAACCAAAACCAGGTACCCATAACTGCAACTAAAATAACGGCCGCAGCAGCGACACGTCCGGGAATAAAAAAGTAATTTTTGTTGTGATTGACAACGGGTGAAGCGGCTTTTCCTGTTGCCAGGATATTAGCCAACATGTCTTCACTTTGTTCTTTAGTAAACTGCTGGCCGGGCGCTTTAAAGTTTTGCCAGGTTTCGGAAATTAATGATTGTACTTCAGCATCGTTTTCGCGTAGCATCATCAATTGCATTAATTCATCGCGTTCTTCGGCAGTAGCGGTCTCCTCAAAGTAAACCTTAAACAACCAGGCAAGTCTTGATTGGCTCATAATAGCAAGATGAAAAAGAATAAAAGGATACACCTTTTAAAGCTTCCTTCATTAGCAAGACAACCAAATTGAAAAAAGGAGGTAATGAGAGAGAAAAAAATTAATAATTAATTAACCGCAACAACAAAAACAGCAGCATACCTATATGTGTTCGGAGATGATTTTTTAGAAACCTCAGTGCAAGCACCATGTGTTTCTTAACTGTTTCAAGAGAGATGTTTAATTGTACCGCTATCTCTTCCTGGTGTAATCCTTCCCTTCTGCTTAGCAGGTATACTTTTTTTTGTTGCGGGGGAAGCAGTGCGACTGCCTGGTCAATCAATTCGCTGGTATTGATGGTGTCCGTCTCGTTCTGGTCATTGGCCGCAAGCCTCAGCACACTGTCAACCCATGCTGTTTGCCGGATCCTGTCACGGGCAATTTGCTTTAAACTGTTAAGGGTGTGGTTCCTGGCAACAACAATAAGGTAAGCCTTAAAGCAGGCTATCCCGGAAAGCACGCCACGGTTGATCCAGATTTTTACAAAAACATCCTGTACTATTTCCTGGGTAAGTGGCTCTGACTTTATTAACCGCATAATAAAGGCCCCGAGCAGCTGGTGATAATTTTGGAACAGTTCTGCAAAGGCATACTCGTCGCCGGCAGCAACTTTATCTAACAGTATTTTTTCTTTATCGTTGGAAGAATAGAACAAGCAGTAATCGTTTTAATCTTAAACAATGGCAGTACAAAATTAAGTGGTTTGATTCATTATCAAAGACCATCTCAACATGATATTTTATCCGATGCAGGTATTTTTTTGCACTAATGATGAGTTTTATAAAAGTTAGCGCTTTTAATATTACCTGCCGGTGTATTCATATGTTGTTATTGAACACTGCATTATTCACAAAGTTTGAAAAAGTGTATGGTTCAACAACCGGTTATTTTTTCCTATTCCCCGCGTTGATTTTATAAACATGCATTATATCATTGTTCACCGCGGCAACTAATAATTTATCTCCATTTGCCAGTCTGATAAGTGCCATGTCTTTTACATCCCCCTGCAACAACAATCCGCTTGTATACTGCGGGATGGAAACAAAAGTTTTATTGCTGCTGCCCCGCAGAAAACAACCGTAAGAGGCATCGTATCTGCCCGTCATTACTTCTGCCTGGTATTCATTGCCTGCGAGCAACAAGTCCCTGTATCCATCGTTATCCAGGTCATCACAGATGATGGCGTTGACTGGTGAAAACTGTGCCTCCACAGGCAAGGGATGTTTTATAAATTTTCCGTTGCCTGTGTTTTCAAAATAACAAGTCCTTGTTTCATCACAGTGCAACTGCAAAATGTCAGCGCTTGTTTTTCTTTTAAAGATATCGTTATAGGTGGCATGCGCATAGTCTTCATTTAACAAAAATTGCTTTTTAATGGCTGGTACCTGGTCTGATAACCTGGTCCGGCTGATTGCAGGGAATGACTGCATTTTACCATCTGCCCCTTTTATATAGTAGAAAAAAAGCGGGTCAATACTTCCATTGCCATCAAGGTCTGTAGCATATAATTGCATCGGTTGCGAAGCGCTTGCCCGGTACTCACAATTTAAACCGAGGTTGCCTGCTACCAGGTCCATATCTCCGTCATTGTCGATATCGGTTGCTATCAAACTCCGCCACATCCCATTTATTTGGGTAAGGCCTGTTGATGCAGTGACATCACTTAATTTACCATGATCATTCTTAAAAAACTGAACCGGCATCCATTCACCGGCAATGATGAGATCGGTTTGATGATCGTTGTTAAAATCTGTCCATACCGCAGCTGTAACCATGCCGGGCTTTTGTAAAGCTGGACAAACCTCTGCAGTTACATCTGTAAAAACACCTTTGTTATTTTTCAACAAAAAGCTTTTCGGTGCCAAGGGATATTTTTTTGATACCCTGCCGCCAATAAATAAATCGGGGTAACCATCACCATCATAATCACCGGCGCTTATACAGCCGGCAATTGTTTTTACGCCATCCGGAATAGCATTGGGCTGCAGCGTAAAATTGCCCTTACCATCATTGAGGTACAGCCGGGGTTTATAATAAACGGATTTCTCATCGTACTGCATATCGCCGCAGGTAACCAGCAGGTCACTGTCGCCATCTTTATCTGCATCAAATAAAATACAGGCCATATCTTCTTCAAACTTAATACTGTCAGTCAGGCTTTTGGATGAAAATGTTTGCCCTGCTTTTTGTGTGAAGATTTTGCCTGAAAAATTAAATGCACCACCAATAAAAAAATCCGTTGCTCCATCATTGTTGATATCGCCGGTGGTAATAAAGGGACCGAGTTGAGAATATTTTTGCGGTAGCAATCGTTGCAGGGTGTAATCGTTAAATGGATTGTCCTGGTGCCTGTACAACAGTCCCGAAGTACCGGTGATATCTGAAAAAAGAAACGATGGTGCGGCAACTGTTGCTACTGTATTAAGACTGGCATTTTTCCATGAAAGTGTAAGGCTCGTATCTCCTTTTATATTTTTCAGGTCTTGCCTTTTTCCGTCGGGCCATTCAATTATTAGCGAATCTGCATGGTCACTTTTTCCCAAACCAAAAATCAATTGCCGGTCTACAGAGGAGAAATATCCACGAACAGGATTTTCTTCCTGCAACTGTGCCAGACCATTATTGTACACCCATACTTTGGCACCAAACCCTTGCCTGTTCAGGCTATCGCCATCAAGGTGCAGACTTACATAATGCGTTGTGGATGGCTTATTTTTTTGATTGGTATTGTTGATAAAAACAAAGGCGGCTTTGTTGATATTGTTTACTACAAGGTCCAGGTCGCCATCATTATCAAGGTCTGCATAAGCAGCACCGTTTGACATGGACGGTTCGTTGATACCGCTCATTTCAGACGCATCTGAAAAACTGAGATCATGATTATTGTGGTATAAATAGTTGGGAAGATTTACATTTTTTAATGATGCCAGTTTTTGCCGGATGGCCTTTTCCTGCTGCTCCCTGCTTTGGCCATTGTTAAAAATAGCTGTACTAAATTCAAGAAAATCGGCATTGATAAAATCACGCCCAATGCCGTTGGTGATATGAATATCTTTCCATCCGTCGTTGTCAAAATCCGCCAGCAAAACACTCCAGCTCCAGTCGGTTGCCTGTATGCCGCTTAGCCTTCCTATCTCGCTAAAAAAAGGAAGACTGGTATCTCCGTGCATACGGATTCCATTATTTAACTGCAACATATTTCGTGAAAATTCCGGCTCATATCCCATGGATCTTTCTGCTTCATACCGCTCATAATTCATAAAAGAAAAAGAAGTTTTCTTGCGTTCATTGTATTCGGGTAACATATCCAAAGTAACAATATCAGGCAATGCATCATTGTTGATGTCCGCCGCATCAGTACCCATGCTCGAATAACTTTGGTGCCGGATTGATTGGTCAATGCAATTGGTAAATGTACCGTTGCGGTTATTTAACCATAACTCATCATTGGTTATAAAATCGTTGGCTACATAAATATCGGGCCAGCCATCTTTATTAAAATCACTCACCGATACGCCAAGCCCGTAACCATCTTCCTTAATGCCAGCCTGCAAGGTAACATCCTTAAAAACCGGGTGACCTGCATGTGCGCTATCCCCGTCATTGCGGTAAAGTTTATCATTGGCCAGCGACCGGCCGGTTCTGTCGCAGGGAAAAATGATATTGGCATTTTTTGAACTTAATAAATAATTGGTCAGGTACATATCGAGGTCGCCATCCTTATCGTAATCAAAAAAAACGGCCTGGGTTGAATAGCCGGTATCAGCAAGTCCGTATGCCGCAGCCTCTTCTTTAAAACTAAGATCGTGCTGGTTAATGAACAACAGATTTTTTGCACGATGCAGCAAATCTTTTCCAAATACACAAACATACATATCATCGAACCCATCGTTATTGTTATCAACAATGCTAACGCCGGTACACCAAACATCCGTGCCAATGCCTGCTTTAGCGGTGATGTCTTCAAACTGGTTATTGCCCTTATTGATATACAGCCGGCTGCTGACCTGGTTGCCGGTAAAAAAAATATCTTTTAAGCCATCATTATTAAAATCGCCTATCCCTACTCCACCACCCATGTAACCAAATTCATTAATAAAGGAATGGGAAGAATCATTGTCGAAAATATCGTTGCTGAATTTGATGCCCGAAGTTGTTGCATCAAGCGGCATAAATAAGGTATTTTTTTGTGGATGCTTACAGGCGCTTAATAAAATAATTCCCGTAAAAAAAATAATCCACCTGCGATAAGTCACCAACGTTTTCATGCAGTTTTTAAATTACAATTGATTTTAAATGCACCAGTCTAAAGTTATTAATCCATCGAAACTACTATATCAGCAAAAAAAATAGAGGCTGTTTTATAGCCTCTATTTTTACAATTGGACAAGCTTTATTTGATTAAAGGGTTGGTAGACGTTTCAATTGCAGGGATTGGAAACAGATCAACCTGGCTGGGAACTCTTTCCGGAATAATGGAAGGAAAATATCCTTTTTTTCTCCAGCGAAGAATATCAAAACTTGCCAATTCTTCGGCGCCCAATTCCACTTCTCTTTCATGCATCACTGCCTTTAACGCATCATTTTTTGAAGCGGGTGCAACCGGCGGCATGTTTACACCTGGACGGCTACGCACTTCGTTGATGTAGCTTGCAGCCTGCGCTGGTGTACCCACTTCTGCTTCACATTCTGCCAGCAGTAACAATATATCAGCGTAGCGAATTACACGCTGGTTGATACCACCGGGATGAAAACCAGAATTGACATAATCGTAGATATTGTATTTACGGAAGAATCTTTTTTTAGTAACCCCGTTTCTTACGCTGGTCGCAATGTTCATTATATCCGCAGTTAGCTTTATCGGGGTGATGGCACTGGATTTAAGGATGGTATCACCTTCTTCGAAAATGGTAAATTTATACCTTGGGTCACCGGCTTCAAATTCATTCAGGAACTGGTTGGAAGGAATTACATTTCCCCAGGTAATGCCATACTCCTGGTTACGCACAGTACTAAGCGGACTGGTAGATCCCTCGCCATTGTATCCCCAGTTAAAATTGTTATCGCCTTTATCAACAAACACAACTTCAAAAATTGATTCGGAATTAAATTCATGACCAGCTGCTACGGGCACATTATTGTCATCCTTGATATCGCCGTCAAAATTCCACTGATAATTTGGGGCAAGTGAATACTTGCCGTACACTTTTAGCAGCGCTGTTTTGGCAGCATCATAATCACCTTTTTGCATCAGTACTTTTCCTAACAAAGAATTGGCAGCACCCTTGGTGGCCCTGCCGTTGTCGGAAGCGCCATAGCTCTCGGGCAACGCCTCTGCAGCAGCTGTTAAATCGCTGACGATAAGCGCATAAATATCAGCAGCAGGTGATTTGGCTTTGAAGTCTATAGAGGAGGCAACTGTTTTATCGTACAGCGGAACGTCCCCCCACTGTGCTACCAGTTCAAAATATGCCCAGCCTCTTAAAAATTTAGCTTCACCAACCAGCCTGTCTCTCAGAGCAGCATTATCGGTTACGTCCGGAGCTTTATCCAATACCAGGTTAGCCCTGTTGATCATTTGGTAGCAGCCGCTCCATACATTTGACATGACAGCATTGGACGGTGCAGGCGATGGCTGACTTAGCAGCTCTGCTCTTGGGGCTTCCAGTTGCGGACCGCCGGATGCAGCTTCACCGCCCCGCATGTCGTGTGTAAAAAACCATTCGCGGCCAACCAGTTCGCCGGAACGCAGGGTTGAGTAAATAGCATTGACACCGTTTTGCAGTTCGGATGCTGTTTTAAAATAACTTTCTGTTGTCGGGTTATTTTCATCAAAAACATTCAGCTTTTTGTTACAGCCCATCATACCGGTAACCACCAGTGCGGCTGCAATAAATGCCTTGTTAATATTTTGTTTCATGATAATCTCTTTTTATAAAAATGACTTAAATGATTTCATTAAAAATTTGCCTGGATACCTGCCTGGAATGATTTAGGCTGAGGATACACCGCAAAGTCGATACCGTTGGTTAAGGAGGAGTTGGGGGTTCTGTTGCCCACTTCCGGATCATACCCGGTGTACTTTGTAAACGTCAGTAAATTTTGGGCCGATACATAGATGCGTAAACTCTTAAGCGTCCCTTTTGTGAGCGACTGCAAGGATTTCGCCTGAAAGCTGTAGCCCAGCATCACATTTTTTAAACGGGTAAAAGAACCATCTTCCAAAAACCTGGTGGAAGGACGGGCATTTTGATTTGGATCAGAAGATATCGCACGGGGAATGGTCGTATTGGTGTTAGTCGGCGTCCACGCATTTAAAACCTGCGTACCGGCATTAAAGAAACGAACCATGCCTTCAGTTATAACTCTGGTAGCATTGAACACTTTGTTACCTTGTACGCCCTGGAAGAAAACGGACGCATCAAAATTCTTATAGTTTGCACCGAGGTTCAAAGCATACGTAACTTTCGGAATAAAACTTCCCAAAAACGTACGGTCCTTACTATCTATTACACCATCGCCATTGAGATCTTTAAACATAATATCTCCCGGAGCTGTTGCGGTAGTTTGCTTGGCATGTTTGGTAACGTCGCCTGCATTTTGAAAAATACCTTCTGCTACCCAACCATAAAATGCCTGGATAGGCTGGCCAACTGTAGTGTTGGTTATGTTGTAACTTCCAAAATCTGCATCGCCGCCAGCTTCAATATTCGAAACACCTTCCGCCAACCTTGTTACCTGGTTGGTAACAAAACTCATGTTGGTACTTGCAAACCATTTAAAATCTCCTTCACGGTCGTTGTAGCCCAATTGAAATTCAAACCCGTTGTTTTTCATTGAACCAACGTTTTGAGGAACCGTGCCGGTAAGGTAACCGAAGGAAGAAGGCAGCGGAACGTTTAATATTAAGTTATCTGTTTTACGCTGATAATATTCGGCGGATAAAGTGATCTTGTTTTTCAGCAATCCAAGGTCGAGCCCGATATTTACCTGTTTTGTTTTTTCCCATTCCAGGTCTTTGTTTCCCAAACGTTGAATGGAAGAAGCAGGACCGCCTGTAATTGAACCACCAAAAGGATAATAGGCACTGTTAGATGCCACACCTACCTGCCATGGTGTATTGCCTAATACCACACCATTAAGACCTGTAATACCGTATCCTGCTCTTAATTTCAATTCAGAAATGCTGGTTTGATTTCTCATAAAAGCTTCCTGGTCAATTCTCCAACCAATAGATGCTGATGGAAAAGTTGCCCATTTTTTACCTGGCGCCCAAACAGAAAGTCCGTCACGCCGAACGGCTACACTCAATAAATACCTGCTGTTGAAATCATAGTTAATACGACCGAGGTAAGATAACAGCGTGTTTTCACCAACCAGTGTTTGTACAGATACATTGGTAGCATTGTTCAATGTTTTCAATTCATTGGATGCCTGGTTACCGCTGGCATTTTCCTGTTTTGTTGTCTGCCCCTGCTGCTCATATACTGCTATGGCATTGATATGATGATTGCCAAAAGTTTTATCAAAAGACAATTGCTGGGTATACAGCAACACGGTAGAAATATTGCGGTTATTGGTAATGGTAGCCTGTGTTGCACTTGAACCGGCAATGGCACCATTGTCGTTGAAAATGGGAGCAAAACGATAGTCTAACCCGTTGGCATAATCAATACCAAAAGTGGATTTGAATTTCAGCCAGTTGGTGAAATTAATATCAAGATAAGCGGTACCAAATACTTTGGCAGTTGTTCTGTTACCTGGATTTTTCAGTGACGCGTCTTCAACAGGGTTGGTAGGGTCGCCGCCGTCTTTTGTAGCATCCACGCCCCTGTAACCGCCGATGGAGGTCGGGTCGTACACGGGAATATGAGGCATCATCCTGATTACATTCACCAGGTTTGTTCTTGATCCTGTTTCATTGTTATCATACGCCTGGTTGCCGGATGCGGCATATAAATTTTCTCCAAAGGTGAATACCTTGCTAATAACATGATCTGAATTAATACGGAAATTATACCGGCGATACGCCACACTTGGCGCTGTGCCCTGCTGATCGGTATAGCCTGCAGATGCGTAAAAACGGGATACATTGTTTCCGCCGCTTAACCCAATATTGTGCTGCGTCATTACACCTCTTTTAAAATAAGCATCCTGCCAGTCCGTATTGGTTTGGCCATATGTTTGGGTAGCGCCCACATACACAGGCTGATCAATATCCGGCGCTGTTAAGCGTGGTACCTGGCTGCCCCTGTAAGCAAGTGCATATTGTTTAAACTGTTCTGTATTCAATAACGAAAGACGTTCGGTTACTTCCTGTGTACCAACATAAGAATCGAGACTGATACTCATTTTGCCGTCTCTTTTTCCTTTTTTGGTAGTAATCATAATTACACCATTGGTAGCCCTGGAACCATAGATAGCCGCAGCCGATGCATCCTTCAAAACGTCTACCGATTCAATGTCTTTTACATCAATAGCAGAAAGATTACCGGTAGGAAAACCATCTACAATATATAAAGGGTCAGAAGCAAAACTGATAGAGCTGATACCCCTGATACGCACAATCGGATCTGAACCCGGACTGCCATTATTGGTTACCTGTAAACCGGCAACACGGCCTTGTAGAGCCTGGGAAATAGATACTGCGGGTAGTTCATTGAGGGTTTTGCTGTTCACACTGGAAACTGCGCCTGTAATAAGCGTTCTTTTTTGTGTACCATAACCCACCACCACTACTTCGTTTAATGATTTATTTGATAATGGCATTACTACCGCTACCGAAGATTTCCCTTCAATATTAATTTCCTGGGAAATTCTTCCAATAAATGAGAACTGCAAAAATTTAGTATTGTCATCTACATCAATGGCGAATGATCCATTATCGGCTGTAATGGTGGCTTTGTTTGATCCTTTTATCGTAACCGATACGCCGGCAAGCGGTTCCCCACTTTCTCCGGATACAGTGCCCGTAATATTCCGGAGGTTTTGTTGTTGAGATTCGTTTAAGAAATTGTCTTTCCTGGAAATGACAAAAATACCCGTTGATTTATCAAACCGGTATTTAAGATTTGTTTGCAGCATTACGGCATCCATCACCTGCGATACAGGCGTTTGCTTTGCATTGATTGTGACGATCTTTCCTTCCGGAATAATGTCATTACTAAACGTGAACCTCAATTTGGTTTCACTTTCAATGGCTTTAAAAAAAGAAGTAACAGAAACTTCTTTTAATGTAAGCGTCACTTTTACGTCCTGGGAAAACCCGCCGGCATGCACCAGTAAGGTACTGGCAAACAGCAGGATCAATGTTAGTTTCATAATTTTCAGCAGCTTCGTTAGAGGCGGATTTGCATACCCCCGCCTGCAAGGATGTTTTTTTTTCATACCTTTATTTTGGTTTTTAATTAAAAAATAGAATCACTTATGTTTTAAGTGGTTCAAAATTTTGGTACGGGGAAGTGTTGTCGCACTTTTCCCGTATTTTTTATTTATAGAGGTTTATTGTTTCGATAGTGTCTTTTTTAATAGTATAGTTGAAATGCCTTGCTTCTTTTAAAAAGTCAAGCACGGTGATTAAATCTTCTTTTTCAAATGCCCCGGAAAAGTGGTAGTTGCGCAGGTCATCGTCTTCAAAATTGATCTTCACATTGTACCATCTTTCCAATAGCGGTGCTATCTCATCAAACTGTTCATCAAAAAATATTAGTTTGTCAGCTTTCCAGGCAATCTCTTTAATGATGCCGTCATTTGTTGCCACAATTTTTTTACGCAGGCTGTCTGCCACATTTATATGATCAGGTGACTGAATTTCCGATGCCGGTGCTTTCTTGCTTTCCGTGCCAATACTTTTCCATTTTATTTTTTCATTTTCATGCAGCAGCAGTTTAAAATTATTTTCTTCTTTCAGGGTAACTTCCACCAGGCCCCTTATCAAAGCGGTTTCTGTAAACAATTCATTTTGATATGCCTTGACATTAAATGCAGTGCCCACGGCTTTTACATCCATTGCCGCGGTGTGCACTATAAAAGGAACTTTTGCATTGTGCTTCACTTCAAAAAAAGCTTCGCCCTGCAGGTACACATCACGGCATTCCACTCCAAAATGTTGATTGATCTTTAGGGTGCTTCCCGAGTTAATTGTTACATCGGATCCATCAGGCAATTGAATGGTTTTTCTTTCTCCATAAGCAGCTGCATAGGTTTGTATGCTGTCAAAGTTATTTTTATTCAAGTATCCCCTGGCAATGATCAGACCTACCAGGATAATCGCAACGGCAGTAATTTTAATGATCAGTCTGACTATGTTTCGTTGCTTTTTGTTAGCCACTCCTTCCATCCTGATTACGGGGGCTTCGGATGTATTGTATAAACTGCTTTTCAACCTGGCCACCTGTTCCTCCAGGTCGGCAGCGGCCAGGGCATTAAATAGTTCTGTATATTTTTCTTTTGCTTGCGCTACCAGTTCGGCATGTGCAGCACTTATATTTATATAATCCTCCCAATACTGCACATCCTCATGCGAAGACTGCTTACAATAGTTTATGAAAGAGTCCATCAACAACAGATCTTCAATATCATGTTTAACATCAATCATGCGTTGCAATTAATAGTCATTAATAAATAGAGAGTGGAGAAACTTTTTTTTACCCGTTTTTTGAAAAGTATTTTACAAAAAAGGTTGGGAGTCTAAAACTTCCGCACGGGCAGACCTGCCCTTAACGAGGTTGGACTTGAGTCTTTTCAGTCCTTCATGAATTTTATTATATACCGTACGATGGGATAACCCGGTTCGTTGTACGATGTCTTCGTAGGCAAGTCCTTCATAATACTTCAGCACAATCAGTTCCTTTTGGCGACCAGGCAATTCATTTATCTGGGCCGTTAGCAGTTTGCTTAAATGCATACATTGCTCTTTGGATACAAGTTTTTCCTCCGGGTTGGGATGAGTGTCTTTCATGGAGTCAATCCATACGATGTGCAGTGCCCCATTCTTTGGAGACTTCTTGCAGTCTGCCGCTAGTTTCCTTAAAAGCGAAGTAACAAGGTAATTTTTTATATTCCTGGCAGGCTGCAATGTTTCTCTTTTTTCCCACAGGTATAAGAACAGTTCATGAATTGCATCTTTAACTAACGAAGCATCCTTGTGTTGCTTTAAGCCAATAAAAAAAAGGGAATGATAGTACTGTTGATATAAGGCAACCAGCATTTCTTTATCGCCATGCATAAGGCCCAGCCATAACTCTTCATCGTTATTCATACGCAATCGTTAATGTATTGTTCATGCTTAGTTTTCTACAATCAGCAATCAAAGTTGATTGGCTAATTTTAACCAGACCGCCATTCCTGACAAGGATCTTGAAAAATAAACGCTTTAAAAACCAGCCTTTGTATTCCCGTCAATTATTGCAATTGAATACCTGCACCATCTTCACTAAACCATTTGTCACAGGCAATTTTCCTGTTTATGTAACCGGTTGCATTGAAAAGTGGCCAAAACGACACATTGAATACCCTCAGCGAAACAATCTTAGTTTATAACCTACTTATTACTGTGTACTACCCAACCAATCATTTGCCCTTTTGCCATTGCTTATTAAGCAATTTACCCGCGGAACAAAATGCTTAACTTTGTGCAAAATAGATTTTTTTTCATAAAATGTAACCGATTGCATAAGTTTTTTGAAAATTATATTACTTTAGCAGACAAACATTTTTTTTATTCCGCTGCAATATGACGAAAGAAATAACGATTTACGACATTGCCAAAGAACTGAAGCTTTCTCCTGCAACCATCAGCCGCGGATTAAAAAGCAGCAAAGTAATTAACAAGGCTACTGTTAAAAGAATATTGGAAAAGGCAGAAGAATTAGGTTACCGCCACAACAATTTTGCCAGCAGTCTTCGCAAACAAAAGTCGCATACCATTGGTGTGCTGTTGCATGAACTCAACAGTAACTTTATTACCTCAGTATTATCTGGCATTGAAAAAATAACGGCTGAAGCGGGGTATGATATTATCATTGCCCACTCCGGCGAGAGTTATGAAAAAGAAGTATCCAATGTTACCAACCTGTTTCATAAACGTGTAGACGGCTTAATCGCTTCTCTATCTTTCACCACTGAAAACCTGGACCATTTTAAACAGTTTTTTGAAAAGAATATCCCCGTAATATTTTTTGACCGTGCAGATGAAAATAGTGAAAGCACCCACGTGATAATAGACAATTATAAATGTGGCTATACCGTAACTAAACATTTAATTGAACAAGGCTGTAAGCGCATTGTATTGCTTACTTCCAACTTAAAGCGAAATGTATATGCCCAGCGGCACCGCGGTTATGTAGATGCCTTATTTGATGCCGGCATTGCCTACAATAAGAAGCTGGTGCTGATAAAAGATCTGAGCGAAGAAAGTGCGGTGGCAGCAGCGCATGAAATTTTAAAGATGAAACCAAGGCCTGACGGGCTTTTCGTGACAAACGATTTTAAAGCCGCTGTGTGTATGCAGGAACTGAAAAGAAACGGTATAAAAATACCGGAAGACATTGCCATTGTAGGTTTCAATAATGATGTCATAAGTAAACTTATTGAGCCTCAGTTAAGCACCATCAATTATCCCGGCAGGGACATGGGAGAAATCACCGCAAGGAACCTGATCAGCCATTTAAAGGGTGAAGGAAATATATCTACTACAAAAAGAATCATCGTAAAGTCAGATTTGATTATCCGGGGATCATCACTGCGAAATAAAATAAACCCGCCTTTGTAATGGCACATTTTTTAAGCATCCCTGGTAGGACTAACACATTTTTACCGACTGTTGTTTCATTCAAAATTAGTACCACCTACTTTTTTCTGACCTGCGTTTCAGAAAGCAATGAGCTTTTAAATGCTTTCTTACACTTACCCTTTATTCAAACCGGCTCACGTTGATTTTCAAAAAAATAATTTTACAGTGGGCTAGATAAATATATTCAAAATCAATACCCCTATCAACCCAAGGATGGAAATACCTGTTTCCATTACTGTCCACGACAAAAAAGTTTGCTTTAATGAAAGGCCAAAAAACTCTTTGAACATCCAAAAGCCGGAGTCGTTGATGTGCGATCCAAATACACTACCTGCGCCCACAGCCAGCACCATCAGCTCAGGCGATACTACGCCCGATGCTACCAGCGGTGTTACCACGCCTGCCGCGGTAATACCGGCCACGGTTGCAGACCCTATTACGACTCGTAAAAAGGCTGTCACAGTCCAACCAAAAATTAAAGGAGGCATCAGCCATTTACTGCTGAACGATGCAATGTATTGGTCGGTGCCACTATCCTGTAACACCTGTTTAAAAACACCACCGGCTGTGATGATCAATAAAATCACTGCAATACCAGCTATGGAATCGTTGAGCCATTTCATGGCTGTTTCCATGGTGTGGCCTGCTTTTAAACCAAACTGCCAGATAGCGAGAAAAACAGACAGCAACAATGCGATGGTTGGATCACCGATAAACACGAGTATTTTTTTGGGCAATTGGTCGGGTAAAAAGTGGTTGGCAATTACCGCCAGGGTAATCAGTATTACAGGCAATAGCCCGATGATAAAACTTGGAAAAGCCGGAGGTAAATTTCGTTGTGGCTGATCAGCTGGCTGTAAAAAAGAATTTATTTTTACCTGCACACCTGATAGCATACGCCCCAGAAATGGCCCGGCAATTATTACGGTGGGTACCGTGATAATAAGGCCATAGATCAACGTTTTTCCCATATTTGCTTTAAATGCATTCACCAAAAAAACCGGGCTTGGATGTGGTGGAAGAAAGCAATGCGTGGTAGATAAGGAAGCCGCCATCGGAATAGCCACATATAATAAAGGCAGCTTTGCTTTGCCCGCTACAGAAAAAACCAATGGTACCAATATTACAAACCCTGCATTGTAATACAGCGGAATACCAATCAAAAAACCGGTGACCAGTATCGCCCACTGGATATTTTTTTGTCCAAAACCACTGATCAGTGTAGTAGAAATTTTTTCTGCAGCACCACCCGCTTCAAGTACTTTACCCAATACAGCGCCAAGGCAAATGATCAGGGCTAAACCGCCTAATGTATTACCAACGCCCTTCTCCAATGATTTGACGATTTGCATTGGTTCCATGCCAAGCAAGAGGCCGGAAAGTATGGCTACAATCAGCAATGATAAAAAGGGACTTACTTTTTTATAGGTTAAAAAAATCTGGAAAACTATGGCGCTAAATATGACAAGTAATTGCATGTTATTTTTATTTGAAAGACCTGAAGATTATTTCAGTTTGCCTGGTACGCTAAGGACTGCACTGAACGCTGGTTTGGATTGCTTTTGCCGGTTCCATAACAAAGGGTAATTGGTACGGTTGGGAACCGGATAATCATTTTTCCAACTCATGCCATCATGCACACCCCATAAGGTTACTCTGGCAATTTTATCTCTTCTTTCATAAAAAATACGGAGTAGTTCTTCATATCGTTTTGTCAAAAGGGTTTGCACACTATCCGGCAATCCGTTGGGATATGGGTCAAGAAATATTTTAAATTCTTCCAGTTGAAATTGTTTATCCGCCATGCCTTGCCCAATTACTTGCCCTTCTTTTGTTAACGGCAACACATCCACATCCAGCTCTGTAATCATTACTTTAACGCCGCATGCTGCGTAGGCATCTATAGCAGATGCTATGTAGGCTGTATTCGGATAGTTCAATCCCCAATGGCCCTGCATACCCACACCATCAATGCGAATCCCTTCTTTTTGCAGCATCTTTACCATGCGCACAATACCATCCCTTTTGGATGGCCGCCATGCATTGAAATCATTGTAGTATAATTCGGTACCCGGTGCAAACTCGGCGGCAAACTTGAAGGCATATTTTACAAGGGTATCACCATTGCCAACCGCATTTACCCAGGCAGTGGGCCGGTAGCTGCCATCGTTGTCAATTACTTCGTTCACTACATCCCACGCATGTACCCTGCCTGCATACCTGCCTGCAACCGTTTTAATATGGTTGCGTAGCCGTTCAATCTGCTCTTCTTTGGAATTTGGCTGGCCGTTGGCATTGGAAAAAAACCAGGCCGGCACCTGGTTGTGCCAAACCAGGGTGTGGCCAATGATGAACATGTTGTGTTTTTCACCAAATGTTACAAACGAATCAGCCGGACCAAAATTGAAAACATTGGGCTGCGGGTTTATCAATGCCGCCTTCATGGCGTTCTCCAGCGTGATGCTGTTAAAATGTTTGATGACAATATCCTGTGAGGCTTTATCCGCACCTGAAACAATTGGGCCATTCACTGCAACACCCATCAAAAATGCATCTTTATAAACATCTTTTAAGCTACGTGCATCTGTGCCGGATCCAGTTACTTTTTTTGCGTTACTACAACCGTTTAAAACCAAAGCGCCGGCGAGTAAAAGGAATGTGATTTTTTTCAACATATGGAATTGTATGTATAAACTACATGAAGGCATTGCAAAATAAAATTGCAGGTGATGATGTTATCAGTAAACTAATATAATCAATCTTATACCAATGGCACTTAGTTAAGGTGTTGGTGGGGGCACCAATACCGGGGTAATCTATTCAGATGAAATTATTGCAAAACAACTGATTCCCTTGCTTTGTTATTTTTCGTCTTCAACTTTTTTCAATGCGAATCCCTTGTAACAACAGAACCTGAACTTCCTCTTAGGAAATCAAGGTCGGCGCCTTTATCAGCACCCATTACACTTTTGATATATAAACTTACATACCCCCTTTTCACCGCAGATTTTGGTGCCACCCATTGCGCTTTTCTTTTGGCCAACTCTTCATCGGAAACATGCAGGTGCAATTTCCGTTGAGATACATCGAGCTCAATCATATCACCATTTTTTACCAGGGCGAGGTTGCCGCCAATGGCAGATTCAGGCGATACATGCAATACAGCAGTTCCGTATGCGGTACCACTCATGCGTCCGTCAGATATGCGCACCATGTCTTTAATTCCCTTTTCCAAAATCTTCTTCGGCAAAGCCATGTTGCCAACTTCGGGCATGCCCGGGTAACCAACTGGTCCTACGTATTTCAACACCATCACGCAGTTCTCGTCAATGTCAAGGGTTGGGTCATCAATTAAGCGGTTATATTCTTCAATGCTTTCAAATACTACCGCACGGCCCGTATGTTTCATCAAAGCCGGTGTAGCAGCAGAAGGTTTTATAACCGCCCCATTTAATGCAAGGTTACCTTTTACAACTACACAGCCACCCTCCGGCAACAATGGCTTTTTATAGGTACTGATTACATCCTGGTCATAGCAGTCTGTGCTCCCCACAATATTCTCATGGTGATTTTTTCCTGTAACGGTTATTACATTCTTATGCAACAGTTCTTTCAATTCATTCAGAATTACAGGCAGTCCCCCGGCATAATAAAAATCTTCCATCAGGTATTTACCCGACGGCATCAGGTTTAACAGCAATGGAATTTTGCTGCCCAAAGTGTCAAAATCATCAAGGGAAAGTTCAACACCGATTCTGCCGGCAATAGCCATCAGGTGAATAATAAAGTTGGACGACCCTCCAACCGCTGCGTTCACTTTGATGGCATTTTCAAAGGCTTCTTTGGTGAGTATTTTATCAATGGTCAGGTTCTCTTTTACCATTTCAACAATTCGTCTTCCGCTAAGCTGGGCCATTACTTTTTTTCTTGAATCAGCGGCTGGTATGGCAGCAGCACCACTTAAGGTAAGGCCCAATGATTCTACCATGCAGGCCATTGTTGAAGCAGTGCCCATCGTCATACAGTGGCCAATGCTGCGGCTCATACAACTTTCTGCGACTTCACATTCTTCCTGCGTCATCTTGCCCGTTTTCATGTCTTCATCAAACTTCCATACATGCGTGCCGCTACCGATTGTTTGCCCCTTGTAGCGTCCGTTTAACATTGGGCCACCGGGCACAACGATTGTTGGCAGACCAACACTTGCGGCACCCATTACAGTCGACGGCGTTGTTTTATCGCAACCTGTCAACAGCACCACGCCATCCATTGGATTACCGCGGATACTTTCTTCAGCATCCATACTGGCGAGATTGCGAAACAGCATCGCTGTTGGCTTCAGCAGGGTTTCGCCCAAACTCATAATGGGAAATTCCAGGGGAAAGCCACCTGCTTCCAATACCCCACGTTTTACACTTTCGGCATGCTCACGAAAATGTGCATTGCAGGGTGTGAGTTCGCTGAAAGTGTTACATATCCCTATTACCGGTCGGCCATCAAACATGTCGGTTGGCATTCCCTGGTTTTTCATCCAGCTGCGATAAAGAATTCCGTCTTTATCCTTGCGGCCAAACCAGTCGTGGCTCCTTAATCTTGTGCTCATGTCCTGTTATTTATTTGTACTAAAACTTTTTTTTATACGGATCGGTTTAATTCACAATTCTGGTTTTTGACTAAGTAATTTGTCAATTTGCTTTGTTATTGCAGCATACGGCGCATTCATTACACCGCATAATAGTTAGCTTCGCCCGACCCACACAACGCCACACTATAGTTGCCAAAAAAATTGGCGGTTGTTATCTGCTTTGCTGTTGCCGGAACGAATTCCATTTTTAAAGATTCCTGTATAATTGATACACTACCGGGGAGTTTTTAAAAGACCTT
The DNA here is from genome assembly GCA_038210625.1 of Chitinophagales bacterium. GTDB lineage: Bacteria > Bacteroidota > Bacteroidia > Chitinophagales > Chitinophagaceae > Ferruginibacter. The sequence continues at coordinate 100,153 of JBBQWL010000010.1, read as the reverse complement.
TTGTAGAAACAAAAGGTCTTTCTTGTCAAAACAAACTGCTATAAAAAGATTTTATTTATCCCACCATATACGTGTACTTAATACATCCGCTCCCTGGTTGCTAATGGCGGCATTTACCTGTTGTGTATTAACGGAAATTTCTGAAGTAGGATAAGTCAGCCGCCTGATGAATGTTCCGTTTGGTACATCCGGGTTACTGGGCTGACCATAAGGGTTAGGCGTCAACGCAGGGAACCCGCTTCTTCTAAAATTGGCAAATGCTTCAGGCCCATTTAAAAAAGAGGCTATCCAATATTGTGTATTGATCTGTTCTAACTCCGTACCAACCACCAATGGATTATTGGTAACATAGGTATCTCTGTCGCCCGGTGCAACAGCAGTGGTGGGGTCATACAGCGCCATTTGATCCATGTGTGCCCTGATGCCATCAGCAAAATATTGGTCTGCGGTCCCGGTTGATATCCATCCCCTGAAGCTTGCTTCTGCTATCAATAATAAATCCTGTGAAGCAGTTACTAAAAAAGCGGGTGTGGACACTTTTAATATTCTTCTTCTGTCAGCCTGGCTGTAGTCATAAAAACTGGCTAGCCCGTCAGCAGTGGCCTGCGCAGGAGCGGTTCCATTGTCTTTGCCCATCGGCAAGCCAATTTGTACATCTGCAGTGGTAACGCCTGCTCCGGCTGTTTGATCGTTGCCAGATTTGGCGCCTACATACCGTACAGCAATTGCCGAAAGTCTTGGATCGTTTGTATTTTTTAATTGATCTACAAAAGGTTTAGCCAGGTAAAAATTAGCCGCTTCAGATCCATTTAAACCGCCCCCGATGGGGTGAGTGAAGTTGGCATCATGCCGTATAGCAGCATTGTCTGCATTGGTAGTAATTACACCTGCGGCAATGGCAGCCGTTGCTACTGCCTGTGCTTTTGCAGCATCCACTTTTATCAACCGCATACCTGCTCTTAACAAAAGCGAGTTGGCAAACTTTTTCCATTGATTTATATTGCCGGCATACAATAAATCTGCAGTCTCAATAGTGCCGGTGGTGCTTAATGCAGCACCTGCTTCTGTGAGCTCCTTAATGATGTCGTTATAAATATCCTGCTGTTTGTCATACACAGGAAAGAAAACCTGGTCAGTATACCCGGCGCCGCCCTGTGAGTAGGGAATATCTCCATACTCATCCGTTAAAATCATAAATGAAAATGCCTGGTAAATACGGGCCATATTGTACAGGTTAGCTCTTGCGGGAAGATCTTTGGTTTTTACAATCACATCATGGGTGTACTTAATTACATTTTGATAATACACGCCCCATATGGGTTGGGTGGTTACATCCCGGCTATCCTGGTTAAAATTGGCGCCTGCCAATACCCCACCATTTGGGCTAATTATCTGTTGTACTATTCCTATATCAAACACGAGTGTTTTAAAAGGAAAGGACGAACTTACAATGGCCTGGTTTAGCAGCAGCGAAGGCTCTAACGTTGTAGGGTTTACCTTATTCTTATTAAGATCTTCCAGGTTTTTATCGCAGGAAGAAAAGAGGAGCAGGAAAACCGTCACTATTGAAAATTGAATGATATGCTTCATATTTTTCTGAATTAGAATTTAATATTTAAGTTGATGCCGACACTCCTGGTGGTGGGTAATCCCGGTGATTCAAGGCCAACATTATTGTCGGATGCAAAACCAAAACTCTCGGGGTCAATATTATCAACCCATTTTTTTATGATGAGTACATTGTTTGCAACAAAGTCAAGTTTTAACCCTTTGATGGGCCATTTTGCAGGAACTAATTTTGTGAGGTCATACCCCAAACTTATCTGTCTCAGTTTCCAGTAGCCAGCGTTGTAAATAACGGATTCAATTATCTGCTGGGTTCTTAAATGTTCCCAATAAGTTTGAACGGGTGCAGCTTTTGTATTTTGTTCGCCCGTTTGCGTAACGCCTACTCCAATTACGCCACCTTCTCTACCTTCCAGCGTACGCATATGCAACCCGTGACGGATAGCATTGAAGTTGGTGCCACTCAGCATTTTTCCTCCTAACTTATAATCAATAAATACCGCCAGTGAAACTCCTTTGTAACTGAAACTATTCAGAAAGCCACCGGTCCATTTTGGCAAGGCGCTTCCAAATAAAACAAAGGCGGAAGTTCTTAGTGGCAGGCCGTTTGACTGGAAGATGCGCTGGTTGCCTTTGGTTGCGTCAGTGGCATATCCAAATCCTGCAATCTGCCCCATTTCTTCTCCTACTACCAATCTTGTTTCACCATTAAATACATGTGTGCCGGTGGTAATTCTTTCTCCCGGCTTATCCGTTAAAATACTCAACACTTTTGTTTTGTTATAAGCCGTGTTGGCCGTAAAGTCCCAGCTAAAATTTGTTTTCCTGATAACACTTAGCGATAACAAGGCTTCAAAACCTTCGTTACGACTTTTACCACTGTTTATCCTGGTGTTGATAAATCCGGAAGCATCTGAAATCTGTGCCGGAACAATCTGGTCTTTAGTGATCTTCCTGTACACAGAAAAGTCAACGGCCACCCGGCTGTTAAACAGTTTCAACTCAATACCGGCCTCTGTTTCAGCGGTGCGGCTTGGCCTTAAATTTGGATTGGGCAATACATTGCCACTGGTACCCAATGATACCGGTGTACCCAATGGGTTGTTGATTAAGTTAGCGTTTACTGTATAAAACAATTGATCTGCATACGGCGCCACATCACCGTCACTGCCCACTTCAGAATACCCCAATCTTACTTTTCCAAAACTTAACCAGGGAATACCTTTAAGGGATTCAGAGAAAACATAGGCACCGGAAACCGATGGATAAACGATACTCCTGTTGGCCGCTGATAAGGTAGAGAACCAATCATTTCTTGCGGTAGCTGTAAGATACAAAACCCTTTTCCATGATAAATCCGCAGAGCCATACAGCGAGTTTACACCAGATTCAGTCAGTGAATAAACCGGGTCTTTTGCACGGCCATTCTGTACGGTGTAAAGCCCACGCACTACAAAATCGGTCACCTGTACATTATTTATGTTTCTTGTTTTGCGCATTTGGTTGCCGCCACCGGTAAGGGTTGCACCAAAATCACCAAAGGTTTTATTGGCTGTTACAAGAAAATCAAGATTGGCTTCCCTGAAGCGGTAAGACTCTTGTGTGTAAATGCCATTTACAAAACCAGCGGGGGCAGGGCCACGGGATGCCTGGCCTGTGGGAAAATTATTGACATCTTCATCCCGGCTCCAGTAATCCTGTCCGAAGCGCCCCATTACAGAAAGCCAGGGCAATATTTTGTAGGTGGCCGACACATTACCAAATATCCTGTCTCTTTTAATATTGTGAAACTGCTCTGCCAATATCCAATAAGGATTGGTGCGGTTTGCAAATCTTGAATACGTATACTCGTTACCGGTAGCAGGATTGTATTTGTTGGCATCCAGCACGCTTAGCGGCATCGTGTTGGCCATCGCCATCAATGACGTTGGTATGGTGTTATCCTGGTTGGCAATACTCGGCGGGTTGGTGTTGACTTCGTTTGTATAATTGATATTACCAGACACATTGAACCGGTCGGTAAAATTTTGGGTGAAGCCAAGATTAATTCCTTTTCTATCAAAAGTATTGTTGGGTACAATGCCCTTGTTATTTGAGTTCGACAGTGAAAGGTATAAACCGCCTTTATCAGTTGCCGTAGAAAAATTCACCGTGTTTGACAGGTTTTGCCCTGTTCTGTAAAACTCTTTTATACGACTTCCCTGTGCCACATAAGGCACATCGGGTGTATTAAATAAAGTGTACGTCATACCTGGGGCTATCTTTTCTCCGAATGACCATTGGCCAGAAGTTGGATTGGGAGATGTTGGTCTTACGCCGTTTTCTCCCTGTCCATATACTTTTTGATAATCAGTAAAGTCGAGTGGTGTATCGTTGGTATAATTAACGTTATAAGAAACGCCAATGCCCTTATTTTTTGCTTTGGTTTTTGTGGTGATCATGATTACACCATCCTTTGCACGTGAACCATACAAAGCCGCAGCAGGACCGCCTTTCAATATCGTCATGCTTTCAATATCATCCGGGTTAATGCTGGATAATCCGTCACCCCCATCTGCAGTAACACCACCACCTTTTACCCCGGCCGATGCGGCGTCATTAAAATTGGTATTGTCCACCGGCACACCATTGATAACAATCAACGGGCTGTTGGTACCGTTGATAGATGACTGGCCACGAATGCGGATTTTAGAAGTGCCACCCGGGCCGGTACCCAGGCTTGAAATGTTTAAACCGGCCACCTTACCCTGCAAGGCATTCAGCGGATTGGCGGTTCGGTTCACCGTAAGTTGATCGGGACTAACCGAAGTGGCTGCATACCCCAGTTTGCGTGCCTCTTTTTTAATACCCAATGCGGTAACAATCACTTCGTTTAATCCCTGGCCTTCAGTGGTGTTTTTCATGGAAACAATTAATTCACTGGCAGTGTTGGTAACTTTTACTTCTACCGGTTGATAGCCTACATAAGTAAATACCAGCGTAGCACCGGTATTGGCAGCAACAGAAAATTTTCCGTTTCCGTCAGAAGAGGTACCGGTGTTGGTTCCCTTTACACTTACAGATACATTAGAAAGCTTCGTGCCTTTTTCATCCAGCACGGTACCGGAAATTGTTTGCGCCATTAAGGAATAAGAAGGAAGCAGAATAAATAGTAAACATACCAGTTTACTAAACATAGCTCCGGCAAAGGAGCGCTTTGTTTTTTTCATAAGCAAAATCGTTTTTTAACCGTCTTTGTGAAAGAATAAATCAGTATAATGCATGCAATATAGAAAGCTGTTGCTCCGAAAACTTCCAAAAACAATCACCGGAGTATTTTGTACAAGTTGTTTCTAAAAAATACTTTTCTTTAGGTACTGAATAATTACAAATAAACGATGCTTCAATTCCATTATCAACAGGGTGCTTCTTCTATGCTCAACCTGTTTCCTCATATACTGGAGTTGTGTGTTAAAAAAAATGCTTCCATACAATTTCAATCATTTCCTGAGCAGGTTGCAGAAGGATTATCTGTTTATTTTATTAACGAAGGAAAATTTGAGTGGAAGATAAAAGACCAGGTATATGTGCTGTTTCCCGGTGATACCACCTTAATATTACCCGGCGAAAAATTTGGTAATGAAAAAGAAATATTAGAGCTGGGTTGCCTGAGCTGGATTCAAATTAAGGTTCAAAAGTTAAAGACCGGAGAACTGATTCCGGGCAAATGGAGTAGCCTCAATGACCATGAAAGTGTAGCTGTTGGAAAATTATTAAGCCTCAATAATAAACCTGTATTGTCTAAATTAAATGATGCCGGCAGAATCCTGCATAGCATCACTTGTGAAATTCACAATCATGAACTGGGATTTGTTACCAGGATCAACCAGTTAATTGATGAACTGCTGATCGTTATTACCAGGCATCTCACCAGGCAAAATAATCCGCCAAGAGATTTTCCCAAAGTATTTATGAACCTGGAGGAAGCATTGCGAAAAGACCTTTCGCACCAGTGGTCGGTGGAAGAAATGGCCGCCATCGCTGGTATGGGTACCACGTTGTTTAATGAAAAGGTAAAAAACTATACAGGCTTTACACCCATTAACTATCTCATCAATATCCGGATATCTGAAGCCATCAAATTATTAAAACGAAAAGATGTGAGTATTACGGATATAGCGCTGGATACAGGCTTTTATTCATCGCAACATTTTTCAACCACCTTTAAAAAACTTACCGGGTACACACCCAGAGAATTTAAAAAAAATATTTCCTATACTGAATAAATTGTTTTTATGAAATGCATCATTACGATAGAACTTGGAACCAATGCAGTAAGAATTTTTGCGTTCGATTTAAACGGAGGTGTTATCGCCAATATGAAAGGCCATTATCCCACTTTTCATACCCAGCCAGATTACAGTGAACAGGATCCCGAGCAGATATTTATTACCATGCTGTACGTGCTAAAAAATTTATTAAATGAAAAGATTTATCCAAAAAAATACAAGGTCACTTCCATTTGTTTCAGCTCCGCCATGCACAGTATGCTGCCGGTTGATAAAAATGGCGTGCCCCTGGGCAATGCTTTTACATGGGCGGATAACAGGGCTAAAAATGAAGCGAAGGAAATACGGGCCTCCTCACTTGCAGATACAATGTATCATAGTACCGGCACGCCTTTACACCCCATGTCGCCCTTGCTAAAAATTGCCTGGATGAAAAAAAATGATAAACAAACATTTAAACAGGCAGGCAAATTTCTATCCATTAAATCGTATGTTATCCATCAGCTAACCGGAGAGTACGTAATTGATTACAGCCTTGGATGTGCCACCGGTATGATGAACATACATACCATTGCCTGGGAACCACAGGCGCTGGATTTTGCAGGCATCAGTGCCGATCAGCTGCCACAGTTAGTACCGGTATTGGCGAGTGCCGGTACATTAAAAAAAGCATTTCAAAATTCATTGGGGCTGAGCGCTGAAACAAAAATACTGGTTGGCTCAAGCGATGGTTGTATGGCTACGCTGGGGGCTGGTATCTGGAAAAGTGATAAGGCTACCATTACGATTGAAGACAGTAGTGCGGTAAGAGTGGTAGGCAATAAAATGCTGTATGATGAAAAAAAGCGGGTGTTTAATTATTTGATAACAGAAGACTGTTTTGTAAGCGGCGGCCCCAGCAACAATGGCGGCGGAATATTTGAATGGTTTGCAAAACAGTTCGGTGATTTTACCACTGCCTACGACCTGGATAGCTGTATGAATAACTTACTGCAGGAAGCAACAAAAGTAATTACGGGTTCTGACGGATTATTATTTTTACCCTACCTGTTAGGTGAACGTGCGCCAATCTGGAATCCTGATGCCAGGGGTATGTATTTTGGTATTAACATCAAACACGAACGGCAACATTTTGTAAGAGCTACCATAGAAGGTATTTTGTATGAAATTTATAGCATTGGCAAATTGTTGAACGAACATCGCGACATCAGCAGCCTCTCTGTTAATGGAAGTTTTGCTACCATTCCATTTTGCACACAAATGCTTGCCGACATGTTTAATAAGCCGGTGCATGTTACTAAAAATGCAAACAGTGTAAGCTTTGGAACTTTTTTATTGGCTGCAACCGACATGGGTATTTACAAATCACTGGACGATGCTGCCAGCCAGATAGAAATCGGGGAACAATATTCACCTGCAGAAAACCACCACAAAGTGTACATGAAATACTTTGAAATTTTTGAAAGTCTTACTAATAAACTGGGCGATGAATTTGAAAAAATTGCGGCACTGCAGTAAAAATAAAATAGAAAATAAAACACTGAAAAAACACTTAGCATTGCATCAACTTTGATGGGTATTTCATTTTACAAATGAATGTGCAATGGCTGGCTGCCGTTATACATTATTGCATCGAATGGTTGCTATTTCAATTGTTTTATTTGGGTCCGTTCGTGCAATACGGATGATCAGAATACTAGCATTGCAGTTTCGGTAAATTTAATTCAACCGGGGCCGGCCTGCACAAATTAGTCGCTATGGCAATGCTTACTGGCCCACCCCGGTTGTAACGAAAAGGTTTGTTCAAGGATTAATCACTTTCGCTTCAGCATAATTTTAATTTGGGTAAACGAGTGTGGTGGAAAAGTATAAGTGAGCTTGTTATTTTTTGTATCAACATTGGCTTTTACGGGTATGTATTCTTCCTGCTTATCAAAACCAAATGCTGCATCTATATCTTTAACGTTTATAAGGCTGGCTTCCCCCTTACCGACAAATTCGCCCGAGGTATTTACAATATCAGTTGTTATCGCTTTATCCTTATGCCGGTTCACCACATTCACATACATGATGTTGGTTTCTTTGGAGTAAGTGGTAGACACATCCAGGTAAGAAATGCCCTTATATTTTTCTGTATTAAACGTATCGCAATCCACATAGGTATCTACAGACTTACCCAGGCAGTTGTTGGAGTAGGCTTTAAAAATGTAGAACAGCGGCGACTTAAAAGTTCCTTTGACCGGGTCGCTGGATAAGAGCGATGTTAACAAAGTAAAGTTGGACATTTTCACCACATCTGCATGGCGAATAAATGAATTAAAGGACTGTGCCACGGGTAAAACGCTCATAAAGTTTCGTCCAAAAGCGCCCCATTCATCTACGGAAATATAGATTGGATTTTTAAAACCCTGGGTGTTGGATACTGCTTCAATTTCTGCTGCCGTAATCTTTATCCTGTCATCAAAAATCTTTGCACCATCTCCCATATGGATATAATAGTCCGGCGAATTTTCCCAGTAACTGTGGATAGAGAGATACTTTATTTTATCGCCAATCCCATATAGAATCTTCCGGTTCCAATCATCCCAGGCATTTTTACTATACCAGGAAGAACCACAACCTACCAGTTCAATGCTGTTGTCAACAGCCAGCATAGCTTTGGCGGCTTCCCTTGCCACTTCAATATAATCTTCCGCATTTTTATGGCCCAGTTCCCATGGCTTCCCATCTACTTCATTACCCAGATCCCAGATTTTTACCTTGTAAGGTTCGGCATGTCCGTACGTTGCCCGCAGATCGGAGTAGTAAGTACCTTTTTTATAGTTGCAATATTCCAACCAGTAAGCTGCATCCTGTATAGTCCCCAACCCCAGGTTAACCGCCACCACATTTTCACTGCCAATTGATTTATTCAGTGCAAACCATTCATCCGTTCCCACATGGTTATTATCAATGCCACCCCATGCCATATTAATTCGTGCCGGGCGTTTCTCTTTTGGACCAATCCCATCCTGCCAGTTATAACCCATTAAAAAATTCCCGCCGGGCCACCTCATATTCGTAACCTTCAATTCCTTCATGGCATCAATATAATTTTTCTTAAAACCATTTGCATCAGCAAGCGGTGAAGCAGGGTCATACAATGTTCCGTACAATGTGTTAAGCCTTGGCGAATCGGGTATTCCCCTCCTTCCACTAAATTCAATCGGCTCCATAAACACCCCGTATATCTTCGGGTCAATCTCAGCAATGGTTCGTTCTACATCAATTTTAATTTTTGCATTTTGGGCATTTACAAAAAAGGGGAAAGTGATCAATAAAACCGAAAGTATTTTTTTCATGACAAATTTTTTTTGTTGTTAAAAAGCTAAATAAAAATCAGCGGCCTGGGTTGAATGTTAATCGATTAAAGTTTTTTCAATCGCATTTGCTTTTTGTTATTCTACCTTAAACACAACAGCTGTTTCGTATGGCATTTTTCCTGGGCAGGTAATAGTAAGCCCATCCGCTTCCTGCTTCCATTTTAGTTTGCCATTGTACCCTAACAGCTGTACGTTTTTAACTGCTTTTAAAAGGCATGCGGAATCTTTACCCAATGATTTTATTTTGAGTTGCGTACCAGGTGCAGGTACTGCCATACAAAATGCATAGAGCGCATTGTTTTTGCCAACGGTAAAACGAAAGTCATGCTCGTCAAACTTAAACTCCGCCTGCCTTTTAGTAAGTCCACCGCCGGGCAGCATTTTTAATTTGCCGTCAATTATTGCGCCTTCGCCGGGAATTTTCCAGGCACGGCTGCCATACACAGATTCACCATTGCGGCGCATCCATACACCCACTTCCCTCAACATTTTTAAACTGCCTTCATCCAGTGAACCATCAGGTAATAAAGAAATGCACAATGCTGCATTGCCATCACGGGCTATGGCTTCAATAACATACCGTATCATCATGCCGGAGTGGTATGTAAAGCCCGGCGCATAAAACCAATCACCCACCGGAGCCTCGGCTATCCATGTTTGATCCGTATTTATTTTTTCAGGTACACCAAACTCTTCTGTGTTCACCGTGCCATTTGTTTTGCTGCGGAACTTAACAATGCTGAATGTGTTTACTACACCACGACGTTTTAATGTACGGTTATAGAAGTCTGCTATTACATGCTGCATGGCATCTGCCTTTAACCCGGTGCCGGTGCCATCGCCAGTAAAGGGGCCTTGCACGGTGCCGTCTGTATAAATAAAATCCGGATCATAATGCTCCACCACATCCATCATGCGCAAGGCCCAGTTTTTTGCATACCATCTTGCATAATCGAGGTGATTAGAAAAAATGCCAGCAGGTGGCGGCGACCAGGGCGAATGCGCATTTTTATCTACTCCATTATATTCACGCAAATCAATGCCGTATAGCATACGGGGGTCATACCCTTCCCACCATTTACCTCTACCATCTGCCAAGGTAAGATTGCCATCATAAGGGATCCCTTTTTTATCGCCAGCCGTATCACTGCCAAAGGCAGTTTGCCACCACCACCAGGTGTACTCATGGTGAAAGGTCACGCCAAACCGCATTCCATCTGCACGGCAGGCTTTCGCCCATTCGCCGATCAGGTCTCTTTTAGGGCCAATGTTAACAGCATTCCAGGGTTGGTATTTTGATTTCCATAAATCATAATTATCGTGATGCACGCCCTGTATCATCAAATATTTTGCACCTGCATCCCGGTAAATTTTGGTGAGTTTAGCAGGATCCAACTTTTTAGGATTCCAGTCACGCAATACTTCTTTGTAGCCCACTTCAGAAGGATGTCCAAAGTTTTTCAAATGATTTTTATTTGCCAGGGTACCCTGTACATACAGTTTGCGTGCATACCAGTCGCCGCTTTCGCCGGAAGCCTGCGGACCGAAGTGCACCCAGATACCAAACTTGGCATCACGTAACCATTTCGGGGAGCCGGAATAATTTTTTTCGATCGATTCCCAGGTGGGTTTAAAGGGACCAGGCGCAATGGGGATATCCAGTTTCATTTCAGGAAATGATTTTGAATCACCCATTTGCTCACTGTCAATTGCCTTGGCGGGTGCTGTTGCAGGCATTGGATTTTTAACCTGTGCAAGCACGCTTAGTTGCAACAGACAAAAAGCGGGCAATAAAAATTTTGTATTCATTTCAGTTATAAGTTTTTAATTTACCATCTTTACCCGGATGGTTTATTAATAAAATATTTACCATTTTTATTTTAACTGGCCAAGAATAATCAGCCTGTTTAAAATTTAATGCTTAGTTTTTTACCATTGTAATCAACTACCTTTTCAGACGCTGTTCCAACACCTGGTTCTTTGCCTGAATTTCCTGAAACCAATACAATGTTGAATTTTCTGCCGGTAAGCATTCCGGGAAATGATCCATTTCTATCGCCGATAGTCAGCGTTTTTGTTTTATCATTCCAGTTGAAGCTAATGGTTGAGTAAATCCCTTTCTCATAATTATAATTATCATTCTCATCTTCATACAAAACAAATTTCCCATTGGCTCCTGGATAAATTCTTATTTCAAGATTATCCCATTTCTTTTCTGTTGCATATTGCACACCAGGCCCAATGGGAATAATAGCGCCTGCTTTTACATACAGCGGAATAATATCAAGCGGAGTTTTTTTGGTTACTTTATTTCCTCTGGAAGATTTTTCGCCGGTCCAGAAGTCATACCAATCATTGCCTGCAGGCAAATAAGTTTCTTTTGATTTGATGTTACTAAAATCTTCTACCTGCACGGTATCTTTTCCACTCAAGCCAGGCTTTACATACATGGCATTGGTAACGGGGCTTATCAACAATGATTTTCCAAAAAGGTATTCATCATTTATATCCAATGCATTTTTGTCTTTTGCAAAATCCATAACCAATGCACGCATCATACTCGATTGGTTGGCTGTTACATCCCAGGAAGTAGAATATATATAAGGCAACAGGCGATACCGCAGGTTGATGTATTTTTCAATAGCATCGTAATATTTATTTCCTCTTTCTCCAAACTGGTAAATCTCCCTTGGCGCATCTGCACCATGCGAACGCATCATGGGTGTAAAAGTGCCAAACTGCAACCAGCGCACATACAATTCACGGTATTCAGGATCTTCTAATTTCCGGCGAAAATGGGTAAGAAAAAACCCACCAATATCTGCATTCCAGTAAGGTATTGCCGTTAGTGAAAAATTTAAACCTGCGGAAATTTGATTGCGCAATGCATTCCATGATGAGGTGACATCCCCCGACCAGGTATTAGCGCCATAGCGCTGCTGCCCTGCAAATGCAGAACGGGTAAGAATGAATACCCGCTTACTGGAATCAACAGCACGTTGATGTGTGTATACACCGCCCACCGTCATTAACGGAAATGCATTGCGTACTTTTCTAAACGATCCGAGAAACGTCTTTTCATCCAGATCAGAAGGTTTAAAATCGAGATGATCTGGTTCCGATGAATCCATCCACCAGCCATCTAATCCCAATGAATGCATGTAACTTAAATGCTTCCAGTAAATATCTCTTGCGGCCGGGTTGTAAGGGTCGTACACTCTTACGCCGGAAGGATAATCCCGCCGCGGTGGCCATATAGTAGAACCCGATTGTGGCCATGTACTAAAATTCATCAGCGCACCAATGCTGTCCAACTCACGGTATTGTTTTGTTTTTGGGCCAAAAGAATTCCAGATGGAAATAGTCATGTGTGCATGTAAGCCGTGTACATCATCTAACATTTTTTGCGGTCTCTGAAATTCGTCATTTAAAAAATCCATTGCATTCCATAAATAGTTACTGCCCCAGTATTGCCAGTCTTGGATGATGCCATCCAGCGGAACTTTTAATGCCCGGTATTTTTTAACTACATCAACCGCTTCATCCTGGCTTTTGTACCGTTCTTTACTTTGAAAAAAACCGTAGGTCCATAATGGGAACATAGGTGCCTGCCCTGTTAGTTCACGCATGTTTGCAATTACGCCATCGGCATTGCCGCCATACATAAAATAATAATCGATGCAATCACCTACATCCGATTTAAAAGAAGTGCCTGCTGCATTATCAGAAAAAACAGTGGGCGAATAATTATCCCAGAAAACGCCATACCCTTTTACAGATTGAAATAAGGGTACATAATCATCCGTATTGCCCTGCACCATATTTAAGGTAACATTGCGCTGGCTCATTTTCCCCTGCTGCTGCTGGCCAAGACCGTAGATGGTTTCGTCTTTATCCAGTTGAAAAGATTGTGTAACAGTAAACGTTTTGCTGCCGGCATCATTAAAAGGAATAAAATTAGTACCATCTTCACTTTCATTTAAAAGAGAAGTGCCTGCTTTTGTGAAATAAGATAATGTACCTGATTGAGTGTTCAGGCTAATCATTACAACTTCACTTTTTATAGTAAGGATATTACCTTTTTGGTTTACAGTAAATGATGTTTGCTGAGGCGTTGCTATGACTGAAAGACTTTTTTTATTGAAGGCACTTTTTTCAGGCGATTTAATGATCCTTACAATTTTTGGAGTATAAAATTGAATCTCAACATCCACTTTATGTACGGTTGTTTTTATTCCTGCATTTGTTTTTTGCCAGCTTTGCGCCTGGGTATTTAAAGCCATGGTAAAAATCAGTAAAAGAAGAAGAAGTGGTCGCATGGTGTTTGTTTAAAAGATAAAGGATTATATAAAAAATACTTACTTGTTAAATTGCCAGTAATCAAAATTGAAAAGGTCTTTCTCCCCTTTAAAGACAAAGTATACATCATGAATGCCTTTAACATTTTTAACCGGTGCAGAAAATGTCTTCCAGCTATCACCCTTGCCGGAATCATTGACATTGATAATACCTAAGAGTGGCCCATTCATTTTATCTGAATGAATTTCTATTTTGCCACCATATAAAGCAGCAATGCTTGCATTTACAGCGGAAGCACCGTTGGAGAAATCGACACCCTGCACTTTGATATAATCCCCATTGTGAATGGAGGTTACAAATATTCTGTCTGCGATTTTTTTTCCTTTGTCCCACGAAATATTTCTTTCCCATTCAGTGGCAGCTTCTGTTTTAACGCCTTCACTAAATGCAATGGTTTCGGCTTCTACTTTATTGTATGGATTCAATGTACCCAATTGCTTTACACCAGTAGTTGACCAAAATGGTAATTTCTGAATGGTGCCATCCGCATTGTACACTATTTTTTCTACACATACCGAGCGTCGCTCATTGTGTTTAGACACAGTCCGTTTCATAATTTCATAATTAAATCCGAATACATAAGGCTGCCCTTTATAATCAATAATACCCGGATGGTTGCCGCTGGATCTTTTATCGCCATCCATAATCGACCCCATGTATTTCCATGGGCCTGTTGGTGAATTACTCATGGCGTACCCAATGCCTTCCGGGCAACAGGCAGAAGAATAGGCCATATAATAATGGCCGTTGTGTTTGTAAGCCCAGGGGCCTTCCTGGTAATGAAAAGCATCGGGACGATCTTTTATTTTAGCAAAGGAACTGTCTTTAATAATCTCACCGGAGTAAGATATCATGTCTTCATTCAGTTTGACATAGTAAAGATTTGGATTGCCCCAATAGAGATAAGCCTGGCCGTCTTCGTCAACCAGCACCGTTGGGTCAATATCTTCCGGACTATTTTTTATTAAGGGCCTTCCAATGGCGTCTTTAAAAGGTCCATACGGATTGTCAGCAACCAGTACACCAATGCCCATGCCATCAGGAACGGGACAATACAAATAAAACTTGCCGGCACGTTCAACACATTGAAGCGCCCAGGCTCCATTATCAGCATTCAGCCATTTAAAATCTTTCAGCGATGCCACTACGCCGTGGTCTGTCCAGTTAACCATATCAGTTGAAGTATACAGTAACCAATCTTTCATCTTAAAACCAAAGGCATCATCTTCATCATGTCCCGTAAAAAGAAACACCGTATCATGATAAACCAACGGTGCAGGGTCGGCAGTAAATTTTGTTTGGATAACAGGATTTTGGCCTGCGCTGTCAAAAGACAGGGCTGTTAAAATAAAGATGAACCCTATTATGCTCCTTATATTTTTCATTATTGTGTTACAGTTTACAACTACTTTTCTCCTGGTATTTTCAGGAACAGAAAGCTTAATTGATTTAATGATAGGGCTGTTATTATTTAGCCCAGGCACTACCTTCCGGCGTCCGCCTCCATTTAAAATATTCATCCAATGCTTTTAGTGATGCTGCACTGGGTACCGTACCAACATGGGGCGTTGGGCCCAGGTACATTACTTCGGGATTTGCAGGCGTGTATGCAGGCCATGCCGGAACATCCTGGCTGTTTGGGTGCCCGTACTTTGCAAAATTGGTCCAGTAGGTTGCCATCGATTCAGCAAGTGCTACATCAGTGTTTGTTGTTTGCGGATTTTTTGAATCCAGGTTATTAAAAACATAGGCTACTTCCTGCCCATGTGGCGAGCCATATCCAGCCTTTGCTGAACCAGCGGGATAATCAGGATGCTGATCAAAATAATAATAAAAAACTTTTGACTTACCGGTTGTTGCCTGGAGATTTGCCCAGCTCCAGGTTTGCCAGCCAAAGGCTGCATCACGGGCCAGGTCACGGGCAGTTTTTGGTACATTGTCTGTACCAACCGGGTAAGCTTTTATTAAGTCATCCGCAAATTTTCCATAACGGGTTTTAACGCCGCTTATATAATCTTCCGGAGTTTTTGGCGGAGAAAAACTGGCGCCTTCATCGGAGTTATAACCCACTAAAATCGCCACATCATTGTACTTGCCAGCTTCGTATAATTTGTGCTGATCATCGGGCACTACATAGCCATCAACGATGGGCCAGCCACCCGGTTTACCAAAACCTGCAGGCACTTTGTCGGCATCAATTTTACGGAGTTCAGCAATAGATGAAAAGCCTGCCTTTTCAACAAAACCCTGCCCTTCCCTTTCCGCCTGTTGAAGTGTTTTCATATTTTCACCCGGATAAGTGGTAGGACGTGTTGGCCCGAATGAACCACCGCTTTCTGAAATAGCGCCCCGGAACAATCCTTTAGCCAATGGTGAAGCGCATAACATGCTTACTGCAATGCCGCCTGCCGATTCGCCGAAGATGGTTACCTTTTTTGGATCGCCACCAAAAGCCGCGATATTTTTTTGTATCCACTGAAGGCCGGCAATCATATCAAGCAGTCCATAATTTCCTGATGAATGAGAAGGGCTTTCGGCGCTCAATTCAGGATGCGCTAAAAAACCCAGTTGGCCAACGCGGTAAGCAATACTTACCAGTATCACACCTTTAGCCGCCAATTTTTCTCCGCCATAAGTTGGTTCAGCAGTATTGCCAAAAGCAAATCCGCCGCCGTAAATCCAAACAAGCACCGGGATTTTTTCTTTGGAAGATTTTGCTGGAGACCAGATATTTAAATACAAACAGTCTTCGCTTTTTCCCGAAGGAGGATTGCCGCCCTGCATAGGAGCAGGCGCAAATTTTATAGCTTCTTTTATGCCGTTCCATTTTGCAAGGGGCTGCGGCGCACGCCAACGAAGTTTGCCTACCGGTGGTGCAGCAAATGGAACGCCTTTGTACACTGTCAATCCATTTTCGGCTATCCCTTGCAGTAAGCCTTCCTGCACTTTTACCGCAGCAGGTTGCTGAGCAGATGCAGTGAATACAAATGCCATTAATGCTATTACCAAATTAATTTGCTTCATACATTTTATTTTATCTTATTACCATCTTATTTTAAAGAGCGAAACTCCCTGTTGAGCTATTTTTCTTTTTTCAGCAATCTTACATCATATACAGCCCCTGCTGTAGTACCGTCAAAAGATTGAAATTTGATTACAATAGTTGATTTGCCTTTCACCATACTTCCAGGTATTGTATAAGGCACATCTTTAAACGAAGCCAGGTTCCATCTGCCCGTGTTATCTTCCGTAACCAGTTTTTGATCATCGATGTAAATATCAAATTTCCTGGTGCCCCATTCTGCTCCCCAATATTTAACTGATAAGGTAAGGTCAGTTTCCTGCGCTGTTTTCATTTCATAACTAAAAAAACCGCCATTATGGGCATCCCTAAACAAATTGTCATTGGTGGTACCCGTACCAGATTTTTCCTGCTGCATTTTATGATCGGTTTCGGGTTGTTGTTCGCCGGGAGCTACATGATCGACTGTTCTTTTTTCGATTATTGCTTTTTCATTTTCAATTTGTGTGAGTGAATCAAGGTATGACTTGTAACCGCTATTGGTTAATGACAACCAATACATCATATACCTTGAATCATGGATCTGAAAAAAAGGTTCCAGTGTTAACGGCTGGCCATTGATCATTTTTACATTCAATGTATAATGCAATGGTTTACCTTTTACAGCTACCAATTTTGATTTGATATTTTGCAGGTCATCTTCAATTAAAATCGGCGCTTTATCTACGGGTAATTTTTTTCCGCCGGCGTATTGTCCAAAACGGCTGTCATCTGCAATGATGCCTTTCATGTCTTCTACACCTGTTTTTGCGCCAAGCAAAATGGGGCCATGCATAAAGGCGATGTATTGGGGTACATTGGGCAACTGTTCTGTTGTGTTTTGCATTGGCAATTTCACCAGTATAACATCGCCTTTGCTCCATGTACGGTTAATGGAAATATAAGATGATGGGTGCGTTTTTACAGGAATTGATTTGCCATTCAGCAGAACTTTACACTGTCCGTCAGCAACCCAGGCCGGATAACGAATCATCATGTTGGCCTTGCTGTTTCCTTTGGTAATGGTTATTTTAGTCTGCTCTTCAAAAGGAAATTTTGTTTCCTGTTTCAGCGTAAGATTTTTTTCTTTCCAGGTGAGTTCTGAAGGAATAAAAAGATTTATATACAATGCATCATTTTGATGCGTATAAATAAACTGGTTGTACTTGCCATGATTTTCCATGCCGGTACCAACACAGCACCACATGGCTTCGCCGGGGGCCGAATATACCCGGTAATGTCGTGGCCTTGCCGGCGTAAAATAAACATAACCTCCATGAACGGGATGCTGTGTTGATAGTATATGATTGAAAATTGTGCGCTCGTAATAATCAGCATACTTTGCCTGTGGACCTGCCCGAAACAGATCTTCTGTAAGCTTCAACATGTTGTATGAGTTACAGGATTCCGGGCCATCAATTTCATTGATATAATCAATACTGGAAGCAACCGTTGGAAAATGCTCCCGACGGCTGTTACCGCCGAAAGCAAGGCTGCGGTTAGTTGTTACTGTCTCCCAAAAAAAACTGCCTGCCTTGCCGTACTTATCATCATGGCCTAATGCTGCAATTCTTTCAAAGCCAATAAATTTTGGTATCTGGGTATTGGCATGTTTATTATCGAGGTTGTCAACCCCATTTGATAAAGGATCGAGCACCTGCTTGTGAGAATATTTTTTTGCTGCATCAAGATATTTGGCATCACCGGTTACCTGGTAAGCATCGGCAAAAATTTCATTCATGCCGCCATGCTCCATATTTAATGCAGATTGCATTTGCTCTTCGGATAAACCGGCTGTTATAGTAATGCCCCAATCACAAAATTGCAGGAACATTTTTTTAGCATCTTCGGAGCCGCCGTACAACCATGCATCCCTTAAGCCGGCATACGTTTTATGCAGGTTATAAAATGGAGCCCATGATGAGTTATACATTTTAAAATCGCCATTTTTAAATGCACTCCAGAGTTTTGAACTGTTTGGAAAACCACCTGCATAACCAATGCCCCAGTCGGGATGATTAAGGGCATTTGCCTGCTGACAGTCTTTTAATTCGGCCAGCATATACTCCATGCGTTTTTTACATTCGGCATTCCCCGTAGCATCATAATTTATAGCCAGGGCGCTGAGGTAATGGCCGCCTACATGCCCATCAAGCCCATCCCAGTTAGGATAAGGTTTTGCTTTTTCAGTTAACCCTGCTTCTTTCCTGTAAGGGGCAAGTAACCTGTCAACATTATACTTTAAGAGTACTTCAATATTCAGCTCACGTGCATGCTTAAAAGGGCCATCCAATAATTTTACATCGCTTAGTGGAAATTCATTTGCATATAGCTTGTCCTGCGCAGGCGCATTATTAGATGTGAGGATAAAACACAATCCTATAGCGGCTATTTTTGATCTATTCATTTAGTAATTATGATTTTTTACCACAATTGGTGGACTGATTTTTTAATATATTTTTCATAAATATCCTGCACAGCTTTTAATTGCGCTGCAGACAAATCAGCTGTATCCAATGCACTGATATTTGAATCTACCTGTTGCGGGTTGGAAGCGCCCGGAATGATACAGCTAACCGCATCAAATTGTAAGATCCATTTTAATGCAATGGCTGCAAGATTATCGTTGCCCGGAAATACTTTCTTCAATTCCTCGACAGCCGTAAGGCCGGTTTCATAATCGATACCAGAAAAAGTTTCTCCTTTATCAAAAGCTTCGCCGGCACGATTGAAAGTTCTATGGTCGCCTGCTGTGAATTGTGTAGCGGATGAAAATTTTCCGGTTAATAAACCGCTGGCCAATGGAACCCTTACTATAATGCCAATATTTTTTTTCTTTGCTTCGCTGAAAAATAATTCAGCAGGCCGTTGCCTGAACATATTGAAAATAATCTGCACCGTTGCAACATTATCGTAACCGATTGCCTTCAACGCTTCTTCCACTTTTTCTACACTTACGCCAAGATGCTGAATTTTTCCTTCCTGCTTTAACTGGTCAAACAATTCAAAAATTTCGGGGCGGTAATAAACAGCCGTTGGCGGACAGTGAAGCTGAATGAGGTCAATGGTTTCCAGCCCCATGTTTGTTAAACTGGCTTCTACAAATTTTCTTAATAAAGCTGGCTGGTATGCTTCGGATACATGTGGATTTAATTGCCGCCCACATTTGGTGGCAACATAAATTTTTTCTTTTCGTGAACGAACCAAACGCCCTACTGCTTTTTCGCTGTCACCATTGCTGTATACATCGGCTGTATCAATAAAATTAATACCATCATCAACTGCTTTATTTAAAATGCTGTCGGCATTGGCATTATTAAAATCATCACCCCATCTGCCGCCTACCTGCCAGGTGCCAAGGCTGATAGCCGAAACATTCATATTCGTTTTTCCTAGCTTCCTGTACTGCATTTTTGTAATTATTTATTTCGTTTCTGAATTTGTATATCCCAACAACGACAACATTTTCTCCGCATATCTTTTTCCAAATTCTTTATATCCATCGGCATTAAAATGCAGGTTGTCCGCCGCGTCGGTACAACCTGCTGATGGTATAACATAGGCGTTCTTTATCATTTCCGGCAAGGTGGCAATGATCTTATTCATTCCAGCACAAACGCCTCCCTGGTCTGCGTTGACCGTTTCACCTGCAAGCAGCGGAACTTTTTTTGCTTTTAGATTTAAATCTTTTAAAAGATTATCATAGACTACTTTAACTTTTTTTGTCCACAAAGAATCGTTGGGGTTAGATTCTCCCTGGTGCAATAAGATTCCTTTTATCACGCCATCTTGCTGCGCCAGCTTTGCCATTTCTACCAATCTTCCATAAGGATTTCCATCATACTCTTTTATCATACCCAGCATCCAGGATGGTGCAGTTGTAACATAAGACTGGTAATTGTCTTTATCAAACAACTCAATTTTACAACCACCAACAGCTACATTGATAATACCCACTCTTACGTCGTTGGGCAAATTCGCCACCATTGTTCTGCCAAAAAAATCAGTCAATGTAAGCCCGGTATGGCAGCGGCATAGTGGCGGTACGGCGGTATACCATTCGCCTTTTTTACGGTTAAGATTAGGGCAGTCTACTGCTTCCATCACCCTGAAGCGGCTGTCGACACCAACAGTATCTTCTGCCCTTACAGGAGCATTGCCTTCCATATTGGATTGGCCAAAGGCGAGGAAGATATAAAACTTTTTATCCTGCGAAAATGAAGTAAAGGCTGCCAGCACAAAAATTGCGGATAGAATAATTTTGTTTTTCATTGTTGTATCAGTTGTCTTACTTTAAAAAACAATTTGCTTATTTAGCCACCTGCAATTGTAACACACTCACAGAATATGGATCAAGCGTTCTTTTAAATTTAGCCGCAACACCTTTTATTTTTAAGCTTGCCGGCACAATTTTTTCAGGTTCCGTTATGGTATTGGTGTCATCAGGCTTAGCACCTTTAATTACGTGTATGGTTGCATCCGGCAGCAATTTGCCAATACCATTCAGGTTAATATTAACCGGTTGTTTTTTGCCGGTTGTATTCACCAGTTTAAGATAGATGGTGCCTGTTTTTTCATCCATGGTGGCACTGTAAAAAACAGTCGGCACCTGCGGCGCTACTTTTAATCCATTGGTGCTGTCTTGCCTGGTAAGCGGCCTTGGTTGTGTTGGAATATGATCCGCTGTAATTGGTACAACTTTATTTCCCAGTAAGTTTCCAAATAATTTTTGAACATAGTAAGAGGGAGAACCATAGCTGTTCAATGCATCGTAGCCAATTAAATCAGAATCCCATTGCCATGCTTTAGGAGCTGTTGATGTTGCTTTGTTTACATTTACAAATAAGGGTGCGTAACAGGACATAATGATCAGGTCTGCATTCCGTTCCATGCCCGTCATCCATGCCGCATCACCCAATGCTGCATTTAAGTTGGTAGTAGGTGCACCTTCTCTTGTGGCCCATTCACCAACAAATATTTTAGGTCCGTTGCGATCGTAGCCATCATACTGTGCTGCGTTTTCCCACATCTCCCATGAGTTACGGTAGTAGTGTTCATCCACTACTTCGGGTTTATTATTGCCTGTTATTTTTAAGTCAGGATATTGCGTTTCAGCTATTGTAGAGATCACATGCAATGACGGATATTTTTTTTCTATCGCCGCCCTGAATTGTTTAAACCTGCCATCATAACTATTGGTCCTGTCAAACCAGTCTTCATTGCCCACTTCAACATAAGTTAATTTAAATGTCGCCGGATGCCCGTCAGCAGCACGTTTGGCGCCCCAATGCGTATTTACATCACCCATTACATATTCAATTTCATCCAGTGCATCATCTACATAAGGTTGTAACAACGGACCTGCATCTACATGATCACCACTCAATGAATAACCACCATACACGGCTAACAATGGCTCTGCGCCTATATCTTCACACCACTGTAAAAATTCAAGCATCCCCAAACCATCAGATGCCCTGTAACCCCAGGAGCCCTTATGACCGGGCCGTTGTTCCAATGGACCCAATGTTGTTTTCCATGGAAAGGCATCGGTGATCAATGGACCTTCCAAATAATTGCCACCGGGAAAACGTAAGAATGTTGGTTTCATATCGGCCATCATTTTTATCAACTCCGGCCTGAAGCCATTGGGTTTGTTATTGTAGGTAGGCGGAAACAATGAAACAAGGTTAAAGTAATACTGTCCCACACGATCTGTTGTAATTACAAACCTTGCATCGGCTGTAGGTTTTACATCCGCTTTGGTTGTGAGCGTTACCGCATACTTTTTCCAGAAAATACTTTTTGCCAAATTAATTGTTCCGGAAGCATACACCGTTTTACCATCATTGCTTTCGATGGAAACTGTTATCGGACCGGCTGCATTGTCATCAATATCCGGCAGCGGCGGCGTTGTGGGCTTCGGTTCCCAGGGCCAGCGAAAAGGTTCCGTGCGGCCTGTTCCTTTTATATAAAATGAAGCACTGTAGGTGGTGGAAGGTTTAACTGGTATACCCCAATACCCTTCGTTGGCAATACCAACTTTTCCTGCTGCTTTTTCAACAGTAAGGCGTAAACAGGTAGATAGTGCCCCGTTGATAGCATGGCGCCGTTCATCGTAAGGAACATTTTCTTCCCCGGTTGCCATTAACTTTATAGACGCACTGGATCCCGCCCCGGCCCCAACTAAACTCCACGCTTCCGGTGTGGTTTTGCTGTCTTTAAATATGCGGTTACGGATCAACTCAGCATACAAACCGCCATCGTACGCATGGTTGATTTCTTCCGTCATTAAACCATACAACATAGGACTTACATTGGCGCCGGGCTTTGTAAAATCCAAATTTAAATTAGGTGTTTGTGCAATGACATTACCGGTAGCCAAACAACAAATACTCCAAATAAGTACACCGGTTTTTAAAGTGATTTTTTTCATGTTTTCTTTTTATTCTTTTAAAACTTTACCCTTACAATTTATTTTGTTTCCCTGATATACAATGATTTTACATCTACCGTGGTGGCATTGTGATAATGACAAAGCTGAAAGCCAATATTACCGGTAGCAAAGCCTGCATCGTGCACTATGTCGATTGTTTTTACTCCATTCAGCCAGGCTTCAATGTGATGCCCGGTTGCTTTTATATAATAATGATTCCAGTCATTTTGCTTTACAATTTTTGCAGCAAGCGCATCGGGAAATTTCTGTACCATTTCAGCTCTTCGTTCTTCCCATAAAGAGCCCCAGTATCCCTTCCCCATATCAACCTGGTAACCTGGTGCGTTATCAAAATTGGTAGGGTTGATGCGGATACATACACCCGAGTTGGCGGTGGAATCACCCACCATTTTTATCAGCACATTCAATTCAAAGTCGGCATAAGTTTTTTTGGTATAACTATAATGGTGCTCTTTTTCTTTCCCCATTTCGCCGTGCAGCAGGTTGTTTTGAAGCTGCCAGAAGGAGGATTCAAAATTCCAGTCATCCGCAGATGAAAGCAGGTTTACCCAACCTTTGCCAACAGGTTTATCCTGCAACAGTTGACCGGCTTTTGGCAAGGTGTTTTGTAAGGTCGTGTCCTGCTGTGCAAAAACAATATTGCTAACCAACACTGTTGCAACAAAAAATAATTTACCAGGCATGAAAGATTTCATGGCAGTATTTATTTAAAAAGTAATTGTGCAAAATTGTACAGGTTGTTTCTCCATACCGGCCAGGTGTGCCCGCCGGTATAATCAGAATAGGTATGTTTTATTTTCAGCTCGTTCAGTTTGCCAACCATAATCTGCCCGTTATTATACGCAATGTCTTCCTTGCCTCCTTCTGATATAAAGAATGTTTTCAGGTTGTGATTGATTTTATCCGTATTGGTTTTTATAAAATCATATTGCTCATCTGCCAGTTTGTTCATCATCGGAATTATCCAACCTGAACTGAACACACCCAAATGGCCAAACACATCTGTATTGTTGATACCGGTATAAAGCGTATGCATCCCGCCGAGTGAAAGGCCCGCCAGCGCACGGTTATCCGCACCAGGCAGTGTGCGGTAATTTTTATCAACAAAAGGAATGATTACTTTTTTCATTTCCGATTCAAACATCTTTAAAGAACTTTCAATACCGTTGGGACTGAAACCGCCTGTGCCTACATTCGCATCAGGCATCACAACAATCATCGGCGTAGCTTTTTTTGCTTCAACCAGGTTATCAATGATCATATCAGTTTTACCCTGGGTTGCCCAACCTCTTTCATCTTCGCCACCGCCGTGTAAAATATATAGCACAGGAAATTTTGCAACCGTATTGGAATCGTATCCCGGAGGCGTATAAATATATAGTTGTCGCCAGGAATTGGTAACGGTTGAAAAATATTTTTGAATCCTGGTATCGCCATGTGGAACATTCCGTAATGCATAATAGCCGCCACCGGCAAAAGGAATTTCAATGCCACTTGCCATTCTGCCCATGCCGTAAAAAGATTCACTTGCAGGATCAGCCACTGCCACCCCATCTATCAACAAAGAATAATAATGAAAGCCTTCGCTTACTGAATCTGTTGTTACAGTCCATACACCAGCCGTATCTTTTACCAGGTCGTATTTTTTAGCTAAATCAATTTGTACCTTTTTTGCATCCGGTGCTTTGATGCTGAATAGTACACGGCTATCTGCGGTTACCTGCGGATATTTTGCATTGCGGATATTGGTTGCAGCAGGAGCGCCTGCGACAGGATATTTTGAAAAGGTAGATGGATCAACCGGTTTAAAAATGAGTTGTGAAAACATGTACAAGCCATTTTTCCAAACTTTAAAATCATGTACGCCCGGCTCAATAAAATAAATATGCGGAACATTGTTTTGCTGCAGGTAATCATGTGTTCTTTTGCTGAATGAAATGAGGCCATCACTGGCGCCGCAGGATATGAATAACAGTTTTATTTTTTCTTTGGCTGCATTTACATCTGGCACTAATTCCTGTGGCGGCTTTGTATTAGGTGCAGAAGAGAAACCTCCTATCCAGGCAAACTTATCCAGGTTACCCAAACCAAAATTGAGTGATTGTCCGCCGCCCATTGATAAGCCGGCAATTGCTCTGTGTTCTCTGTCTGCAAGTACAGGATATTTTTTTTCAATGAAGGGAATTACATCATTCAGTAAATCTTTTTCAAAGGTTGCAAAAGCCTGAACCCTGGGGGCCTCAAACACATTTCCGCCTGCACGGTCATTTTTCATAGCCCTGCCGTTTGGCATCACTATAATCATCGGTTCAACTTTTCCGTCAGCATATAAGTTGTCCAATATGATTTGAGGTGCGGCCCCGTTCAACCATTCTTTTGCATCACCGCCAATACCATGCAGTAAATAGAGCACCGGGTATTTTTTAGTTTTTGAAAATTCCGGTGGTGTATAAATGATGGCTTTTCTTTTTGTGCCGACTGTTTTAGATTGATAGGTAACGGTATCAATTTTACCATGCGGTATGGTGGCACGCAGGGTGTCAAAACCGGTCTGGGCAGGGCTTACCGGTCCCTGTGCAAAAGCAATATCCTGCCCTAAAAACAATATTGCGGCTATTAAAATCTTTTTCATTGATGGCTTGTTTATTTTAAAATGGTGGTTGTTTATTGTGGTTTGATAATTTGATACTTTCCGCTTAGGTGCATCAGGCTAAAGAGATACATCAACCCATCATAGTAGGGATCAAAATAGCCGTCTTCATACCGCTCCAGTTTTGAACTCCATAATTCATGCAGAAAATCAATACTGTTGTTTTGCTTGGTGATCATAGTTGTGGTTGCTGCCGTGGCAACGAAACCGATAGAATGTCGTAGTTTTTTAAAACCACCCGCCTGCAGTATTTCAGTCGGTGTGCTGCCATCGGTATTAAACTGGTCTTCAAATTTGTTGATGCCTTTTGAACGTAAAAACTGCTGAATGATCTTTGCATACGCTTCCTGCCATGCTTTGTCTTTACCAAACCAGGTATAGTCCATGGCAATATTCATGGGCACCCGCCATGAATCATACCGAAAGCCTGGCGGCATCCATGGCGCAACATGTACAGCACCGGAGAATTCTGCATAGTCAGGATTGAGGCCGGTAACAGCATCACAGGCGCGGTGCAAAAAAGCACGGGAAGTATCCGCACAATCTTTATAAAATTGTGCATGACCGTCTTTGGCATACAAGGCCCATATTTCAAAAAATGCAGGTACATGATAGGAAGGATCTGTCCAGTTGTAATTGTCTCTTTCAGGCGTAAAACTTATTTGTTTGTGTTCTGTATTGATGATGTTGTGAATGCCCTGGGTGCCATCTTTCTTCCACATGGCATCCAGTATTTTTCTTGCTTCGGCATAGTAATTAATGCCGGTATTGTTTCCCCATTTATTCGATGCAAATAAAAGATCCGTCACAAAATATAATTCGCCGTCAGATGCTGTACCGTCCGAATTCTTTTTCATCGTTTCGGTATTGATGCTCCAGGCAAAGTAGCCTTCTCTTGCACAATCCCGGTGTTGCAAATACTTTTTCGACCATCGCCAAATTTTATCGAAGACAGGCTTCTTGTTTAGTTGAACGGCGATCATCATCCCATAAGAAAGTCCTTCTGTTCTTGCATCATGATTTTTTAAATCAGATACGTAGGCCATTGAATCACCGACTTCAAAATACACTTTGTTCGGCCCTTCAAAAATATCATAATATGCTTTGTCCACTTTTTGATCGATGGCTGATCTACTGTACCCGGCCTCCAGTAAAGTGTTGGGGTAGTTACCGGATTGAAATGCGCCAATACCTGTTCCTGCACTTTTTTTATTTTGAGCAACAGTTGATGCGGGGGTAATTAAACAGACCATTGCAAGTACTGCCGTTAACCAATTAGCCCGGAGCTGTAAAGTATTTTTCTTCATTTCAATTGTTGAAAATTAATGCTGCAAATTGTTGTAAACTGATTGCTGAAAAATTGCGGTGCAATTGATTTCTATTATTTAAACAGGAGTGGTGCCAATTCATGCAGACTCCTTCGCCATGTAAGAAATTCATGCGCTGTGTTTTCAGAAATATAAGACACTGCATTAAAGCCAGCCTGTTTTAATTCGGCCACCGAACTCTTTATTGCATCTGGTCTTTCTTTGCTACCGCAGCTAAGGAAGATCAGTTTTACTTTAGATTTGTCTTTGATGTCGGTGGAGGCATAAGTGCCACCACTTAATAAACCATAGTAGGCAAAAACATCTGGCTTGTTCAGCGTAATGGTTTTTGTTTCCATGCCCCCCATCGACAGGCCGGCCATCGCACGGTTGGCGGGGTTGGCAAGCGTACGAAAATTGGCATCAATGTAAGGAATCAATTCATCTGCCAGTACTGTTTGAAAAGGCACAATGCTGAACTCTTTCATATGTCCCCATTTTACTTCATTCGTCATACCATAAGTCATTACAATGATGAATGGTTTTATTTTTCCTTCGGCAATTAAATTGTCCATAATTAAATTAGCATGGCCCTGGTTACTCCAGGCAGTTTCATCTTCGCCCCAGCCATGCTGCAGGTATAATACAGGATATTTTGTTTTTCCTTTTTCATAGCCTGCTGGTGTGTACACAAATGCCCGGCGTGATGTATTGGTACTTTTAGAAGGAAACAACACCTGTTGCACATTACCATGAGGCACATCTTTCAGGGCATAAAAATCCTGGTCATGAGCAGGTATTTCAATACCACTTTCCCAACGAATGGAACCATAATAATTCATAGCACCGGGGTCATTAAATTTTCCGCCATCAATGTTTACATTGTAATAATGAAAGCCTTCATCCATTGGCCCTTCGGTGGTAGCCATCCAGGAACTATCCTCCATTCTTTTAAGTCTTGTACCTCCCCTGCCACCCAGGCCCAGACTAACTTTAACACTATCTGCCGATGGCGCCATTATTTTAAATCTTGCATACCCCTGTGAGTTCACCTGCGGATATTCCTGCCCCGGCTGGTTGAGGGTAGAAGGTTTAAAATCTTCTGTTACTGAAGACTGTGCCGTACAGATTCCACCGAAAAATGCAGTTACAAAAACGATGGCCAATACTTTACATTTGGATTTAAGTACCTGCTTAAGTGATGTAACAGCAAGACGGATAGTTGTGTGCGGTAAAAAACCGGTAGTTGTAATTCTTTTCATATTCAGGCATTATTTTTTATGTAATAAGGAGTCTATTCAAGAAGTAACTATAACAATGTTAAAAGACATATTCAATTTCTATTTTGCCAGCAAGCTGTACACCTGTCCGGCCTGTGTTGGTAAATCATACACAAACGTTTCGTGTAAAGTTGGTGGCGTAATAATTGCTTTTTCGGCGATCACCGGATCAGGTATTTTTTCTGTTTGATAAAAGGCATTTGTATTTTCACCGATCGCTTTTTTCAATCCCACTCCATTCACTGTCATTGTGTTTGGAAGGCGCAAACGAAGATTGCCTCCCAGTGCTGATTTGATGATTGCCTTTACTAATTTGCCATCTTTCCATTTCATGTCAACCAATTCAAAACCGCCTCTTGCCTTCAGTCCGCTAATACTTCCACCTGCCAGCCAAACATCCGGCAATGCGGGCAAAAGGCTTAACAGGCCATCATCACTTTGCATCAGCATTTCTGTAATGCCGGAAGTGCAGCCAAAGTTTCCATCAATTTGAAAAGGTGGATGCGCATCAAATAAATTATTGTAGGTACCGCCCCCGCCTTCGTTGGTACCAACGGGTGTAAGCTGGCTTTGTATCAATTTATACGCATGGTTTCCGTCCAGCATTTTTGCCCACCAGTTTACTTTCCATCCCATGCTCCAGCCGGTAGATACATCCCCACGCTGCAATAAAGTATTTTTAGCCGCACTCCACAAAGCCGGTGTTCTGTAAGGTGAAATTTGATTGGAAGGAAATAATCCATACAAATGTGAAATATGGCGGTGATGATCTTTGGGGTCATCAATATCGTCTAACCATTCCTGTAACTGCCCATATTGGCCGATATGCATCGGCGACAAACGACTTCTTTTTTGTGCCAGCGTGTCCATTAGAGCTTTGTCTTTATTTAAAATACCGGCCGCTTTCATGGTGTTACTAAAAACGTCAAAGATGAGTTGGTTCGTCATGGTAACGCCTGCATCCAATGATGAACCCTGGTGTGCAGCAGGCGCATTTTCCGGCGACATGTCGGGGCAAATTACCAGCCAATGATATTTGGGATGTTCAATTAAAAAGTCAGCGTAAAAAAGTGCGGCCTCTTTCATCACAGGATAAATGGAAGCTAAATATTTTTTATCACCTGTATATTGATAGTGATCCCATAAATGTACAATCCCCCATCCGCCACCATTGATCCATGCACCCCAAAAAGCACCATCAACTGCACCGGTTGGCCGCCATATATCTGTGTTGTGATGGGCCATCCAGCCCCTTGTACCATACATGTCCCGGGCCGTTTGTTTGCCTGTAACAGCCATCTCTTTTACCATCTGTAGAAATGGTTCATGCAATGCCGAAAGGTTTGTTTTTTCAGCAGGCCAGTAATTCATTTCTGCATTGATGTTGATGGTGTATTTGCTATCCCAGGGAGGATACACTTTATTGTTCCAAATGCCCTGCAGGTTGGCAGGCTGACCGCCGGGTTGCGAAGAAGAGATCAACAAATAGCGGCCATATTGATAGTAGAGTGTTACCAATTGTGGATCATTGGATGTATTGAAATTTTTCAACCGTTCATTTGTTGGAAGCTCGGCAGCATCGGTATTTCCTACATTCAACTTTACCCGGTTAAAATATTTTTGATAGGCAGCTATGTGTTGTTGTAAGATTTCGGAAAATGATTTGGTAACCGCTTTTGCAAGATATGCTTTGGCACTTGCGGCTGCATCACCGGCAAGACTGTTGTAATTTTTAAAATTTGTTGCAATGGAAATATAGATGGTTACTGCATCCGCATTTTTTATACGCACAGCGGTATCCGTTGAACTGATGCTTCCCCCTTTCGTTTTAAACTGTACCAGGCCTTTGTACTGTATCATTCCCTTCACGCCTTCATGATCAATGCCCCTACCTGAAAAAGTCAACAATGATTGACCAGCCGTCTTAATCATTGTATGGGGCAGCGGCGTTGAATAAAAAGAAGTGAACGAAATGCTGTTGGGTTTATCTGCCGTTAATTCGATGGCAATTATGCGATCACCAAAAGACGCTATCGCCTTCCTGGTATAGGTGATATCGCCCACCTTGTAAGTGGTGGTGGCAACGGCTTTTTCAATATCCAGTTGCCGGGTATAATTTGTATAATTTTCATGACCATCAAAAACCAGGTGTAATTCCCCGGCAGGTAAATACATTTGCCCGTGAGATTTTTTGCTGATGATAACCCGGTTGGCCATTTGTTCCGCATCTTTTTGCTTACCTGCAAATATCAGTTGGCGTATCTCCGCCAATGAATCCAGGGCTAAGGGATTGTCATTCCGGTTCGGGCTTCCACTCCACAATGTGTGTTCATTCAATTGCACCCTTTCTGTATCCACATTGCCATACATCATTGCGCCCAGCCTGCCATTGCCAATGGGTAAAGCGTTTTCCCAGGTATTGCCAGACGGGGTATTGTACCACAATTTTAATCCGCCTCTTTGTTGGGCGTAACAAAAACTACTTACAAAAAACGCTACAAGAAAAAGGCTATTTTTTATCATATAAAATTTGAAATAACTGTTATTAAAAGTAGGTTTGACATTTATTTTTAAACTCAAATTTTTTTACCTGTTTTTTTGCAGGATTTCAAGGTTTTGCTATTATAAATTTACTGGTGCTGCTTAAGATAAGCTGACAACTTAAAACATGAAAATCGGGTGCCGGCAGGCAACTGTTTATCATGTTTGAGCGCTTGAATCTTACTGGATGAATACTGTTGCAAAATTTTTATTGGCAATCGTCTTTTAAATTTTATGGCAAATGGTTTACTACAGCTTTGTTAACTTATAGTAATTTAGACTACAAGTTATTTTAAATTTTTAATCTTCTAAAATTTATTTTTCCCAATCTTCTTCGCAGGCATTTAAGAGGCCAATAAAAATTGTACTTTGCAAAAACATTCTTTACAAAAAAAATTGAACTGTTGAAATTGTCCGACGAAATAATTGATGCATTATCCATTGACTGCGTTGTTTTCGGATTTAAAGATTCCTCCCTTTCTGTATTATTGGTAAAACATGGGGATGGCATCACTAAAGGCAAATGGGCCTTGCCGGGCGGGTGGATACAATATAACGAAAGCCTTGACAAAGCAGCCTACAGAATATTGACCTCACAAACAGCCGTTCAAAATATCTACCTGGAACAATTTCATGTTTTTGGGGAAGTAAACCGTTTCCCGGTTAAACGGGTAATTACCGTTTGCTATTATGCATTGGTAAACATTGAAAACTTTGCATTGCATGCCGGCCCCACTGTATCAGATGTGGTTTGGTTTAATGTAAACAAAGTGCCAAAAATGAGTTTTGATCACAATAAAATCTTTAAGCAATGCTTTGCTCATTTGCAACATAAAGTGCAACATGAACCAATCGGTTTTAACCTGCTACCCAAAAAATTCACGCTGCTGCAATTGCAGGAACTGTATGAAGCCATCCTGGAAAAAAAACTGGACAAACCAAATTTCAGGAGAAAGCTGATTAAAATGAATTTGCTGGTTTCATCAACAGAAAAACAAAAAGATGTTTCGCACAGGGCAGCAAAATTATTCAGGTTTGATAAGAAAGTATATGACCGCTTAATTGAAAAGGGTTTTTCATTTGAAATATAATGGCTTATGGCAGATTCCATTATTTATCTTTTTTTAGACGATCAATGGCCGTTAAGCAGCAGTAATTTTTTATGCTGGTTGCAACGACAACAGGAAATAAAGAAAGTGATACCAACTGAAATGCCACTGTTGGTATCATTACGGAAGCACAACAGGCAAACGAAATTACAACCAGCGGACAGTCCGATTTGGTAGTGATTGCAGGAGCACAGCTCTGTGGTCCTTATTTCACATTACATGCGGCAGAAGAATTGGATATCACCACCCACCCTGGCAATACAAGAGAGCTTTTTAATTAAGTTTGCTTTTTTAAACCAAAGTTTTACAATATGGAAAATCAAGGAGCTTCGGTCGTTATCACCCATCATGTTCTGGATGGCAAACAACAGGCGTATGAAAACTGGTTAGATGAAATTGGCCAATTTTCTAAAAAGTCTACCGGCTATATTGATTTGCAAATCATCTATCCCATTCCTGGTTTAACCTATGTATACACTGTTATCATTCGGTTTGATACCATCGACAATCTTAAAAACTGGATGGAATCATCTAACAGAAAAAAACTAATTGAAAAAGCCGCTCCCCTGTTTGCAAAAAATGATCAGTACCGTATCAAAACGGGTTTGGATTTTTTATTTACTGCAGAAGATGAAGGTAATAAAGTTCCTGTGAGATGGAAACAATACTTAGCTACCTGGTCGGCAATTTATCCTTTATCGATCTTAGTTCCCTTATGCCTGTTACCATTATTAAGATGGTTGAATGTATGGCAAAATCATTATGTTGATTCATGCGTCATTTCAGGTATTATCGTGTTGCTGATGGTGTACCTTGTAATGCCAAACTATACAAAGCTGATTAAAAAATGGCTGTATAAATAAGTTGCAAGCCGCCTGTTATTTTTTTAGCAGATACCGGATACCTGCCTTTGCTATAAATTAATTTTAGTTATGTAAGTGACTTCCTTCATTGTCCTCCGGATTTACTGTACGTATTTCTTCTTAAGCAGATAATTATACAAAGCGAAAGCTATTTCAAGAATGCTATAATACTGCACGATTACTTTACAAACTTATTCGATAAGTTAAGCTTCAAACAGGCCTGAATAAGATAACTACTGTCTGCATTTACTCAACGATCTATTTTGCCTGCTTAACCAAAGCAACTTTCAATCGGCTGGTATTCCAGGGGTACCTATCCGGCCTACACCAGGCAGCATGCGTGAATTACACTGGCACGCGAAGGCTGCGGAATAGGCACCTGTTACAGACTTGCAGCAAAAACAACAACATAAAATGCATGCATTGCACCCGCTTCTTATCCGGGCAGGCTTTTTGTAGAGAACTTTTACCGCAGCTTTCATTGTTTATCATTGGGGAAATTGGTCACATATTCTGTCGGCATTAATATTATTGTGGGCTGCATTCCGGAATCATATAACATACGCTAAACTTTTAAATTAATAATTATGTTACAAAAAAATGACGTTGCTCCTGACTTCACTCTTTATGCAACACCCGACCAAAAAATAACTTTATCAGCATTTAGAGGCCACAATATAATCCTGGCATTTTACCCGGCAGACTGGAGCCCCGTATGCAGCGACCAGATGGCGCTGTACAATGAAATGCTGAAATTTTTCAGGAAGTACGATGCTGAGATATTTGGTATTTCAGTTGATAGCAAATGGTGTCACATGGCATTTGCACAATCAAGGAATTTACATTTTCCGTTGCTGGCCGATTTTGAACCGAAAGGCGATGTGGCAAAAAAATATGGTGTGTATAACGATGCAGAAGGAGAATGTAACCGGGCGCTTTTTGTAATAAACAAACAAGGCATTATTGAATGGAGTTACCTGTCGCCCATGGCTGTTAATCCGGGTGCAGATGGAATTATAAATATTTTAGAATCACTTTAAAAATAAACAACCATGTCATTAAAACCAGCCGTGGGCAATAACGACCACATGCAAGGAAACGCTGCCAGCAATGTAGTAATTGTTGAGTATGGCGATTATCAATGCCCCTATTGCGGGGCAGCACACCCGGTTATTAAACAAATCATGCAGGAATTTGGAAGCCAGGTAAAGTTTGTATTTAGAAATTTTCCGCTTTCGGAAATGCATCAATATGCACTACCAGCAGCATTAGCGGCAGAAGCGGCTGCGTTGCAGGGGAAATTTTGGGAAATGCACGATGCTATTTTTGAACAGCAGGAATATTTAAGCGAACCTTTTTTAACCGAAATAGCGAAGAGCTTACAGTTGAACCTGCATGAATTTAAAAATGATACCGGATTGCAAAAACTGGCCGATAAAGTGGATGAAGATTTTGAAAGTGGCATGCGCAGCGGTGTAAACGGAACGCCAACTTTTTTTATGAATGGACATAAATTCCAGGGCGATGCAACGGATTTGTTAGACAAGCTTAGGTCTGGTGACATCTAATTATTCTAAACTTAACAGACCGTAATTATTACTGCACAAAAAAAATTGTAACATTATATTCATTACCCATAGAAGTATTTGATGGTATAAGAGATCAAACCCTGAACACCTGTCAACAATTTTACATTGATCTTACCATCCCGTTTTATGGATACAACAGAACAGGTGGTGTTATAAAAGAAGGTGTTCAAAGAAACTGGTGGCGACAGGGAATGATGGGTAGCATCCTGGCGCATTACGAATGTATCAAGGCATTTTCTTAAACAGATTTTACAGAAGATTTAAAAGCGGTTGACATACCGGTATTGGTATTACATGGTGAAGATGATGAGATTGTTCCTTACGAAAATGCAGGTGTTAAATAAATTATTGAAAAACGGAAAGCTGATTTCTTATCCCGGCTTTCCACATGGTATGCCCACTACAGAAGCTGCAACTATCAATGCTGATATTTGGCTTTTATTAAATCATAACCTGTCAATATAAAAGAGCGACATTTCAACCTGGTTCCCGCTGTTATAAGAACAATCCTTCCCTACCGATCTCATCAAGTAATAACCTAAGCGTTTTATTAATAAAAAGCCATTCGAACCAGATCGGGAGGCTTTATCGAAACTATATGGTAGTTGCTAAACATAAGGCGTCTTTCAATAATTCAAAAGTAATTTTACCATGTCAAAACAGTTTACATGGTGATCAATTTTTCTTGTCTTACTATTTTTTTCATCGCCAGCTTCTCTTAAATTATCAGTACTGGATTGACCTCCAGCCTATGAACAAATCCTGGCAATGGAATAAACAATAAATTTTTATTTATAAATTTATCTTCGGGCACAGCCGAAGATTTTCAAATACCATTATCTCGTCAACCCCTGCCAGTTGGAAGCCATTTAAGAACGACAACCTAAACAGTGACAGAACTTGAAATTTATAAAAAAACTTATTTTGGTGTTAGCAATGATGACTTAGCGAAAATTGGTAATAAAAAAGGCTACTTACTTCCCCCCATGCTTTTGCTTGCATCCCCCCTTTACTTAATAATGTTATTTACTGGCCAAATAAGCCATTTTATTTATTACCCCGCAGCACTGTACACTCCAATTTGTTTATTAAAAAAATAAGAAAGATGAAGTAGAAGGCCGACTACAAAAATCAGGCGATTTAACTACAGGCAACATTACCGTATCCAAGTAATTTCGTTTGTTTTTTCTACAATGCAAAAACGAGTCGCCGGCCTTTAGTTCGATGTGCTTTAGTGGTGAGATTAGCCCGGGATTCTGAATTGCATGAAGAAAAAAATCAACTTTATTCACCCGGAGTTCAGACGGTTCAATATCCAATTTTTTATTTCCTATGTTTAAAAGCCTTCCGGGATACCAGTCCATTGTGGAACATGTTATTGTCCCGATTCTTCTTACAAAAGCAGATGGCAGTATTTTAAAAGCCAACAAAGCTGCCTGCCACTTATTTGGATATACTGACCAGGAGTTTAAACAAAAAAGACTGCAGTGCATTATAGAGCACGCCGAAATTAAAACATTCCTGTTAAGAGAAAGAAATGCAAACGGACACCACAAAGAA
This sequence comes from Chitinophagales bacterium, assembly GCA_038210625.1. Taxonomy (GTDB): domain Bacteria; phylum Bacteroidota; class Bacteroidia; order Chitinophagales; family Chitinophagaceae; genus Ferruginibacter. The sequence continues at coordinate 64,181 of JBBQWL010000010.1, read as the reverse complement.
GAAATGGCCGGAACTAAAAAAAACGGGGAAAGAATTTTACTTGAAATTTCTTACAGTATTTTCTATAATGAATCAGACGAGAAATGTTTCTGCACCACCCTGCAGGATATAACGGCAAAAAAACAGGCAGAGCAGGAAATATCGCTCATGATCAATCACACAAACGAACCATTTCTTCTTCTCGACCCCAACCTCCGCATCCTTAATTTCAATAAGCAGTTTGCACAGTTATATCAAACTTGCCGGCATCTGCAAATTTGCATAGGCAGGCATATTATGGAGTACGTTCCGCCGGAAAGAAAAGAAATGGAGGCCCAATTATATGTTCGGGTTTTAGCGGGTCATACTGAAAAATCAGAGTTCTCCTTTCCTGATAGTAGCGGAACTACCAGGTCATTTGCCTGCAAATATGTGCCTTTGAAAGATGAAAACAACCAAATTACAGGCGCCTTTATCACCATCCGGGATACTACGGTAGAAAAGCAATTACAACAAGCAATCGCCAGCCAGCATAGTTTACTGAAACAAGTGGAAAGCAGTTACCGGGAGATATTTGAAAACGCCAGTGACGGCATTTTTATACACGATATTGAAAACGGAAGGCTGATTGATGTTAACGAGAAGGTCTGTGAAATACTGGGTGCAGACAAGCGCAATATCTTACAGTCAGATCCCGCCGCTTTTATGGCTGGTACACCCGGCTATACCGAAGATGTAGCGTTCGAAAAATTGGCAAAAGCAGCGGCTGGTGAGGCACAATTGTTTGAGTGGTTAGCCAGGCGCAGTGATGGCAGCCTAACCTGGGTGGAAATAAGTCTTAAAAAAGCTACTATTGCTGGCACCGAAAGAATATTGGCTTTTTCCAGATTAATCAACGACCGCAAAAAAGCGGAATTGGATAAAGAATTAGAACAGAAAAAAAAAGACGCTCTCATTAATATTACCGAAGACCTGATGTGGAGCATTAGCAGAGACCATAAGTTAATCGCTGTTAACAATGCGTATGAAAAAATGATGAGTATGGTGAATGCAAAAGTGCCGGTTGAGGGCGATAATGTATTGACCAAAGAATTCGGCAAAGCACTAAACGATAGGTGGAAGCTTTATTATGCAAGAGCACTGAATGGAGAAAAGTATTCTATCAAAGAAGAAGTATACAATCCGGTTAACCAAAGAATGGAATATGGACTGGTATCCTTCTGCCCCATGTACAATGGCAGTGAAAAGCCTTTTGGCGTAGCCTGTTATTCTAAAAATATTACGGAAGATACATTGAACTTGCTGGCACTGGAAGATGCCAAAGCCAGGCTTGATGCCATTATGCAATCCACGCTGGATGTAATTTGCACGGTGGATTCGAATGGATTGTTTGCGCAGGTAAGTGCTGCCTCGGAAAAAGTATTTGGATATACTCCAGCTGAGATGATTGGCAAGCCTGTTTTTAATTTTGTGTTTACTGAAGATCATGATAAAACAAAATTCCAAATCGACAATATCAAAACAGGTTACGGTACCAATATTTTTGCAAACCGTTATGTAAAAAAGGATGGCTCTTTGGTGACCATTGAGTGGACAGCCAAATGGGATGAAAAAAAACAAACGAGGTATGCTGTAGCAAGAGATGTTACGGAAAAACTGAAAGCCGAAGAACAAAAGGAATTTGAAAAAAGAAACAATGAGGCGCTGATAAACAGTACCGATGATTTAATATGGAGTGTTGGCAGAAATTCAGATTTAATTGCCGCCAATAAAGCATTTATCAAAAGTTTTGAAGAACAGACCGGTATTACACTGCAACCTGGTGATGCGCTGATTGACGAAAGGAATTTTCCTGACACCTTTCTTACATCCTGGAAAAAATTACTCAAGAAAACCCTTTCCGGGAAGTCTTTAAAAAAGGAAGTATACAGCCCGGCCACAGGTAAACGAAAAGAGGCATGGTTTGATATTAGTTTTAACCCGATCTATAGAAACGGCAACGTAATTGGCATTGCCTGCTATGCAAGAAATATAACAGGTCGAAAAAAGACAGAAGAACAAATAACGCAAAGCCAAACCATGTTGGCAGAAGCACAGCGGCTGGCCAAACTCGGAAGCTGGATTTTTGACTTTAAAGCAGATACACTTACCGGGTCTGACGAGTTATATAATATTTTTGGTACAGATAAAAATGCATTTTCAGCAACGCATGATTCATTCATAAACCTGGTAGATGAAGCCGATAAGCATTTGGTAATGCAAACCAAAAGTAATTCCCAAAAAAACGGCCAGCAGTATACAATTGAATATAATATAACCACACCAGCAGGCGATAAAAAAATTATCCAGGAACACGGGTATAGTGAAAAAGATTTCAAAGGAAATATAATCCGTTTGTTTGGCACAGCGCAGGACATTACAGAAAGCAGGAAAAACCAGGAAGAGCTAATGATTTCTGAAGAGAATTACAGAATCATGTTTCAACATAGCCCCATGCCAAAATGGATTTACGACCTGGACACTTTTCAAATACAGGATGTAAACCTGGCAGCTATTGCCCACTATGGATATAGCCATGCCGAATTTTTAAGTTTAAACCTGGTAGACCTGGTGCCAAATGGCGGGAAGACCAATTTACAGGCAATACAACAAGTTGTAAGGGAGGGTATTACTTACTTTGGTTTGTGTACGCATCAAAAAAAGGATAAATCAACCATCCAGGTGGAGGTATCGGGTAATAAGATAAGCTATCACGGCAAGAAATGTATGATGGTGTTATGTAACGATGTTACACAAAGAGAAATTACCCTGGATATGCTATTAGACAGGGAGTTGAAATTGGACAATGCATTGCGGATTGCCAAACTTGGATATTGGCAGACTGATTTAAGTAATAACAATTTATACTGGTCTGCGGAAGTATTTAGCATTTGGGAGCATAGCATGAACCAACCAAATTTGGAATACTTCCTATCCTCCATTCATCCCGATGATATGGACACTTTTATGAAGGCACAACGTGCTGTTATCAACGGTGAAACAGATCTAAATATAGAACATCGCATCGTGATGAAAGATGGTTCTGTTAAATGGGTTCATGAGAAAGGACAAGCAGAAAAAAATGATCAGGGTGTCGCGACTTTTTTAACAGGAACCGTACAGGACATTACAGCACAAAAATTACTGGCATTGTCACTTGCAGAAAGTAACCAGCGTTACAAGTATGTTACAAAGGCTACTTCAGATGCAATCTGGGATTGGGATTTAGTCACTAATATGATTTATTGGGGGGATGGTATTGAATCTATTTTTGGTTACCGCCACAGTGAAGTTGACGGCGATCACAATTTTTGGAAAGACAATATCCACCCCGATGACCAGGGGCAAATAATGAAAAGTATTCAGGCAGCGATTGAAGGCATACAGGATAACTGGGTTGCTGAATACCGCTTTCTAACGGCCAACAAAGCGTATGCCTTTGTTACTGATAAAGGTTTTGTTATCAGAAACGAACAAGGTAAAGCCGTACGGATGGTAGGCGCTATGCAGGATATTACCGAACAAAAACAGAAGGAGCAACACCTTAAATTACTGGAGTCGGTCATCATCAATGCAAGTGACGCTGTAATGATATTGGAAGCAGCCGCCTGGGATATTGAAGCACTGCAGATTATTTACATTAACGAAGCCTTTACCCGCATGACAGGCTATATGGCAAACGAAGTGACGGGTAAAACGCCTAAGATATTCCAGGGGCCCAAATCCTGCAATCACGAACTGGAAAGGCTGGAAACGGCGATACACGGGCAACAACCTTGTACAATTACCACTATCTATTATGCGAAGAGCGGTGAAGAATTTTGGATCCATATGTCTGTCAGCCCTGTATTAAATGAAAGTGGCCGGCTTACACATTGGATTGCCATCGCAAGAGATGTGACAGAAGAGAAACTCTCCGAAATTCGATTAAACATATTGAACGAAAATTTAGCAAAGCATGCAAAAGAGTTATCTATATCGAATGCCGAGCTGGAACAATTTGCCTTTGTAGCTTCGCACGATTTGCAGGAGCCGCTGCGGATGGTAACCAGTTTTTTAATGCTGCTGGAAAAAAAATACCAGGATACACTTGATGATAATGGTAAAAAGTACATCAATTTTGCAGTGGATGGTGCCAAACGGATGAGAGAAATTATACTCGATTTACTGGAATTTTCACGGGTGGGGAAAGCTGAAGACCATATGGAAATGCTTGACATGAATAGGCTGATTGAGGAAACCAAGATGCTTTTTAGAAAAGATATAGAAGATACAAAGGGAACTATTATAGCAGGTCCGCTACCAAAAGTTTATGGGGCCCAGGTACCCCTTCGACAGGTTTTTCAGAACTTAATGGGTAACGCTTTAAAGTATAGTAAAGCCAACCTGCCTGCCAGGATTTATATTGAATGCATTGAATTACCGGAACATTGGCAATTTTCTGTAGCTGATAATGGCATCGGCATTGACAATGCGTATCTCGATAAAATATTTATCCTGTTTCAACGGCTTCACAAAAAAAGTGAATATGCAGGCACGGGCATCGGACTTGCGATTACTAAGAAAATTATAGAAAACCTCGGTGGGAATATTTGGGTAAAATCCAGCGAGCGTGAAGGCAGTACTTTCTATTTCACGCTCCCGAAAATAGCTCATGCCAATAAAACCCAAAGCAGCATCGAATGAAAACAGGAGTCAAAATATAACCGATACCAACATCTTTAAATACCAAAATTAAAATAGCCACATTAAAGAAAATCTTCAATTCCGTTTAAAATAATATTACTCAGCAAATGTCATGGTGGTTACCAGGATGAAACGCTTCCATACAATTAATAATACCTGCTGCATTCTGCGGAATTCTCCTCGTAACCTTGAATTGATAACCATTTCAATCAGTATGCTGCAACATACTTTGCAGCCGGCGATAAAATATTTTTTGAGCAGCAAACATTTTTTAGCATTAGATGTTTTATTCTTGCAAAATATTTTTCGCTGTTTTATTTTATATCCATTTTGGCACCAGCATAGTTAAAGAAGAATAGACATTGAACCCTACATTTCTTCACTATAACTTCGGGGAAATTGCTAAATTCCGTGGAGGAAAAAAGGGCGGCAAACTATCACCAACATTGAGATAAATAAAAAAGTTAATTCAACTGCGCATTAAAATTTGCGATCAATGAATCAATTAGTCAGTATCAATGAGAGGCCACGTTAGCACTGATAAATCAGAACTGAAGCAGGCTGGCAAAAAGATAAAAGCAACAAGAAAAGTTATTAAAATTTTATCATACAAGCTTAGCTTAAGATGAACCAAATCAACGAGTTTTTTAGTGGATTGTTAAGTCCAAATAGTTGGCCAGCACGTTGGCACTGTGGTAGATGGACCCCTTTTCATGGTTGGCTTTACATTGTATCCAGTATTTTAATCGCATTGGCTTATTTCTCCATCCCAATAATTTTATTTTACGTTCTAAGAAAGTCTAAAAATAAACTGCCATTCCAAAAGGTGTTTTGGTTATTTTTCCTTTTTATACTTGCCTGTGGCATTACGCATTTTTTTGATGCATTGATGTTTTGGTACCCGGTTTACAGGGTTTCAGCTATTGCACTATTTGTTACTGCAATAATTTCCTGGATGGCAGTAGTCGGGCTGTATAAAGTAATTCCAGTTGCTATGGCGTTCAAATCTCCGGCAACCCTGGAGCAGATTATTCAAACCCGTACCTCCGAATTGCAACAGAGTAATAAGTATCTTACAGATCTTAACCGGCAGTTGGAAGAATCGCAACAACTTTCTCAAAAATTAATTAAACAAAAAGATGAGTTTTTAAGCATTGCAAGCCATGAATTAAAAACCCCTGTCACTACCCTGAAAGGATATACACAAATTTTGCTGCATGATTCACCCCATAATGATTTGTCAAGAGCCAACATTCTTCGAAAAATAGATGAGCAAACAAACAAATTAACCAGGCTTATTAGCGACTTGCTTGATAGCACCAAGTTACAGGATGGTATACTGACCTATAACAAAACCAGGTTTCAAATGAATGAATTAATTGAAAATGCAGCCAGCCATTTTCGGTTGATAACACACCACAACATAATTATTGAAACCGATAATGCACCTGGTCATGTAATTGCAGACGTTGACAGAATGGAACATGTTATCAATAATTTGCTTGCAAATGCGATAAAATTTTCTCCGCGTGCATCAGAAATTTATGTTCGCATATACACAGATGATAAAAATGTTGTTTGCTCTGTTCGTGATTTCGGCTTAGGCATACCAGAAGAGGACCGGGAAATAATATTTGAAAAATTTCATCGTGTAAAGCATCCTGGTTATGATACGTATCCAGGCTTTGGGTTAGGACTATACATCGCTAAAGAAGTAATTAATAAACATGATGGTAAAATTTGGGTAGAAAGCGAAATAGGCAAAGGGTCGTCGTTTTATTTTGCCCTGCCGCTGGCAGCGTAATAAGCCATGAGTTAACATTCCCCAAAGGAGCACAAATTGCTGGAAGCAAATCTATTTTTTATTTATTCCCATTGTAATGGCTCAAATTCCGATTCATGTGGCTGCTTTCCGTCTTAAAAATAAGGTTCAAAGTATAAAAAATAGCATCAGTATAAAGGCATTAGAAAACACTATCAGAAAAGTTTTTTAGCATTTTTTTCTTACCGGATAAAATACTTTCAATTGTCCTGGAAAAGCGGCATTACGAAATGCTTATGAAGTTTCTTTTCTACTGCAAGATAATTACCATGTTGAGTTCATTTTACCCCATTGAAGAAACCTTACTTAACTGAAATTTTTACTTTCTGAAAAGTACCACGGGATGAATTACCCAATTGCAGGATGTATTCACCGGCTTCTGTATTCCACCCTTTTTTTAATTCATCATAAAATGCCAGGTCGGATACTTTAATATCGATTGCAACGGTTTTTGATTCGCCGGGTTGCAGAAATACTTTTTCAAAAGCCTTTAATTCTTTTTCAGGCCGCATCACACTACAAACCGGTTGACTGGTATATAACTGCACCACTTCCGCTCCATACAGCTTGCCTGTATTTTTTATGGTAAATTTTGTATGAATAATTTCATCGTTTCCATAATTCATTTTGTCGGTTGAAAAATCACCAATCGAAAAATCAGTGTAAGAAAGCCCGAAGCCGAAAGCGAATTGTGGTTGTATTTTTTTTGTATCGAACCAACGATAGCCCACTAAAATATCTTCTTCGTAATTCACTTTCAAATCTCTTCCGGGGTAATTGCCCAGCGCATGTGCAGGAGACTGATCGAGTGATACCGGAATCGTGAAAGGCAATTTACCGGAAGGGTTTACTTTTCCGTTCAACAAATCTGCCACTGCATTACCGGCTTCCATGCCACCAAACCATGTCCATAAAATACATGGAACACGGTTTACAATACCCGAAAGATTAATCGGGGAGCCCGCTATAATCACCACCACTGTATTAGGATTTGCTTTGGCCACTTCACGAATTAACACGTCCTGTCCATACGGCAAATCCATATTTTGTTTATCTGCAGATTCGGTATCAAAGTCGTGATTTAAACCACCAAAGATGATAGCTATATCAGACTTTTTTGCAGCAGCTACTGCCTCGTCAATCAATTTCCAATCTACTTTATTTGCATTTGCCTGGCCGCCATTATTGCCTTCTTTAAATGAAGATTGTTTTTCATACCCCTGAGCCACATTTATTTTTACTGAAGCACCGAATTTTTTTTGAATGGCATCCAGCGGTGTTATTTCATACAAGGTTTTTATTTCGGAACTAAGGCCACCGCCGCAATGTTTTTGAGTAGCATTATCGCCAATAACAGCCACCGATTTTATTTTGTTGAAATCGAGCGGCAACAGGCTACCGTTGTTTTGCAATAGCACCGCCGCTTCGGCGGCAGATTTATATGCCGCTTGCTGATGTTCGGCTGTATTGATTTTACCTTTTTCTCTTTTGGCTTCGTCAAACATTTTTGTACGCATCATTACCCGCAATACATTCGCCACTTTTTCATTCACCACAGCCACGGGCACTTTACCCTCCTCCACTGCCTTTATCAATGGATTGGCAAAGAACCATTCATTGTAGTCTTTTATATCGGTTCCCATTTCCAGGTCAAGGCCGGTAAGCGCTGCTTTTACTGTTGTGTGTGCCGCAGACCAATCGGTCATAAGCACTCCTTTAAAACCAAATTCTTTGCGCAGGATTTCCCTGTTGAGGTATTCATTTTCGGAACACCAGTCGCCCCTGAACTTGTTGTAGGCTGCCATTACCGTAAGCGAGCCACCTTCCATTACGGATGCTTTAAAGCCCGGTAAATAAATTTCCCGAAGCGCCCTTTCGCTCATGGTTACGTCAACTGTACCACGGTTTTCTTCCTGGTTGTTGGCCAGCCAGTGTTTTACACTTGCGGCTACGCCTTTTGACTGCAGGGCTTTTATATAAGCAACCGACATTTTTGAAATAAGCAACGGGTCTTCGCTCAGGTATTCAAAATTTCTTCCGCACAAGGGTGTACGGATAATGTTGATGCCGGGGCCGAGCAAAATATCCTTCTTTCGGTAACGGGCTTCTTCACCCAGTACGATCCCCCGTTCATAAGCCAGCGCGGGGTTCCAGCTTGCAGCAAGGGCGGTGCCGGGAGGGAAACAGGTAGCAGAATCATTCGTCCAGCCTGCATACGCCCAGTCGTTCCTGTTTATTTCTGCTCTTACGCCATGTGGCCCGTCGCTAAGTGCCCATTCGGGAATGCCCAAACGCTTTATTCCGGCAACATAAAATTTTGAGTTGGCATGCAATAAGCTCACTTTTTCGGGCAGGGTCATTTTGCTGATGAGTGAGTTGATTTTGTCTTCTTCTGCCTTATTCATTGTGGCAGTTTGCTGCGCTTTGGTTGAGAATGCAGTAAACAATAACGAAAGGGCAATTACCAGTGGGACTACTATTTTTTTCATTTTATATTTTTTATGCTTACCGCCTTTATACACCATACAACTCAGTGTCGATGGCAAACGACGGGGTGTTTTTATACTTTCCTGAATTTATTTGAACTTTATTTTACAGTTGACTGAACGCTGTTTACTATTCCTTCCAAACCAGTACGCCGGCGGGTTTCAGCACATTTTCACCAATTAATATTTTTGCCGAAGGTGATAGTTCCATGGCATAATCACCGGAAGAATAATTGACTGCTATGTAAAAACCATCCCGCCAGTACACATACACGCCCTGCGGATAATTTTCAACCGTGGCACCTGCTGCTGCATACATCTCTTTCAATATTTCTTTTTCCAGTTTCATCTCATCTGTAACTACCCCAATATATGTTACAGCGCCCTTGCCGATATTGTGTTTTACAACAGCTGCTTTGCCTTTATAAAATTGATCATTGTAAGATGCCAATGCTGTTATGTTTTTGTCCACTTCCAAAACATCCCCCCAAACATTCCAACTGTAATGATTTTGATTGGCAAGAATATCCCCTTTATTATTTGGCGGAAGCATATCGGTTGCTTTGATGTGTGCACCGATAAGATCGGAGAGCGGAGAAGCCATTTCGCCTTCCCAAAAATGTCCGTCATAATTTTTGGTAGCTGTGCGGCAAGTGATGATTAAATGCCCACCCTGTTCAACATAATTGTTCCATTTTTTTATCAGCGCCGCATCCGCCATTTCATAAGAAGGGATAATAACAATTTTATAGGTTGACAAATCAGTTTTTTCATCCACTATATCTACCGGGGCGCCGAATGATTTTGCCATTTCCAAAAATTTGACCGGATAATTCCAGGCATCCCATTGTGTGTTTTGTTTTTGCCGGTCAATGGTCCAAAAGTTTTCCAGGTTCCACACAATAGCAGTTTTGCGTGCCGCTAATTTTTGAGGCATTGGTGTATTGGGTGTAAACAGCTCTCTCAGTTGTTTTATTTCCTTATTAAACTGAATATATTCTTCGCCACCCTGCGACGCTGTTACGCCATCGGTTTTAATTACACCGGCATGGTATTGCTCGGCTCCATACAAAATTTGCCGGAAACGATAGGAACAAGCAAGCTTTCCGCCGGCAGCAAAACTATGATACAACCACATTCTAACGGCACCGGGATAAAGCAACGAAGCATAGCCTGCCCAGTTGGTTGGCCCGGGTTGCATTTCCATAACACCGGTAACACCGTTCACCAATTTATAGTATTCCGATGCAAACAAAACTGCTTTGCTATCTCCTAATCTAAACCCAAGATTGCCGATGTTGCTGCTGCCACCATTGGGATACGCAGTGTATGTGGCAAAATCCATTTTCTTTGTCCGGCGGGGATCGGCGAAAGGGCTGACAGCAGTATAGTTTGTTGTGATAAATTGGTTGGATGAAATATATTTTCGTAAAACGGCTGATTGCAAATCAAGAAAGTTTGCCTGTGCATCTGCCGAATATCTTTTTAAATCGAGTAGTGCATGAGGATTGTTTCCCCTCCAGTTTACCAATGTCGTATTGGGTACTACAACCTGGTTAAAATTATTGTAGCGCTGACTCCAAAAAGCATTGCCCCATGCGGCATTCAGCGAATCAATGTGCTTGTATTTATTTAATAGCCACTCCCGAAAAGCTATTTTCGATGAAGGACTATAATCTGTTTTTGCTTCGGGTTCGTTATCTAACTGCCAGCCAATAATGTTCTTATTTTGTCCATAATGGTTAGCCAATTCCGTTACAATTCTTTGTACGAAAAATTTAAATTTTGTATTGGTGATTGAGCCCAATCCACGGGTGCCATGTTCCCCACGAATATAATTTCCATACATTAAATATGTTTCCGGGTATTTCTCTCTCATCCACGCCGGCAGGGTTGCCGAAGGTGTACACATCAACACTTTTAAATTATATTTTTCACAGAGATTTACAACTTTATCGAGCCAGGCAAAATCGAATTTTCCTTCTACTGGTTCCAGCTTAAACCAGGCAAATTCTGCCAAATGCACAAACTCATACCCCATCGCGGCAATCTTCTTTATATCCCTCTCCCACTGAGCTTCGCTCCAATGTTCGGGATAATAATAAATACCTGTGGTGATCAATTTATCCTCAGCAAAATACCGTTGCGCAGTTTGTGATTTTGCCGGCACAATCACAACCATTGCAAGAATTACAATGATTGCCAGTTTCATGTATAGTTTATTTTTCATTAGCTCATTTTATTAAAGCGTTCCAATTTCCTTCGCCCAATACGATATATTTTTTCTGTCGGACAATTTTCTATTTACCTGCCAGTAAAAGGAATGAAACCTTTACTGATGGCTGATTTTCCTCTATAGTATTTTCTTTTCTCCATGCAGCTTTGTAAGCTGTACCCACAGTATCCTACCCAGCAAAACAAGGCAATTAAATCGCGGCATTGTTTTGAATTGTAAGTAAGAAAAAAATATTTTTTACCACTGGCATCACTACAACCTGACAAGGTTCAAAAAGAAAACATCATTCTCCCGCAGGTCCAGTTCTTTTGAAAAAGGAGTGCCCTCTTTTATGGTGATGATCTCTTTCAACATTGGTGAGCCATCATTTTGCTTTTTGATTTGCTCCACTTGTTGTTTGGTAAGTTGCTGAGGTTTGCCCATTGATAAATAAGTTGAATAAGCATCGTTGCTGCGATAACCAACTTTATACACTTCCAGCGCATAATGGCCACCAGGAACATTTGCAATGCTGACCTTTAATTTCCCTTTTGATTTGGATGGTAAATCCTGGATGTAGTATGTCTGATTGTGAACAGAATCTCCGGGATGTGTGTTGGTAAAATCCCACACCAATGCCTGCATGTTTCCGGATGAATCTTTGCAAATCCAGGACGCCGTATCCCGGTTCACCAGTGCAATATTTCCCAACCGGTTTAAAAACTGGTAGGAGTAAAATACCGGCTTATTAATGCCTTGTATGTTCAGCATACCAAAGCCGCCGTGGAAAGGTTCAAAACGTGGCGCCGATTCTTCAAAAATATCAGTGAACACCCAATACGACATGGAGTTGGCTGCATTGCCTACCTGCTTCATTTTTTGCAGTACGTAAGCAGCTTCGTGATAGCTGTCGTGAATCGGATCGGCAGGAGTATAAGATGCACTCCATTCGGTATAATGCAACTCTAAATTCGGCATCGGTGAACCTGCAATTTCTTTTCGTGATTGAAGTACATCTCCGCTTACACTCATTGGATTTTTATCGAGCACCGTACCGCCTTGTCCGTATTCATCCAAAAACCCCTGCTTTACGCCATACGCATGCGTGCTGATAAAATCTATCGGCAATTTATTTTTATCGCAGAAATCAATCATCTCAGTCTCCCAGGCTGCGCCGGCAGTTCCAGGTCCGCCAACACGATACTTGTTGTTGACGCTTTTAACCGCCAGTGCAGTGTATTTATAAAGTTTAAAATAATCCTGCTGTGTACCTGTCCAAAAACCAGGTGATAAATTGGGTTCGTTCCACACTTCAAAATACCAGGTCTTTACTTCATCAGCACCATAACGTTCCGTAAAATGTTGTGTAAGATTTTTTATTAAGCCTGCCCATTTATCATAGTCCTTCGGGGGTGTTACATTGCCTCTCCACCAAAAAATAGTTTGCGGGCCACTCGCCAGGGCAGCTGGCATAAATCCCAATTCAACAAATGGCTTGATGCCGATGCTTTGCAAAAAATCGAACAAGGCATCTACATACATGTAATTGTATTCGGGTTTGCCGTTTTTATCTTCTTTATACACTGCCATGTCATCGGTGAGTAAACCATGCATGCGGATGTATTTAAAGCCGCACTCTTTTTTTACATAGGCCAATTGTTGTTGCCAGTCGGCTCTTAATCCTTCATTGGCTCTTCCTGCACCAACACATTCTTTGAAAAAAGTATTTAACGCACCGGCAGATTTGCTGAAATCAACATTTATAATCCTTTCCTGAACGGGAGGATTTTTTTGTTTGGAAGTTTTAGCAGATTGAGCAAACAGGTTTGTTGAAACAGCAAAAATCAAGGTGGACAAAAACAAAAAAAATCTTTTCATTGTAATTATTTTATAGGAGATCCTTTTATGCGATTTAAAATCCGGAAACAGATCAAAAATTATCACAGTTGGCAAGGCAGGGTACTTCAAACTGATATCCGATTCTGTCTTGCTTATCATAAATTATTGTGCACCTTGCACCAATGCATCTAATGCCTGCTGATCCAACACGGCGCTGCTACTTCTGCTAAGGAGACTTCCCGTGTCCCAATAAAAGGGAAGCATACCATTTGCTTTCGCCTGCTTTGTAACATATTTTAAATAATAAGCCCTGGAGGCAAGGTGAAGCGTTAATGCATCGCCAGTAAGATTTGTTCTACGCATCGCATCAAATTCGCCCAACACCACCGGTATTCCTTTATCTACCAACTGTGTTTTCATTTTTTTAAATTCATCATCAACATAACTTTCTTCTCCCCAGTTAGCATTGCGTGATGGATCCGCAGTGGAATGATAGCTAATTCCCCAATAGTAAAACATTTTACCCCATGAGGCGTCTTCGCTCATCAAACAAAATTGATAAGGCGAATAGTAATGTACTTCTGCCATTATACGACCTGTAACATGATCAACTGGTAAAGTATTCATCAACGTGTTTGTTTTATCAATGTCTGTTGATGGCCCCTGCACAACCAGCACACGATAAGCGTTGCGTCCACCGGTGGATCTTACAGCATCAACAAAAGTTTGATGATAGGAAAGTAACACCGCCATCTGTGTAGCATCCCCCACATTAGGCTCGTTGGCACTGGCAAAAAGCACATGTTCATCGAAACCCCGCAGGGTGGTAGCAATCTGTTTCCAGAAGGCTTTCTGCTTTGCATTCACTGCATCCTGCTTATCGATCGTTACATTGTTTTCAAGCCATCCGCCGTCCCAATGAATGTTTAGAATAACATACATATCATCATCTACACAATACTGCACTACCTCCTTCACCCGATTTAACCACTCTGTTGTGATGGTATTGGATGCGTTTGCGTATTGGTTCCAGGAGCAGGGAATTCGCACGGCATTAAATCCACTTTGTTTATAAAGATCAATCAGTGCTTTGGTTACTTTGGGATTGCCCCATGCAGTTTCACTGCCAATGGCTTCCAACGTATTTCCAATGTTTATTCCCAACTTAATATTTGCCGCCAATTGAACTGCATTGCTGCTCATGCCGGTTGCATCTGCCGGAATACTATCCCCGGTTGCACTGCCTGATTGCCGCAGCTTCACTTCTTTTAAAATACTGCCGGAACTTACCGAGATGGTGGCTGAACGCTCCGTTGCAGATGGATTAGGCTGAACGCTGAAAGAAATTTTTCCGTTTCCTTCTGTGGTAGAGGTGGTGGCAGTAAACCATGCAGCAGCATTACTGATGCTCCATTTGGCATTACAGGACACGGTTACTTCCGATGCTCCCCCATCCGCAGTAAATAATTGTTCAGAGGAAGCAACGGATAGTTGCGGAGCAACAACGGTATCCTTCTTACCGCAGGATGCAACAAAAATTATTGCGACAAAAAGTATCAACAAAAAATATATTCTTTTACTTTTCATTTTATCTTTTTTTGATTTTCCTAATTGGTGGATAGAACGAAGACCTGCAAGGTGAATCAACTTTCGTTAATTGCTCACAGGCCGTTCGATTGCTGCCTTCAAAGTTTATAATAATTTTTATAACTTATGGTGTAATGTAATGCCAAACAAACCATTCATCTTTAGCTGCATCATAACTGGTACCCAGCCATACGCCTTTTGTTTTATAACCAGTCGGCCAGCCTTTAACTATTTTCAGCGTTGTAGCTGTTGAATTCATCGAGCTTCCTGCATTCTGAAGCAGTTGTTACCCACCAATGTCACTTCGTTCTTTGTTTCATCAATGGTAAATGTGCCGGTAGTAATTATTCCGTTCTGGATGCGGGCATATTTGCTGCCATTGTAATCAAAGCGAACCCATGCATCTTTCACTGGTTAAGCGTGGTTACAAATCTAAAAATCGCATCAACTAACCACCGCCAAATTTAACACACTTCTTGCTTACAGTAAATGAAGTTGTATAAAAGGGTAAGAAGGCGTGTAGTTCCAGCTTTGATCTTTACCGATCATCAGTTCAAAAAATCTTAGAAATGGTGCCCTTTTAATTAGTATTAGTGACATTAGTATCAATAATAAATATTTAAGCGATGACAGTTTAAGTATCACCTCTTTTTTTCCGCTAATCGGGTAATCCTGGAAAAGATTAATATAAATCCTTGCTAAAAACAAATCAACACTCGTAAGTTTCTGTGGCCTAATGGCAAATTGCATCTAGAAACAAACCATTTTAAGGTATAGGATTAGCGGTTCAAATTATTATACCTGCAGTGCCGATGGCAAAGTGTTTCAACCGCCTGCAAGTTCTTTAATTTTCAGCATTCCGACACAAGAGTTCGGATGGAGCTTTTGATGCACAGGCCTATATGTTAGCGGAGACGGGAAGCGAATAAAAATGTATTTTGATTAGGAGAAATCCCGCGGTAAATTTTGATATCTTTAACCTTGTAAAAAATTGCACTTATGAAAAAAAATGCTTACTTAAAATAATATTGCTACCCGTCCTCACACCGTTTATACTTCCTGCGGTTTAAGCGTGCTGTCGAAACAGAAACGAATGTGACTGAAAACTGGCAAGCTGCCTCTCTGTAACTAAGGAACTATTTAGGGAGGAGATGTGGGTACCTATTATTAGTTTTTTACAACCTTAAAGAGACAAATCTGTAATTCAAGTTTAAATATTTTATTTGAATGAGTGTCAATACTACTGAATATTACTTTCTTGAAGGCGGCGGCGAAATGGGGCAATTGATAAGGGCAAAGGATTGGAGTAAAACACCTTTGGGAGATCCTTCAACCTGGCCGCAAAGCCTTCGCACAATGATTGGTGTAATGCTGGACAATCCTTTTGGAATGTATATCGCCTGGGGCAAGGACTATACCCAATTATACAATGACGGGTATCGCCCCATCCTGGGATCCTCTAAGCACCCCCGTGCACTAGGTATCAGCACAAGCGAAACATTTAAAGAAATATGGCATATCATAGGTAGCATGTTTGATGGTGTTTTACAAGGGAAAGCGGTTGGCTTTCCTGATTTTATGTTACCCTTAAACAGGAATGGTTTTGTAGAAGAATGTTATTTTGATTTTTCATACAGCCCTATAAGAAAAGATGATGGGGAAGTAGGCGGAGTATTGGTGACGGTTATAGAAACTACCAACAAAAAGAAAGCGGAACAAGCTTTACAAGCGAGTGAACAACGTTTTCGGGATACCGTTAAGCAAGCTCCTGTTGGCATAACTATTTTAAGAGGTACCGAATTTATAGTAGAAATGGCCAATGATGCCTACCTGCAGTTGGTTGATAGAAAAGAAACGGAGTTTGTAGGCAAACCTTTATTTGAATCGTTGCCCGAAGCACAAGGCGTTGTACATTCATTACTGGATAAGGTTTTAAGCACGGGCCTGCCTCACCAGGGCAATGAAGTGCCTATCCCGCTTAAGCGCAACGGAAGGCTGGAAGTTTTTTATTTCGATTTTTTATACCACCCGTTAAAAGAAGAAGATGGAACCATTTCAGGTATTATGGTTACAGTTACCGATGTGAGCGTAAAAGTAAGCGCAAGAAAAGAAATAGAAGCAAGTGAAGAACAATTCAGCACTTTGGTGGAGAACATGGAAAACCTTGCCTGGCTTGCAGATAGCGACGGCTGGATATACTGGTATAATAAGCGCTGGTACGATTACACCGGCACTACGCCGGAAGAAATGCTGGGATGGGGATGGCAGAAAGTGCATCATCCCGATCATGTAGACAGGATAGTGAGTTTTTCAAAAGAAGCATGGCACAAAAATGAACCCTTCGAACTTATTTTTCCCCTACGTGGTAAGGATGGCGAATTTAGATGGTTTCTAACCCGTGCATATCCCACCGTTGATGAACAGGGAAAAGTGAACCGTTGGATTGGAACAAACACCAATATTGATGAACAGAAAAAGGCCACCGAAGAAATAAAATACCGCAAAGCCCTTTTGGAAGCTCACAATGAATCCAGTTTAGATGGTATTTTGCTCACTAATGAAAAAGGAAAAATTATTTCTTTCAACAAACGCTACACCCAGATTTGGAACATGCCACAGCACATTGCCGATACCATGGATGATGAAACAATCATTCAGTATACTTTATCGCAGTTGGTGAACCCGGAGCCGTTAAATGAAATGAATCAATATATTTTTCAGCACCCATTGGAACCCGGCAGTATACAACTGAAGCTTAAAGATGGTAAAATAGTGGAACGCCAGAACTATGCAGTGATTGGTGAGGACGGAAGTTTTTATGGCGTATCGCTCACCTACCGGGATATTACGCAACAGAAATCTTCGCAGACAATGCTCGAATACCGCAAAGCGTTATTGGAAGCGCACAATGAAGCCAGCTTTGATGGACTTTTATTAGTGGATGCACGGGGTAGAATTATCTCTTACAATCATCGCTTTGTTGAAATATGGAACATGCCACAGCAGATATTGGACGAAAAAAATGATGACAATGCCCTTGCGTTTGCAATGACACAATTGGTAAACCCGGAGCAATTTATTGAAAAAGTAAGATGGCTGTATGAACACCCTAACGAAATTTGTACAGACATACTTGAGTTTAAAGATAGTAAAATAGTGGAGCGGCATGGTTATCCTGTTACAGCAAAAGATGGTAGTTATTATGCCTGGAGCTGGACCTTCAGAGATATAACAGAAATAAAAAAAGCGGAAATAATTTTAAGAGAAAGCGAACAGAACTTCAGGCAACTAGCTGAAATGCTGCCAGATATGGTAAGTACTGCTGATCCTACTGGCATAGTATCCTATTACAGCGAGAACTGGGAGTATTATACAGGAATTTCAAGAGAACAATTGTATAAAGAAGGCTATGGAACAGTTATGCATCCGGATGAACTGGAAGCCGTAACGAAACGCTGGATGCGGTGCGTAGAAACAGGAGATGACTTTGAAATGGAATTACGCTTACGCAACAATGCTGGTGCTTACCAGTGGCACCTTAGCCGCGCCAGGGCTGTAAGAGATGAACAAGGCTCCATCATCAAGTGGATTGGCAGCATGACAGATATCCAAAAAATGAAGGAAGATGATCAACGCAAAGGTGACTTTATAAGCATGGTAAGTCATGAATTGAAAACACCCGTTACCTCCATAAAGGGTTATGTGCAAATGTTGCTCAGCATGCTGGAAAATATACCTGAAACGCAGTTAGCAGGTTTACCGATTCAATCTTTTTTAAGCAGGATAGACAGCCAGGTAATAAGTTTAACCCGGCTAATCACAGAAATGCTTGATCTTACAAGATTGGAAATCGGAAAACTGGAATTAGGAAAAGCATTGTTCAGCCTTGATCACCTGGTGAATAAAACAGTACAAGACATTATGTTCATTAATACAAAGTATGTTATCCGCATACATGGAGATTTTAAGGGTAACGTAAATGGAGATGAAGACCGCATAGGGCAGGTACTGATCAATTTAATCAATAATGCAATTAAGTATTCCGACGAAATTAACCCGGTAGATGTTTACATTTACCAGCCAGGGCCTAACCAGGTAGCAGTAAGCGTAAAGGATTACGGCATTGGCATTGGAAAGGCAGATTTGGAAAGAATCTTTGAGCGTTTTTACCGTGCGGTAGGAGAAAGTGAACACACTTATCCTGGTTTTGGTATCGGTTTATTTATCGCCAAAGAGATTGTGGAAAGGCACCAGGGTTCGATATCGGTTGAAAGTGAGAAGGGAAAAGGATCCGTGTTTACCGTTACATTGCCTTTGGCTGTAGAAAATAAAGTATAAAAAGCTGTAAAGATTTCTTCATCTGCAAACATCTGTCATCTTTACAAAAAACATGAAGACGCTACGTTACTGCGTCCCCGCAAAACGAAATCAAACATAAGCCATCATTACTGTTAATAGTACGGGCACGGCTGAAAACCTTATAAAGCTGCAATATTAAATCATCAACTTTAGTCATTAAATGGATGGCATTTTGAAGAATGATCAGGATGGATGTTTTTGATGCTACAAATGTTGAAAATGTGTTCGAGGTGCTCCGGAGAAATTGTGGCAAGGCCCGTAGTTGATAGAAAAATAATTTCTAGCCACCAATAAGCACTGTCGGTAATCCCCCGGTGATCACCCCTCCATGTGCGGTTGCATCTCCTTGTCTTGCAGCTGGTTTTCCTCCAATGAATACCGTGGCAGAACCCTGTACAATTGAATCAGGCGCACCGGCGCATATACAAAAATCTGCAACGACTGCGGCTGGTAAATTACCTATCAATACTGTGGGCACTCCGGGACCTATAATGGCTCCTCCAACATGGGGGTTGGGTGTAGCCAATGGGCATGTATGCATATCTGTTATTCTGGCTGCTGCAGGCATATTATTTTCTTATAAATTTACGCTATCGGTTAATTAATTTTAACAGGCATACCGGTTATTTGCGTTGGCCCCTGCCCGGCAAGTTTAACTGTTGCACCTGCTATACTTATGTCCGCATCTGCCTTAATAGAAATTGAAGGTGCTGTAACAGACAACGAAGTTCCTGCTCTAAGGAATAGTACACTATCTGCTATTATTTCTATCTTCCTTGTACTTTCTATAGTTATTCCGGATGGGTCCATAATCACTTTATTTTGATTCTGGTCTGTGATCGCTATTTTCATCCCGCTTTCATCAAGGGTGATGCTATTGCCTGCAGGGGTATCAATGGTAATGATTTTGTTATTGTCATCAATCAATATTTTAATTTGCGAACGGGACACATAGCCTTTTTTATGATTGGTGTCTTCAGGAATTATTGGTGGCGTATTTTTATTATTGTATAGCGACCCCAGTACAACCGGCCTGCTAAATTCATTATTGATAAACCCTACAATGACTTCATCGCCAATTTCAGGCATAAAAAAAGCACCCCGGTCATTACCTGCATCGAAAGATGCCAACCGGGCAAAAAAACTTTCATTGCTATTTGACAGACCGGGTAAATTAATTTTAATTCTAAAGTCTCCTTCAGGATCAATTAAGTCAGCAACAATAGCAGTTGTTAAACCCTTAACTGACTTTGGTGCTTTTATTACTTTCGGGTCTTTGGTAATAATTTTTTTAGTGGATGTTGTTGCCATGGTATCTTAGTCTTAAAGTGAAATACAGAAATAAATTATCAGCCATCGCCTTCTATACATTTTAGCAGGTTGAATTCCGTACATAAATTCATTAAACGTTTGAATTAATCTACATTGGAAAATATTTTAAAAGATAGGAATGAAACCTTCTTTTTACAAGGCTTTTACAATTTATATTTTAGAACTATTAAATTCCGATCAGGATGGTTTACCCATTTTTGTTGCAGTAAAAGAAAGTGAAATATTAACGACACTTCAAGGTAAATAATTTTGTTTACAAATAGGCAGACGAGGACGGCCCCACCCCTAAGGGTAAAGCCATTTATTGTTGCTTTATTGCAAATGAGTAACGATTAAATCGTCATTAAAAGTGTTTCCGAAAGCAGTCTTAGCTGAAGCATCTTTCTCCGTGTAATACCACATATGGATTGTGGAATGACCCTTGATAAACCATAATGTGGTTTAGCCACACCGATGACAATCGGCATCTATTAAGTCACAGATAAGTTGTTCAGGGTTTTGATCAAGTTTAACAAGGCTAGCTATAAAAATAACGAACCCCATTTTTTAAAAATCTGTGTAGTTTATCTTTCCTAAAAAAGCATTGGTTGTTCAAAGACCTGCAAACATTCCAAACAAAACGGCCTGGAAGTTTTGTTCCAATCCAACATGCCTTTCTTTGCAGCCCAACCAACCAGCGGATTGCAGCCTATTTCTGCACCTGATATTTTTTCCTTCTTTCCATCAACTCCCGCCAGGTAACCAAAATGATATGTTCCTGTTCCACATATTTTTTTAGGGCTGGGTCCATCATAGCCAGCATGTCCCCTTTTCGCTCCGGCCCGGTTGCAGAAATATATTTAAAAATATCTGAGGGCTGGGTACAATGCATAATGAGGTAAGTAATGCCGGGTTGTAAAGCCGCAAAGGTTTCAATGTATTTTTTGGTTTTAAATTGTTGCAGGTTGGCATCTGTTTCAGGCGTGCCCTGTGGCAGGTTCCAGCCTGTTTTACTTACAATATCATCCAGCACGGGCAAGCCCGCATTCCACAATTGCTCCGCCAGCGGTTGCAAGGCCTGCAGTTGCGCTGCTGAATAATCTCCTTCTTTTGCAATGAGCGTATTGTGGCCGCCTGGAAACATCACGGGTATATGATATTCAACAGCCAGCTTTACATACCGCTGCAAAAAAGCAGGCGAGGCAAACAAAGTGCCCATGTGGCTGTCCATGTGAGTCGGTTCAAAACCCATTTGCCGGGCTCTTTCAATTTGGGCACGCAACTCTTTCTCCACCTCATCTGCCGAAGCATGGGCTACAACATCTTCCACTTCCGGCCACATCGCTCCTTCTTTATCTACCAGTCCGGGTACAGCAGGTTTGCCACTTAGGGGCGGCCAGCGGTAATTGTCCCATTCAGAAGTAAGGGTAAGATGAAGGCCGGCATCCGTTGTTGGATGCTCCTTTAAATAATGTACGTACGCAGGTACCCAGGGGCAAGGCATCATTACACTACAACTGGTAGCAATGCCCTTTGACATAGCATTGATAGCGCCTTCATTAGAATCGAAGGACATACCCACATCGTCTACGTGTACAATAACTACCCTGGCACCCTTGGGATATCCCAGGCGTTCGGCAAAAGTTAGGGGTATATTTTGTGCATGCAAACAATGGCTAAAGAAAAGGAAAGCCGCGATTGATAGTATTACTTTCATGTGTTGACTTTATTTAAATGAAGATATTTCATTTCGTGTTTTTGTGAAGAGTGGGTGTGAATTATAAAAGCCATTGTTGCCTTTAGGTGGTACTATGTGTACCTCCAATATGGCTAAATAACTTTTACAATTCGTTCTGTATAAACAGCAAACAAATATAGCGGCTTTTGCTATACAGCATACAATAAGCAACCATGTTAGTGGGTTGCCTTCAAAAAATTGTCAATTGGTTTATACCAGCAATCAATCTTGCTGTAATGAAACCATTCCTTTCGTTGAAGCGTAGGTAAGCTTATGATCAATTATTTTATTCCTTCAATTTACGTAGCCAATTCTCTACCAACCATTACAAAATACCTGTTTAGCTTTTTGTTTTTATCTTTATCAATACCGATCACAAAGCCCTAACGTTAGCTAACATTTTACTGAAACACTTTAACGCATTAACCTAAAAAGACAACAATTAATATGAAGACGATTTCAATTTACCAATTACACTTGTAACTGCAATTACATTAACAGCCCAAGACATCACAGGAAAATGGAATGGCGTTCTGGTTTCAGAATTTTTAATTTATAAAACCGATAGTTTGGAATAAGGTCGGGAATGGAGCAAGACCTGCCCAATTTTGCGCTCTCAAGTATTAACCTGCCATTTTAATTTAGGCATTGTTATACACTTTTATCACCGGCTCTCTTAACACTGCGGCTTCACTCGTGCAATAAAAATAAATGGCGTCCGCAATGGCTTCAGGTTGTACCCAATTGTCAAACTTTGCATCGGGCATAGATTTGCGGTTTTGAGGGGTATCAATCGTGCTGGGTACTACAACACTGGTAACCACGTTATGCCCTTTGGCTTCATCATTCATCAATTCTGCCAGGCGGAATATCAGTGACTTCCCCAATCCGTACGCTACCATCCCCTTGCCTTCTTTGGCACTCATACCTGGCCTGGAGCCGATAATAAATATCCGGCCGCTGCCCTGTTGCATCATCTGCACAAATACCGGACGGGCGACATTGTACGCTGTTTCAAAATTCAGTTTGTATTGTTTATAAATGTCAGCCGTTTTGGTGTCAGCAATTTTACCCATTGCAAAACCTCCAACGGTCAATACCGCGGCATCAATACTCCCGTACTTAGCAACCGCCGACTTAATAAATTTATCCGAATCTTCTTCATTCATCAGGTCAACAATAACCTTCTCCAGTTTTGTATCAACTATATCAAAGGGGGCAGGGTCGTTCGGCACGATAGTACCAACCACATTGTATCCTTCCGCCAAAAATTTTCTTACAACGGCCTGTCCCATATTTCCGGAAGCGCCGGTTACGATTGCTGTTTTCATGACTTTTTATTTTTACCACGAAGGTATTTTAATGAACCTGTTGTTGCATCATATTCTGTCCTTTTTTTACAATCTCCTACAGGCAAATTAAATCGCTGATTCAGTTTGCTTTTATTACCATACCCTCTCCCCCTATATCGCAACTATTTTCTTCAACTGTGCAGCAGCGATTCATTTTACACGACATTGTAAGTCCGGAATTTGCAAATCTTTTTTATAATTGCCGGCGGCGTAACTGTAACCGCACCTTTGAATGAATTTAATAAAATTCCCTTCATAAAATATTGTGAGGATTCTATGCCATAAATAACTGTCTCCTGCATCATTTTATCGTAGCATGGAAAGCGATACATTTCGAGTATATTAAATTCATCTTCGTTTAAGAATTGTTTTTGCTGGGCACAAAACAATCTGTCATTCACGAAACAGAAATCGTAGTCAAATCCACGGCTCTGCAAGTCTACAATCGTATCAATTATTGATAAAGTATCTACCTCGTACATTGTAAATATTTTTATTGTTACTAAATTTTATAAAATGCGGTTGTAAATACAACCTCACATCCATAACTCTTAAAAACCCTACATGAAACAAACAGAATTTATTTTTTACAATGATATTCAATAAGTTTCCTGTTATAAGATGATGGTGTAAAAATCCTCAATAATCTTACCGTAAAAAATAGTTACATAAAGGATTTTATTGTCTGAATTATTTGCTTTACCAAATGCTTATCAATGTGAGAAACTACCCGATTATCTTTTAAACGATATTACTACTGCGTATTCCTGAAACAAATCATACATCATGCAATCATAATTATCTATACCTATAATTCTACCAACAAAATACACTGTATGTCAATTGCCCGGGCCAGGCGTCCATTTTATTTTTGCTCCATTAAAATGAAGATCAATTTTGCTCCATGTGATGATAGCTCCTTTTTACGCATTTATTTATTTTATAAAACTTTCTGACGATGAATCTCTTTCAACCAATTTTTGATGCACAAAAAAATTATTTCTTAACTGATGTTACAAAATCTTACGAATGGCGCATAGATCAACTTAACAGATTAGAAAAATTATTAACCGAAAACAGGGAGGCATTTTACGAATCACTGGGTAAGGATTTTAAGACTTGTTACTTTGAACAGGCATTTGAAATACTTGGATTATTGGGAACAATAGCCCACACAAAAGCGGAATTGAAAAACTGGATGACACCAGAAAAATGTGACCTGAAACAAGTGCTGACAGATTCAGGGCATACTGCATTTATTTACCGCCAACCCTACGGTGTAACACTTATCATCGGGCCCTTTAACTCACCCCTGATTTTATTACTGGAGCCGGCGATTGCGGCCCTGTGTGCCGGTAACACCTGCCTACTTAAGCCAGCTGCATCTACCACACATACTACTGCGTTATTTGCTGAATTAATACCCAAATATTTTGAACCCGAAGCCGTAACTATGATTAGAGGCGACAGGGAAGCTGTAACAGAATTACTGCAGCTTCCCTTTGATTTTATTTTTTTTACCGGAAGCCCCCGGGTAGGAAGAATTGTGATGCTTGCTGCCGCTGAAAACCTGACACCGGTAGTACTTGAACTGGGAGGCCAAAATGCTACCATCGTTGATGAAACAGCCAACCTTCCTGATGCAGCTGAAAAAATTGCCTGGGGATTTACAGCACTCGGTGGGCAATGGTGTGTGTCTCCGGGTTATGTATATGTGCACGAATCGGTAGCAGATAATTTTGTTCAGGAAAGTAAAAAGGCTTTGATGAACATGTATGGTGCGGATGCACGGCAAAGCAATGATCTCTCCAGAATTATCACCGAACATGATGTGGAAAGAATCATGAACATGGTTGATACGGACAAGATAGTATATGGCGGTCATTTCGACAAAGCCGAACGTTATATTGAACCCACCCTTGTTTATCCTGCCGAATGGACGGACAAAATAATGGATGGCGAAATATTTGGGCCGGTATTACCGATATTGATCTACAGGGATATTAAAGAAGCTGTACAAATAATTAAAACCAGGCCAAAAGGATTGGCGGCTTATATTTTTAGCCGCAACCAGGCAACGATTGATTATATATTAAACAGCATATCCTTTGGTGGCGGCTGTATTAACCAGGCCAATATTCATTGCTGGATGGAAACAATGCCATTCGGCGGTGTAGGTACATCAGGCATTGGAAGGTACTATGGTAAATATGGTTTTGATGCTTTATCCAATCCAAGGAACATATTGTTCAGTAACGCTGAAGTAAATATTGAGGTGATACATCCACCGTACAATGATGAAAAGCTGAACGTGGTAAAAGCAATGTTTGCATAGCATTTATTATTCTTAAAAGAAATAAAATAATCATTATGAAATATCATTTAACCAACTGCTCGCTTTCTATCATTATGATGTTAATATTTGTACTTCCTTATCAGAATGGATTTGCTCAAAAGAAAAATGAATTACAACTTCTTAAAATTTCAGAAGACGATGACTACCTGAATTTCAGAGGTGAAGGCACAGACAGAAACTATACGCAAGGTTTGAAAATTGAATTGTACTATACAAAGCATACAGCCCCCAAATTTCCAGGTAACCTGCTTATGAAAATAAATAATAGTGCAGACAATTTATATGGTTGGGGCTTGACTCAAAATATTTATACGCCCAATAATATTAAAGCAACTGCCATTCAGTATGGTGACAGGCCTTATGCCGGAACGCTGTATGCGTCACACATCCTAATATCTTCGGATAAAGAAAAAAAGCAAAAGCTCACAACAAATGTCAGCCTGGGCGTTATTGGAAAACCTTCACTTGCCGGACAAGCCCAAACCTGGGTTCATGGAATAATTAATTATCAAAAGCCACAGGGCTGGAACAACCAGGTAAAGACGGATCTTATCCTGAATTACTATATTCTTTATGAACGCTTATTGTTTAACCCTACACCTAATTTAGAGATTATCGGCGGTGTTCATTCAAACATCGGCACTTTGTATAATAACGCAGGATTTGGAATACAATTCAGGGGAGGGCTGTTTAATAATTATTTCTCCAATTATGAACGCCCGGCCTTTTATTCCGGAGTTTCCAATGGTTCAATTAAAAAGTTTCAATTTTACTTTTATATGAAAACGATTGGAACGGCCGTAATGGATGACGCCACTTTGCAAGGTGGCTTTTTTACCCATCTATCTTCCCCCTACTATATTTCAAAAGACAGTATGAACCGGTTCACCATGCAATATGAATATGGTATCGTGCTTTCAAAGAATCGCTTTGGTCTAAGTGTTTCAGAAAAACTGCGGACGGCAGAATTTAAAGGAACTTACACGCAACAGATTGGCAACCTAACGCTGTATATTGGATTATAAACAACGTTTAAACCGGCTTCAACATTTTTGCATAAGCCGCTTATCTTATTTATTCTTTCCCGGCCTTATAATCATTCTCAGCGATTGATCCCTGGTGAAATAGGCGATGGACCAATTATACAAGGTGCGCATCTTGTTGCGGTAAGTAACCAGGCTGATCAGGTGAATAAACAACCACATAAATAATGCGATGAAACCTTTAAAATGCAGCCGGGGTTTGGGTAAATCAACTACCGCTTTATTTCTGCCGATGATGGCCATATTGCCCTTGTCAAAATAAGTAAAGGGATGCAAGGCTTTGTTGCGGGCCAGGTGATGAAAATTGTTGGCAAGATTTTTACCCTGTTGTATTGCTACCTGTGCCAATTGCGGATGCCCTGCAGGAAAGGCTGAATCAGTTGTTTGCAAACAGGCATCTCCTATCGCATATACCGTCTCCAACCCAGCCACTTTATTATACGCATCTACCAACATCCTTTTCCCTTTACCTACACTTTCCGCCGGAATACCTTCAAACAGAATAGCGTTTACACCAGCGGTCCAAATGAGGGTTTTGGTTGCAATCGTTTCTCCATTTGATAACTGAACTGTGTCGTTTATAAAATCTTTAACCTGTGTATTTAATTTAATTTTCACATTCAGATTAACCAGCGCATTTTTTGCATCTGTGTGCGAATGCTCACTCATTTGAAGCAATAAATTATCTGACCCTTCCACCAGGTAAATATCTCCCGTCGCACTACAAAGCTCCGGGTAATCTCTTTTCATAATATACTTTCGCAATTCAGCCAGCATACCAGCCACTTCAACGCCGGTGGGGCCACCACCCGCAATAACAATGGTTAGTAATTTATTGCGCTCGGCCGCATCATTGGTAATGGCGGCCTGTTCAAGCGTTTGTAATAATGTATTGCGCATCTGCAATGCATCGTTGATAGTTTTCATCGGTATGGCATTGTTCTTTAAATTTTCATTACCAAAATAATTAGGTTCAGCACCGGTGGCAAATACCAGGTAATCGTATTTAATGTCTCCATTATCGAGATGGCATGTATTCGTGGCCGTTGTTACGCTCTGTAAACTGCCCAACCTAAAATGAACGGTGGCTGATCGTCTGAATAGTTTACGAAAGGGATAACTGATACTGGAAGTTTCCAGGAAGCCTGTAGCAACCTGGTAAATTAAAGGTGGAAAGAAATAATAATTATTTTTATCTACAAGTGTAACATCATAACGTTTATCTTTTGCCAATTGCTTTGCCAGGTTTATTCCCGCAAAGCCACCACCAATAATAACAACATGTTTTATTGGCTTCGATGTAAGTTTTTCCATTTTATAAAAATTTACTTTCTGAAAAAAAATTGAATCATTAAACCCAAAATTCATCTTCCCAGCTTTCGATTGACTTTATGTCTTCCGGCTTAATATTGCCGATTGTCCTTAGTTGGTCTTCAGTGGCCACAGCTTCTATCCTGGTGAACAATTCCCTTTCTTCAAATCTTATATGTTCCTCTAAATGTTTTTCTATGAGCGTAAGGTTCTCTTTATCTCCATTTTTATCTTTAAATAATTGTCTCAAAAGCTGATGTTCTTCCATGGCTCGTTTGATTAAATAATCGTTATTACCCAACACAGGAAAAATATATTTTTCTTCGGCTATAAAATGATTCTTCAAATGGATTTCATAAAAGAAATTGCAAAACTTTTTTATCCTGGCAGGCTCAACCTGGTTGCTGAGTCCTGTCCTTATTTTCCAGCATACCAGTAAACCAACATGATGATCGTGGCTAATTGGTTGCAACAGAATATGCCTTTTTATAGGTGCCATAATATGTATTTTTTAATTTGGAAGTGAATAGTAAAAAATAAAACAGCAACCTGGCTGGTATTTTAGGTTGCGCTTTTCGCAGACAGGCCATACCAAACTTTTCATCTTTTAAGCTGGATGGCTAGTGTTTTGTTAACAATCAATGGACGGTTCGTTTTGTGAATGGTGAGTGGTCAATAGTGAATTATTAATTCACACTTAACTTAACACTAGCTGGTAATAAGGTTTGTTGCTAACTAATTTTTATTGGTAATCATTTGGATGTTCCTGCATTTTCAAAGCCTGTACCATTCCAACTGTTTCGGTGTCACCATTCCCGCCACAGGGATATACCACCACTCCCTTTATGGATAGTTTTAGTGCCGATATTGCAAACACCATCATTTCATCTGTAGTATCCGTCATTCCTTCAAAGCGATGCAACTCATCAATTCTATAATATTCCGTTGGCAAACAAATTGCGGGCATATCGCTGATAAGGTGGCCCGTCACTTCATCCCTGGTGAAATTCTCAGTATACCCTCTTTTGATAAGGTCATTCAAGGCTTCGCTCACTGTTTTATAATTATTCATAATAAAAATTTTACCGTGGTGCTTTTAACTACAAACTGCCGTGCACTTTCCTCCGTTCTTCCCTTTCATTTAAAACATTAGCACTTCACTTCACCTGCTAAAATAAAAACAGCGTTCTCCTATATTTTTTAGGTCTGAGATATCGTAAATGAGTTAGGCAGCGTACATTAATTTTTACGATTAGTATTTAATAATGCCTAACAAAATTTTTGTAACAGCATCTGGCATAGTTAAAAAAGGACAGTGCCCACTTTGAATTGAATATACATTCGTAATACCTGCTGCTGTTATCATCCTGCTTTGTAAATCTGTTCCCACTGCATGGTCCTGTAAAGTTTTGATGTAATATTTATTTACAGTACCAAATGCAGCAGCAGTTAATGTTACCTTATTTTGAAAAGGGATTGCAGGCTCTTTTTTAAATTTGTCTAATATCAATTGTTTTGTTTGTACTGATCCATCCTGGCAAAATATATTTATTATAGAATCGGTCACAATGTCCAATGTAAGTCCACCATCAGCAGGGCGTAAGGCTGGCCCAAGGTGCGACTGGGCATCCGTACTTGCGAGGTCGAGTAACGACTGTCCATTCGCAGGCAGGAAAGCACCGATATACACCAGCTTTTCTATTTGCTTCGGTATTTTTTCTGCCACGGCTGTTATCACCACGCCGCCCATGCTATGGCCAACCAATATTATTTTGCCGTTTATTTTAGTGATAGCAGCAATTACTTTATCTCTGTATAAATCAATGGATACATTTAATGGCGAGGTAGTATCGGCCCCATGTGCAGGCAATTCAACTACGATAACTTTCTGTCCCCTACTTTCTAATTGTGTTTTTACATCTTGCCAAACCCAGGCTGCCTGCCAGGCACCATGTACCAATACAAATGTTTTCTTTGGGATATTACCATCATCCTTAGAACAGGATACGATGAAGAAAGCAACAACGGCAATGATGCCGGATAGCATTAATTTTTTCATTTTACTTTTTTTGACGGATAAATAACCAAGCAAAACTTGATTCATTTTTAATCCAGGTTAATAGTTTTATTTAATAAAAAGATCGGTGACTGATTTTCAGAAATGCATTGACCTATATCATTTCCTCAAAAAATTTTGGCAATACATTTTCTACACAAAAGTAGATTTGGAGAATGCCGCTGGCAATTGCCAGATGATGGTGTTTGTAGTATGCATTATCTATATTGACGCAGCCAATAATTTTCAATACTAAGAAGGAAAACAAAAATCGGTTTTTCAGAAAATAATTTTAAAAAGGCTTGCAGAGCTATTCTTTGAAAGGTTGTTTTCTTTACAATTGCCATTCCTTAGCAAATGAAAAGGAAAGATTTTTTCCGTGATATTATTAACACCCAATTCCGTTTCAGAGATTTACGAAACTTCGTTTTCCCAAACTCACCTTTACGAATTATCGCAATTATGATTGGAAAGGATTTTCATAACTACCTGATTTTGAACGATACAAAATTAGGCATACAATTAGAAACGGTAGTTTCAAAATATACTGCAATGAAACACGCTATAAATGGAAGTAAGGAAGTTCCACTCAATATTCAGGTAATTGAAAGTATGGAAGATGAGTGTTTACAATCTGCTGCCAAACCTGGCTGGCACAGGCATTTCGAAGTTTTGTATATAGTAAAGGGAAAGGGTATCTGCTTAATTGATTTAGAAAAATTTGAAATCAGTGACAACATGATTTTATGTTTGCGCCCCGACCAGGTACGCCAGTTTAAGGCAAACGGAGATATACTTGGTTATCGGATTTCTTTCACAGAATCATTTTTTAATGTCGGCGGGGAGGAAGATGATTTGATGTATCAATCAGCAATTATAGAATCGATACCAAGGTCTGCATGTGTGGTATTACAGGATGAGATTACAGATGACATGAAAGAGATTTTAAAAAAGATGATTAAAGAATTTGACAATGATTGTTTGTTTAGAACAGAAATGCTCCAGCGGTATTTAAAAATATTTTTGGTGTATGTAGCCAGGCAATTTGAGGATTCCATTGAAAAAATTATACAGACCACCAATATTGAAATGGCTCAAAAATTTAAAACCCTTGTAGATAAAAATTACATCACCATAAAAACAGTAGCTGAATATGCGGCAATGCTTTTTGTAACACCCAATTATCTTAACACAGTTGTAAAAAAAATGACGGGCTATTCGGCCAGGTATCATATCAGGCAACGGATTGTAATGGAAGCTAAACGCAAAGCTACCCATTCCGGATTATGTATGAAAGAGATTGCGTACTACCTTGGCTTTATGGATATTTCACACTTCAGTAAATATTTTAAAAATGCGACAGGCATCAATTTTTCTGATTTTAAAAAGGAAAGATACCTGATGCAAATTGCTGATTAACCTTTCCTTTTACCGGTGCAAAAATGCATTTTACTAAAGAATTAACGATCACCTTTTTCCACTACTATTTAAATTAAAAAAATGAAAAGAACAGCAACCGCCGTATGGAACGGCACCATCAAAGAAGGGTCAGGTAATTTAACCACCCAAAGTACTGTGCTCAATAAAACGCAGTATTCTTTTAACAGCCGCTTTGCAGATGGAGTTGGCACCAACCCCGAAGAGTTAATGGCAGCAGCACATGCAGGTTGTTTTGCCATGAAGCTAAGCCTTGATTTATCGCTGGCTGGCTTTGTACCCGACTTTCTCGAAGTACAATGTGCTGTTGCGCTTGAAGATGGCGTAATCACCAGTTCCCACTTAGTATTAAAAGCCAAAATCCCCGGACTCTCTAATGACCAGTTTAAGGAATATACAGCAGATGCAAAAGCCAATTGCCCGGTGAGCAAAGCATATAATCTTGCCATTAGCCTTGATGCGACCCTGGTTTAACAAGATACTCTTCTACAATAAAGTCAATGGATTTTAAAACCTTTTATATCATGCAGTGGATTGTATATCCCAACAATAATTTTCATTGATTTATTTTTTTCTTGTCGGATAACTTAACACTTTTTAAAAACAATAAATAAATAAAAATGAGCAACCGCATTAACATTCAGCAATTGGAACCAGAAGCCTACAAAGCGATGTACCCATTGGAAAAATATTTGAGCACTACCAAACTCACCCCGGTGCATAAAGTATTGATACAAATCAGGGCGTCTCAAATTAATGGCTGCGCTTACTGCATTAACCTGCATACAAAAGACGCCCGGAAAATAGGTGTGACAGAACAACGCATCTATGCATTAAATGCCTGGCGGGATACCGCTTTTTTTACAGAAGAAGAGCAGGCAATTTTAGCTTTGACGGAAGAAGTAACTTTAATAACGCAGCGGGTAGCTGATGATACGTATAACCGGGCAGCAAAAATATTGGACGAACATTACCTGGCCGCTGTAATAATGGCGGCTATTGCGATTAATGCCTGGAATC
Source organism: Chitinophagales bacterium (assembly GCA_038210625.1). Classification (GTDB taxonomy): domain Bacteria; phylum Bacteroidota; class Bacteroidia; order Chitinophagales; family Chitinophagaceae; genus Ferruginibacter. Next base: position 31,545 of record JBBQWL010000010.1, on the reverse strand, counting down.
GGATCAGCATTAGTACACGAATGTTGCCGGCAGCAGATTAACTCCAACACCATCCGTTGAAGCAACATTATTTAATACCCAATTTTTTAATTTTAGAAGATAATGTAGAAGGTGGCAGGTTTAAAAGTTCTGCCGCACCGCCGGGACCAGCCACTTTATAATTGCACTGTTTTAAAATAGCAATGATGTGGTTGCGTTCCGTTTCTTCAATCGTTTTTATAGCAGTTGATGAATCAGCCACCTGTTGCGACGCATGATTTTCATCAGGTAGTTGTATGTCATTTATTATATGTCCAGGTTCTAAAATAACACTTCTTTCCAGCACATTTTGCAGTTGCCGTACATTACCCGGCCAGGAATAATTAAGTAATTTTTGCTTTAAATAATCAGAGATACCGGTAATTGATTTGCCGGTTTTTTCATTAAAATAATGAATGAAATGAGCAACGAGTAACAGTATATCTTCTTTACGTTCCTGTAACGGTGGCACCAATATCGGGAAAACATGCAGCCTGTAAAACAGGTCTAAACGAAACTTTCCTTCTGCTATTTCTTTCTCAAGATCTTTATTGGTGGCCGCAACCACCCGTACATCTACTTTTATCGGATCATTGGATCCTATACGTTCAATTTCTTTTTCCTGCAGCACCCTTAACAATTTAACCTGCACATCGGCAGGCATATCACCAATTTCATCCAGGAAAATAGTTCCCCCATCCGCTTTTTCAAATTTGCCAATCCGCTTCTCCAATGCCCCGGTAAAACTTCCTTTTTCATGACCAAATAATTCAGATTCTATCAGGTGTACAGGCAATGCGCTACAGTTTACTTTTACGAATGCTTTATTTTTCCTGGGAGAATGAGCATGAATGGCACTGGCAATTCCTTCTTTGCCAGTACCGCTTTCACCGAGTATCAATACAGAGGTATTGTGTGGCGCTACCTGTTGAATGAATTCAAATATCTTTTGCATTTGAGGGCTTGCGCCAATAATACCATCAAAAGAAGGGATTGCTTCAATGTCATTTTTTTTACTTGATAAGTTGCCATTTCTTTTATTTGGATTTTCAAAATACTTCTTGGCAGAAAGTGCCTCTTGTTGCATTTTCATTTGCTGATTTTGCTGATACCTGTACCGTGCAATGTCAAGGGTTACCAGTAAATCATTTTCACGAAACGGCTTTACAACAAAACCATAGGGCTGGGTTTGTTTGGCAATTTCCATTACCTCCGGGTTACAATTTGCAGACAGGTAAACAAAAGGTATATCCCTTTCATTCAATTGTACGGCCAAATCCATTCCCGTTAAGTTACCCTGCAAATAAATATCCAGCAATACGAGAAAAGGTTTTTCACTATCAATTATTTCCAGCGCCCTGTTTACGGAACGGGCAATACCACAAACTTTGTAGCCCGCCTTTTCCAGCACAGAGCGTATATCACCCGCAACTATCAATTCATCTTCTACTATCAGTATTTTCTCCTGCATAATTACCCGCTTGTTTTTAAATATGGAATGCTGTATCCTTTAATTTTTCCATCGTTTGCTGCCTGAAACAAACCTTCACAACAGTACCTTCTTTATTTTCTATTCGCATGCTGCCATCCAGTTGCTCACTCAACGTTTGCATCAATTGCTTACCGAATGAATTTCTTTGAGAGGGGTCAATATCTTCAGCTGTGCCTACGCCATTGTCAGCAATAGTAAGCAGCAAACGTCCATCATCTTGTTTTTTAAATGAGATGGTGATATGACCATTTTCATTTCCGGGAAAAGCATATTTTATACAATTGGTTATTGCCTCATTCAAAATAAGCCCGATTGGAACAGCCTGTGATATATCCAGGTTTACTGCATCAATTTGCTGGTCAAAATATAAATGGTTGATACCTCTAAAACTTTCTTTTAAATAGCTCACTACTTCACGGATGTAAACCCGCATATCAATAATGCTGGAGGTTTCTCCCTGGTATAATTTCTGGTGCAATAAAGAGATCACCTGCATCCGGCGGCGGATTTTCTGGATGGCCATAAGCGCATCACCTTCCTCGAGATGGGCTGCCTGGGAATTCAAAAGGCTTATCCCGAATTGCATGTTATTTTTTACACGGTGGTGAATTTCTTTTACCAGCCACTCCTTCTCCTCTAATAATTTTTGCTGTTCTTTAATCAGCAACTGCAGGGTATGGTTCTGCTGATTAATCTGGCTTTGCTGCTCTTGTAATTGTTTGTTGCTTCGCTGTTTCAACCTATACCGGTTATAGGCAAGGCCAAGTAACAAAGCCAGCATAATTGCCCCGCCTATGAATGCATTGCGGGTAAGCCTTTCCTGCTCTAATTGTGTATCACTCAACTCTGCCTGCTTGGTAAGCATCCTTATATTATTATCTTTTTTTTCCGTTTCGTATTGAATCTTTATTTCTGCGGTTTGCTTGCTTTCTGTAGCATTATAAATTGAATCTGATAAAGTGGAATATTTTAGTAACTCCTGCATAGCCTGCTCATATTTCCCTTCAGCACTATCTACCCTGAATAACATCCAATGTATAGTTGCAAAAGAGTTTCGCCCCATATCCTGCGGAGTGGAAGCATTCAATACCTGCATAAAATAATTCCTGCTCTTTTCATATTGCTTTGTATTGAAAGCGTATTGCCCAAGCTGAATATCAAAATAGCTTTTATTATAATTTCCATTTACCAGGCTTGCTTCTTTTTGAAGATCCTCAAGCAGCATGAAATATTTTGTTGCAGATGTATATTGCTGTAATTTATCATAACATTTAGCAAGGGCTAAATACAAATACTGTTTATCAATTAGTCTCGTAGGTGGATATTCTTTTAAAGTTGCCTCAATTGATAAAAGGGCTTTTTGTATCTCACTGGCACTGGCAGATTTATTAACTATATTACTTAGGTTTTCTGCAGCCTTATAAACAGAAAAATTACCCCCCATTCTTTTAAATGCGTTGATGGAATTATAACTCCATTCAAGGCTTTCTTTAGTTTTATTTAGTTCATCATAAAGTAACCCGAGCCGCCCACTGAAATATGCGTAACCAATACTGTCACCATTAGCCTGTACCGATTTTATTGACTCCAGTCCGTATTGAAGTTGTTGCGCATGATTGCTCTGGACGGCTGATATAAATGCCATTAAATCTTCATTATACTGGGTAAAAGGGAAATGATTTTTTTTTTCAATTGTTAAGGCCTGGAGATTTATATTTTTGCACTCCTCTACCTGGTTAACCCCAAAATTCATGTAGGCTAAATTCGTAAGTGTATTGATTGCAGCTTCATTTTCTTTGAGTTGTTGATAAATCTCCAGCGCCTTCTTTGCATAGCCCATCCTTTTCTCAATTGGAAAAATTGGAGCGTAAACAGACCAGTAGTCGTATGCCATTGCTTCATATTCCTTATTCCCTGTTGCAACGCATAAGGATATAACTTTATTAAAACATGAATCAGCCATTGCCAAATTATCAGTTTCAAAATAATACTTACCCTGCACGCAAAGACTTTGATAAACATCTTTATCATCCTTCAATTTGATGGCTTCCTGTTCTGCCTTTTTTAAAAATGAAAATGCACTGTCAAGGTCACTTTTTCTGCTGCCAGGTTGAAAAGTATAGAATGAACCGATCATATTCCATAGCCTGACACGTTTAATTCCCTTGCTTGTGGCCAACTGCTCTTTAAAATAATTGAGGTCTGCATTATTTACATCACTAAACAGATCTTCCATTTTCTCTCCAATGATATATAACCTGCTTATGCCGGATTGTTTACTCACCATAAAAAATGCGCTATCTATATCAATCCGGTTTTCATTAACAACAAAAAAGAAAAAAGATGCCAGTTGAAGATGTAGCGTCTGCGTGTGAATATCAGCCGGCCTTGTCTGGGAATTGACAATATTGTTTGCTGAGATTAGTAGAAAGAACAGATTTATGAACGCATATCTTTTCATAAAAGAGACTTGAAAAACATTTAGCAGTCATTACGCGACGGCAGATATCTACCAGTTACATTAAAGTTAGTTTAATTTAGATTTAAAATTACGATAAAAGACAACACCATTGGAGTTAGTAAAAAAGATGAAACAATGAAGCCAGGCCTCTTCAGGGGCACAACAATATGGAGATTTCCGGGCTTTACTATTACAGTACCCGGAACACTGTTAATTCAGTTTTTCAAAGTCGCACCTGGTTGGGAGCGTTTCAATTCCCGGGCTTTTATATAACCTGTTGTTATGTTTAAAAGTAAAAAATAAAATATAATCTATAGCTAAACAAAATTTTAATCCCTTGGTATTACAGCATAATAGTTACATACCAAACCTTAGTTTTTTAAGAGCTAATTTTTACCCTGTTTTCAATATTTCCTGAAGAGCCTTCTGTATTTTTTTTCACTTGCTGCCTGAAACAAACTTTTACGATAGTACCTTCCTTATTTTCTATTTTCATGCAACCATCCAGTTGTTCACTGAGCGTTTGCATCAATTGCATACCGAGCGAATTTCTTTGAGACAGGTCAATATTTTTTGCTATCCCTATTCCATTATCGGCAATGGTAAGCAATAACCGGCCATCATCTTCTTTAAAAAAAGATACAGTAATGTTGCCCTTTACATTATTTGGAAAAGCATATTTAATACAATTTGTTATGGCTTCATTCAAAATAAGGCCAACAGGAACAGCCTGGGAAATGTCCAGGTTTATGGCATCAATTTGCTGGCTAAAATGCAAATGATTGATACTGCTAAAACTTTCTTTTAAATAGCTCACTACCTCCCGGATATACACCTGCATATCAATAAGGCTGGAAGTTTCTGCCAGGTACAATTTCTGGTGCAATAAAGATATTACCTGGATCCTGCGACGGCTTTCCTGGATGGCTATCAGCCCGTCTCCTTCCTGCAGGTGAGCTGCCTGTGTATTTAAAAGGCTTACAACGATCTGCAAATTATTTTTTACCCGGTGATGAATTTCTTTTACCAGCCATTCCTTCTCTGTAATCAAATGTTCCAGCAACTCATTTTTATACATAATCATTTGGTTAATTTGTTGCTTATTGCGGTATTGGTAAAAAAGCAGCGCAATAATAACGAGCAACAATCCTATGCTACCAATTATAAAATTTTTCACCAGCTCTGCTTTTGCCAGGCTATTTTTCTGCAGCTGATTTTTTTGATTAAGCAGCACGATATCCTGGTCCTTAATCTTAATTTCATTTTTACTCTTCTGCGTTCCATACTCCACCTCCATCTGTTGCATTTGCCGGTTACTGGTTTCGTCAAAAAGGGAATCGTGCAGGTGTTGGAATTTTAAGAGGTTTGCAATCGCGGCCCTGGAAGATCCCATTGCTGTATCAAGCCGGAACGCCAGGTAATAATTATCTTTTATCCTGGCAGGATCCGAAAGCTTTCTGCTTACGAAATCTATTTTCTTAAGATAGATTCCCGCTAATGCATATTGCCCGGACTCCAGGTAATACCCAATGAGCAGCTGGTAAAAATCATTCACTACCTGGGCTCTTGGCATATGTAATTTAATGAGGTTCAATATTTGGTTGCAGTATATGCCAGTCTCTGTGAATTTTTTCATTTCAAAATAAATACTTGCATAACATAAGGAACTTAAGATGTAGTCCTCATCTGAAGTGGAAACCAGCATTGCCTTGGGTATCCCTTTCATCAATTCAAGTGCCTCCTGCGGCTTTTTCAACTCGATATAATTACGCACCATGTTGTTCATCACCAATAATACGTCCCGGTTAGCATTGTATTTCTCAGCAATCTGTAAAGCAATTTTATAATAGCCGGTCGCACGTTCCCGCTCTTTCAAATGACAAAGGGTAATCGCCATGTAATTGTTGATCTGGCAATAGGACAAAGTGGTATCTCCTGCCCGCTCAGCATCTTTCAGGGCCATCAAACAATAGTCCAATGCCAGCTTGTAATTTCCCCGCAGGTAATAATACCTGTTATACAATACATATACCCTTGCGAGGGTTGGATAATGTATTGATTGGTATAATTTCAGGGAAAGGTTCAGCGTTTCCAGCACTTTTGATCCTTGTCCATTTATCTCATATAAATCGGCGAGGTATTTAACGCTATTGGCATAAACATCTACATGTTTCGTCTGCGCAAAATATTGAACTGCCAATTCCACCAGCCGGATTTTCTCAACCAGTTCTGTACGGTCAGTATAACGGTAATAATCAGACAGGCTGAAATACGCTTTGCCTAAATAGTATTTATTACCGCCTCTTAAAAGAATACTTACCGCATTTTCCGCCATCGCTTTTCCCTGCGTTTCCTGCTTTCTCTCCCTTAAAAGCATCGAAGCAATCAAGGTCTGAAGTCCCCTTACATCTTCCGATTGTACGGTTGCATTTATCAGTTCTGCATTCTTTAAATAGTCAGCCGCTTTAACCAGGTCCTCTTTATTTTCAGCCGGCTTGGCAATGTAAAATTCTGCCAGCCGAAAAAGAATATCCAGGCGATCTGAATCCGGCATAGATCTGTTCAGCATCCAATGCAACGAGTCTGCCTCACGACCGGTGATATCCTGGCTATAGGCAGTAGTGATTCCTAACAGCAAGGACAAAAGTTGCATCAACGTTTTTATCATTCTTTAAAAGATGTGAAGTACGCCAGGGAATATTAGCAGTCTACGTTTTGAGTATAAACAATAACGGAAACTGAAAAAAGCAACAACAGCTGCTTAGCTTGGGTTAATTAAATACATTACTATCTAAAACCAAAACATGAAAGGCAGACATTTATGTTAGAATTGCTCAATGATTATTAGATTTTTATCGGCACCTAAATTGATGAGTTGCCGGTGAATATTCTGCACCATTGCATCAGGTCCACACAGGTAGAAGTATTGCGAAAAATCAACTATTTTTTCTTCCAGGTATTGCTCATTGATCATGCTGTTATCGTACGCTGGTATCTTTTCATCCGTAAGTGTATTGATGAAATGTTTGCCCAGCATGGCAGTAAATTCATTTTTAAGGATAATATCTCTTTCCGTTTTATTGGAACAAAGCAGTGTATTATTTCCCAATTTATTCTGCTGTTGCAATTGCCGGAAAATGGCAATAAAAGGAGTAACGCCTGAACCACCTGCAATAAAAATCCCTTCACCAAAATAATTGATAGCGCCGAAAACACTGTGCAATATCAGTTCATCACCTGCAGCCAGTTTCCCCAATTCATTTGTTACGCCCTGGTGGTCGTTGTAAATCTTTATGGTAAATTCAAGATAGTCCCATTCATTCAGGCTGGTAAAAGTGAACGGCCTTTTCTCTTCCTGCCATGCCGGTTGATGAATGCTTACATCCGTAGCCTGCCCGGGAATGAACGCATAACCTGTTGGCTTTTCTACTTTAAATTGTTTTACATTATGTGTAACAAATTCTGTGTGCAGAATTTTTACGATATGCTTTTCTTCCGCTACGGGTGCCATAAAATCATTTTGGTGGATGTTACGCTTACAGCAAGACTATTGCCTTTCTTTAACCGATATTGGATATGCCTGCGAACGAAAATTAATCATGGGGTCAGCAGGAGCAATGCCGGCAGGAATATTATTAGGGATAAAAGAAAGCGCCTTATCTTCCGCTACTGAATTGGATGCCATTTTTTGAATTTCGACAGTGCCGAGGAATACTAATTTACGACTGGCAGGCCATGCAATAGAGGGGTTGTCAATCTTATCTCCCACCTCTGCAACCTGCGCATACATTTTAAATTTGAAACTGTGTTGGGCAACCCGCAGCGGAATCTCTTTTTGCAAATAATCAGGATCGGCTTTGGCAGTTTCATCTGCTGTTAAATAATGCTCTTCTTCTGTAATAAACTGGTAGCGGATAAAATGCGATTCGCCTTTTTCATTGGTGAATTTAAAAGCATTTACGCCAAAGTACGAGGTAGTGGCATAGCTTAAGGGTGCAGGGTTTTGTGTGGTAAGAAAAGTTTTAGCAATCGGGTGACTCCCCAGAAAATTATCCAATGCTGTGGGCTTTGCAGCATCCGCACCACTTGCACCAATGGCTAATAATAATTCTCTGAACTCATCTGATGTAGCTGTTGGAAATCCATTAAAATTATGACCGACAATATCGGTACTGGAGCCATCCGGCAGTTTGAATTTAATAGCGAAGCCCCGTGGATTGGCAAGACCGTTTGCATCAGAAATATCCGGTATGCCGGTAAAGTCTGAAAACCTTACCACCACCGGCAATTTACCTTTCTTAAAATGAACGGCAGTTGTTATACTTGCTGCTTCAACAGCAGGCGTAAATGTTCCTTCTAAAATAATTCCCTTTGCATGAACGGCTCTTGCAGGATGCTTGCCAAAAGCTGTATGTAATGCATCTACCAATTGCCCTGGAGAAGATTGTTGTGGTGTAGTTTGAGCTATAACGGCGTCCATTGATTGTATCATAATAATGAAGATTAATAATGAAAGAATTGGGTTTCTAAATGTTATTGATGCAGACATAAAATTTATTTTAGCGAATGATTGATTTTGTTTCGGTAAAGATAAAATTCGGCGCAGGCAAGGAGAATGGCTGAATAATGAAATCTGTTGGTTGGATGGCGGATGAGACATTATGCATGAGGAAGATTAAAGAAGAAAGTGTAATGCGCGGGCGCCTTAATTCATAGAATGTTTCCTCTTATTTATCCGGCATGAAATATTGGTAATAAATTTTGTTGAGAATGAAGCTGTACCTGGTTAATAGCTGTTGTCTCTATTGTTTAATCAATTGCAATTCGCCTTGTATCTTTACTTCATCACCAATTACAACCCCGCCGGCTTCTGTAATTGCACCATAGGTTAAGCCAAATTCTTTCCTGCTGATTTTTGTATTGATGGTAAAGCCCGCTTTGGTTTGTCCATAAGTATCAACAGCAATACCGCCAAACTCAACATGTATATTAACCGGCCTGGTAGTATCCCGAATGGTTAAATCTCCATGCAATATGGCTTCAGCTCCATTGCCCTCATATTTTTTTGTTACAAACTTTAATTCAGGATATTTTTCTACATTAAAAAAATCGGCTGATAGAAGGTGCTTGTTCCTGTCTGTATTGTTGGTTTCTATGCTGTCAATAGCAGCTGTAAATAAAATATTGGAAGTAGTATTAAAGTCATCCGTTTCCGTTTCCACCTCTATTTTAAAAATTTTAAAATATCCTGTAACGGTTGCAATCATAAGATGTTTCACCTTAAATAAAATTTCGCTGTGTGCAGGGTCAGAGACCCATTTAGTTGTTGACATGATAAAAGATTGAATGGTTTTGAAATGATTTTACAGATTGAAATAAATCGGCAAGAGAACTACAAATAATGGATAGAGAAATTGATTGGTTGGATTATTTACTGGTACACATTTTAGGCGGCCAATTCTGACAGGCCCTATTTATGCCCTTCCTTTTGTGCAGTCTTACCAAACACAAATGACACAAAACGGCAACGCGATTATCTCAAATGAGCCCTTAACATCCAGGCCATTTTTTCATGCGTTTCCATTAGGCTCGTAATAAAATCGCTGGTGCCTGCATCATTCAGTTCCCTGGCAAAAAGGTTGATATTTTCCCTCAGGTGTATGATGATACTTTGATGGTCTTCCAATAACAGCTTAATAAAAGTTAGACTGTCATTATTTTCAACAGGTTGCTCCGAAAGTCGTGTTAAGCGTACAAACTCGGAGAGCCTCGCCGGGGCATAGTGGCCTATTGTGCGGATGCGTTCCGCAACTATGTCCATTGTTTCATCTAACTGCTCATACTGGCTTTCAAAAAATGTATGCTTGCTATAAAAGTCACTACCCTCCACATTCCAGTGGGCATTTCTTGTTTTTGTGTACAGCAAAAATTCATCTGCCAGGGCACTGCAAAGGACGTGGGCTATTTTGTTCGAATGATCGGATGAGATACCTGTATGGGGTTGCATGATTTTTAACTTAATGATGTAAAAAAAGAGTGACACCTCGGCACCAGATTTTATAAAATCTATTGTATGGATACAATTTCAATTATTGCCTGGCAACAATTTTTATCTCTATCAATTGACGAGGTAAAGCCAGGCCACTAACTGCAACAATCGTTGTAGCCACTTCCTCAGGGTGATTATAAAACTTCCCTCTTACTTTTTTAGTAGCTTCAAAAGCAGCAGGCATATCCAACACATATAACACTTCTTCCACCACATCATCCATTACCATATTAAAACCGGCTAATAGTTTTTGAATGTTGTTATAACTCAGTTGCACCTGCGCCTCCATTCCTTCAGCCAGTATGCCTTTGTCATCATGGCCCAGTTGGCCGGCAAGCCATACCGTGTTACCACTTTTAACTCCTTGTGCATACTGATAATCCTTTTCCCAAGGCATATCCATCCGTTGTATTTGTTTAGTGTTCATAAAAAATATATTTAAATAATGATTATTGAGAAATGAATATTATTTACCTGCCGTTTTAGCCGGCGTTACAGTTACTTCAGCCACTTTCCTGGCTTACAATGCATTCGCCTTTTGCTAAGTATGTTTAATTAGCCACTCTTGAATGTCTGCCATTACTTTTTCTTTGTCTACATCGTTTAGTAAATCATGGTAATGGCCTTCATATAGTTTCAGTGTTTTGTCAATCGCACCGGCATTGTCATAAAAAAATTGGCTTCCACTGTATTTGGCAGCGTTGTCTTTTGTGCCATGCAGTATCAAAACAGGTAACGTAATCAATGGAATTTCTTTTTTTAACCGTTCGTCGGCAAGTACCAGTTGTTCCATTGTTTTGGTTGGTTGCTTTTCATCTGCAATCAGCTCATCATTATTCATAAAGTCTACTACAGCAGGATCACGGGAAAAGTCTTCATTTTTAAGCTTTACTGCATGAAAGTGGGGTGCCAGGTGACTTAAGCCTTTTAATATTGCCAATGCAAAATCAGGTGCGGGTACCTGGTAGGCAAAGCTTTCGCAAATTAGTCCTTTAATTTTTCCCTGGTGTTCCAGTGTGTACAGGCAAGCCAATACGCCCCCGGCACTGTGGCCTAAAAGAAAAACAGGCAGGCCGCTGTGCGCTGTTTTAGCAATGTCAACCAATGCATCAATATCGTTGACACTGTCTTCCATATTTTGTATATAAAAACGCTCCCCCTCCGATTGCCTCCGCCCCTGCAGGTCAAGCGCATACACGGCATAATTTTGATTCGTAAATTGTTCGGCAACCCATTGGTAATAACCACTGTGAGAATTAAAGCCGTGCACAATTACAATGACACCTATTGTGTTTATATCGGGCAACCAGGCACGGGTAAAAATTTTAAAGCCTGCCTTGTTTGCGAAGCTGGACGTTTGTAGTTGCATGTTGTTTTATTTTTTTTATTGTTAGAAGATTGATGGTAAAGTTGTCAGTTAAGAATACGTTTCGAAAGGTTAAGATTACTGTTAAAAATGAATTTTATGCTGCCGATTTCTATAAGGGAGTGAAGCTTTTTTGCTACTCTTTGCAATATCAAAATTAGTTGCGTACAGATGTATAGACAATTGGCAAACCATTGGTTTAGTTGTCTGTTTTATCGAAAAATGTGAGCGTAGTATTAGACAGTTTGCTAAGAAGCTTTTGTTAAATACATTAATTGAAAAGGTTGTTCGTTTACATTTCTATAACTACTGAGAAATGAAACAATCACAACAGGTTTCTGCTAATGCCAAAAAGGATTGCTCTGTAATCTGACCAGCTCACTTGGTCCAACTTTACGTTGGATTGTTGCTACCTGGCAATAACAGCGGAAGGGTATATTATAGCAACCGGCTACACATGTACTGCCCTTTGGGAATATGGATTATCTACTATCTCCAGTTTTAATTTCTTCAAGGCCTCATGAATTTTATTATATACCGTGCGGTGCGACAAGCCCGTTTGCTCAACGATTTCTTCATAGGACAGCCCTTCATAAAACTTAAGAACAATCAGCTCTTTTTGGCGGGCGGAAAGATGATTTATGTGATTTACCAAGAGTTGAAATAAGTGATGTTGCTGATCTTTATTTATTAGTTTTTCCTCGGGCGTAGGCTGAGAATCTTCACAATAATGATTGCAAACTACCTGCAAATTGGATATCCTGACCAACTTCTTCCGATCAGTAGAAAGCTTTCTTAAAAAACATGTTACCAGGTAGCATTTAACATTCTTTGCATCGTTGATGGTTTCCCGCTTTTCCCAGATGTATACAAACAACTGTTGAATGGTGTCTTTAACCTGCTGGGCATCTTGTATCTCTTTTAACCCAATAAACAGCAGGCTATGATAATATTTTTTGTACAAGGTCAAAAACATATCCTTGTTTCCTTCCCTCAATCCTCTCCACAATGTTTCATCCTGATCCATAATTGTCTCAAATTAACAGTTAACAGCACAGTCCATTTTTAAAAATTCCATATAGATAAAATTCAGAACTGAATTAAATCGCTTTCGGAGTTAACGCTTGCGATACCAAAGAGATCCATTTATTTCACCAAAGCAAAATTCAGGAAGTCGTAATTCATATTTCCATTGGTAACAGTTCTGAGTGTTATCAAATGTTTTCCCTTTTTGATTGGCAATGTTGTTAAACGATCAATTCGATTCCAATGATGCCATTGCCGCCATGCAATTGGTTCCTTATCATTTCTTGTAGAAGGAATGACCAATTCACCGGTAAATGGCTTTCCATCCAACCATAGTTCAATGCTTCCATCGCCACTTGCGGTATACATTAAACCAATGGAATAGTTGCCGGTTTCCCTAACATCAACCGAATAATTAATCCATTCTCCAGGCTCTGTCCAGCCTGCATATAATTGATCCATTACTGGCTCAACAACATTGTATGGATTGTTATCGATATCTCTTGATTTGGTATAAGAAATATCAACAGCTTCATTTATTCTAAACTCGTTTAAAAAAGTACCGTTGGCGGGATTTAATCTTCCGCTGCCGCTGTTGATGCTGTCGGCATCATGGTAAGCAATGCCTTCGCCACCCTGATCATACCATTCACATTGAATCTTTCCGGGAATTTGCTGGGGTTGATTATTCCATGCTTTGCCTTTGTAGGTTTTAATATCTATAAGCGGATCTAATGGAAATACTACCCTGAAGCCAACACTATTACTGAAGTGTGTAGGTGTATTGCCATAATGTGCAGTGATGCTGCAAGGCCCTTCGCCGGCATACCAGCTGCCACCCATGTGTATGCAAAAAACAGAATCATTTTTTAGAGAATCATTCAGGCACCATTCCCAGGCATTGCCACTCATATCGTACAAGCCAAGTTCGTTAGGCTGCTTCTCTCCTACGGCATGCGACTGCTGGCCGCTGTTATTTTTATACCACCCAACTGCATCTAAATTATTGCTGCCTGCATAAGTATACTGTTTAGATTTATTGCCGCCCGATGCGGCATATTTCCACTGCATTTCGGTTGGTAATTTTGCCCCCATCCATTTGCCATATTCCACCGCACCATAATAACTCACCATCACCATCGGGTAATTTTCCTTTCCTTTTACCGCTTTCCAATTGCTATCTACAAAGGCTACCTGTAAATCTTTATTACCTACATTAATCAATTGCTTTTCTTTAAGCATGCCAGTTGAAGGAACCATTTTTTTGTTTAAGAAAAGGGCATATTGCTGGTTGGTAATTTCGTACTTCGTAATTTGAAAACTATTGACACCATCAACTTTTACTTTTTGTAAAGACTGGGCATTGGTATTGGAAGCCGATAGTATCAACAGTAGATACAGCACTAATAAATTATTATTTCTCATACTATTTTTGTTATCAAAATATTTTTCCAGTTTACATTTCATTTTAGCAGGGAATGAAATACTACTTAATAATTTCAAACTTTGTTGATAAATAATCGGTAGAATTCCTACCAACCTGCACTTCAAATTCACCCGGTTCAACTATACGTTTCATACCTGGCCCAAAGTATTGTAGCTTATCTTTTGTAATAGTGAATGAGACCGTTTTTGTGTCCCCTTTTTTTAAATGTATGCGGCTAAAATCTTTCAACTCCTGCACCGCTCTTGTAACAGTGCTTACCATATCACGGATGTACAACTGCACTACTTCATCACCATCTGCATCACCGGTATTTTATAAGGCTTTTAAAAATGCTACACTTACCGGAACCTGCAGGTTTACTTCTTTACTTTCATCTTCTATATAATAATATTGAATAGCTGATTTTTTTGCAGCTCTTATTATAGCAGCAATATTAATTTGGCCAGATCCCAATGCCACATCATTTTCTACCGGTGTTGCACCAGTAAAATCTCCAACAATACCTTTACGTAAATCCTTTACATGCATCAGCTTAAAGCGGTCGCCATATTTTTTTAACAATTGTACAGGGTCTGCACCAGGATGAAATGCCCAAAGAATATCCAATTCAAAACTTACATAGTTGGGATTCGTATTGGCCATCATATAATCAAAATAGGTTCCCTTGTCATAAGGCTGCATTTCAAATCCATGATTGTGATAACAAAAGGTGAGGCCGTATGCTTCTTTTAAAATTTTACCTGCTTTATTAAAATCAGCTACAGCTTTTTTTATTACGTCAAAAGTCACCGGGGCTTTATCGGGCTTAATCCATGCAACCCTTACAAATGAGGCTCCCAGTGCTTTTGCATTGGTGGCCACTTCTTCGGTTTTGTTTACCAGGTCCGCATAACTTACGCCGAATGAAGTACAGATCATGCCTCTCTCATCCAGCATGGTTTTTATTTCGGCCGCTGTTTTACCAAACAGGTTGGAGAATTCTATATTGGTTATTCCCAATGATTTTATGGTATCGAGTGTAGCCGCCATATTTTTTTGAAAACTATTGCGGTAAGTAAACGATACAATACCCGGTATTTCCTTCAGCAATTTGCCTGTTCTTTTATCCGGCTTAACAGCGGTTTCTTTTATCTTAATATTTTTATAGTATACCCTGTTTCCATGATCCTGCAACAGGATACGTCCTTTTCCATTTAATCCAAAACCAGGAATGTCTTTGTATTTACTGTCCGCTATCAAAGCTTTGAAGGCATCACTGCCACGTTCGTAAGCCACTACCATTACACCATTCAACCAATGTTCTACATGGGTACCATTGGAAATAATTTTTGCCGTATTCCATTCACCAATGGCTTTTGTTGGTTTACTGTTGATAGCCGGAATTAAATCGTACAAAGAGCCAATTGTTCTGTTACCATTTTTTCCAAGTTTAGCATCAGGATGTCTCTCATCATCCAGTATTTGAAATTCGAGACCAAACGCTGAACGTGGTGATGCCGGTACCGGTTGTTGTGCAGCTACAAAATATTTGATACCACTATTAGCGCCTTCGGTAATTTTAAAATCTACTGACAACTCAAAATTGGCATATTCCTTAAGCGTAACAATATCACCGCCATTGGCAGATTCCGCACCATTGGAAGGCTCCACCATTAATAAGCCATTTTCAACCGACCAGCCATGTGCAGGAAATGATGCTGTAAATGCACCTTTCCAACCTTTTGTTGTTTTACCATCAAACAACAATTGCCAGCCTTCGCTTTTTTCATTTTTTTTCAATTGATTATCCTGTGCCTGCAAGCCATTTGAAAACATTGCAATCATTATTGAGAAAAATATTTTACTATAATTTTTAATCATGTTATTTTTTTAACTGTTTACCAGCAACTATATTTTTTAGATTTTTACTTTAGGCATTTTGGAAACCAGCAGGCTGAATAATGTCCATGCGATTATATAGGCCAACGCACAGATGATGAACAGTACATAATACCCTGTTTCAATGGCGCCCAGTGCATTGTAATGATCCAGTAACAATCCTGCTGTTCTTGCAATAATAATTCCGCCAATGGCGCCAACCATACCGCCTATACCAACTACCGATGCCACCGATTTTTTAGGAAACATATCGGATACGGTTGTGTAAATATTTGCAGACCATGCCTGGTGTGCTGATGCAGCCAAACCAATAATGAGTACCGCATACCAATAATTAAATGACCCGGCCCATTGAGCAAACAACATAGGTAATGCACACAGTGCAAAAATGAATAAAGCGGTTCTTCTGGCTTTATAAACAGGCCAGCCTCTTTTAATAAAATAACCAGAAAGCCACCCTCCGGCAATGCTTCCAAACATAGCCATCGTGTAAACAACAGCAATGGGAGATGCCAGTTGCATTTTGGTCATACCATACTGTTTATTTAAAAAAGAAGGCAACCAAAATAAAATAAACCACCATACCGGATCAGTAAAAAATTTCAGTATAGCAAACGACCATGTTTGTTTATAGGTTAATAATTTACGCCACTTAATTTCTTTGCCCTCATTGGCCAACTCATCCAGGTCTTTATCATCTGCGTTGATATAGGCCAATTCTTCTTTACTCACTTTTGCATGTTTGCCGGGGCTTTCATACAACAGCCACCAAAACAATATCCATAGTAAACCAATAGCGCCGGTAATTACAAAGGCTGCCTGCCAACCCCATGTACCCGCAATAAGCGGAACAGTAAGGGGCGCCAGTATGGCTCCAATATTGGTACCTGAATTAAAGATACCTGCCGCCAATGCACGTTCTTTTTTAGGGAACCATTCGGCTACCGTTTTAATAGCAGCAGGAAAATTGCCTGCTTCGCTTACTCCTAATACCGCCCTTGCCATCATAAAACCAATGGTTGATTTTGCAAAAGCATGGCCTATTGATGCAAGGCTCCATACTATTAAAGACACAGCGTATCCCATCTTTGTACCCAGGCGATCAATAATAAAACCTGTAGCGATCATTCCCACTGCATAACATACCTGGAAGGCGATTACTATATTGGAGTAATCCGTTTCAAACAAGGGTTCCAGGTAGTCATCTTTTAATAAACTGATCACCTGCCTGTCAAGGTAATTAATAGTGGTTGCAAAAAATACCAATGACAGCATTATCCAGCGATATTTCTTAACCGGTGTTGTATTTGCCACATGCGTTTTTATCGCCCCAGTTTTTGCCATATCTACTAATCTTCGAGTGAAATATTGACTGCTGCACCAAGCTTTTCAGCAGATACATAAGCGGTATAAATTGTTGTGATTACATCCGCTGCCAGTTGACTGTTACTTTCAATAACATCTCCAAATGCTGCACTCCGGTAAAATGATTCCATCTCATGCTGATACCCATTGAACCAGGCTTCATCAGGAGATATAAAGGACCAACCCTGCTTGGTTCCGGTTTTTTCAACAACATAAACATCCTCGAAATTTGCATCTGCCGGGTTATAAGTTTGCATAGCATTATTGGGAGCAATATTGCAAATGGTACGGTGGTTATTGGCATGTACTTCAACATAATTTTTCACTCCACCCTGCAGCAGTTCGCTTGCAATAATATCGGCAAAAGTTCCATCTTCAAATACAATATGTACCGATGCAAAATCTTCTACATCCTTATAGGTTGTTCTTAAATGTCCTTCGTTCATGTAGCCGGGCATTCTTGTGAGGGCATGTGTTATTGCCGACACTGTTTTGGGGCGAATGGCAACACCATTTCTTTTTAATCCTTCCACTTGTTTTAGGTATAAGGCTGCTGTTAAGGGATGAGCACCTTTGCCCATTAATGAACCTCCGCCAGACAAACGCCATTGCCCATAATCCAACGAATGAGAACCGGAATGTGATTGCTGCGCCTGCATCCATACTATTTGTGCGCCGGTTTTTTCAATCACTTCTTTTTCTTTTTGAATAGCGGGTGCATACACCCAGTTTTCCGCATACATGATTGAACCTGTGCTTTCTTTTTCTGCCTGCAACATTCGCTGCACGCTTTCCCGCGCCAGCTTTAACCCTTCAATACGTGAAAAAGTATCACCATTAAAATTGGCAGAGCCATCTCCAAAATAACCAGTGAAAGGCTTTTCGATAATTGCATGTTTACCTTGCTTTAAAACCTCCACTGCAATCCATTCATGCGTAACGGGTGGTGTACACACATGCAACACATCGGATGCTTCGATCAGGGACTGCAGACTTTCAAAACTTTTGATGCCTCTTGCAACCGTAAACTCATCCAGTTTTTTTGAGTTGGGGGAAAAAGCACCAACAACTTCCAGGTTCACTGAATACACACGCTTTAATGCATCAAAGTGAAATCTTGCGGCAAAGCCTGATCCTATAATACCTGCTTTTAGCGTTTTCATGTGATTATTTTTTATAGACGGTTTTGATAGCCGCACTCAATTCGTTCAGCATATCCGGTACCAACGCAAACGGATCGTATGACACGCCACGCACCAGCAAAGTTTCAATTGGTAAGTACCCTTTGTAGCCCCCATCCTTTATTATCTTAACCAATTTTACGTAATCCGTTTTTTCTTTTCCCCCAATCCCCAGCGGGCTTTCCTTCACTTGCCAGTTGATGGCATAAGGCACCAGTTCTGCAATGTCTTTGTACGGATCGCCTGTTTTAAAATTGCCCGTATCCACAATTAACCCCGCCCATTTTGAATGAACACCGTTAATAACATACATACATTGCTCTGCGGTTTGCAACATATCGCCATGATTCTGGATGCCAATTTTTACACCATATTGTTCGCCATACGCTGCACATTCCTTGTAGCATTCAATCATCCAGTCCGCTACTTCTTTCCATCTATTTTCATACCCCTTTGGAATTTCACCGGAGAAAACCCTTACAACCGGCGCACCTATTTTCGAGGCTGCCACAATCCATTTTTTAGCCAGCTCCACACCTGCTGCACGAATTGCCGGATCGGGAGATGCAAAATCATTTCTAATGCCCGTACCGCTAATAACTATTCCCAATGAAGCAGCCTTCTCTTTAAATTTTTTGAGGTATTCATCCGAAGGCACTTCAGGATAGGTAGGAAAAAAATAAGCAGTAGGATCCAGTGCTTTAATTTTTTTATCAGCACACCAATCCAACAAATTGAATAAGGTGTACACCTGCTGCTTATCTCTTGCATCTTTTGCAGTTAACAAATCGCTGAACGAATAAGCATTTAATGATGCTACCAATGGCAAGTCCTTATTTTTCTTTTGTGCGTTTACCGTTGTGCCAGCCATAGCGCCCAGTAATAAAACCGCAATAAAAAAAACAGGTTGTTTAAATTTCATTTTGATGACGGGTGTTTTCATTTTCTAATTTTCGCCGTTAAATAATTAAAAGATACCATTGCTTACAAAGGCTATTTTTTTACTGTCTGGCGACCAGCTTGGTACATTCATTGTTCCCTGCCCGCCATATAGATACGCTATTACTTTAGGCTCACCTCCACCAACAGGCATTGTGCGTAAATACACTCTTTGATAAAACGGATGTTTGTCTGCAGGAACTTCTTTTGGAAATGAAATAAATACCAACGTTTTGCTATCCGGCGAAACATGCGGAAACCAGTTATTCAATTCGTCAAAAGTTAATTGGGTTTGATTTTTACCATCAGAATCCATGCGCCAGATTTGCATTTTTCCGGTACGGGTAGAATTGAAATAAATATATTTTCCATCGGGAGCATATTCAGAGCCATCATCCAGGCCTTTGGCATTGGTTAGCTGTGTTTCCTTGCCACCATCCTTTGAAATTTTATAGATATCGTAATCACCATTACGTTCTGCTGTATACAGTAAAAATTGATTATCCGGTGACCAGCCATGGAAATAAGAAGGTGTTTTTGGGGTAATAAGTTTTGGCTCACCGCCAGTTACCGGCAAAGTATATACTGCCGATTGTCCGTTTGTTGCAGTGCCCTGGTTACTGATACCTATTTGTTTACCATCGAAAGTCAACATATGGTCATTGTTGTTTTTAACTGCAGTACCAGTATTTAAAACGGTAGCGGCTTTGCTGGCCAAATCAAAATTATACAGCTTGCCGCTTTCATTATAAATCAATGTTTTGCCATCGGGTGTCCAGTTGGGTGCCTGGAACGAACCGGTATTACTTGCCAACACCTGGCGATGGCCATTGGCAACATCCATTATTTCCAGTGCACTGCCTATATAAGTTCTATACTGAATTAAACTATCCGGCGCAGGATTAAAAATCCTCGTATTGGTAAACTCAGCTTCTTCGGAAAATAAAGTGGTATGCGCACAAACATATAATCCGGCAAGCAAGTCAGTACCTAAATCGATACTATCCAGCTTTTCTGTAACATATACTTCTCCAAAATGTGCAACAGACATAGTATATGTATTGCCTTTTTTTTCCAACTGCAATACATCGGGTGCTTTGATGGTTAATTTTATTTCTTTCATATCAGCGCCAGCAATGGTTCTGTATTGAAAAGCTGTTAATCCATCACCATGAACAGTACAGGCAATCACCGGCGAATTGGTTGCTGCGGAGCTTCGTATCATCAACCCCGCTTTGCGATGTGGCTCATGACCTTCACCTAAAAAACGAACCTGGGTTTGTAAAATAAAATCGCCGTTCATTTTCTTTGATAGAAAAGCAAAGCTGTCCTGTCCGAACCAGATGTTTCTTCCAGATCCTGTAATGCGATAGGTTTGAGAAGGTTCGTGATAGCTTGCGGCACCAGCTATTTTAGGAGCGCCGACATCAGAAAAAATATCGAACGAACCGATTTTAGTACCGGGCACTTGTGCATAAAGAAATGTGCCAATCGAAAAGGCTACATTCATTAAAAGCAGCGCTCGTTTTATTGGAAGCATGATATTTTATTTATGTAGGTTATTAAACTTAATTGATCCGGATGGTCAAATACCTCATCAAGATTAGGCTAATATTTTTTTGATGCGATCCAACTCTTCGGTTGTAAAAGAATAATTCTCCAAACAACGAATGGAATCCAATACCTGTTCCGGCTTACTAACACCCAGTAATACGGAGGTGATGCGTTTATCTTTTAATATCCAAGCCAGTGCCATTTGTGCAAGGTTTTGCCCCCGCTCAAATGCCAATGCATTTAACTGTTGCACCTTTTTAATTTTCTCCTCAGAGATGGCGTCTTCTTCAATGGCACCATTCCCTCTGTGACTTGCAGCCCTGGAGCCTGCAGGAATTCCATTCAAATACTTATTGGATAATAATCCTTGCGCCAGCGGAGAAAACGCGATACAGCCAACTTGATTTTGCTCCAGCACATTTAATAAACCGTCTTCCACCCAACGATCGAACAGGGAATATTTTGGCTGGTGAATTAAGCAAGGTGTACCCAATTGTTTTAAAATACTGATTGCTTTAGCTGCTTCTTCGGGCAGATAGCTTGAAATACCTACATACAACGCTTTACCTTGGCGAACCATTAAATCAAGTGTACCCATTGTTTCTTCCAATGGTGTATTGGGATCGGGGCGATGATGGTAAAAAATATCTACGTAATCCAACTTCATTCTTTTCAAACTCTGATCAAGGCTTGCTACCAAATATTTTTTGGAACCCCAATCTCCATAAGGACCGGGCCACATGCCCCAACCCGCTTTGCTGGAGATGATCAACTCATCCCGATAAGGAACAAAATCATCTTTAAATAATTTTCCGAAATTTTCTTCTGCAGATCCGGCAGGCGGGCCATAATTGTTTGCCAGGTCAAAATGCGTAATGCCATTATCAAAAGCGGTGCGCAAAATATTGCGGGCATTTTCCATGTTATCAATGTGGCCGAAATTATGCCATAGCCCAAGGGAGAGCGCTGGTAAAAGTAAACCGCTATTACCACAGCGACGGTATTCCATCAACTGGTATCGGTTATCGTTTGGCAAGTATTGCATCGTGTATAGTTTTATCCTTTAAATGTATTCTTTTATTCGGTTCAATTGTCTTCTATTTCCGCCAATGCCTTCACCATTATTTCTAAATCGGTTGTGCCCCTAAAACCACTAAAGCCAACTGATAATTTTGTTCCATTTTTCATTTGCAAAGGCTGACCACCTTCCCAGCCTATCAGATCAGGTGCTTCAATGCCGTTGGCATTTTCTCCAACTTCTTTATTAAAAACCATTTTTTCATACTCTCCGGTTTTTACACCAGTTAGCCATACCTGGCTGGCTTTTTTCCAGGCTACTTTATAAGATTGTCTTAACCTTGGCCGGTTAATACCAAACATTTTACCGTGCACAACGCCGTCTTCATCAATTATGCATACCGCCAGGTTTCCGTTTGAAATTGATTGATCTTCCGGATTGTTCATATAAGCGGGTATCATCTTCTCAATAGTATCAAATAGCCTGCTAATTGTAGTTCTTAATTCTGTATTCTCCATGTTGTGTTATTATTTTTTGATATTATGACACTATTAAATGACATTAATTAGATATAAGCTTAGGGAAAAAATTATTTCTTGAACTTTTCGAGGGCGCCACAAAAACAGTAAAAGAAAAATACAATTAACTTTAAACATGACAATCGCATTGACTTAGAAGACTAAGCGTTTCGCCGGCACTAAATTGATTAAAATAAAGCACGGGCGAACTTATCCGAACATATTTATCTACTACAACGTTGTAGGCAACAAACAGCGACTAACGGGAAATTTTGGCCAACTTTAGGCTGCATTAAATATTAAAAAAAACAAATGATTAACCGATAAAAATGACGCTAAAACAAATAGCCACGGAACTGAACCTATCATTTTCTACTGTGTCAAAAGCACTGCGTGACAGCCATGAAATTAGTGAATCAACAAAAAAATTAGTGTTGGCAAAAGCGAAAGAACTTAACTACCAGGTGAATCCTTTTGCAAGCAGTTTACGAAAGCAAAAAAGTAAAACCATTGCAGTTGTTATCCCTGAAGTAGTCAATGATTTTTTTGGCCCTGTTATAAATGGTATTGAATCTATCGCACAGGAAAAAGGGTATCATGTGTTGATATACCTTACGCATGAGGACATGAAAAAAGAAGTTGCCATTACTAAAATATTACAAAATGGAAGGGTTGATGGTGTACTGATATCTATATCCGAACAAACCTCAGATGCCATGCACCTGCAAGAGTTGGAAGAAAAAGAAATACCGCTTGTTTTTTTTGACCGTGTGGTAGAGCACATGGATTCACCAAAGGTTACCACTGATGATTACAACAGCGGCGCTAACGCAACGGAGCACCTGATCGAAAACGGATGTAAGCGAATTGCGTTTTTATCCATTTCTCAAAGTCTTTCTATCAGCAACAAACGAATGAACGGTTACCGCAGTGCTTTAACAAAACACAATTTACCGATAGATGATAGCCTTGTTATAAACTTTACCGGCAACGACTTAACAGATAAGGAGCTGATACGGCAATTACTAAAATCTCCGGCAAGGCCAGACGGCATATTTGCATCTGTTGAAAAACTGGCAATTGAGACCTATGAAATATGCGAAGAATTACAATTAAAAATACCGGCTGATGTGAAAGTAATTTGCTTTTCAAATTTAAAAACGGCTGGACTATTGAGCCCTTCCATGACGACCATTACGCAGCCTGCCTATGAAATAGGCCGGGAGGCTGCCGCTATTTTATTTAAACTGGTTGAAAAGAAAGGCCACCATTTTCTTTTAGAAAAAACGGTGATTAATTCAAAATTGGTTGAAAGAAATTCAACCAGGAAAACTGACTCCTGAAAGAAAATAGCATTTTATAAAAAGAACAATATTCCATTATTTGAACTTAACGACAATTATATTGTCAGCCTGGACGACCATCTCCCAGGAAAACTGAAAGATTATGGTATCAAAGAATATTGAGCTATATTATTCCGGTAACAGATTAGCACAAATGCATAACAAAAATACCACTACATGTAGAGTTGGACAAGACATTGTGGTTAGCATCTTCCGCCAATGCCATCCACTACTAAATTTTTATTGCTTTAATACTATCTTTCGTGCCAATCTTTTATGACTTTTATCTTCCGTCAGAATTATATATAGTCCTGCAGGATAGTGCGACATGTCAATATCGGTTCTTGACGACAATGTATTGATGTGAAATAATAATTCACCGGTTATATTAAAACCGTCAATAAATGCAACTGGGTTTGTTACACTGCTGCCGATAACAGCAAACGTGCTCCTGAAAGGGTTAATGCCGAGTTAGCTCAGTGGACCAAAAAACCGATAGACAAAAAGTTACCGAAAAAGATTTCCAAATGGTAGTTGAAGATAAATGCTCTGGTGCCATTCCATTTTTCGAGAGACCAGGAGGCTTGGAAATAAAAAGTCTGGTTGATAAAGGAATTCTAAAATCGCTTTCAGTTTTATCAATCGACAGATTAGGTCATGACCTCCGTGACATAATGAACACCATTCATTTTTTTAATCAACATAATACCTGTATCCAGTTCATTTCCCAAGGTCTCGCCACTCTTGACCACAATAGAAAGGAAAATCCAATTTCAAAAATGATAGTTAGTATTTTAGGGGTAGTAGGAGAAATGGAGCGTGCCCAGATTCGTGAAAGGCAATTAGAAGGAATCAAGCTTGCTACAATTCGTGGAATTTATACAGGTCGCGTTGAAGGAAGGAAGGAAGATGTTTTATCATTTTTGTCAAGAGAAAAAAATAAGAAAGCACTGGAATATCTAAAAAAGGGATACAAGGGCAATGAGGCAGCAAAACTCGCTGGTGTTCATCTTAATACTATAACTAAGATTAAGAAACTTGGTTTGGTAGCGGCTTAAGTTATGTTTAGACTAATTTGTTGACGCCTTGATTTAAGTCGGTGGCAAAAAAAAATGCTAAAATTTACTGAATACACTACCTGCACACTTTACTTTTAATGAAATGGATAATGACATCATTTCACGCATTTTAAGCCTTATGAAATGAAGAATTTCTATGCCTTTCAAAACACATAAGAAGTGTAAATAATCTTATCTGTATTTATAGCCTATTTCGCTAAAATTTCGCTAAAAAAGAGTGTTTAAAACGATGAAACCCTTGTTGAACAAGGGTTTCTAATTACAAATGTCGGGACGACAAGATGATTTATAAAAGCTCTAAAAACTTAATTATCAATTTATTTCAGTCGAGTTGAACACGGAAGGTAACCTACTCTGTAAACATCTCGTAAATCATAGTAAAGTTATTACGAAACTTTTTATTAACCATAGAAATGCCAAGGACTTTTTATCGCCTATTTTACAAACCCCTCGTAACTTTTTTATTATATTTTAAAAGTGCGTGCATATTTGCATCGATTATGTGTGGTATCGTCTTGGTAGACAAGTCAAATTCATCAGCGGGTTATGACCTAGGATGAAGCCGTTTATACTTTGCTTTTAGCCGGCATCTTCGCCAAAAGCTCTTTCAAGCAATATTTCTTCCAGGCAGGACATTCAATAAATTACAGAATATGATTAGGTTATCCTGCTTCTACCCGGGTTAATTTCAGCTGTAACCTTCATTGAGTAAAGTTTCCTTACCTATCAGGACACCTTGTTTGCTTAATTTCTCGTCCTGAAACACTTTTCACTAATTTCATTATTATATTTCATTTCGGCATTGCCACTGGTCTACGAATTTCAAATACCAAACCTTCGCAAGGCCGGAACGTTGGGGGCAGGCTTAAAAAAAAATAATATCAAACTTGTAAACAAATACAAAATTCATAATGTCTGAAATACTTTATCCAACTAAACTACACAGGGAAACAGTTGAAGTAAGACAAGATTTTTTTCTGCGGCAGTTAAATATTGATACTATCTTATTGGTAAACTCCCATGCAAGAGGAAAAGCAACCCTGGAAAGTGACAGTGATATTGCAATATTAGGTTGTTGATAAACAATTTACTTATTCAAGTTTTGTAGAGAATCAAATCGGCTTTTCAATATAGATGACAAATCTGTTATTTTATATGATATTACTTTAGAATCTTGACAATACGCTAAAGCATTCGAACCAATCCATTGTTCATATCCTGATGTTTTAATGGTTGCAAAAGCAGTCCATTCTCCCTTGTCTTTTTTGCCTTGAGCAAGAAATTGACCACATATCAGGTAATTCTTTTCCTGATAGTACTTAAATTGAACATTACGAAAACTCACAGGAATTGGTGGTTGGTGATCATGAAAATCATTTGCAGACGCATCAATTAAGTTACGAGCCACAGAATCTAATGAGTCAGTCTGCTTTGCCGAAGTATGAATACTGTCAGAACTTACTGTACTTGCAGTAGCGTTATTTTCTTTAGTATTAATGTTGCATGACAAGAAAACTCCTGTCAAAACTGTTAATGCAAGAATAGCGAAATGTCTTTTCATTTTATTTTTATATTGCCTACTCTGGTTGGTTTTCGGCTTACCCCGATTATTTTATTTGCTGTCTGCCCTTTCTGTAAATAGACAAATTTAAGAAGTTAGCGCTGGTCTTAAAGCAGCCCGCACAACATTAGCTTGCAGCAATTGGGGCTGGAAAGGCCAAAACGCCAATCAAAATGAAGGGAGTGTTAAGTAATACTCATTTTTAATTCACCCACTCCTTAGTATCATCCTGCACATTTTTTCCGTTAAGAATTTTCCATTTTTACAGGATTTTTCTGATACGCATTAAGCTATATCAGTTTCTTTCTCATTAATACTCTACCGTTGCTTGTAATATATTCTCTTAGTAATATTTCACGATTTTTTTCATTAATCTTATAAATAGTAGTCCTTACGATTTCACTTTTATTATTAGTTTCATAGAATTTAATTGTCCATTCAACTACTTTGAACCCTGATTCTGTGAATTTGTTTTCGTTTCCTAAAATTTCACCGAGCGACCAAACTATACCTCCTCGTTCGTATATATACTCAGGAAACTTAAAGAAAATACCTTTCCTTAGTTTTAGTGACTTCGCAATAATATCCTCGTAATAAGAATCAAATAATGAAACGGAAGTTGCAAAATTAATTATTTCCTTTTTGCTCGAATCTTTCAGCTGTATTTCACCACTTATTTTTTTGTCGGAGAAATTTAAATTTAGTGTTTTGGTTGTTTGAATAGACTTGTGATAAATTGGTTTTAGTCCACTTAAATTGCAAAGACCACTATCTAAAATTGAATTAGTTCCAAAAATAATATTGCATATTCTCAGTCCCTGCTTTTCTTTACCTTTCCCCGATATAAAAAAATTGTCCTCAAGTCCTCCAATTATTGTTTCAGTTCCATCTTTAATCCTGATAAAATCATATTTGCCATTGTAGTCGGTAAGGTGATCTGTTTGCAAGAATTTGCCTTCTGGGACAAGCAATATAGTATCCCTGACTTGTGAATATGAATTTCCTGAAGTGAGCATTACAAAAAAACCAAGGGCCCAAAATATTTTCATGGCTAAATTATTAATCGTTTGTTTAGTATATCTAATCTATTAATAGCTTAGGGCGTTTCAATTAAAATTCTGACTAACGTTTTTTTAATGTTCCCAAAATGAATGGTTTATATTTTTCAATTAGACCCATTTATTTATTCTGCAAGTTTCTTTGAATAGGTAGATTTATCTACACCCCGTGGCCAAATACTAAATTCATTTTATTCATTCTTTATTTTGCTACTCTGCGTCTGGTACGTTCTCTAACCGGTAATAAATTTTTAAACCCCTTTCGGTTGCTACTCTTACATCTTCATCTGCTCCTTTTGAAGCGCCTTCCAGGCGAAGCACAGCATCGCATTTTTCAAGAAGCCTGTGAGCAATTGGATATTGCACTTCTTCCCATGCTTCATCGCCGGGTTTAACCGACCCTGCAAGATGAATTAATGGCAAAGCAACCCATTCGCCAATTATTGGTATGTGGCCTTTTCTGAATAGTGGCAATGCAACAGATTCAAGATGATTTAAATTTTGTTGCATTAATTTTACGTCGTCATTTGTGCCACTTCTGTAAGGGCCTGCAATAAGTATCAGCATAATGTTGATGTTGGTTTAAGTTTATAATTATTAATTTCATTTCAGTTCCAATTATCACGAAATAGCTATTTAAAAATTGACGTAGGTTGATTTGTTATTAAAGACTGAACCTGATTGTATAGTTCAACTAGCTGTACTATTTTTTTAATTTCCACGTGATTCCAATTCCTAATAACTGCTAATGATAGCTATTTATTTTTAGCCTGCTTCCGTATCTGCTCTGTCCATTGTTGAGCAATTTTAATTGTAGAGGGCATCTCAAATGGCCGTTCAAAAAAATCCGCTACTAGCTCCATAAAAAGCCCTGGCTTTTCAATCGCCAAAAAATGGGTTGAGCCTGGTACAATGCAAAGTTGTGCATTGGGTATGGCCTGGTAAATTTTAACCGTATGTTCTGTTTTGACGGCATCTCTATCACCGCCCATTATTAATACAGGAGCCTTGATGGATTTTAATTTTTCGAAGGATATATTTGGATGAAAGGCCATCAATCTAAATTGCTTTTGTTGCATGGTATCTTTTATCATCGGGTACATGTTAATTAATGCTGCTAATTGGGGAAATACGGCATTTGTATCGGCCTGAATATTGGCACCTGTTGTAATTAATTTCTTCACTTTATCCGGATATTGAAAAGCCATGATCAAACCCAAAATGCCTCCATCACTTTGCCCCCAGATAAGACAGGAATCGATTTTAAGCTGATCCAGCAATTCATTTATATCGGCTGCCATTATTTCATAATTCAAATCACCCACATTACATCCGCTTTTGCCATGACAACGGCTGTCAACCGCAATGACTTTGTATTTTTTTGAAAATATTGGTATTTCATTTGCTCTGCCACGAATTGAACCGCCATTACCGTGGAGAAGCAACAAAGGTTGTCCTTCCCCATATATTTCATAATAAAGTTGAATGCCATTTACAGTTGCGTATTTGCCAACTGCCGGATTATTTCCAAATGGGATGGTTGTCTGCGTAATAGCATTCAATGAAAAAAATACGACTACTAATAATCCCAAACATGCCTTTTTCATAATTATTTATTTTAGCAAATTTTTCTATTCAAAACCGAATCATCTTATCATCCTGATTGTATTGTATTTATTGCTTTATCACCTGTATTGTTTTTTTATTCTGCCCGTTGTTCCATTCTGCAGATATCAGGTAAGTACCCTTTGGCAATGAGGAGGTATTTATCCTGGATTGATTGCTGCCCTGCAAAACAGTATCCCTTTGAAGCTTTACCAATACCCCTTTACTATCGAACACTTTTATTTCCGCCCCGGATTTACCAGCAGCAACAATATTTATGTACAGATTATCATCATGTACCGGGTTTGGCCACACTGTAATATTGTCTGCAGCACTGCAGCATGAACGGAGTAAACCTGTATACTGCACTTTGCCATCCAGGTCGTACTCAGCAATACGGTAGTAATTATTTAGTAGAGGATTATTGTCGATCATTGAATAACTTTTTTCTGTGCTGCTGCTACCGGCTGCAGGCAGCCTACCAATAACTGTCCAATGGATAGCATCCGTACTTCTTTCAATGTCAAAACGGCTGCTGTTTTGTTCCTGTGCAGTTTTCCAATGTATGATAACACTGTTGCCTTCGCATCTGGCATTGAAGAGAACAAAAAGAACAGGTAATGGGTTGCCAGTATTGTCAAGAGTGAAACGTGAAAATGAGTTGATGCCGGCTTTCTCTACAAAATTTGCAACAGTATCTCTTGAGGTAAACCCTATGTTGCTGAAGTTGCCATTACTTTGTTTTTCAAAAAAAACCAGCGGGCTTTCTGCAAGATTATTCAGTTCGCCATTAAAATAGCTGAACCGGAGTGTTGCATTTAAATTAGCATTATTTGCTGAAGCAATTTCATAATATCGCAACACGCTGCTGCCGGCTCCGGTAGTTGTGGTCTGCGATTGATGTCCTCTTCTGATAGTCACGTTTCCGAGATCCTGCCCCGAGGTAATAAACAAACGAAGGTTGCCCGGATTAGAACCTGTTGGTGCATTTAAATTGACATTGAACAACACTTCGCCGCCATTGGGGCCAATAACACGGGAGCTTTCAGTTTCGCCATCCAGGTGGCCTGTTGTTCCCAAATCTGCATTAAAACCATTTAGGTTTAAAAAGCCGTTTGTAAAAAGAATACGTTGGGTGATGCCGGTCGAAATTTGCAGGTTCACCGCAGCATTGTTGGTTTTAGCCATCTCCATTTCGAAGAATTGAGAAGACTGGCTGCCAGTTACTGAAGCATTGCTGTTGCCGTAAAAACTCACTCTGCCACTACCGCTAATAAAGTTACCGTCGTTGATAAAATCATTATTGAGCAATGAAATTTGTGTGTCTCCTGCAACAAATAGTGCCCCTTGACCAATATAAAGTTGTGCCGAAACAGTTCCGGTAATTAATAAAAATGCTATTAAGAGTTTTGTTTTCATGAAATTTTTTTTAATTATTGTGCAACTGGAAAAAGTAAAACGAACTTGGCCTTGTGCAGGCATGGCATTTGAAGAACGTCCGCCCCAAACCGCTGCTGAAAGCGAACAAATGCCGAAGCTAACAACGTTCTGCCATGCTTGCACACACCCCATGTTGCCAGCAGTAAAAGGCTCCTGCTTTTTTATTTTTTTGTCAAGGCTACTTTAAGACCCAATAAAATAAATACAAGTCCTGAAGTCTTATTCATCCATTTTTCGGCATTGGTATTTTTATTGAAAAGTGCTGCAACTTTACTTCCCATAACAGCTAAAAATGAACACCAAATAAGTGTTATTAAAAACATGATTAGTCCAAGTACAAGGTATGGAACTGGATTGTTTATTTCTGTCGCATTTATAAACTGCGGTAAAAAAGCCAGGAAAAATATTGCAATCTTGGGATTTAAAATGTCACTCAAAAAAGCTGTGAAAAACATTTTACTGATTCCATGAATTTTGATTTCTGTCACCTTTAACTCCACTTGTTGGCTTTTGTCTGCCAAAGATTTTACGCCAATATAAATTAGGTACGCAGCTCCTAAATATTTAATTATTCCAAACGCAGTTGCTGATTTTGCAATAATTAGAGAAAGTCCAAAAGTTATTGCACAAGTATGAAATATTAGTCCCAAACTAACTCCTAAAGCTGAATAAAGTCCTGCTTTTTTACCTTTTGAGATACTTCTGGTCAAAACCATTATTGTGTCTATACCTGGGGTGGTCACGACAATGATTGCAGTAACTATGAATGCTCCTAAATTTATAATTCCTGTCATTTTATAAAGTTTTTAAAGTAACGAAGTGTTCGAATTTTTTGCAGGCAATAACACAATTAATCACCATTGCCGGAATTATACAATTTCAAATTGAATTATCATTACCTGGTTTGTATTTCATTTATTTTTTTCAAGTGTAAAGACTCTTTTTTGCAAATCATCATTTTGCTTCTTTAAATCAATGATCGCTTGCTGTTGCTCCTGAACGGCTTTTACCAATGGCACTACAAATTCTGCATAGCGGAGGCCGTACATATCATCCCCATTTTTGGGCTTATCTACTCCACTGAAATCATAGCCCGCTTCCTTAGCGGCTTTTTCTACATCCTGTGCCACAAAGCCAGAGAAGATAG
>JBBQWL010000009.1:0-147287 GCA_038210625.1 Chitinophagales bacterium | reverse complement strand
CTGCAAGGCATCCTGGGCCTCCGGCGACAGTGTTACTTTACTGTACTCATTTTTTTTTCATGATGAATTTGTTTTAATGAAAAGGGAAGGTCGTATTTTTAGTGATCTGTTGCGGCCTTCACCGTAGGTGTTGGTTCAACAATGGAATTGCAGCAACTGCAGAAGAAGTGCGCTTGACACGTAATAATGCCGGAATATTGATACTTAGTTACATTAAAGATCTTCAAATTGTTAATGGGGGTCAGACAACCGCATCTTTGTTTCATACATGGAGAAAAGACCGGGCCGATTTAACTGGAATTGCAGTGCCAATGAAGTTGAGTATAATTAATAACCATAAAAGCTACTCAAATATAGTTGGGCAAATTGCAGAATTCGCCAATACACAAAACAAAGTTAGTTTTAGTGACTTAACAGCAAACAACCCTTTTTATGTAGAGTTAGAAAAACTTAGCCGAGCTATCGTCGCTCCACACAAAGCTGGTCAAACAGTTCAGACGCACTGGTTCTTTGAACGGAGCCGAGCACAATATAAAAATCAAAGAGCGAAAGAAGGAAATACTGGAAGCAGGCTTAAATCATTTGATGCCCGTAATCCTAAATCTCAAATGTTTAGTAAAGAAGAGCTAGCAAAATACATTAATTCTTTCTCAATTGTCGAAAAGTCAAAAGAGGGCAAACAAAGTTTTGTGGTTGGCCCAAGTAGTGTTGTCCAAGGAAGTCAAAAGAATCACGATGCTTTTATTAAACACAACCTTCCAAAGGAATCGCCCAATAGCATTTGGTTTGAGGATGCAATTGCAAAAGCAGTTCTCTTCCGTGCAGCCGAAAATGAATATGGTCGTGCTCCAAATGCAATAGGTGATATGCGCTATATTACAGTTCCATATACTCTGGCATATTTAAACTTTTACCTAAGACACAACCCTATAAATTGGTATCTTATATGGCAGCAACAAGAGGTCTCTGAAGCCATGCGTATTATCATCAAAGACTTGTTATATAAAATTGAAGCGCTGATAAAAGAGAAGTCTCCCGGTTCATTATATGGTCAGTTCGCAAAAGATGCTTCTTGTTGGATCACGGTTAGACAAAGCGGTTTTGCTCCTGATATTACTTCTGTCTTGTCCGATCTTGTTGACCTTGAAAATCCTCCTTTACGAACTGTAACAAATCATGAAGTCATTGATGCAACTTTGGCAGAGATTGATCGTGAAGCCATCAGGCAAGTTTCTAAAAGCATCTGGCAAAATATATTGTCATGGAATTTAACATCAGAAAAACTTACTCCTACACACGTAGCAATCATAACAGATTTATTAGCGGGAAATCTAACAAAAATTTCGGTACTCACCGAAGCATTGAATTTTGTTGCAAAGTATGCACCTGAGTTATTGCATGACGATTCAGCAACTGAAGATGAAATAGAAAACACAATTGTTGGTCGTGCTACCCGCATGATCGATTGGATCAAAGTCAATAAGCATCGCACCCCTGACGACTACTATACTTTTATTAAGGAAGTCAGAGATGAGAAAATTACTTATAATGTACAAGTCCAGGCTAAACTTGCTGCACTGGAGAAATGGTTAGAGGTTTATAATTACCCAGCAAACTCTGGACTTCCTACGGCGTCTGAATGATAATATATTTTTTCTTCTTCCTGCCCGATTCTCGCCCCGAAAATTTCCCTGGCGGGTTGCTGCACAAATTACTGAAGTCTCCAACCAGCATCAGTTGCAGTCCTCGCCGACTATTACAACAGCGTACACTTGTTAACAAACGAACAAGCGCAAACCCGGCCCGTTGGCCGAAGACCAGGCGGGGGCTTCAGTACACCGGTTCAAACGCTTTCTTCCACGGGGGGAAGAACTTATGCAGCGTCGGGGCCTCACAACAAACGCTTTATAAGAGTTGGGTAAAGCCTTCCTTCCCAGCAACGTCTCTTTTGCGTGGCTATGAGCAAAGCAAGGACGTTGCGTCGTCAATCGGAAAGTGCTATTAAAAAGTATCATAGAACAGTGCAGGTAAAAAACTGCAAGGTTTATGAAGTTGGTGAAGTGGCTTTTCTTCCGGCTTGAGTCTCCTCCCAGAAATTTCCCAGGCGAGTCTCTGCACAAGTTGCTGAAATCTGCAACCAGCAAAACTTGCAGGACTCCGACAGATAGCGCAGGGTACACACATTACAGGAGGATTGTCCACAAACAATTTGACAGTGCCTTCCTGATAGGTCGGCGAGTCCTGCGGCTTGTAAAAATTGTAAGGCATCAAGTCCAGCGCAGAGACTTGGAAGTTTTAAAATTGCAAGACTGCTCCCGTGGCAGGTGTCTTCACCTGAAACAGCGTTTAGCATACACCACTAAAAGCAACTTAACTAATTTCTGTAACATTTGTGTTGCACTGGCCGCCAGGCGCTGGTATGTTAACTTCAGCGCAGGTTGCACAATGCTGGCGTAGCGATCCGTTCTCTATGTGAATGTTACCAAGCTTCAAATGGTATTGTTACTGCTGCAAGTGGGTTTGCTTTGTTGTACTTTAGTTCGGGCATACGAGTTTCAATGTAGCTTTTTGTTGTTACCTTCATCAGCAATAATTAAATTAGGCTCAGGTTAAGACGGCCATAACAGATGCTACTCATTAAAGGCAAGTGCCTGTACATTGTGTGAAAACGTGGATCAATATTGCCGTTTGACAATTATACAGATTTGTTAAGCCAGGCGTTTGCATATTCAATATTAAAAAATTTCCAGTTGAAAAATATCATCGTGTTTACAATAATTTCTTTAACTACCTGGGGGTGTACAAAAGACGTGCCTTGCTCTGACAGAGATATCCGAATACTATTTACCGGGTTTACACTTCCCGAAATTGATACATTTGTTTTGCGAAAATTTAAGCCTGGTGATAATTACCAACATTTGATTGATACTGTAAACATCTTTTACGATAGTACTGTATATTCCACATCCAATGACACGACCATTATTAACCTGAACTACCCGATGCAGGGAATTATGGCTCGCAACGACTGGCAGATATATATTCCCGGAGCAGGCAAAACAGTATCTCTATCAGGATTTGTTACAGAACAAAAAAGCGGACCTTGCGGAGCGATCACCCCAACCGCCAGGTGTGGTTGCATAAATAAAATCTACTCGTTAAAAGAGGATAATATTTTTATAGATTTTTCAAATTTGAATCAGAATTCTGATGCCTATCAAATTTACATTGACAAATAATTAATTGCCTCAAAGAAATACAGATTGTCTGAATAAGCTTCTTCGAACGATACTAAGCAGTTAGATAAAGTCCGCCCAGGTTAGTGTCCCCACGAAACTCTGCTTCATAATCATACACGCAAAAATGCGAAGATGGTGTATGATTTATTGATTTCAATCCGTTCGCAATTATAGGAATGTGACGAACGACTGCTGAATGGGTTGTATGGAAAGGCACCACGGCTGAATATAAAATTGGTAAAAAAAATTATCATCATTTTTTAAAGGGTAACATTGTTTCAAACGAAAGCTTGTTCCACATAGGTATGCAGTACAAGGGAGTGACACAACGATGTTGATTTAAAAAACAACTGCCGGCTAAATATTTTTTTTATTGATGGCCTGGCTTTTCAGTTGCCCGTGCAAAAGCCTTCATCATGATTTTTTATTGCGGATATATTCCGGCAGGGAGGGCGGGTTTTTAATCAGCCCTTCGGGTTGTTTAAAAATGAGGGAGAGGTTTTAGCCAGCGTGTGCACTATTAAACTGTAGATTGCTGCTGGTGGGAAGTCTGAATTTATTTTGTGGCTTGAAAGATTGAATCGCAACATTCACCAGGTTGTTAAATGGTAGCTATGGGATTTCCATTTAATGCTGCTGTAACCAAATGAGCAATAAATTTTGCAAAGGCGGTTATATTGCTGTTGACGCTCGCCAACTCTAACGCTTCCATGTAAGTTTTGCGTTCTTCAACAGGAATCACCGTCCATGGATATCCACCCGAGGACAGCATCGCATTCATTAAAAATCTTGCCATGCGGCCGTTGCCATCCATGTAAGGATGTATAAACGCAAATATAAAATGGCCCAGTACCGCTCTAACGGATGCCTCTGGTTCGTTGGCAAGTAATTCAAATAAAGCAGGGGGATGATTAGCAGGTTATCCTGTCGGATAATTACCAGGTTTTATTGCAGTATAATTACCAGGTTATCATGTGTGACGATTACAAGGTTTCCTGTCCCAGGCTGGGTTTTCACTGCATGCGCTACAATAATAAAATAATCCCGGTGAAACTCCGACGTTGATTACACTGCATTACGAAAAGTGCCGCACAAAAAATCATTGTAAAAGGTATAGCGAAGTTTTAATTGTATCGCCGTAATACAAAGCAGAAAAAATGGAGAACAGATGCCAGCTAATCGTATAGCTATGCAGCTTCGGGGTTTGGCGGCAAGCGAATGATAGTTGTCGGGTAAAGCGGTGGAAACCCGGCGGAGACAGCAGTATAACAAATACTATTATTAACTAATTACGGGTTGCTATAAAAGATTTTTTTTGTATATTTTTGTTGGAAGAAGTTGATTACTACCCATTCTATATTTCTATGAACATAAAACGACTGGAAAAATCTGCAGCGCTGGCGTTAAAAAATTTGCGCTTAACGAAACTGCAAAATGGGCTTCCGTTTATGATTAATTCTGATTTACTGCCATCCAATCAATGTTACCTTGAATATCCCGATGGTTCTATTGCACTTGTTTTTCTAAACAGAAAAATGAATGATTTTAAAACTATTACTGAGTATTCATCTGAGCAAGCTGATTTAATAAGGAAACAATTTAAACTTCCCTAACTGCAATGCCTGACTTATATGTTATAACAGGCGCAAACGAAGCAGGAAAATCTACTGTTGGCTTCTCATACCTTCCTAAAATAATACAGGATAATTACGATGTTTTTGATGGTGATAAATTAGCCATGCAAAAACGTACAGAATTGTACAGAACAAAAGCAACACCTTCGTTTAAATAAGCCCGCCGGTTAGCCGATGAATGGCTGTATGAGCTTTTTGATAATTTAGTAAAGAACGCATTGCAAATAAAAGATGACTTTGCCTATGAAGGGCATTTCCCTGATGACGAACATTGTACCAAACGAACCCTTTTCATCCCGATCCTGCAATCTAAGAATAACCACAAGTATTTATTTAACACTGATATAGTCAATCAACAACTTAAAATCTTCCGCTTTTTTGTTGCCGATGAGGAAACCTATTTCTTCCAGCGAATCACCGGGAAAGTTGGCCATATCAAGCGTTCGGCCCCGGAACGAAGGTGCCATACTGCTGAAAGGGATCTCAATGGTTTGCCATTGGTGGGTAGTATGGAAAGGGACTGTGTAAGAATAGTAATCGCTGCTGTTGGTTTTAACCCTAAACTGGTAAGCTTTACCATCGCCTTTTACTGCCAGTACAAATTTACTGTAGCCTGTTAGTTTTGTGCTGCCGGCTTTGTACCGGATAGATGAAAAGCCTCCATTGTTGTCAAGTGACACATGCCCCTGGAACAAGCCATGGCCATCCTCATCCACACCCATTTTTCCTGCCGATACGCCACCCATTACTGAATCATCCACCACATACCAGTGTTGCATGTCGGCGTGTTTTGTAAAATTAAAAAGCAGTATTGTGTTCATCACCAGGTAGCATATTGTTGAAAAAATTGTTGTCCCCATCGTTTAAAGTATTTATGCAGCAGAGCGACTTTCTACATACAGTGTAACAACTAACAATGGCAAATGTTTGGATAGCCTTAGCAGGCGGCTGTATGACTATTTTGCCGGATGCAAAGCTCTTTTGCTACAGGCAGGTGGATACGGGTCAAGTGTGGGTTGGTCTATTCATACTTCTTCATCACCTGCATCAACACTTTATAATTAGCACTGTCAAGGCCCGGTATGCTATCCTGCAGCCAGTGCCGTTTGAAAGCGGAGATTGCTGCGGTGGTATCTCTACTGTCGTAGCCGATAATCCTCAATGCCTGCAAATAATTAAAATTACCGGGCAGGCTTACACCCGTAGTGTCATCATACCATTGGCCAAATCCACTATCTGCCAATTGCTTCCAGGGAAAACGGAAGTTGGGATCTGTTTTTCTTCCGGGAGCAATATCGCCATGACCGATAAAGTTTGGCTGCGGAATATTGTATTGTTTTTTCAGGGCTGTTAATAATTGCAACAGGCTATTGATCTGTTCAGTGCTGAATGATTCATAGCCATTGTTGTCAAGCTCAATGCCGATGCTGCTGCTGTTGATGTCGGCATCATTTCCCCATCTTGCTGCTCCTGCATGCCATGCACGGAGGTAATCATTCAGCATGTGATGGATGGTGCCGTCTTTACAGATAACATAATGTGCGCTTACCTGTGTGCGCTGCATGGTAAAAGTCTTCAGCGTTTGTTCGCAACTGTTTTGTGCGGTGTGGTGTATGATAACAAAATTGGGCTTGCGCAAACTAAAATTGGTGGTGCCGGTAAAAGCGGTCGTTGTAAACGAATCAGTGAGCGGGTATTGCTTTAATGTTTTAGCAAATTGTTTTACCTGTTGTTTGTATACCCGGTTGCTCTGCCTGTATGGATTTGATGCACAGCCAAAGCAAAATATTATCAGCAGGAGAATCGTGGGCTTCATAGTGTTGCTCTTTTACTATGAAGTTAGTATTTAGGCTGCAAACAAAATCCTTGCTCTTAATCCTTCCCGGCAACGTCTCTTTTGCGTGGCTATGAGCAAAGCAGGGACGTTGCGTCGTCAAGCGCAAAGTGCTATTAAAAAATATCATAGAACAATGCAGGTAAAACATTGCAAGGTTTATGAAGTTGGTGAAGTGGCTTTTAATAAAGCAGGAAGTAAGTGGGATAGGCGCAACGTCCTCAGCCACGCTCATTGCTCATTGAGAGACGTTGCCGGGAACAAGTTTGTGGCTTATTTATTCATCTCAATCCGTTGGCAATTCGTTGGAACGTGGCAAACAAACTGATAAGGCATTTGCGTGCAAACGGGCAAGTATTGAGAGTTAAATCCGTAAATAAATTATCATCATTTTTCAAACGATAACATGCTTTCGAGCGAAAGCTTGTTCCACATAGGTATGCAGTAAAAGGGAGTGACACAACGATGTTGATTTAAAAAACAACTGCCGGTCGAATAATTTTTTCGGATCGGGTGTTTAGCCCTGGATGTACAATCTGAAATGTTTAACCAAGGATTTTAATTTGTGCCACCAGGCACATTTGGTGGGTAAAAAGGTAACATCAATAATACACCATGCGTCACTTCGCAACGTTGGTACTATTCTTCCTATAGTGTTGCTGCCGGTAACCGCCCGCTATTTCTTCGGCATCACCGCCAGCATACCTTTTAAATAGCCCATCGTTTCAGCAACTGCCGGCAAAGGGTTGTCGGGGAATCCTTCGTATTCTATACTTAGCAAATGATCATACTTTATTTTTATCAACGATTGAAGGATGGCCGGCAGATTGAGCACTCCCCGGCCGGCCTGGATGGTGGCACCGTCGGGTTCTGTTGAACTGATGTCTTTAAAATGCAGGTCGTACAAACGTTCCCTGTATTTTACAATGGCGGCGGCGGGGTCTGCTTTTGCACGGGCGGAATGGCCCGCATCTATACACAGGCCAATTCTTTTATCGTACGGTTGAACGGCTTTCCACACGTCGTCGGGCGAGGGAAAACGTTTGTCTTCCGGGCCATGGTTGTGTATGGCCAGCCGGATGTCGTATTCTTTCACCATGCGATCGAGCATTGCCATAGAATCAGGATGCGGACTGCAGACAATGGTTGGAATACCGCAGTCTTTTGCATATTGAAATGCCGCCCTGATATTGGCTTCGTCATTTTCCATGGTGATGTTGCCGCAACTCAACGGCGTAATGCCCCCGTTTATAAATTGCGCTATCACTGCCTTTCTTTCGTCGGCTGAACTGGTAAGCGGCAAATGAAAATCTTTAATGGAGATGTAGGTGAGTGCCAGTTGCTGCATTGCTTTGATGGTATCTTCTACTGATAATTTTCTGAAGGTGTAGGAAGCAATGCCCACTTTAAAACCAACCCATGGATCTTTGATACCATCCCGCACCACACCGGCAACGGTGGACATTGCCGCAGGCAGGTTTGTTAAAAGCGACGACCCTGCAGCCGTAAGCAATCCTGTTTTAATGATCTGCCGGCGGGAAAATAAATTATTCATATGAAAGCTTTAGAAAGGTTCGTTTAATCAAATTAGATCTGGCCAGTTGCACACATGATAGCGGAGGTGATAAAGGTAAGGAGTAATTATTGTACAGTCAACCGCAACCCGGCTGTTGGCATACACTAACAAAAACACTCCGCCTTGAGTGCGGGTGCAAGAACCTCTTTCTTCCGCTCCAGTAAATTTCCCAGGCGAATCTCTGTACAAATTGCTGAACTACTCAACGAGCATCAGTTGCAGGAGCAGCTGACTATTTTTTGAGACATTAAAAGAATTTAATTTAATCCTGGTAACTACTTGACATTATCAAAATAAGGTATTAGGTTTAAAGTAAAATCTCATCCTCGGTTATTCCAGTCTGGCTTACCTGCGATCATTTTTTATTAATGGCTACCAATTTTTCTAAGCCGTGTGTAAAAGTTACTGATTGCTTTGATTACAAGAAATTATACAACTTTATTTGGCTTTACGCAACTCCAATAATTGGTGCGACCACTAAAACCCGACAGGAAAATAAGACCGTTAATAAATTGCGAGCTCCATTTAATTTCATAAATACGTACGCTGTAAGCAATGCTAACGCGACACGAATATTAACGTTATTCTTTGTGGTTGAATGCCTGACTTAAATTATAAACCAAAAAAATTTAGAACATGAACAACGTAAAACAAACCGCGATTTTCGTTTCCCTTACTATGTTTTTTCAAATCACATTTGGACAAACAGAAATGCTGAAATCGAACGCAAAAGAAATTGAAGCAGCTGAGATTAAAATGTTTGAAAGTATAACAAAAGTTGATCGTAAGGAGTATCTAAAAAATTATGTAACGGATGACTACTTCTCTATTAATGCAGACGGTACCACACAAACAAAAGACCAGGTAGCTGCAGATACAATAAGCCCTAAATTATTTTCGGCAGTTACTTATAAATTTTTTGATAAAAAAATTAAAGTATATGATAAGGTAGGAATTGTCACCGGCAGAGTTCAGGCATTTATGAAAGACACCATGGTGGTTGAATTCCTTTACACAGCGGCCTTCGTAAAACAAGATGAGAAATGGATGTTTGCAAATTGGCAAGGTACTATTTCGAAAAATTCTCCACCACCACCACCTATGCCAAAAGGGTGATGGTATCCTCTTCCGCTTCGGGTCTCACCCAGGAAATTTTTCCTGCGAGACTCTGCAAAAATCGCTGAACTACTAACCAGTATTAGTTGCAGGAGTGGCTGACTAAAAGCGTGGAGTACACGAATTAAAAAATCAATTCGCTTCCACCGCCGCCTGAGAAGCACTGTTACACTTTGCTGATTATTAGTTATACAAATCACACATTGGAAAAAAGACGGCATGCGATGGTTTGGTACAACAGTCAATAATGCTGCTTAATAATTTTCAACTCCGGCGCTTTTTATTTCCATATTATTTTTGCCCTATTGGTGTTATACCCTTAACCTACTTGCAACGTCACAGCCCGCGAGCCACTGTTGCGCCTTATTAAAAAATACATAACATCGGCTTCCGGAAAATGTAGTTTATTACAATCGGGGCGTGAGGCACCAGTAAGGGCTAAACTGGCGATACTTCCGTGGCTGGTGTCTTCACCTGCCACAGCCTTTGGCGTTCACCAACTAAAGGCAACTCCTTCAGACAGGGCGGTTAACATCAGCCCAAGGTCCAAACATTCAGGCGCAAAACTCCCCCTCCAGGCGCAGGTGTGTTAACCAGCGCAGGTTGCACAAATGCTGGCGCAGCGCTCCGTTCTGTATGTGAATGTTACCAGGTTTCAAATGGTATTGTTATTGCTGAAAGCGGGTTTGCTTCTTTGTACTTAAGTTCGGGCATACGAGTTTCAATTTAGCTTTTTGTTGTTAACTTCAGCATCGGTAATTTTATTGGTCTGCGGTTCGGGAGGGGCAATCATAAAATTCAGCACAGCCAGCAAGCCCCCACGTTAGATGCAATTATGCCAGACATTTTAATGAC
This sequence comes from Chitinophagales bacterium, assembly GCA_038210625.1. Taxonomy (GTDB): domain Bacteria; phylum Bacteroidota; class Bacteroidia; order Chitinophagales; family Chitinophagaceae; genus Ferruginibacter. Next base: position 137,033 of record JBBQWL010000009.1, on the reverse strand, counting down.
CAACCAAAAAATAAAAATGAAGAAAATTTATTTTAGCCTTCTACTTAGTTGCCTGTTTTTTGTAAATAGTTTTAGCCAGCAAATTAGCGTAAGTTATTCATCATCTATTTTTGATAATCCATTTACAGGAAATGTGATTGCTTATTTGTCAAAGGAAAACAAAGAACCCAAAAATGGAGCTGTAGGTTTTGACCTCTTTCCGTGCTTTTCTGTTTTTGTAAAAAATATACAACCCGGACAAGCCATTACCATTGATGACAATGCTGTTGCCTATCCCACGTCCCTCTCTAATATTGAACGGGGAGAATATTATATTCAAATTGTGTGGGACAGAAATCTTGGCGGTCGTTCCATTGCGGAAAGCCCTGGTAACATGTATAATACTTCCATAAAAATTAATATTACCAAAGACAATAAAAAAGTTTACACCATTGTTGCAACAAAACTAATACCAGCCCTTAGTGAATTTAAAGAAACCAATTTTGTAAAAGAATTGAAAGTGCCTTCTTCATTACTTAGTAAGTTTAAAGGGAGCGCAATGACTGTTGATGGGGCAGTTATTCTTCCGAAAGAATATTACAATGAACCCAACAGAAAATTCCCTGTTCTGTTCACCGTTTCAGGTTATGGTGGCGATTATCATAGATTTTCGGGAGATACCATTCCAAGTCCAACGCTTGACAGCATACCTGTGATCAAGGTTTTTCTTGATGGAAATTGTTCATTAGGTCATTCTGTATATGCAAATAGCGATAATAATGGTCCCTGGGGTGACGCTTTAACGATGGAATTTATACCAATGCTCGAAAAAAAATACAGGTGCAATGGTGCAAGATTATTGACGGGTCATAGCAGTGGGGGATGGACGGTATTGTGGCTTCAAACGCAATATCCAAAAGTATTTGACGGATGTTGGTCAAGCTCACCAGACCCCGTTGACTTCCGGAATTTTCAAAAAATAAATTTGTATGAAGATAAGAATATGTACTACGACAAAGATAGCTCCTTACGCCTGGTAGCTACCGTTGCAGGTAGTATACCCTGGACAACTATGAAAAATGTTTATCAGATGGAAAACATTATTTATCGTGGAGAACAAATGCACTCTTTTGATGCTGTTTTTAGCAAGAAGGGAATTGATAATAAGCCTGAAAGTATTTGCAATAGCAATACAGGAGAAATTGATGCGGCTGTTTTTTTAAATTGGAAAAAATACGACATCGCTTTATCTCTAAGGAATAATTGGGAGTCAATCAAGTCAGTATTGGATGGTAAAGTCCGGGTATCTGTTGGCAATCAGGATAATTTTCTTTTAAACCATGCTGTAACGATGTTGGAAATGCAGATGAAAAAATTAAATTCAACATTTCAATTTGCTTATTACCCGGGAGACCATTTTACCGTATTCACACCTGTGTATAGAAAAGAAGGACTTCAATTTCTTAAACAAAAATATTTGGAATGGCTTGCTAAATATAATACAGAAAAAAAATAACAGCAACCATCATTGGGTTCGTTATATGCCAGCAGATAAAGACAAGTGATTTCGACTTTCTAAAAGTAGCAGGCAGCTAATTAAAAACGGACAAATGAATTTGGTACTGTAAAACCCCCATAATACGAATACTCACCTCTTATATACTTTTTAACAATTACATTATTACGAAACAGCCGATAATTTACGCTATGAAAAAATTAGGTATCATTTTAGTTCTATTCATTTTCTTTTCTTGTAAGAAAAGTGATAATAACAATACTGCAAATACAGCCCAAAATGATTTACAAATAAAGTTATCTGGCAGCTGGCAGGTGGTTAAATATGTTATAGCTAATTTTAACACAAGCGGGGGTAGACCCTACATTCCAAATGATACTATTGTTCCAATACATAGGGAAACGTTGGTTTTTTCAAAGGATTCTGTAGCTAGTGATAATTGGCAAACGGATAGCTACTCCTATACAACCAGCCCTTACACATTTACAAATACCCAAACCAGGGAATTTATGGGGAGCTATTTTTGTACTTATGGTAAAAACTATTTTGCAACACGTTATAACACGTTTATTGATACTACCCTGATAATGTCAATATCCCCGAGCCAGGTAGTCACATCTGAAAATATCCCAATCACGTATAATCCTTCAACGGGTACTTTATATACAATAACGACCTACCTGCAGAAATAATTTTTGGGTGAGTTCTAATTTAGTAAACTCAGCCCAGGTTCGTGTCCACGAACCGCTCCTTCATACTCAAAGCATGCGTCAATGCGATGAAGGTTGTAGGGTACTTAGTTGTTAACCTTCAGGCGTAGATGCGTTAACATCAGCGGTTGCACAACTGCAGGCGAAGGCGATACAATCGTGCAATAGATTATTTACAAAAAGAAAGGCTTGCCGGAATCTGATTATTGTGGGATGAAGACACTAATTCGTGGATAAGTAACGATCGGCAACAGGGCGGAGACCCTCGCCTGTTGGGTATTTATCCTCATGACGGAACTCACTTTTTAATGTACTTTTAAAATTCAATATTTGGAATGTACTGCTAAATGGCCCTTTGTTTAATTGAAAAATATTTACAGCTTAGCACCCCTTACCCGGTATTTATTTCAGATGATTGAAAATGAATTGTACAGGAGTTTTATGAAAATAGCCGTCAAATATTAATACTTGCAAAAATGAAACATAAAATTAATTTGGCTGCCCTTATCCACTTAACTTATGCTGTTAAAATAAATTTTTTCTTGATAATACTGCTATTCATTTTAGGAATTTGCTCCTGTAAAAAAATGCAGCTACACCTGCTGATCTGAAACCGAATGTTTATGTTGTTGGTACTGATTATACAACAAATGTTCCTTTACCAAAATACTGGAAAAACGGCTTCGAAAAAACGCTTAACGGTGGTTTAATTGCAAACGCCATTACTGTTTCGGGAAATGATGTATATGTGGCCGGAGATCTCAGTGACGGAATCAATGGATTTGCAGGCTACTGGAAAAATGGAGATACCGTCATCTTAAGCCAGGAGAGATCGGATTGGGGTGCCACATCTATTGTCGTTTCAGGAAGTGATGTTTACATATCCGGCAATACACCTCCAGGAAACTACAGTGTTGCCAAATACTGGAAAAACGGAATTGCTGTAATTCTAAGTGATGGTGTAAGAACTGCTTCGGCCAATGCAATCGCCGTTTCAGGGAATGATGTGTATGTTGCCGGATGGGTAGATAATGGTATTACTGGTGTGGCTACATACTGGAAAAACGGAAGTCCGGTAATCCTTGATCTGCAACATTCTGTTGCTAACTCCATTGCTGTTTCCGGCAATGATGTGTATGTGGCCGGAACCGTAAATAACGTTGCTACCTACTGGAAAAATGGAGTAGCTGTAAGTCTTTCCGATGCTAAATCTATTCTTGCTGAAGCCAATTCTATCGTGGTAAATGGTAATGATGTTTATGTAGCCGGGTACGACAATCCTACCCCACATGAATTTGCCAGTTACTGGAAAAATGGTGTTACTGTTGCTCTGTCAAGCAGCCCACCCAATGCATATGCAATTGTTGTTTATGAAAAAGATATTTATGTTTCCGGACAACTTAATAATGTTGCGACCTACTGGAAAAACGGGGTTGCTGTATCCCTTCCAGCCGGTACTGGCTTCTCTACGGCCAACTCAATTTTTATATCAAAAGATTAGTCTATTTTCTTTTATAATTCCCGAAAGCCGTTGTTGGTCTTATTGATTAACAACGGCGTTTAAGGAATAGCAAAAGTTTTAAGGAGCAAAGGGAGGGCTACCAACAATAGCGTAGTAAAAAAAGCGTGCACTTTACTCTATTATTTGCGGGCATATTATGAGTAAATTTGTGGATGGTTTTATTCAAATTAAGCAGGCTATGATTCGAAATAGTTTTTATAGTTGGGTAAATACTTTTTTAAAAAGAGGATACCTGCGCTATTGCCAATTGCCTGCTGCTGTATCAATGCTGTTGTTAGCCTGTAACGAGCCGCACAAAGAACCGCCGCATAAAAAGGTGGATTATATCAGAAAAATTGAGGGAAAGAATGACAGCATCCCGGTTGCTGTAGCCCAGCGAGGTGAAGTACTGATTGCATACTCAGATTGCAAAGATTGCCATACCGTTGAGCAAAGAGCCAAGGGACCGGCCTTTATACAAATTGCGGAAAAATACCCCATCAGTAAGGCTTATATAGACATGCTTACACAAAAAGTAATTAAAGGAGGCTATGGCACCTGGGGTCAACCTGTGATGGCCCCTCACCCAAATTTGTCAAGTGAAGATGCTGAAGCGATGGTGAAATATATTCTCTCACTAAAAAAATTATGACAGGGCAGGTTTAGAACGATGGATATTGCCGCAGTTTCGGAAGTAAATGGGAAACTGTTTCCGGGGTGGTGTCAGGATTGCAAAAACCTAATTATTTACGCTAAACCAACATAACAACAGCTACTATTTATGGTTGCTTTTTATTTCCTGTCTCCGCATTGGCATAACATCTACCATATCAAAAATATCTTTTGCACTTACCGGTTTGTATGACCGGAATTTTTCTCCTCCATCTTTACCAATCAGTATCAGCGTAAAGCTACTATCAGAAGGAATGTTCAAAGAGGTGAATTTATTTTTATTTTCCTTGTTCTGGCAAAACTGTTCTATAACAATATCCCTTTCGACCATTCCACTTTTAAATTCAGAAAAAATTGCTACTTGTTGGTAAAGCAGAGTGCAGTCACCTGTTGCAAATACAAGTAATTTTCTCGGTGGGTTTGTCATGAATTGAAAGAGTATAAACAGTAAATAAACAGGCGCTTTAAAATACATCTTTAAACAACAACAAACTGAATGAAATGGTTTGGCGAGGGATAGGTAATTGTTTAGTTAAGCCAATCGTGTTTTGCGGCATGCCTTCTATGGTTGTAAAAAAATTATTCCTGGTAGCTGGCCGCTGTGGTTCGTGTCTTTTACGAACTACTGCCTGGCATATTTTACTGCCTGCCATTTGCACTTGTGGCAGGCATCTTACCTCGCATCCCATTTAGTATACACCAACTAAAAGCAGCTTCATTAATTTATATACCATTTGTGTTGCGCCGCCATTTAAATCAGTAACCTGGTAAGCGCAATGTGCGGTGAGGGCTACGGCGACGGAGAAAAAATAGTAGCTTACCAGCCAATGCCGTAATCCTCTCCATGATTGCTGCTGCCACCCCAAAAACTGCCATGCTTCCAGTCGAAATAAATGGCGTTGATGGGGCCGCTGGTGCGGTCACCGAAAGATAAGGTGTAGCCCATTTGCCTCAATTCTTTACGGATAAAATCGGGCGTGCTGGTGTGTAATAAAATATTGCCCGGCCTTGGTGCACGGTCGGCTATTTTTTCGCCACCGAGTGATAACCACAACTGGTCGGTATTGATGTTGGCAGCTTCTGTTGCTTCCTGCACCGTCATGCCAAACTCAACCATGTTCAAAAAAAACTGTAACAGGTTTTGATCCTGTGTATCGCCGCCCTGTACGCCAAAAGCGAGGAAAGGTTTGCCTTCTTTTAATGCCAGCGTGGGCGTTAGCGTAACCCGGGGCCTTTTGCCCGGCTCAATTACATTGAAAGGATTGAGCGTTGAATCGAGCACAAAACTTTGCAGGCGCTGGCTCATGCCAACCCCCGTGTGACCTGCAATACAAGCCGGCAACCAACCCCCGCTGGGCGTAATGGAAACAACCCAGCCGTCTTTATCAGCAGCTTCTACGGAAGTGGTACCCCGCCATAAACGATCCATGTAAGCGGCATCCACTTCTCCGCCAAGGGCAGCAACCTGGACCAACGTATTGCCCTTGCTGCTATTGGTAAATGATTGCTGGTTTTGCAGTTCGGCAACCTGCCCCGTTGCATCGTGGGCCGGCGTTGCACCGGCCGGTGTTTTTTTATTGGTGGTGTCAATATTAAATCCCCGCTGTCGCAGCATGTGGAGATACGGATTTGTTTTGCCTTCAAAAGGATAGGGATCACCCGGGCCTGCAGTGGCATTGTTTTTATCGTACGTTACCAATTTGGCACGTTCTTTTGCATAGTCTTTACTCAGCAAGCCTTTGATGGGTTCTGCGGGTGGAAAGTTAGGATCGCCGTAATAAAAATCACGGTCGGCAAAAGCCAGGTTCATGGTTTGATACAAGGTGTGAATGTACCGGGCAGAATTGTAGCCCATACTTTTAAGATCAACGTTTTCGAGCATGTTCAGCGATTGCAACAATACCGGTCCCTGCGTCCACTGCTGCATTTTATATACTTCAATGCCTTTATAATTTACATGCAACGGTTCTTCTTCAATGGGTTTCCATTTGGCAAGATCGTCCAGGGTGATGAGGCCGCCCTGCTGCTGGCAGCCACGTACAAACTCCTGCGCAATATCGCCTTTATAAAAACGGTCGCAGGCGGCAATAATAGCGTCCCGCCTGCTTTTCTTTTTCCTTAATGCATCCTGTTCTGAAGCAACCATTTTAGTCAATGTTTCCAACAAGTCTTTCTGTACAAAAATTTCTCCTGCTTCGGGCGCCTCCCTGGCTTCTCCGGGGTGCGGTAAAAAAACGGCTTTGCTATAGGGCCATTCCTTAATCATCTTTTTTCCGTGTTCCATACTGTTGGCAGTCTGCGCTTCAATGGGATACCCGGCAGCCAGTTCCATTGCGGGCGACAGCACTTCTTTTAAACTCATGGTGCCGTATTGGGCAAGCATATAACACAAGCCGCCCACAGTGCCCGGTGTAACGGCCGCCAGCGGACCATATTCCGGCGGAAAATTCATGCCCTTGTTTTTAAAGAAATCCACGGTGGCGCCGGTGGGCGCAACACCCAGTGCATTGATGGCAATTACTTTTTTTGTGTTGGGATTATAAATGAGCGCCTGTGTTTCGCCGCCCCAGCTCAATACATCCCACATGGTACACGTGGCTGCAAGCATGGCACAGGCTGCATCTACCGCATTGCCACCCCTCGCAAAAATCATGGCGCCTGCTTCTGCAGCCAATGGTTTGCCGGTAACAGCCATCCAGTTTTTTCCGTGCAGGGGCGGCTTTTGTGTTTGCTGTGCAACCATGGCAACTGGTAAGCAATACGCTACCAGTAACAAAAAGAAGAACTGTTTCATGCTATTTCATTTATCCTTTAAAGATAACACGGCCGCAAATGAGAATAAAAAGATTTATGACCCGGCGTTGATGCAGGAAGATGGATTGTAGCGAAAGTTCGTGTGCTGTGAAACAGGGTGGGAGTTGGTGTGCAGGGGCGGACCGCTGAAGGCCTTACGCTGGCCATTCCAACTGGCTTTCTCTCAACCCAAAAAATAAATTTGTGAAGCCAATCAGTTGCGCATATATTTGCAACCGATTGGCTTCACAAGTATAAATGTAACCATTATGAGACGAGACATTTTCCAGGCAATAGCCGACCCGACAAGGCGGGCCATTATTACCTTAATTGCATTGCAGGCCATGACGCCGAACGCCATTGCTGAAAACTTCAACACCACCCGGCAATCTGTTTCCAAACACCTTCGCATACTTACCGAATGCGAATTGGTAAAACAGGAACAACAAGGCCGGGAGATTTATTACTCGCTGGAAATTCAAAAAATGAAAGAGATGGATAACTGGTTAAACCAATTCAGAAAAATTTGGGAAACAAGATATCATCAACTTGACACTGTATTATCAACCATTCAAAAAAAGAAAAAATGACAAACAATTTGCCTTCCGATAGCAATCGGACTGATTTTACCGTTGACAAAGCGGCTCAAATGGTATACATAACCAGGGAATTTGATGCCGGCCTTTCGCTGGTATGGGATGCTTATACCAAACCAGCAATTCTGGATCAATGGTGGGCACCTAAACCCTGGGCCTCCAAAACAAAATCTATGAATTTTGAAGTTGGCGGACGAAGATTTTATGCCATGGTAAGCCCCGAAGGACAAGAGCGTTGGTCAATTCAGAAATATACTTCCATTAGCCCCAAAACCAATTTCAAGTATTTTAATGCTTTTGCAGACAAAGATGAAAACCCCGAACTGCCTGGCTCTGATTGGGATTTTAATTTCAGCGAACAAAACGGGAAGACAAAAGTGAGTATTTCAATTTACAATGAATCTCCTGATCGCTTGGAGAAGTTGCTGGAGGGATTCAAGGTAGGATTTGTTATGCAAATGCAAAACCTGGATGAATTGTTGGCCACTTTATCGCACTAAAACCAGCCTGGAAAAGGCTGACAATACTGTCGGATTCAGCAACCAGGTTTGTCGCATTTACACTGCAACAACAAGGTATTTGTTGGCGATATTTATATGATATATCACTGTGCAACATTTAGAGTAATAAACAAAAAAAATAAAATCATGGCAACATTCAATCCTTATTTACACTTTCCCGGTAATACCGAAGAAGCTTTTAACTTTTACAAATCTGTACTTGGCGGAGAATTTACCAGGGTGGTCCGTTATAAAGACATGCCTCAATCCGGTGAACATACAATACCCGCGGCATGGCTTGATAAGATAATGCACATTGCTTTACCATTAGGGAAAGGCAATGTATTAATGGGTGCCGACGCCATGTTAGAACGGGAGGGCCATGCATTTACTTTTGGAGATAATTTTCACATCGCCATCGGTGCAGAAAGCAAAGCTGAAGCCGACCAGTTATTTACCGCTCTTTCAGTTGATGGGCAAATAGAAATGCCAATTGCAGACAGTCCCTGGGGTAGCTACTTTGGTATGCTTGCTGATAAATTTGGTATTCAGTGGACAGTAGATTTTGACCCAAACAATAACGGACAAGCAGAGAAATAAGAGTCATGAAAGGCTTACATGAAAGGGTTTGCTAAAATGCAGGCAACAGCGAAAATCAAAAAACTATTTCCAACTCAATTAGTCCCGGTGAATGTTCCGCCCGGGTAGTTTGCCCTGCAACCTGGGCACCACCACCACAGCACGCAGCAATACCGGGCAGGCACCGTATTTATTCGCCATATTCGTAAAGCCACAACGTTGTCCGTCCGCTTATAAATACCCGTTCGGCAAATTTAACTTTAGATAAAAAGAAAATTGAAAAACTATAGCTATTAACAAGAACAAGACAAATGAAATGTATGCCCCGGTAGACTGCTGCATTTTATTTATGTAATGCGATAATCCGGCGGAAGGCGTGATCCGTCATTTAAAAACCCCTGGAAGTTGTGCTAAATCTTATATGACCAACCTTGGTAGTTTTCAATTAATGGACGTGAAGATGCAAGCCAGGATTTTCAAAATGATTGTTTAACACCAAAGCACCCGGCATAACAAATTGCAGTTCCACATTGCCATGCGGTACAAGGGAGCCGGGCTATCGGCTGACCCAAAGATAACGCCATAAAACAACTGCCGGTTAAACAACTTTGTTATTGATAGCGTTGCTTTTTAAGTTGCCCTATGTGAAAATATTTTGCATTTACATCAACCTCTATATTAAAGCAATAACCATAGCTGTTTTTAATTTATCTTCATTTAAACAAAGCAATTGTTTATGAAAAAAATAGTATTCTTATTGGCGGCCACACTATCGTTGGCTGCATGCAACAACCATGTTGCTGAAAAAAAATATATAGCCGTACAAGGCATCGACTCAACCAAAAAGCCCGGCGATAATTTCTTTTTATACATCAATAACAAATGGAACGATACCGCTCAGATACCCCCTTCGCAGTCGGGCGTGGGTGCGTACATGTTTATGAATTACCCGCAGCGGTTGCGGTTGCAGGGTATACTGGATAGTGTGTCGAAAGCTACCAACACAACAGGCAGCATTGAGCAGCAACTCGGTGATTTTTATGGTTCCGGTATGGACACGGTAACCATTGATAAACGCGGTTACGATCCCATCAAACCGATGCTAAGCGCTATTGACAGCATACAGGATGTGGCCGCCCTGGTGCGGTTTGCCGCCAATGGTGTAAAGACAAACAATGGTTCTATCCTGTCTTTTGGCGTTGGGCCAGACAATAAAAACAGCCACCTTAACATTGCGCACATTTATCAAACCGGCATTGGTATGCCAGACAGGGATTATTATTTTAAAAGCGACACACCGACTGTTGCCATACAAACGGCGTACAAAAAATACCTCACCAGTTTATTTACTTTAACAGGCACTGATGCTGCCACTGCACTCAACAATTCAACCCTGGTATATGGCATAGAAAAACAACTGGCCGCTGTTCATAAAACAAATATTGAACTGCGGGATATCAATGCCAATTACAATAAAATGCCGGTTGCGATGCTTGCAAAAAAGCAACCCAATATTGGCTGGCTAAATGTATTGACGGTGTTGGGAGCAACAACAGATTCCATTGATGTTGCACAAATTGCTTACTACGATAAACTGAACGCCTTGCTGACTACCATACCGGTGAGTGATTGGAAAGTATATTTAAAAGCCAACACATTGAATGCTTATGCCAACCAGTTAAGCAAACCTTTTGCAGATGCGGCATTTGAGTATACCAAAGTAGTGCAGGGCCAGGCAGTACAAAAAGCCAGGGGCGAGCAAATGGCTGAAGCCGTGGATCAATTATTGGGTGAAGCACTGGGCCAGTTGTATGTAAAAAAATATTTTACAGAAAATGCCCGGAAAAGGGCGCTTGAACTGGTGAATAATTTACAGCAGGCATTCGCCACAAGAATAGACCACCTGGATTGGATGAGCGACAGCACTAAACAAAAAGCAAAAGAAAAACTATTTGCCATCACCAAAAAAATAGGCTATCCTGATAAATGGAGAGACTATAAACAAGTGCATATCGAAAGCAATAAATACTTTGAGAATGTTGTATCGGCTGCCAACAATAATTACCAGCATCAGCTACAGAAGTTAGGCAAACCGGTTGACCGGTCAGAATGGTTTACCACCCCCTCCACCGTTACGGCTTATTACAATCCGGCAGCCAATGAAATTGTATTTCCGGCAGCCATTTTACAATCGCCTTATTTTGATGAGGCCGCAGACGATGCATTGAACTATGGCGGCATTGGAATGGTGATTGGTCATGAAATGACACATGCGTTTGATGACCAGGGCGCACAGTTTGATAAAGATGGCAACGTTACCAATTGGTGGACGAAAGATGATTATGCCAGGTTTAAAGCAAAAACGCAGCAGGTAGTTGACCTGTACAGCACCTTTACGGTGCTGGATACGATGCATGTAAAAGGCGCCTTAACACTTGGTGAAAACACCGCCGATGTGGGTGGCGTATCCATTGCCTATGATGCTTTTAAATTAACACCACAGGGGCACGATACCACAACATTAATAGGTGGCTTCACAGCCGATCAACGGTTTTGTATCTCCATTGCACGCATCTGGCGGGTGAAAATGAAAGATGCGTTTCTGCGGTACTGGATCAACAATAACCCGCACTCTCCACCCATGTGGCGTGTCAATGGCCCGCTAATGAACATGCCTTATTTTCACCGGGCATTCAATATACAGCCGGCTGATAAGATGTTTGTAGCAGAGAAAGACAGGATAAAAATCTGGTAGCAGTCAGATGGGGTAACAAACTTTGCTCCCGTGCCAGGTGTCTTCACCTGGCACGGTCTTCAGCATATACATTAACTAAAGGCTGGTAACATGATTGCTACAGCATTTGTGTTGCACCCCCAAATAAGTAACCTTGTAACCGCAGCGGGTGGTAAACACAAGGGTAACGCATGAATAATGTACCAGCAGCAAAGACCAATATGCAACCTCTTGATAGCCGTAAATTTCCCGTTAATCCAGCTGATACTTTACTTTAAAATTTGGTTCCCCGGTCAGTGCCTCAAATTCCTGGTCGCCTGCTATGATCGTTGCCCTCTACAGATGCATGAAGTGTACAATACTTGTATTAGCGCACCGTAAATTGATAGCAGTCGCTGGTTAATACAACAGTGGCATTGGCTACATCTATCACCTGGAAATGGATATCAAATGTGGTACCCGATGCAACTGCAGCAAGGCTCCGAAACAGATCCGCCCTTCCGGTTCCGGTTTCATCTGTAAAAACAGACAGGGGCTGCAGGCCGGCCCCCAGTGTAAGCCAGGCGGTAGAAGTACAATTGCCGTCGAGGTTGGTATCAACCGCCCTTTGAAGTTTGTATTCATGGTTGGGTTGCAGGTCACGAACCCACACACCGAGCGTAATAATTTTATCAATATCGTTATCCTGCCTGAACTTTACCAATCCAAAAGCATTGTCCATACCCCGAAGAATTACTTCCAGGTTGAAATTGGGCGTTGCCGGGGTAGCAGATTTCATGGTCGTTGCATCCTGTTCCGCAGTAGAACCAGAGAGTAATTCGGAAGCAGATTTTTGACAACTGCTGATGAAAAAAGCTGCCAGCATAACAGCAATTGACCGCTGCAAAAATGAGGTGATTAACTTTTTCATTGTTTAAATTTTTGGATAAAAAAAAATTGTAGATTAAAGTACAAAATGCCCCAGCCAAATGCAAATTTAAAAAGCTTTTTTCCCTGGTTCAGAAAGTAGATATTGTATAAAATTGAAAGACCCGATACAACTCAAAAGGAATTTATGGTAAAAACGGGACTATGTAAATGTGCCGCCGGGTAGGGTATCTTCACCTGGCACAGCCTTAGCATACTTCAACTAAAAGCAGGTAAGATGATAGATGCAGCATATGTGTTGTACTTCCGACGCATAGCTGATGGTACCAATGCCCTGTGAAACCAACAGCCCTACCAGGATTTTTTATTCCGGGTATATTCAGGCAGTGTGGCCGGGCCGTTTGCAAATGATATGGAGGCTTTCGCCTGCATGCCCCGGGGTAAATTCAACATTACAACGGGTGATTTTCCAGGAGAACCCGCAATGTGCGTGAATCAGTTCTATTTTGGATGTAGTCGTTTTTTGCTACATTTATAAGTATGTATTGCAAACCCGTTCAACCCTGTGTGCTTTTAATCTTTTTTTTATTATTAAATAATTCATTGTTTGGACAGCTAAAGCAGTTTGACAAAATGGATAGAAAAAGATTGGATTCCATTTTGTCTCAATCCGTTTATAACAGTCCTGATCGAAAGAAGGAATCTTTTGCCGTAGCTAAATTGAAGACTTCAACACAATCGCCGGGTACACCAAAACAACGCAGTTCAGGCATGCCTTCCTCCTGCCGGGATACGTCCGTTAGAAATTTATTTTTGCAGGATAGTTTGCACATCGGAAATAATTCTATCACAAGAACATATGATGGCAACATCCTGATTTCCGGCTATCGTATTAAATCTTATACTCCCTATCACCAGACCGGCAGCCTGGTAAAGTGTACACCCCTGGGAGATACGGTATGGGTGAAAACAATCGACAACATTCCGCGGGAAGATAAACTTTTAATTTGCACGAACGCATTTGAATTAAAAGACCATAGTATTTTGCTGGTTAGTTCGCTTTATATAAAATTGCCCGTAGGAGGTACACATGAATTAATGTTGACAAAACTTACAGAACAAGGCAATTTTATTTGGCAAAAAACTTTTAATTCCACAAAATATCCTTACAACCAGGGCTCGCAGGACTTTGATGTTAATGATATAAAAAGTACCGATAATGGTGACATTTATTTTTGTGGTGCTGTCCGGTTTGACGGTTTTCCGAGAGATGCGTTGGCCGGTAAATTACATGCAGATGGCACACTGGTTTGGAGCAAGGGATTTAACACCGGAGATACCCCTGTTTTTTCAGGGTTTAATTTAACAGGCAACCAGATGCAGGTGTTTGGAAGGTTGTCAGGTGAGGCCCTGTGCATTGCCAGTTTCGATGCAGACAATGGAAATATTTTAATGACAAAAAAAATAACCCTGCCGCTTGCGTACCCAGAAAGCTTTCTTTATAACTTTTATCTCCAGGGAGTGCAAAAATTAAATAATGGAAATACCATATTGTTTGGCATCTTCCTCTGTTTTGGAGCGATAAAGCGTAAGAAACAATTCTTTCAGATCAACAGGCGAGTTTAAGTCTAGTTGCATGGAGTAGATTAGATATCATAAATATAAGCGAAGTAATGATAATAAAGCGTTGGTAGGACAATATTCTGGGTGGGAACATCTCATAAAAAAATTACAGTATCTTCAAACCACACCACTCCAAAAATCAATAAGTTGAAAAAAGCTCCATTACCAGTTTTGATTGTTGCCATCGCATTGATGCTGGCAGGCGTTTTTGGTTTCTTTTATCATCTAAAAGATTTTGCAGATGACAATCAAAAAATCTATGTAACAGTGCTGGTTGAGCTGCTCAGGATTATCGCTATTGTATCTGGTGTTTTGTTATTGCGTAGTAATAATATTGGCAGATGGTTATCGGTTGCATGGGTATTGTTGCATGTTGTTACCAGTGCATTCAATTCGTTGAATGAAACCATTATGCATGTTGTGGTATTAATGATAGTTACGGTCCTGCTGTATCTTCCGGTATCATCTGCCTGGTTTAAAAAACAATTGATATAACGTCGGCTTGTGTTACACACGCAGTTTAGGTAATTGACCGAGTGAATGCCTTGCAATTGGTACCAATAAATGGTACTTTACTGTATTCATCCATTAGCAGATGCTACAAACAAATACCTTAATCATCGGAGCCAGTGTAGCAGGATTGGCCATGGCGGCCTGTTTACGAAAAAAGCAGGTTCCCTTTATTATCATCAAAAGGGCGGAGCAAGTGGCTACACCCTGACGAAGCCATTACCTGCGGCTGCACCTGCACACCAACAAAAGAACCTCGCAATTACCCTATAACAAATTCAGCGCAAAGGTGCCCCGTTATCCCCCTCGGCAACAGGTAGTTGATTACCTGCAAGACTATAGCAAGGCGTTTGATATTGCGCCAGTATTTGATACAAAAGCATTGTCATTACAAAGGGAGCATGGTGCCTAGGTTGCGCAGACCAGCAATGGTGTGTTTCAATCAGAATATGTTGTAATAGCCACCGGCGCTTTTTCAACACCCAAGGTGGCGGACTTTCGCGGCACATTGGCAATGACCGCATCGTTAGGCCCCAGTGGCGGCTTACCCACGACACCAGGTTTATCATCGTTTTGCAGAATGCTTACTTCTATTCTTTCGGGAAACCTTTATGAAAGACATTTTATAATCGCACTAATTAGTCCCGGCAAAAAGAAAGTTTTTTACTCCGTAAAAAATTGCCATAAGCAAATACCTTAATACCCTCGGTAACCACTGTTACTAACCCCACGATTATGGGTAGATTGGCGGGAGCCGCTGCAGGCTGATAAAACCAATAAGATGCCTATGAGTACCAGCAGAAATTTGTAAAGATTATTTTTCAAAGTGTAGTTTTTTAGGGTTGTACAGATTTACGGGAGTATAGAATAATAAACGTTTGCGGCCAGCCTTTATTGCAACTGGCTGGTGCATCGATAGCAGTATTTTCAAAAAATGAGCGCAGTTAACCAGGCGTCGAAATACTTCTATAGTGCAAGTCGCCATGGTTGCAGTAAAAAGATAAACCAGCAATATTTTTGAGTTGCTGGTTTTGGGAAAATCCGGGTAAAATTAATTAAGGCATTATTGGGAAAGTTGATGGAGAATAAAGAATTTATTTGAATAAACAGTTTTAAAACGATTTGCTTCATTCCATTACAGCGCCATTAATGTCGATACTGAAACCTATAGAATTTACCACTGCATTGCTATACTCCTCATTTAAAATCATTAAATAGCAGCTGTAAAATTTCTTCTTCACTCATATCAGGTTCGCCTTGCTTCCATTCTTTGATCATTTGATTGATATGCCGCAACCCATTGTCAGATTGAAACAACTCAATATCAATTTCAATGCTTTTCGCAATATTTTCAAATTGATTTGCCTCGTTCCTTACCACCATAACAGGGTTGTTAGCTACGCCATAACCAAAATTATTTATCAGCACGGAGTATTGAGGGTGATTGATTAATGCGTATTTTTCCCTTTCTAAATCAGCTGCCTGTTCTTTCAAAATTTCAAGGTAAATTTTCAGCTTGTCATCTGTAAGGCTTGCCAGGTGGTCGTTTTCTTTATGGATCCATTTCAATTCCAGCATCAGTAACCGGTGCATGTCCTTTGCTTCAAAGGCCATCGTTAATTCTTTCATTAATATTTCTTTTTCCAACTTTCGTTCCTCATCCTGCTCCAGGTCGGGATGAAATAATTTTGCCAATTGGCGGTAAATAGTACTTAGATTTTTTTTCTTTGCCTCAGCTATTTCGGCTTGCAGTTTTTCATGTGCAAATTGTTTAGCATTGTTACTTTTTTTAGCTGCTTTTCGTTTTACTTTTTCATCCATCATTCTGGCCGCTTCCGCTTCTTTAGCAGATGCTTGTTCACCAACCTCCGCAAGTTTTGCCGCCATAGCAGCGGGATCTTCAAAATCCAGCCCTTCGGTATCAATGCCCATACTATCAAACATTTCTTTCATCAGCATTATATCTTCTTCTTTTTCCTCCTCCTGCATTTTATGATAATTGATACCTTCCACATTTGAAAATATTTCCTGCATTTTTTTGTCTGGCTCAGTTTCGCAGATTGAAAAATATTGTTGCAACTGTTCTTGTAATATTGATTTTAGATGCCGCTGGTTGGCCTTTGACAGTTTTTTGCCCTGGTATATTTCCCATAAAACACAAATGAGTTTATAAGTGGCTGCTGACCGGTTGTGCAATGCTGGCCGATACTCTGTACTATATATCTTCATAGCCAGGTCAAATTGAAATTGCTTTTTTTCAATTTCTTTCTGCAACTTTTCAATGCGCTGAGTAAGCTTATTAAAAGCCACTTGATTTTTTGAAAGTTGCTCTTTATGCTTTTGAGTTATAATTAAAGCTGTTGGCTTTTGTTGCATAGGTTCTTTAGTAAATAAATCTTGTTGCATTATTTTTAATTAATTGTTTAACTCAGCGTCAATTTTTGAAGCAGGTGAATTGCAAATAGTTGCGATAATATCCGTTACTATCGCAGTAAAATTAGTAAGGACTGTGTACTTTTTGGCAGAAAATACCAGATAAATTATTTGAAGCATTACATTATGCGCAGCAATGCTTCCAGTGTGGTTTTTATTTGGGAATATGTCTTTACCTGGATTAAAGGATTTTTGGATTACAGGATTCCAATCCAGCTGCCAGCCAGCTGGTACATGAGGTTAGCTGCCCATCTATGTTGATAAATGAACTATCTGTTAATTTGAAATACCCATTAGCATCTTAATGTAAAATCAATGTAGTTTAAGCTGATTTCACTGCATTGTATATTCATTTGCGGCACTAAAAAGTACTACAGTATAATAGGGCAAATACATCAAACAGTTTTGCCAGGATAGCCATCCAGAACCCCGGAAATAAATACAAGCCTTTATTGTTTGCCATCTTCCACCGATAATGTCAACTGATTACAATTTGTAACAGTCTCATTGCCTTTATCCTTAATCGATTTTTTAATACTCGCCAATGTTGCCCCGGCAGCAAAAATGATTTTAAGAAATTAAGTTATAGAACTAAGCACTTAAGTCGTTAAGTAATATGCCCAATGATTTTATAAGTGCCGCAGGTACTATTGACGGAGTAGAAACCCAGACCAGTAAAATACCAACCGTTCCGAAGGAACGTCGGGTGTATTATTTATTTTAAGTTTTTACCCACCAAATGTGCCTACTGGCACAATTTAAAATACTTCGTTAAACAATTCAGGTTTGACATTACGAACTGAACGCCCAATCCGATTAAGTTTAAAACAATCTATTAAAAATTACCCCAAACTCAAAGGCATAGCAGTTAAACGTTTGCCCGTAAGTCGTCGCACCGCATTGGCAATGGCCGCACCAATAGGCCCCAGCGGAGGTTCTCCAACGGCGCCTGGTTTGTCGTCGTTTTGCAATATGATCACTTCTATTTCTTTTGGGGCATCTTTCATGGAGGCCATTTTATAATCGCCGTAAATGATGGGTTTTAACTGGCCATCTTCTATATACATGCGCTCAAACATCGCGGCACTCATGCCCATGATGATGGCACCTTCGCATTGCGCTTTTATTTGGTCGGGATTTACGGCAAGGCCCGGATCGATAACGCAGGTAACTTTGTGTATTGTTATTTTACCGGCTTCAATGGACACTTCTGCTACCTGGGCACAGGGTGTGCCTACATCAATACAACAGGCAAAACCCGTGGCCCTTCCGTTGACTGGCTGGTTGTTGTAATTCGATTTTTCCGCGGCCACTTTGATGACCTCTTTTAACCTTTTGCCAATGGTAGTATCCTGTATCTGCGCTAGCCTGAATTGAACAGGGTCTTTGTTAGCTTTGATGGCCAGTTCATCCATAAAACTTTCAATGGCAAATGTATTGGCCAGCAGGCCGAGGCTACGCCACCAGCTGGTTGCAAAGGGTAATTTTACCCGCCAGCTAACCGCCCTGAAATTAGGGATGGCGCCATAAATAATCATGCCACCCCGCCAGGCGCCGAGGTCGGCACCAATTACGTGTTGCACCATAGTTGGTACCAGGGCAGAGCCATACATCACGTCGCCACTTGATACATTGTGTTCAATGGCGGTGATGAGGCCGTTGGCATTGAGTTTGGCTTTTAGTACATGGTGGGTAGGTGGTCTGAAAGTATCGTGTTGAAATTCTTCCTGCCGGTTAAAAAAATATTTTACTGGTTTACCAACGGCTTTTGACATTACCGCGGCCTGGATGGCATGGGGCGTGTGTAACCTTCTGCCAAAGCCACCACCGAGGAAAGTAGGTATAATGTTTACCTGTTCTTCCTTCAGGCCCAGCCGGTCAGCTACTTCTGACCTGGTAATTTTTACCACCTGGGTACTCATCCTGATGGTAGCTTTGTCCGCTTCTACAAAAGCCAACGCCCCGTTGGGTTCCATTTGAGCATGTGCCCCAATCGGGCTGGTAAATTCCATGGTGATAAGGCCTGTCGGGTCTTCCAGCATGTCTGCTGCATCACCCGTTTTTTGAATTTCGATGGCGTCTCCCTTACCGACTTGTATGAGGTTTTCTATGTCCCGGGTTTGCCATATTTTATCCACTTTCCAATTCGCTTTAATAGCATTCTTGGCATTCTCCGCTTCCATTTGGGACTTCGCGACCACTCCCACAAAATCTTTTTCCTTTACCACTTTTACCACACCGGGCATTTTTTCTGCTTCGCTGGTGTCGGCATCCAGGTATTGGGCGCCTACCTTTGTTGGTCGTACTACTGAGCCATATAGCATCTCCGGCATCACACTGTCTATGCCAAAAATAGGCTCGCCAAATACCTTTGCCTTTAAATCAACCCTGGCAATTGGTTTGCCGATGTATTGATAATCTTTGATTTCTTTTAATTTCGGCGTAGCCGGAATTTTCCATTTTTTAACCCCCTTAATAGTCTCGGCATAGGTGATGGATTTACCGCCTCCGCTAATGATACCATTGGATACATTGAGTGCTGTAACCGCTACGCCGAGTTTGCTGGCGGCTTCTGTTTTTAGCATCTCCCGCATGGTGGCCGCCAACTCCCGCAAGGGTTGCCAAAGGCTGGAAACAGAGGTGCTGCCTCCGGTTGCCGTACCATCGAGGTTGCCCGATGCAGAAGGTGCATGCACCACACTTACCTGGTCAATACCCACCCCCAGTTCATCAGCGGTTATCTGGGCTAAACCTGTAAAAGTACCCTGGCCCATTTCAACCTTTGGGCTTTGCAGAATCACCCTATTATCGGGCGTGATTTCAAACCAGATCACAGGATTATCATGACTGCCTTCATAAGGACCTGCCAATGTATTGATATAACCGGCAATTGAACGCTGGATGGGTTTTCGGAAAAGGTAAGTGCCCAATACCAACCCGCCCAGGGTGCCCAGCGTTGCCTTGATAATAAACTTTCTGCGGGAGACTTTTCTTGCTGGTTTATTGTTTTCCATTGCCTGCTACTTTTGGGGTTTGAGATTGAATGGCTGCTGCCCGGTGAATGGCTTTGCGAATTCTGTAGTGAGTGGCGCAGCGACAAACATTGGTGATATTGGTATCAATATCTTCGTCAGAAGGGTTGACTATATTGTTTATCAGCGCCGCCGTTGCCATCATAAAACCCGGCTGGCAATAGCCACATTGCGGTACTATTTCTTCTATCCAGGCTTGTTGTACCGGGTGAGGTTGTTGTGGTGTTCCCAATCCTTCGATGGTGGTAACAACCTGCTCTTTCAAATTACCAATGGGAAAGGAACAGGACCTCACCTGCTGCCCGTCAATCAGCACCGTGCAGGCACCGCAGGCGGCTCTGCCACAACCAAATTTGGTTCCCTTTAAATCCAGCTCATCCCTGATGATCCAGAGCAGTGGCGTACTGGCATCAGTAACGGTTACCTGGCGTTTATTTCCATTGATATTTATTTCCATGTTGTGTAGGTTTTAAAATGCATGCAAAGGCAATCATAAGTTACGGGAAATAGTAGAAATAATTTTTTCACGGCAACACCAAAAATTTGACCTGCAGTAAAAAATCGATACTGTTCCAGCACCTTTCTTATATTATTTTATTGACGCCGGGCGCCTTGTCGAGTATTTCCTCATAGTGCGGTTTTTGCCTTCGGCTCAATGATCCTGCACGTGGATAATTTTGAATCATAATCTGACTGTCTTACAAAGGTGGTTGTCACAAAGGCTTTGATAGCGGGGAAACGCTATATTCCTAATGGATTGCATTGTCTTTTTTCAGTTAAACGGGAATGCATATTATTTGCAAAAAACATTGGAAATTGAAGGTTTAAATAAGAATCGACATGTATTATCACATAGGGCTTTTGCCGTAAATAATATTTTGCCTTGATGAATACCAGCAACAAGGTGCATTCGGAATTAAAAACATTTTTTAAAACAGCCATCAGGGTTAGTAAATAAGGCGCAAAAAACATGATGTATGTAGGCAAATAACAAAAAAGCAGCTATGAAGTGAATCATAACTGCTTGATTTTTTGCTCCCCCTTCCCGACTTGAACGGGAGACCCTCTGATTAACAGTCAGATGCTCGAACCAACTGAGCTAAGGAGGAGTGTTGCCCTTTTTAATTGGGAGGGCAAAAATAAGGCTTTTTAGTTTTCGGCAAAAAATTAAATTAATTATTTCAGCCAATTCCACAGGTTATTTTCCTCTAAACCTATAAATACTCCATTATCGCGTATTTCTACCGGGAAAATTTTTAAATAATAGCCTTCTCCACTTGTGTTACGGCCATTTTGCAGATTGAATTTATACCGGTGCAATGGGCAAACAATATTTCCTGCCGCGTCAATAAACCCTTCACTCAATTTGCCGCCGGCATGCGGACATTTTTGGGCACATGCGGATAAAGTGTTATTTATAAGTGCTACACAAATTGTCTTATTGCTTATGGTTATTTCTGTAAGCCCACTTGCGGAAAAATTCAATTCGGCCGGGTTATCAGCCACTTTATGCCATTTGTATTTTTTATCGCTTTGCATACATGTGACTGTGGCCTAATAAAAAAATTCAGCTTTATAAGGATAACGAATGCGGTACATCTCTCTTACCTTATTCAATATGGTTTGCCTTAATTCATCCAGGTTCGTTTTTTCAGTAGCAGAAACAAATACGCAATTGTCGTTGGTTTCATTTTGCCAGCGTTGCTTTAAATCTGCCAGTATTTCTTTCTTCACATCTTCTTCCAGCCATTCATCAAAGGCCTCGGCCTGGTATTTGTCCATCTTATTAAAAATGGTAACAGTTGGTTTTTCATTGGCACCTAACTCCGCCAGTGTTTTATTCACCACTATAAATTGTTCTTCGTATTGCGGATGCGAAATGTCTACCACATGCAACAATATATCCGCTTCTCTTACTTCATCCAGCGTGCTTTTAAAACTCTCCACCAAATGATGGGGCAGTTTGCGAATAAACCCCACCGTATCGCTTAACAAGAAGGGCGTTTGTTCAAATACAACCTTCCTGGTGGTAGTGTCCAGTGTCGCAAATAATTTATTTTCAGCAAACACTTCACTCTTGCTCAGCAAATTCATGATAGTTGATTTACCTACATTGGTATAGCCTACGAGTGACACCCTAATAAACTCTCCCCGTTCTTTTCGCTGCGTGAATGATTGCTGGTCTATCTCGGCCAAGCGTTTACGCAACAACGTAATTTTATCTTTTACGATACGCCTGTCTGTTTCAATTTCGGTTTCACCGGGGCCCCTTGTACCAACGCCACCGCCTTGTCTTTCCAGGTGCTTCCACATTCCTTTTAAACGCGGTAAAATATATTGATACTGGGCAAGCTCTACCTGTGTGCGTGCCTGGGCTGTTTTAGCCCTGCTGGCAAAAATGTCCAGTATCAGGTCGCTGCGGTCAATGGTTTTTACACCCAGTTCTTTTTCTATATTTTGAATTTGTGAGCCGGTTAATTCGTCATCAAAAATTACCAGTTCCACATCTCCGTGCTGACTAACATATCTTTTTATCTCTTCCAGTTTTCCCTTTCCAACAAAGGTTCTGCTATCCGGGTGAGGTAATTTTTGAGTGAATTTTTTAACCGCGATAACACCAGCCGTTTCTGCTAAAAAAGACAGCTCATCCAAATATTCATTTAGCTGCTGCTCCGTTTGGCCACCTGTTACAATGCCCACCAACACCGTTTTTTGTTCTTGTTTAAGTTGCTTTTTTTTGTCTATCAAAATCTTTTATTTTCAAATGTTTCCTGCAATAGTGCTTAATAAAAATTACACCCTATTGTACAAAAGTAAAGCGTTCTGACAGGTTATCAGAACGCTTTACTTTTTATTTTATACTTTTTTATTTGCCTGTTGCTGCAACCGGTGTGTTGGTCCATTTTTTCATTTCATCACAATTTTTGTACTCTTCATCTATCTTTATGTAATAGGTACCCACTTTTTCATTGAACCATTTTTCAAGCGCCAGGTTCTTCTTTTCTTCCAGCGCCCGTTGAGCTATTTTATTGTAATCGTCTTTTATATTTTCCCTGTGTGGTTCGCTCTTGCTTAAAAGATAAACAATCCTTACACCTTTCTTTTTTCTTTCATTTTCAAATTCTTTTGGCTGGGAAAACTCGCCCACTTTTAAATCTTTCAACATCACCACCAAATCCTTATCCAGCTGGTCGATGGTAATGTAGGTGCTTCCTTCGTTATTGGTTCTTCTTCCACCGGTAAATTTACTGTTTTCATCTTCACTATATTTTGCCACCGCTTCACCAAATTGCATGGTGCCCGCAATTAATTTTGCTCGCACAGAATCCAATTTTTTTATAGCTATTTCTGTTTCTGCTGGTGTAATCTGTGGTATTTTTAAGATGTGTCTCACTGTAGCATCGTCACCGGCGCGACTTACCATTTGTATGATATGGTATCCAAACTGGCTTTTAAACGGGCTGCTGATTTGTCCCTCTTTCAGGGCGAAAGCTTTGCCCATAAAAGTAGCGTCAAAGCCCTTCTGGGTCCTGTTTAAATCCAGCTGGCCATCGTTTTGCTTCTGCGTTGCTTCATCATCCGAATATATATCTGCCAGCTTTTTAAAATCTTTTTTGCCACTCTCTGCTTCTTGTTTAAACTGGTTAAGTTGTTCTATGCAATATTCTTCGGCTTCCCTGCTAGCTTTTGGAAACGCTACTATCTGTCCGATCTCCAGTTCGCTTTCATAAAAAGTTAAACTGTCTTTTGGTAATTTATCAAAATAAGCTTTTACCTCATTAGGGGTGATGCGAATGCTCCCAACAATTTTATCACGCATGGCCGCAGCCAGTTTTCTTTCTCTAAAGCCATCTTTAAAATCTTCTTTTAACTGGTACATCGACTTGCCTGAAATTTCTTCCAGCTTTTCCTTACTGCCATAAGCACCGATAAAATACCTTATCTGGTTGTCAATATCTGCCGCTACATCTTCTTCCGACACGGGTAAAGAATCTCTTTCTGCCTGTAAAACCAACGCCTTTACACCCATTGATTGCTCGAGTGACATACAACGGGCATTAGCCGGTACTTCAATTCCCTGGCGTTGCATATCGGTAATTGTGTTATCGATATCGCTTTTTAAAATAACCTTGTCACCAACAACTGCAATGATTTTATCTGCCACTACTTTTGCAGATTGTGCCAGGCCAGCGAGGCATGACAAACTAAACATACCAACTAACAGAAAACTTTTTTTTGTACTCATTTTATTTCAATCAATAATGATGAACCTGACAACGTGGAACAGGGTTCAAAAATAAAGAGCTATTGTATCAATAGCCCTTTTGTAATTATGTTTAACAAATGTTTGTGCCGGTACTACTTTATCCTTCGCGGGGCATCATTCAGTTATAATTCATTCGAAACAGCTATTTTATAAAGTACGTTTTACCTCTACTTCTTCAAATGCTTCCACAATATCTCCCACTTCAATATTAGCATAGTTTTTAATGGTTAAACCGCACTCCATATTCGTTGTAACTTCTTTCACATCATCCCTGTAACGTTTCAAACTACCCAGCTCGCCGGTAAAAATTACAATACCATCTCTTACCAAACGAATGCGGTTATTCCTTGAAATTTTACCTTCCAATACAATACATCCTGCCACAGTAGCCTTATCAAACTTATACATTTCTTTAATTTCCACATTGGCCAATACTTTATCCTCCACTCCGGGTTCAAGCATACCTTCCATGGCACTCCTGATTTCTTCAATAGCGTTGTAGATGATAGAATATAATTTAATCTGGATACCTTCCTGCTCACCCAAACGTGCAGCCTGCATGGATGGACGAACATTGAAACCAATGATGATAGCATCGGATGCATTCGCAAGAGTAACATCACTTTCTGTAATGGCACCCACCGCTTTATGAATCACTTTCACCACAATTTCTTCTGTACTTAATTTCTGTAGGGAATCACTCAATGCTTCTACTGATCCATCCACATCACCCTTAATAATCACGTTCAGTTCTTTAAAGCTGCCCAATGCCAAACGACGTCCAATTTCATCCAACGTAATATGTTTCTTGGCCCTCATACCCTGTTCCCTCAATATCTGTCCACGCTGGTAAGCCTTTTCTCTTGCTTCACTTTCATCCGCGTATACTTTAAATGTTTCACCCGCCTGCGGCGCACCATTTAAACCCAGTATTAATACCGGCGTTGATGGTGGTGCTATTTCACTACGTTGATTCCGCTCATTGTACATGGCTTTTACCTTACCAAAGTTTTGACCGGAAACTATCATGTCGCCTTGTTTCAGCGTGCCGTTTTGTACCAGGATAGTGGCAACATAACCGCGGCCCTTATCAAGCGATGCTTCAATTACGGTACCGGTGGCTACTTTAGCCGGATTGGCTTTCAGTTCAAGCACTTCTGCTTCCAGTAATATTTTTTCCATTAACAGGTCTATGTTCAGTCCCTGCTTGGCACTTATTTCCTGGCTTTGGAATTTACCACCCCAGCTTTCTACCAGTATGTTCATGCCGGCCAACTGCTCCTTAATTTTTTCTGGATTAGCTCCGTCCCTGTCTATTTTATTGATGGCAAATATCATTGGCACTCCGGCTGCCTGCGCATGCGAGATCGCCTCTTTGGTCTGAGGCATTACTGCATCATCAGCAGCGATTACAATAACCGCAATATCTGTAACTTTTGCACCACGGGCTCTCATCGCTGTAAAAGCTTCGTGACCCGGTGTATCCAGGAAGGTAATGGCTCTTCCGTCTTTTAATTTTACTTCGTAGGCACCAATATGCTGTGTAATACCTCCGGCCTCACCCGCAATTACATTGGTATTACGGATATGATCCAATAAGGATGTTTTACCATGATCTACGTGACCCATTATGGTAACAATAGGTGCTCTTGGTTTCAATTCACTTGCATCATCATCTTCTTCTTCATCCTCCATTTCTGCAGCATCTTCCACACCAATAAATTCCACCTCGTAGTTAAACTCACTTACAACCAGTTCAATTACGTCGGCCTCCAGGCGCTGGTTTATGGAAACCATAATACCCAGGTTCATACACTTGCTGATAATGTCTGCAAAACTTACATCCATCAAACCAGCCAGTTCACTAACTGAAATAAATTCTGTTACCTGCAATTTGTTGCTTTCTCCACCTTCTGCACCACGTTGAATTGCCAGCTCATCTCTTTTAGCTTTGCGGTATTTGGCTTTAAGGCTTTTACCCCGGCCGCCGCCGCCAGATAACTTAGCCTGTGTTTCTTTTATCTTATCCTGAATTTCCTTTGCGTCAATTTCTCTGTCTTGTGCACGAGCTGCAGGCGCTGCTGCATTACGGTTGGTATTAAATCTATTACCTCCCTGGGCACCACCTGGGCCTCCCGGCCTGTTCGCACCGAAGTTACCTCCAGGTCTGTTAACTCCCGAAGCTCCGCCGGGTCTGCTTCCCGCAGGTGCGCCGCCAGTATTGGGACGATTGCGGTTTTGATCATTAATGGCCGGCCTCGGTGCATTTCCTGTACTATTTGGTCCCTGCTGATGTGGGGGTGCGCCGGGTTTTCTTTCCATTGGAATGCGCTTGCGCTTGCGCTTGTCGTCATCCCTCTTTGGCCTGGTATCATTATCAACAGGCAATTCAATTTTTCCTAAGATTTTAGGGCCTTCCAGTTTGTCCGCCTTTATGTTTTCAATAATGGCTGGTGCATTGATTACCGGCTCGTCTGCTTTAACAGGCTCAACCACTTTAGGCGGTTGCACTATATCCACAGGCTTTTCTGCAGCAGGGGCCTTATCTATTTTATCAACAGGAGTTGCAGGATTTTCATCCGGCTTTTTTGTAGCCTTTTTCGGTCTTGTAGACGAATCAATTGCATCAAGGTCAATCTTTGTAACTACCCTTGGAGCCTCCAGTTCGGGCGCCTCAATTTTTGTAAGTTCCGCTTTGGGGGGCTCTTCTGCAGCTATCTTTTTTTCAACAGGTGCCTCTGCCGCTGGTTTTTGCGTTGCAGCTATTTTTTCCACAGGCGGTTTTGGAACCTCCACTGGCTTAACTTCTGCAGGCTTTTCCTCTTTAACAAGCTCTTTAACTTCTGGTATTTGTGCCACAACTTCTGCAGACTTTGCTTCTGCTGGTTTTTCAACTACAGGAGCAGCTGTAACGGGCGCCTCTTTCTTTTTAAATGAAAGATCTTCTTCATCTCTTTTTTTCTTAGGCTCAGTAACGCCGGCTCCCTTGGATAATTCTATCTTTTGAGCCTTTTCTTTAGCTACCTTATCCTGTTGAAACTCTGACTGCAATACCCGGTACATTTGTTCCGTAAGTTTGGAGCCAGGATTTAGCTTTTCGTTGCTAAGACCCTTTGATTCCAGAAATTCAATCAAGGTATTGGTGCCTATATTGAATTCTTTGGCCGCGGCCATCAATCTTGGTGTATTTGTTACTACTTCTGACATTCGTGTTTTGTTTGCCTATTACTAATGTGACATAGGCGATCGTTTTCTTTTTAAATGATTATTTTTTTTCACCGTTACTCTTTCTCAAATTCTTCTTTTAAAATCCTTCTTACATCCTCTATTGTTTCTTTTTCAAGATCCGTTCTGCGTTCTAACTCTTCGGCTGTTAAATCAAGTACTGAGCGGGCTGTATCACAACCAACTTTTTTCAAGGCTTCTATCACCCATGATTCTATCTCATCGCTGAATTCTTCCAGGTCAATATCAAATTCATCTACTTCTCCTTCATTATCACGGAATACATCTATTTCATAACCGGTCAATTCGCAAGCCAGCTTTATATTCACGCCACGTCTTCCGATTGCCAGTGACACCTGGTCGGGTTTAAGAAATACGGTGGCATGTTTCTTTTCCTCATTAATATCTATACTGGTAATTTTTGCCGGCGTTAAGGACCGTTGTATAAGCAACTGTATATTGCTTGTCCAGTTGATTACATCAATATTTTCG
The DNA here is from genome assembly GCA_038210625.1 of Chitinophagales bacterium. Classification (GTDB taxonomy): domain Bacteria; phylum Bacteroidota; class Bacteroidia; order Chitinophagales; family Chitinophagaceae; genus Ferruginibacter. Next base: position 109,004 of record JBBQWL010000009.1, on the reverse strand, counting down.
TTTTTCAATTCTCTTACAATACCGTGTATACGACTACCTTTCATTCCTACACAAGCACCTACCGGATCAATCCTGTCATCAAAACTTTCTACCGCTATTTTAGCTCTTTCGCCCGGATCTCTTACAATCTTCTTCACAACAATTAAACCATCAAATATTTCCGGCACTTCAATTTCCAACAATTTTTCCAAAAATGATGCACTTGTTCTGGATACAACAATAACAGCCTGGCTGTTTTTTAATTCTACCTTTTTTACAACGCCTCTTACATTTTCGCCTTTCTTAAAATAGTCAGAAGGTATCTGTTCTGATTTTGGTAAAATCATTTCATTCCCTTCTTCATCCAGCAGCAGCACTTCTTTTTTCCAAACCTGGTACACTTCCCCACTAACGATGTCGCCTACACGATCTTCGTATTTTTTTATAAGCAGGTTTTTCTTCAGGTCGTTGATACGACTTGCCAATGTTTGTTTACCCGCCAGTATTGCCCTGCGACCAAACTCTTTTTGTATATCCACCTCTTCATACAGTTCTTCTCCTACTGCGTAATCGGGTTCTATTTTAATGGCATCACTGTATTCTATCTCAGTTAAGGTATTATAGATATCCCCATCATCAACAATAGTACGACGACGGAATATTTCCAGATCACCCTTCTGATCATTTACAATAACGTCAAACTGATCGTCACTACCGTATTTTTTACGGATCAGTGTTTTAAAAACGTCTTCCATTACCTTCATCAATGTAGGACGATCAATGTTTTCAGCTTCTTTAAATTCCTGGAAGGAATCAATCAAATTAATACGTGCCATAAACTTACCAGCCTCGCTTTTACATCCCGCCGGCAGGGGTGTTTTGTTAATTAATTAAAATGCTATCTGTACTACTGTTTGTTTAATTGAATCAAACGGTATTTCTTTCGTTACCGTAATTGCTTTTTTATTTTTACCCTCTGTATATTCAATTGTTACAACGTCTTCGGAAACTGCTACCAGTTTGCCTTCCTGTTTAGCCTCATTGGTAAATGTTATTTCAACGGTTCTGCCAATATTTTTTTTGTACTGGCGTAACAATTTCAAAGGTTCATCTATTCCCGGGCTTGATACCTCTAATGAAAAATTCCCGTCTGGATACCATGCCTCTTCTTCTATTGTCCGATACATGGCCCTGTTTATTTTGACACATCTGTCAATATTTAAACCACCATCTGCATCCAGGAACACCTTAATATTATTGACCGGTTTTACACGAACAGACACTAAAAAAACATCTTCCATTTCTGAAAGTAGTTTTGCGATTAAAGCTTCAATTGCCTGTAAACTGGTTGTATCCTGAGTCATAATAAAAGAAGAAGGGAACGGTCCTCGTTCCCTTCATTTTGTATCTTTTTCCATTGCAAATATAGTAAAGAAATTAATACCAGCAAAAAACTAACGAAGTGCATGTATTATATTTTTTAAATTAATTGGCCAAATTTAACAGGTTTGTTTTTAATTGATTAATACCTTTACGTTATGAACATCTTCAGACTGGCTTTTGAACTTTTTGTTTTATACCTGCTTTACAAACTGGTATTCGAGTTAATTATTCCTGTAGCCAAAACCACGAAACAGGTAAAGAAACAATTTGGTGATATGAGTGCGCAAATGCAGGAAAAAATGAACCAGCAACAACAAGCCAACGCCAGTTATAAAGCCACCAAAACCCCCGCCACGCCAGTTAATAAAAACGACGACTATATTGACTTTGAAGAAGTAAAATAGCAGCCGGTGGCATTACTGAAATTAGCCTCCTTTTAAAGTGGCATCGTTTCAATTTTACTGCCGTTTGATAAATGGTGTACCTGTAGTCCGGCCAGTTTTGCCCCTTCAATGTTGTTGATGGAGTCGTCAATAAAAAGCGTTTCTTCTGCTTTTATTCCTGCATCATTTAAAACAAAATGATACGTTTCCGGGTATGGCTTGCGCATTTGAATGTTATGAGAATAATAGGCCTTTATAAAGTAGTCATCCAGGCTCTTTTGATTAACTTCTTCCTCAAAAATTTTATTAAATGCTTTCAGGTGAATGCTATTGGTATTGCTAAGCAAAAAAATGTTGTACTGCCCGTTCAGGCTTTTCAGCCAATCCAGGCTTTCAATCCTGAAATTTAGCAACATCGAATTCCAGGCGGCTTCAATCTGTTCTTTACTAGTGTCGGGATTACAGTATTGCTGTAATGTAGTATAAAAGTTCGCCTCAGTAATTTTTCCCGTTTCCAACGACTCAAACAAATCATTGGCATCCGCCTGCGAATACAATTCATCAAATTTTGTAACGCCCAGCTTTTTAAAAGCATCGGCCGTTTTATGGTAATCAATGTTAAGCAGCACTCCTCCAAGGTCAAAGAGCAGATTTTTTATTTTTGCCATAATTTTATTAATTGGCTTCAAAATTATCTTATTTTACTTACTTTTGCCGACCGTTATGTAAAAATAACAGGGCCTATAGCTCAGTTGGTTAGAGCACCTGACTCATAATCAGGTGGTCCCTGGTTCGAGCCCAGGTGGGCCCACCTTTAAAAGATGCCCGATTAATTTCGGGCACATTTTTTTAATTTCATTTAACCTTTCATTAACCCCGCTGGCTATTATTTTTGCCACTCAAGACTTCATTATGACAAAATTTGTATTTGTACTAATTGCTATTTTTTCCCTTTCCCAGGCTACTGCGCAATTAAAACCAAAAAAAGATTGGAGTAAAGTAGATATAGACCGTTCAGGAGATCATATTATGTTTCAATTGAGCAGCGATCATTGGAGTGGAGCACCCGACAGTATAGGAGGCCGTATCAAAGGATTATCCCGCGGACTGAATTTTTATATCATGATGAACAAACCTTTCAAGACAGATCCAAGATGGAGCGTAGGTTTTGGACTGGGTGTAAGTACAAGTAGCATTTTGTTTAAGAAAACCAATATTGGCATTCTATCAACAAGCACCTTACTTCCTTTTTCAAATCTTGATTCATCCAACTATTTTAAAAAATACAAGCTGGCTACCTCTTATTTAGAAGTACCTATTGAACTCCGGTATACAGCTGATCCTTCACATGAAGCAAAAAGCTGGAAATTTGCTTTAGGTGTAAAAGTTGGTACCATGCTCAATACTCACACAAAAGGCAAAACGTTAGTTAATAAGAGTGGTACTACTATCATGTCGTACACAGAAAAAGAAAGCCGCAAAGCCTTCTTTAATACAACCCGTTTGGCGGCTACAGCAAGAGTTGGTATCGGTCATTTTTCTCTTTTTGGTGCTTATTCAATCACTTCGTTTTTAAAAGATGGCGCCGGACCATCCATCAGGCCTTACCAGATTGGGCTTACAATCAGTGGTCTATAGTTTTATAAATCAAAAGCTTAACAAAATAAATATTCATCCCGGCTAATCTGCCGGGATTTTTATTTTGCAATGGCGTAACTTTGCAACTTATAAAAATTATGAGCGACGAAATCAAACACGAATGTGGCCTCGCCTTTATTCGCCTTCGCAAACCTTTTAGTTATTACCAACAGCAATATGGTTCAGTGTTGTACGGCCTTAACAAGTTGTACCTGCTGATGGAAAAACAGCACAACCGCGGCCAGGACGGTGCCGGTATTGCAACAGTTAAGTTGAATGTTGAGCCCGGTTACCCTTTTCTGCATCGCATCCGCAGTAGTGCCAACCAACCCATTGCAGAGTTATTTTCCCAGATTGGAAAGGAAATTGAAGAAATTGAAAAATATCAGCCGGATATTAAAAATCATCCGGGGCTGATGAAGGGGCATGTAAACCACATGGGAGAATTGTTACTTGGGCATTTGCGCTATGGAACACAGGGAAAAAACAATGCTGAGTTTTGTCATCCTTTTATAAAACGTGATACGATTCCCGCAAGAAATTTGGCCCTGGCGGGAAATTTCAACCTGGTAAATACAGAAGAGTTATTTGGTCTTATCAACTTAGAGCCCGGTGTTTTTCAAAAACAAAGTGACCTTGCTGCCATGATGGAAGTACTGCACCATTTTTTGGTTAAGGCAGATGAAGCTTTTCCCGGCCAGTTGGATGTGGCTAAAGTACTTAAAAAAGCAGTTCCTCTGTTTGACGGAGGATTTAATTTTTGCGGCTTAACCGGCAACGGAACAGCCTTTATTATGAGAGATGCGCATGGCATACGGCCATCTTATTATTACGTGAATGACGATGTGATTGTAGGCGCCAGCGAAAGAGCCGCCATCAGAACCGCTTTTAACGTGGGCGAAAATGAAGTAAAAGAACTGATGCCGGGTTGTGCATTGCTGGTGGATGAACACGGTAATTATACAATTGAACAAATTGTTGAGCCTAAAGAAAGAAAGGCCTGCAGTTTTGAACGCATTTACTTCTCCCGCGGAAGTGATGAAAAGATATATAAGGAAAGAAAAGCGCTTGGCCGTTATTTAAGCGAGCCCGTTTTAAAAGCCGTAGATTATGATTTAAAAAATACTATTTTTTCTTTTATACCAAATACTGCGGAAACTGCTTTTTATGGTCTTTTAAAAGGCGCGGATGAATACCTTAAAAAAATTAAGATAGAAAGAATTTTAAGCTGGGGTACTGATTTTGATGAAGAAAAGCTATCCGAAATGATTAGCCGGAAAATCCGTTTTGAAAAGATTGCTATCAAAGATGTAAAACTGCGTACGTTTATTACGGAAGATAGCAGCCGCAACGAAATGGTACAGCACGTGTACGATATTACTTACGGAACTGTACGAAAAGGCATTGACACACTTGTAGTAATAGATGATTCAATTGTAAGAGGAACTACTTTAAGGGAAAGTATTATACGCATGCTTGCAAGGCTGGAACCAAAAAGAATCATTGTTGTATCCTCTGCGCCGCAAATCAGGTATCCCGATTGTTATGGAATTGATATGAGCAAAATGGGAGATTTTATAGCCTTTAAGGCCGCCATTGAATTGCTGTACGAAAGAAAACAGGAGTGTGTACTGGATGAGCTTTTATTAAAATGTAAAGAATTACAACGCAATAATAAACTACACACAGAAAATGTTGTGCGGCAGGTATACAAACAGTTTACGCTGGAAGAAATTTCCGCTAAAATTGCCCAGTTAATTACGCCCAAAGAAATCAATATTCCTGTGGACGTGATTTATCAGAAAATAGAAACGCTGCACCTGGCCTGTCCTACTAATACAGGCGATTGGTATTTTACAGGTAATTATCCTACGCCCGGGGGTAATAGGGTTTGCAATAAAGCCTTCATGAATTATATGGAAGGAAAAAATGTGAGGGGCTACTAAAATAGCTGATCAAGAAATATTTTTCGCTGGCCTGTGAAGAAATTATTTCATTTTCGATTGATCCATTTAATGGTATTATAGTTGTTACAATTATATTGATTTCTGCACTTCAAATGAAGCTCATTTTTACCTGTATATTGCAGCGTATAAAAATTACTATTTTTATCTTCGGTAAAAGAAGCATTTAAAGCATTTATCATGAAAACACTGCTCGTTATCCGACATGCAAAAAGTAGCTGGAGCGTTGCATCGCTGAATGACTTTGACCGGTCGTTAAATGAGCGTGGCAAAAAAGATGCGCCAGTGATGGCGCAACGGTTACTCGACAGAAAAATGATGATTGACGCTTTTATTTCCAGTCCTGCAAAGCGGGCTAAAAAAACTGCGGAATTATTTTGTACAGCCTATCACAAAAATATCAACGACATTATTTACGTGTCAGCACTCTACCAGGCAACGCCGGAAATCTTTTTTCAAGTAATAGATCAGTTGGAGGATGATTTTAATTGTGTAGCCATCTTTTCACATAATCCGGGTATAACAGAATTCGTAAACCAGTTGGCGGAAAATAACTCGATAAACGATATGCCTACCTGTGGTGTATTTGCTGTGCAAATCAATATTTCTAAATGGAAAGAGTTTAAAAAAGCTAAAAAGGATTTCTTGTTGTTTGATTTTCCAAAAGTGAGCTAGCTTTTTAACCCTAAATGTTGGCTCTGGTTGGAATAATCAGTCACCAACAAATTCATGGATTACTTTCATGTATTGTTCCATATTATAGTCACTTTTTAAAAAATCAAAATTTTCAGCATTCCTCAACGTCTCTTTCAATAAAAAACTTTTTTGCGGTACGCAGATGAATAACCGTTGCTTCATAAGGTATTCACCAAGATATTCCTGTTCTGTTTGGCCTGGCGTAGGTACAAGCACCGCTTTTTTTTGAAGTTTTATTAAATCCATTATTGTAGTATAACCAGATCTGCAAACAAGTATCGCAGATTGCATCATAGCAGCTGCAAGTTCTATTGCTCCAAGGTGATTTTTTACAGTAATATGGTTACCAGATTGGGGAAGAACAAATGCGTTCTTTTCTTGAGGTAAACCCCGCACAAACAAAATTTTGCCGGTTAAATGCTGCAGTTGTGATAATAGCTGGTCTTCAAAAATCGTTCTTTGTGGTTCCGGTCCGGAAAGCAGTATCATTAAATCATATTCAATTATTTCGTCTGTTATTTCCAATCTTGACAGCCCCCCGATATACCGGATGTTCTGTAACAATTTTTTAGGGTGAGATAATTGACCTGCTAAATTATTTGCGCCTTTGAAATCGGGTACCCAGCAATGTGTATATTTTTTTATAAACCAGTAATGGCATTTTTGCAATAGGTGATCGGTAAACGTATTACCTGTTTTTATCATCAACTGGTGAGTGATATACACACAAGGGACTGTGGAATGATAAAGCCCGAACCTGTTATCTGAAATGATTGCATCAATTGAATATGCCTTCGCGATCTTTTTTAGCCAGTGGTGTTCTCTGTAAACAGCCATTAAAATTTTCGGTACCTGGAGCAATAATTTTAACGGCAGCAATCGCTTTTGTCGGGAGTATTGGATTCGATAGCCCTGTAACGGTAAAAATTTTAACTGGGGAAATTCTGACTGTAGCAGGGTTGTTACATTTGTTTCGCCCGCTATATAAACTACACAATTGTTTTTCAATAAATTCGTTATCAATGGAATGCTTCTTGTTGCGTGACCAAGACCCCAATCCAGCGGCACTATTAAAATGTTTTTTAATTTAGGCAATTTGTTAATTTCAAAATAATTTATTAAAAAAAAGCAATAATAATGTTTAAAATTAGTTTACTTTTATAATCCTTTATTTATGCAACGATTTTTAAAAATAGGTTTTTTATCGATTTTAGTAATCTCTATTGCTGTAAGCGGCTGCAGTGCCTCAAAGAAAAACTGTGGTTGTCCTAACAAAAGAGGAATGGTTGGTTACTAGATTGCGGTACTCAAAACCGATAAGTCTATAATATCAATGAACAGAATAAACCGCGATTTGCTTGTCTTGTTTAACCAGGAATTAATGAGTCCACAGGCCATTGAAAACGAAGTTGAACTATTACATGAATTATTGTTCACCGTAGAACGCCTGGACAATCTTGTAACAGTTCATGAAGTGATTGATCTTGATAGATATAAGGTTATACAAAAGGATACAATGGTTCGTAAAGTCATTCGTATGCAGGAGTTAAAGCCTTTTATATTTCTAAATTGCAAAAACTAATTTGCAGTTTATTTCGATAACTTTTGCAACGCTGCCTTCAATTTATTCAGCATTTCATCTATCTCATCTTTTTTACAGGTGCCAACGCTTAACCTGTACCAGCTGCTTTTTGCCGAAGCCCCAAAGGCCGTAAACGGAACAATCGCCAGTTTTGCCTCATCCAATAAATACGCTGTTACATCAGCCTGATCAATTAATTGTTTTCCTTCTGCAGTTGTTTTGCCGGCCAAATCAATTTGTATAGTTAGATAAATAGCAGCCTGCGGTGCAATGGCATCTACGTTGAAGCCCTGCTTTTTTAGTTCCTGGAAACCTTCGTAAATTCTTTGTAACCGCTCAGCGATCTCACTTTTAAAATGGCTGAAATAAGTATCAACTTCGTTTGTCTGCAACAGGTAGGTGGCTGTAGCTTTCTGCTCTGCCATTGGCGCCCATGCACCAAGGTGGCTGTTAATGGCTTTCATTTTATTAATCAGCACTTCCGGTCCTAAAGCCCAACCTACCCTTACTCCCGTTGCCGCAAATGCCTTGCTGATGCCATCAATAAAAATGGTGTACTCTTTCATTGCAGGCCTTAATGAAACAGGGTTATAATGTACGGTGTTGCCATAAGTTAATGTCCAGTAAATCTGGTCGTATAACAGGTACAGCTTCTTCTCGTCAGCTCCCCGCTGTGCGTTTTCTTCAATTACCATATCACAGATAGCTTCCAGTTCTTCTTTCGAAAAAGTTGTTCCGGTTGGATTTAAGGGAGAGCACAATGCCAGTAAAGATGCGCCTTTCAAATGTGGCTTTATTTCATCTGCCGCAGGCATAAAATTATTTTCCTTTTTACTTTCTATTACAACATGCTGCCCTTCTGTAAAATGTACATAATGATTATTGTTCCAGCTCGGCACTGCATAGATTACTTTTTCGCCTTTATCTACAATGGCCCTGTACGCAGCGTAAATAAGCGGTCTTCCGCCTGCTGCTATTAAAATTTCATTGGTGTTAAATTGAAGCCCTTCCCTGTTTTGTATAAATGCAGCTACTGCGGTTCTCAACTCCATGATGCCATCTGCTGGCGGATAGGTTGTATTTAGATTGCGGTATGCATTTACAATTTCATTTTCCAATGCTTTCGGTATAGGAAATATTGCGCTGTCAAAATCACCAATGGTAAAATTGTAAATTTTTTCACCCTGCAACATTTTTGCTTTTATGTCAGCGCCCAGCTTTACTATTTCAGATCCAATAAGAGTTTCAGCAAGTTGACTCAATTTTTGTGAAGGCATATGTTCAGGTTATCGTTTACAATTTTTTACCTGGCAAAAGTAATTTTTATAGAGGGCATAGCAAAAACAAATCATACAAGCTATATAGTTGCGACAGATAATGTGAAGAAGGAACAAGTCATCCCTTGAGCAACAAATTTATTCAAACAAAATCATCCCCTGTAGCTAACATACACGTAACTTTCAATTAAGAAAAAATTTGTTTTTTATGAAGTTAAAACTGATAGTATTTGTATGTACGGCCTTTGTATACAGCAGCTTTGCGCAAACGATAGATAGCGCTATGTTTAATAGCATGCGCTGGCGAATGATTGGCCCGCACCGCGGAGGAAGAACTGTTGGAGCCGTAGGTGTTCCGCAACAACCCAATGTTTTTTACATAGGCGTAAACAATGGCGGCGTTTGGAAAACGACGGATTATGGCCGCACCTGGTTTCCTATTTTTGACAGCCAGCCCACAGGTTCAGTCGGTGATGTTGCAGTTGCACCATCCAATCCCAATATTGTATATGTAGCAAGTGGTGAAGGCATCCAACGGCCTGATCTTTCTGTTGGCGATGGTATTTATAAATCAGCAGATGCGGGTAAAACATGGATCAATACCGGGTTAAAAGATGGTCAGCAAATTGGCGGCCTGGCAATTGATGCTACCAATGAAAACCGGGTATTTGCTGCTGTGCTCGGTCATCCATACGGACCCAATACGGAACGTGGCGTATACCGCACAACCGATGGAGGAAAAACCTGGGAACGTGTGTTATACAAAGATGAAAACACCGGTGCAATTCAGGTGGCGATTGATCCGAAAGATCCGAATATTGTATATGCCGATTTATGGGCTGGCAGGCAAGGCCCGTGGGAAAATGGTGAATGGAATGGCGATGAAAGTGGCCTCTATAAATCTACAGATGGAGGAAACACCTGGAAACAATTGACCAAAGGATTGCCCACGCCAAAAATGGGCCTGGGTCGTATTGGTTTTTGTATTGCGCCTACCAACACCAGCCGTTTATATGCTACGGTGGATGCCGGTGAATATGGCGGCATTTACAGAAGCGATGATGCCGGAGAATCGTGGAGCCAGATGAATAAAGATGAACGGTTTTGGGGAAGGGGCGACGATTTCGCTGAAGTAAAAGTTGATCCTGAAAACGCAGATATTGTATATACGGCAGATGTTGTAGTTTGGAAATCTGTTGACGGTGCTAAAACATGGAAAGACTTTCGGGGAGCACCTGGAGGAGATGATTACCACCGCATCTGGATCAATCCCACCAATTCGGATATTATGTTAATTGCAGCAGACCAGGGCGCCATTATTACAGTAAATGGCGGGCAAACTTTTTCATCCTGGTACAATCAGCCAACGGCACAATTTTATCATGTAAGTACCGACAATGCATTTCCATACAATGTATATGGTGGTCAACAGGAGAGTGGTTCTGTTGGTATTGCAAGCCGCGGTAACGACGGACAAATAACGTTCAGGGAATGGCACCCCGTTGGCGGCGAAGAATATGGTTACGTCGCAGCAGATCCAAAAAATCCGGATATTATTTATGCTGGTAAAATATCTAAATATGACAAGCGTACAGACCAGGTGCAAAACATTTCACCGGAAGCTGTTCGCAGCGGCCAGTACCGCTTTATCAGAACTGCTCCCATTGTATTTTCACCAATTGATTCTACCACACTATATTTTGCGGGGAATGTTATTTTCAAAACAAAAAATGGCGGTAATACCTGGCAAACTATCAGCCCCGATTTAACCCGGGAGGCATGGGATATTCCGGCGAGTGTTGGGATCTATACCAATGATGCAATGAAAAAAATGCCTCGTCGTGGTGTAGTTTATACCGTTGCCCCATCATTTAAAGACATCAATACCATTTGGGCCGGCACCGATGACGGATATATACAGGTAACGCACAATGGCGGTAAGACGTGGACGAATGTAACGCCCCAACAAGTCACTTCGTGGAGCAAGGTTTCCATGATAGAAGCCAGTCACACGGATGTGAATACGGCGTATGCTGCAGTAAACAGAATACGGTGCGACGATATGCATCCCCACATCTATAAAACAACAGACGGTGGTAAAAGCTGGAAAGAAATCACAACTGGTTTGCCGAACGATCCTATCAATACTATCCGGGAGGATCAGGTTCGCAAAGGGCTGTTGTTTGCAGGCAGCGAGCGGGCGGTATATTTTTCTTTGGATGAAGGCGAACACTGGCAGTCTTTGCGGTTAAATATGCCGGCAACCTCTATTCGCGATTTGGTAATAAAAGACGATGATATCGTTGTTGGCACGCATGGCAGAAGTTTTTGGATACTGGACAATATTTCACCGTTAAGGCAGCTATCCGCCAATAATTTAAACGAACCCGTTGTACTATACAAACCGCAAACGGCCATTCGTGTTCGCTGGAATATGAATACCGATACACCGTTGCCACAAGAGGAACCTGGCGGAGAAAATCCTCCTGATGGTGCTATCATTGATTATTACCTGAAAGAAACCGCAACCAGCGAAGTATTGCTGGCGATTAAAGACGCAAAGGGTAATATTGTTCGCAGGTATGGCAGCCAGGATAAACCTTACATTATTCCACCAGTAAACATTCCATTATATTGGGTAAGGCCACAACAGATTTTATCGGCAACACAGGGAGCACACCGGTTTATGTGGGACATGCATTACACACCACTTGATTTGCCGGCGGCTTATCCCATGGGGGCCATTTATCAAAATACTGCACCTGCAAAAACTTCTCCCTGGGTAATGCCGGGTGCATATACTGCTACACTAACCGTTGATGGCAAAAGCTTCACGAAACAGTTTACTGTTACTATGGATCCAAGAGTGCACATTGCTTTAAAAGCATTACAACAGCAACATGATCTTGCATTGCTTTGTTACCAGGGACGACTAAAAACGATGAAGATGAAACAGACAATCGTTGCTGCAAAAGATAAGCTGGTGAAACAAGCGGCAAACAACACCGGCACCATAAAAAATTCCCAACCTTTGGATGATGAACTGGCGGTTATCGAAAAGCTAAACCGTGCGTTTTCCGGGCTGCATGATATTTTAGAAGAGGCCGACATGCAGGCTACAACACAAACGATAGCTGCCGTAGCAGCAACCAAAAAACAATTGCAGGACGCAGAGAAAAAATGGGAAACGCTAAAAGTAAAATAAACATCCTGACCAATAAAAATAAAAAAGCCGTTCAAACAAATGAACGGCTTTTTTATTGTGCACTTACTTTATTACCGGCCTAAAGGAATCCCTAAAGAAACACTCCAGGTTCTGAACTTATTTTTATCATTTGCAGTATTATTGCTTTGCGTGGAATTGATTTTTGCCAAACCATATCCATAGTTTACTTTAACCATTAATTTACCAAAATCCACGCCGCCCCCTAAATTTAATCCGTAATCGAAACGTTTCAATTTATTGTATGCCGCATCGTCCTGGGCAGAGGTAAATGGATCATCATTGCTGAACTTAATGTTACTACTTGAGGTTGATTGTACCGGACCCAACTTTCCATCAACAGTTGATTTTCCTGCAACACCTATCGCTATATATGGACCTGCATGAAAAAAAACATTCGATTTCGTTTTTGTATCCAACGGTATTTTTACTACCGCATTCAATGGTATTTCAAGGTAAAGCGGATTGAATTTTGTCTTTACATAATCGCTTCCTCCATTAAAATAAGTTTCAGCTTTAGAACCTTTTCCGGTAAACAAAACACCTGATTCTAAATCGAAGGTATTTGAAATGCCAAACCTACTTAAAATACCTGCGTTAAAGGTGGTAAGCATCTTGTTTTTTTCTGTTTGTCCGCTATTAGTGGTAGTTATGTTGGCGAAGTTCACACCCCCTTGTACATAAAACTGGGCTTTTGCGCCCATCGTTATCACCGTTGCCAATAGCACTGTTGTCATTTTCTTCATAATCTATAATTTAATTTAAAAAATAAAATAGCGTACAGCTATTTTTTGTGGTTTGGTCATTTAAAAACAAAAAGCCGGCCATCAAATTTGATGGCCGGCTTACTAACTATAAAAATTAAGTTTAGTTTTTTAACAACGACTGAAAAACTGCTTCGTCCACCTTTACAGGATATAGCTTTTTGAGTTCCGCAACCCATTTATCCTCCAGGTAAAGTTGGTATTCATTGATTACGAGCCCTCTTGCATCATTGAAACTACGCTGTTGATTGGCGGGGAACAATTGCAGCACTTTCACAAAACTAGCGGTGTTATCTCCACTGTTTGTTACTGGAGAGGAAATAAATCCGGGAACAATTGACCCTGTATTTTGCAATTGTAACTGCCCCAATTCATATCGTCCTGAATCTGACTGAATTTTGCCATCGCTTTCTTCCGCAATTTTCTTCCAGTCTTTTCCATTTTTTACCTCAGCAACAGCTTTCTGTGTGATAAGACTGTCGCTGCAATTAAATAATAAAATAGCTGCACTTGAATCCCATTTATAAGATGCTTTATGCGCATCATAATATTTTTTTAATTCAATACTATCTTCCGAGGCACGTGACCAAACCTTTCTTTCCATTATTTCAAATAACATATTGCCTTCTTTAAATTCCTGCATTTGGTATTTAAAGGCGGAGTTATATTCAGCAAGGCGCTTACGGTAATATTCCGCGATGGTGGTTGCAATAAATTTATCCAGCAACTCTTTATTACTTTCCTGTTTATATACATCGGCATTTAACTTATAATCTTTTACAAAGTTCTGCCAGGCTGCTCCCTTTATATTTTCTTTGGTAAAGGAGATAATTAGTTTATTACTGATTGGATAATTTTTTACTGTTCTGTTGGCCACAACGCTGTCTGCATACCTGAACAATTCTGCATCTTTCACCAACATATTTCTTTTGTAATTTGTCAGGGCTGTAATGTCTTTCAAAAATTTTTCCCTGGCAATGTTCATCCTGGCATCTTTAGCCATTTGCTGTTTTAATGCTGCAACAAATGTCTCATCTGTTCTGTCGGCCGGTATAGCATGCTGCTGTAAACGCTTTACAATATGAAAGCCATATGTTGTACTAAATGGTTTGGATATATCACCGTCCTTCTCCAGAGCAAATACTTTTGTTTCAAAAGGCATATCAAACTTGCCGGTACCGAACTCCGCCATTTCCCCACCGTTTAATGCCGTAAGCCTGTCTTCACTAAACTTTTTTGCCATTTCTCCAAAGTCTGCGCCCGCTTTTAAAAGCGCATAAACAGAATCGGCTTTCTTCTCTGTTTCTTTTATTACTGCCGCCGAAGCATCTGATGGAAGTGTAAACAATATTTGAGCAATTTTCCATTTACCAGCACTTTTTCTTTCTCCGGCATTTTTAAAAACATGCAAGCCACTTTTAGTACGGTAGGGCTTGCTGATGGCGCCGGGTTGAAGGCCGTATACCAGGTTTTCCATGCCATAGGGTAAGGACAACGCAGTAATATAACCGATGTCTTTCGCAGAAACGGCTACATATTTTTGACTAATTGCACTGGCAATAATATCATACTCTGTGCTGCCTTTTTGTAATTCGGCAATCAATTCTTCCATCGCCTGTGAGGCTTTGGCAGAATCATTTGCAGCTGCCCCGGTGGCCAATGGTATATAAAAATGAATTAGATGAATGTCTTTCTGACTGCGCTCAATTACCTCGTCCAGCAGTGCATTGGATATTTTTTCATCATTCATGTATCCTTCTTCTACCTGGCTGCTAAAATTTTGAAGGTCGTATTTTAACTGTTGTAGTGTATCCAGCCGCAATTGTTTGGCAGCCTTTACTTTTAGTTTAAATTTTGAATAAAGCTCCAGGTATTCCCGCAAGGATTTTTCCTTGTCTTCAACCGGTGTTTTATTTTTATTGTAGGCTCTTAAAAATTCATCTTTAGTCACTTTTTCATCTCCATAAGTAAACAGCGTTTGGCAAAAAACAGGAACGGAAAACAGGGAAAGGATAAAAAGCAGAAAAAAATACTTCATTGTAAACAGGTTTTATCTTTTAATTGGATTTCATTTTCCACTTTACCTGTAACAGATCATCCAGTTGCTGCCAGGTTAATTTTTTTGCTATAATTCTCTTTTCTTTGTCCAGGAGGTAGATAGTGGGTGTAAGGGTAACATCGTACAACTGCCGGTAGCCGGGCTTTTGTGCCGCAACGTTGGCTGCTTCCGTTTCCCTGGTTTGATAAACGTTTACCCAGTCTTGCAAATTGTGCTCCCGGATGTACTTTAACCATTCGGGCTTCATCTCTTCCTTGCTATCTGCTGATAACACGCCATACATTTTTACATTGTGCACCTTCCAGTTAGCCCTGTAAACCGAATCCAGCCTGGGTAACTCTTCCTTACAATGTCCGCAGGTTGGGTCCCAAAAAACAACCACCGTATAATCGGCTGTAACATTGTATAAAGTTGAAGGCTTGCCTGTAGAATCAGTCATCTCAAGATCGGCGGCTTTTGCTCCTATTAAATTAGCCATTAACATGTAGGCCCGGCGGCTTACAGTTTCCATTTGTTTTTCGTTTAACCAGCTGCTTAAACCTTTGCTGTGGTATTTTTCAAAAAGATGCACAAACACTGCATCCTGCCCCATATATTTAGGGCTGATATATTCATCGGTAAGCCAGTTCAATAAAAATTTATACATTTCGGGGCTGCTGCGTGCCAGTAACAACTGGTAATCGGCTTCTTTAATAATGCTGTCGGCTTCCGGAACAATCAGTTCCCGGTAATACCTTTCCAGTTTCGGTAAAAAAAATGGGGTGCGAATAATACGGTCATCCATAAACGTTACGCCATCCCAATAATGTGTTTTATAGTAATAATAGTTTTGCAGGGAATCATTGTGGGTTTGTGGCTTGTTATTCAGTACCGCAGGGTCTTTCATAGCATTCAATAGCGCTGCCATCATAGACGATGGCTGGGCTTTAATGAGGTTATCCCGGTAATCATTCAGCTCTTTATTTAACCGGTTATAATTGGTTTCGTGTAATGTTGAGTCTGCTTTTGTTTTGGAAGTAGTATACGCCTTTCGCTCTGCATCCAGCAACTGCGCTTTTGCCGCAATCGTTTTTTGGTACTGCTGCAATAAAACATTTGCCGCCGAACCTGTTACGACCGTTTTTTGTAAAAGGTCAGTCGTATCAATTTTTACAGTAATTATTTGTTCCTTATCAATTAAAAAATCAACGCTTTTTGATTTTCCAGGCAGCACAAGAGCATAGATGCCGGCAGGCAATTTTCTTTTGCCCGTAAATACCGCAACACCTTTATTACTTACAGCCGCTGAATCTTCTACAGACAGATTTTTACCCATGTGGTAAGTTAAATATGCAATGCCGGAATGATACTGGCTGGCTTGCATGGTTACGGTAAAATGCTGTGATTGGGCGCTGGTAAAGCAAAAGATAGCTGACAGAACTAAAAGATATTGTTTCATTCAATGGTTTAATAAGGTTACAAAAGTATCTAAAATGAATGGTTAATCATCAGGATAGAACGGCGCAGCAAATTATAAATTACATATCATTAACAAAAAATTAAATGTTAATTTCTCGTTTAAAATACTTCCCGGCGAAGCGATACGGGCAGTTAACTGAGACATGTTGCAATGCTTGCCGGCGATTGAAAGAAACAGTTACTGTAAGCCGGTACAAAACAAAAATGGGGTTACTTTTGCAACCGTGAAAAGAAAAAAATTTTTATTGGAAAAAGTTGCTGTAACCGGGTACGCAGCTGAAGGTAAATCTGTTGCAAGGCAGGATGGCAAAGTGTATTTTATTGAAGGCGCCGTGCCTGGCGATGTGGTAGATGTTTTTATAAGCACCAATAAAAAAGACTGGGGAGAAGGAAAGGTGACTAAGATCCATGAATTTTCACCGCAGCGTACGACCCCATTTTGTGAGCATTTTGGCGTTTGCGGTGGTTGTAAATGGCAAATGTTGCCGTACCAAAAGCAGCTGGAATACAAACAACAGGAAGTAATGCAAAACCTGAAACGAATTGGCAAAATACCATTACCGGAGATTATGCCGATTGCTGGCGCTGCAGACACTATTCATTACAGAAACAAGCTGGAGTTTACTTTTAGCAACAAACGATATTTAACCAGCGAGGAAATAAAAGCAGCCCCCCCACCCCCCAAGCGGGGATTTTCTGGGCCAGCAATTTTAGACAGCTCTTCTGAATTCGCAGAGTCTAAAAATCCCCGCTTGGGGGGTGGGGGGGCTCTCGGTTTTCATGTGCCCCGTATTTTTGATAAAATTATTGAGATCAATACCTGTTACCTGATGGATGACGTAAACAACATCATTCGCAATACCATCCGGGATTTTGCAAAGGCAAATAATTATAGCTATTACGACATTAAACAACACACAGGCTGGCTGCGCAATATCATTATCCGCTATTGTTCCACTGGCGAACTGATGGTAAATATTTGTTTGGGGTACGAGGAGGAAGTGGAAACAAAAAGGTTGCTGGACCATTTGTTAAAAACTGTGCCTGCTATTACTACGCTATTGTTTACCATCAATACAAAATGGAACGATACCATTTACGACCTTTCGCCGCAAACCTATTACGGCAAAGGCTTTGTGAATGAGCAGCTGGAAGAATTTACATTCAAAATTGGCCCGAAGTCTTTTTTTCAAACCAATACAAAGCAGGGGGAAAAATTGTATTCCATTACGAGGGATTTTGCCCAATTAACCGGTAAAGAAATTGTGTATGATTTGTATTGCGGCACTGGTAGCATTGGCATTTTTTTAAGTAAGCTGGCCAAAAAGATCATTGGGGTAGAAGCCATTCCGGAGGCGATTGAAGATGCCAAAGAAAATGCGGCATTGAATAATATTACCCATGCTGAGTTTTTTGCAGGCGACGTAATTAAAATTTGCAATGATGAATTTTTTGCGCAACACGGTCGTCCGGATGTAATCATCACAGATCCGCCAAGAGCAGGCATGCACGAAAAGCTGGTGATTAAGTTACTCGAAATAGCGGCGCCAACTATTGTATATGTTAGTTGCAATACTGCTACGCAGGCGAGGGATATCGCTTTGCTGGCAGAGAAATATTCGGTCGAAAAAATACAGCCGGTTGACATGTTTCCGCATACACACCACATTGAATGCGTTGCCTTGCTAAAACTGAAAAATTAACTACTAACTTTGATTTATGGCATTCAAATTTAATAATTCTCTTCAACGGGATACGCCGATTGTTTTCAATCTAATTATATTAAATATCCTCGCTTATTTAGCCCAGGTATTAATTCAACCCTTTGATGTTACAGAGTGGGGAGCGTTGCATTACATTAAATCTTCGCTGTTTTACCCGCACCAGTTTATTACAAACATGTTTCTGCACGATCCCAAAGGGTTGTCGCATATTCTGTTTAACATGTTTACCTTATGGATGTTTGGTAGCATTATGGAACGTTACCTGGGGTCAAAGCGTTTTTTGATTTTTTATCTTATTTGCGGCGTAGGCGCGGCGGTTTGTATACAGTTAAGTATTCCATTTAGCGCTGCCCAGTTTGCTAAATCTCCCGAAGCGATGGCTCATGGAATGTCCACGGCGGACTTAATAACAGCATATGAAGATCAGTATAGCGCTATTGGCGCATCCGGCGCTATCATGGGAGTAATGGCAGCCTATGCTTACCTGTTTCCCAATACCGAATTATACATCATGTTTATTCCCATTCCGCTAAAGGCCAAATATGTAATTCCATTTTTTATTTTACTGGATCTTTTTATGGGGGTACGCCAGATTGCCGGAGATAATGTTGGACACTTCGCTCACCTTGGAGGAGCTTTGGTTGGCTTTTTGCTTATCTATTTCTGGAACAAAACCAACCGTAAAACGTTTTATTAAAGTTAACAGCGTTTTTCAACCGCTGTTTGTAAATTTGTACAACAATCAATCATATGGGAGAGTCAGACAGATTTTCGGAATTTAGACAGCCCCGCAGACGGATTACCCCAGGCCAGGACGGAAACGCCCTGATGGCATTACTTACACTAAATATTATTTTCTTTATCCTACTCCTCACTATTAAGGTTACTTATTATTTTTTTCAAAAAGGAGATACCATTTTTTTCAGCGAAGCATTGCAGTATTTTGAAATGCCTGCGCAGCTTAGCCTCCTGGCGCAAAGGCCATGGACTTTATTAACTTATATGTTTAGTCATATAAGCGCCATGAATATTTTAAGCAACATGCTGTGGCTATGGGCATTTGGATTTATATTACAGGAACTCACCGGCAATAAAAAATTGATTCCCGTTTACATTTACGGCGGTCTTGCAGGAGCTATCGTGTTTATTGCTATCAATTACATCGTGCCTTCATTACGTCCTGCTATAAGTAGTTCGGCTTTACTCGGTGCCAATGCCGCTACCATGGCCGTTGCCGTTGCTACCACTACGCTGGCGCCAGATTTCAGATTTTTCAGAAATTTAAATGGCGGCATTCCTATTTGGGTATTAACGATGGTTTATATACTGGTTGATTTTGCAGGCATCGCAACTGTAAGTGCAGCATACAGTTTATCTCACCTGGCTGGAGCCGCTGCGGGATTTTTCTTTATTTTTTTATTAAGAAAAGATATTGATGGCAGCCTGTGGATGAACGGTTTTTACAACTGGTTTATGAATCTTTTTAATCCCGATAAAAAACGGGCAAACGTAAATATTAAAGAACGGGTTTTTTATAATACCGAAGGAAAAAAGCCGTATAAAAAAACACCCAATATTACGCCCCAGCGGGTGGATGAAATCCTGGATAAAATCAATCAAAAAGGGTATCACCTTTTAACCGAAGAAGAAAAAAACATCCTCAAAAGAGCTGCGGAAGAAGACCTTTAGACAGCTACTTTTATTTTTGGCTTGTTTTTAAACCAGCTAATCCGGAGGCTAACCTATAATATCTTATAATCTACAGACATCCTTTTTATTCCTCTATAACTCACCGGCAATTTATTTTAACTGGCAAACAGTATCTTTATAAAATGCCTAAACCGCTTTTTCGCATACTCACCAAAAAGTTCTTTATAATAGTCAACATCATTGTGGCTGTGTGTTTTTTATTGGGATGTTACGCACAATACCTTTTTAGCGGGGCGTTGTGGTTTATAGGTTTGCTTTCGTTATCTGCGTTTTACTTTCTGGTGATCCTGTTGTTGTTTGTTGTTTTCTGGCTTATTGCAAAGTCCAAATGGGCGTTGCTTTTTGTGCCGGTGCTATTGGCCAGCTGGACCCATATCGCCAAAATTATTCCGTTTAGAACCGGAGCTGATTTTAATAGTCAAAAACCAGCCGATGTGCTTAGGGTAATGAGTTGGAATGTGGCGCAGTTTGATATTTTGCAGTACAAAAAAGATCCGCTTACACACGATAGTATGATTGCACTCATCAATGAGTATCAGCCAGACGTTGCCTGCTTCCAGGAGATGGTGGCGGGGGACAGTATCATTGATCTTAACAACAAATATTACCACAAATTTGCGTTTTATGCTATCCAGGATTTTGAGCTGGCCCTTCATTTTGCAGATGAATATTACAGTTATAACTGGAAGGAAAATTATCTGAGCAGCCAGCATTTTGGTATCATCACTTTTTCGAAATACCCCATTATAAACAGGCACACCATTGCCATATATCCCAACGATTACAATTCTATTTTTCAGTTTGTAGATATTGTAAAAGGGGCCGATACCATCCGGGTCTTCAATATTCATTTACAATCATTAAAATTTACCCCGGTTAATTTGCAGTACATCGATAATCCTTCAATCGAATCAGACAGTGATCTTCAAAAATCAAAAAATATTATTGTTAAGTTGAAGAAGGGATTTTTAAGAAGGCAGATTCAGGCAGACAGAATACGGCAGGAGATTGATAAAAGTCCATACCCGGTAGTTGTTTGTGGCGATTTTAATGATGTGCCAAACTCCTACGCGTATGAAACCATTGGCAAAGGCCTGCAAAATGCTTTCGAAAAAAAAGGTGCTGGTTTAGGCAGAACGTTTAGCGGCATTGCACCAACGCTGCGCATTGATAATATTTTTGTAGATGAGCGTTACCGGGTAGATCAATATGTACGCATCAAAAAAAAATTGAGCGATCATTTCCCAATAATTACGGATATCAGCCGTTTACAAAACAATTAGTTCAACCGTTTTTTATCAATTTCATTATATTTGATTCTTATGCACTTTGTTTATACTAAATATTTATTCATTCCCTGTTGCCGTTGCGGCATAGCATAATATCTTTGCAAAAACAAGCTCTGTTGGTTAGCTCAACTTTGTTGTTGGTGCTTAATTCGGCACAAACAAAACAAAAAAAGCCAATTCATCTAACTATAAAAAATACAACTATTCAACACTGGAATAGTTAACAAACAAAATAAAAGCATGCCTTTAAAAGTTTACAACTCCTACACCCGCACAAAAGAAATATTTACACCCATTACGCCAGGCCACGTAGGCATGTATGTATGCGGACCAACCGTAAGCGGCGAAAGCCACCTGGGACATGCAAGGCCCTATATAACCTTCGATTTTATATACCGGTATCTTACTTATAAAGGTTACAAAGTGCGCTATGTGCGCAACATTACAGATGCCGGGCATTTTGAAGAAGAGGGAAGGGAAGCGGAGGACAAAGTGGGTAAAAAAGCCATTTTAGAAAAGCTTGAACCAATGGAACTGGTACAAAAATATACCAATCTTTTTCATTGGGCCATGCTGCAGTTCAATTGTGTGGAGCCAAGCATTGAGCCAACCGCTACCGGCCATATTGTGGAACAAATCACCATGATTGAAAAAATTATTGCTGAAGGATATGCCTATGAAGTAAATGGTTCTGTGTACTTTGATTTAAAAAAATATGCTGCTTCTCACGACTATGGAAAATTGAGTGGCCGCATTATGGATGATTTGCTGGAAACAACCAGGGAACTCGATGGTCAGCAGGAAAAAAGAGATAAAGCAGATTTTGCACTTTGGAAATCTGCAGCGCCCGAACATATTATGCGCTGGAAAAGCCCTTGGGGTGAAGGTTTTCCCGGTTGGCACATTGAGTGCTCGGCAATGGCTACAAAGTATTTAGGTGCAGAGTTCGATATA
This sequence comes from Chitinophagales bacterium, assembly GCA_038210625.1. Lineage (GTDB taxonomy): Bacteria > Bacteroidota > Bacteroidia > Chitinophagales > Chitinophagaceae > Ferruginibacter. Next base: position 86,921 of record JBBQWL010000009.1, on the reverse strand, counting down.
CATGGCGGGGGTATGGATCTTCAGTTTCCACATCATGAAAGTGAGATTGCTCAAAGCACTATTTGCAATCACCATATGCCTGCCCGGTACTGGATTCACAATAATATGATTACCATCAATGGTAAAAAAATGGGTAAAAGCTATAACAATGTGATAAAGCTTACAGAAATGTTTAGCGGCAATCACCCTTTGTTAACGCAGGCTTTTGCGCCGATGACGGTTCGGTTTTTTATTTTACAAAGTCATTATCGCAGCCCTATAGATTTTAGCAGTGAAGCCTTGCAGGCAAGTGAAAAGGCATTGAAGAGATTGTGGGAAGCATACGAAGTGTTGAAGAAATTGCCCGTTGGTTTAAATGAAATTGCCGCAGATGTGGCACTCGATGCAAAAGTATTGCAATGGCTGAATGAGTTTGACGAATTTATGGATGATGATTTTAGTACCGCTAAAATACTGGCAAACATGTTTGAATTAACGCCCGTTATAAATGGTATTAAAGATGGTCATATTACAGCCGATGCATTGGCAGCATCAACCCTGGTTTTATTGCAGCAGAAATTTAAAGTTTACCTGGCAGATATTTTTGGACTAACACATTCCACTGGCGCCGATGACAACACGTTACAGGGTGTTATGCAGTTGCTGATTGATATCCGAAAAGAAGCTAAAACTAAAAAAGACTACTCAACTTCTGATAAAATAAGAAAACAACTTGCCACCCTTGGTATTGAATTAAAAGATGAAAAAGACGGTAGTATGAGCTGGACGGCGTAAGCCTTTTTTCCCTCACTAAATTACTCCTGCAACAAAACAGGCTGTGATGTTGTTGCTATTCAACAGCAGCCGGTAGCCATATTTTTTCTAAAGAAATACCAGGCCTTTAATTTGTCCATTGTGGTGTGGGTATTTTATGTCGTTTTAAAAATATAGGATAACAAATATTTCCGCATACTCTTTGACGGCCTCAGAAAAAAGCGTTAAGAAAATTTGAATGCTTGCCATTAAGAAATCAAATTGCCAATGTTTTCTATCCTATTAGCCCGTAAGTTGCACCACAGCCCGAATACAGACCACATCATTGGTCATCAAAATAAAAACGAAGCCGCTTTTTTGACAGGGTTTAATTCAACATAAGGCCTTGAATACAGCTATGTAAAAACTATTACAAACTCACTTTATGTAACAGCTATTTGTAATCTGCAATACCTATCAATTGATTTACATCCTGTATAATAATTTTTCTGCCTTTGGTTTGCAAAATGCCTGACTCCTTAAATTCAGTCAATACCCTAATTACATTTTCTCTTCCGGTCCCCACCAGGTTGGCCAAATCGTCCCGGCTCATATTTATTTCCACCGGCATTCCGGGTTTAAAATTCTCTTTGTATTTTTCTCTCAGCACTATTAACTGAAGGGCTAAACGTTCCCGTACGGTTTTTTGCGCAAACATAGAAAGGCTGTTTGCCAATACAGCAAACTCATGGCTCAATGTTTTCAACAAGCGTTTGTTTAATATAGCGGACTGGTTCAATGCTGCTAAAAAATCTTCTTTTGGAATAAAAACAATCCTGCTTTCTTCAATTGCTGCAGCCGAATCGGGATAGCGGTCTTCGGAAAGAATGGCGTGATAGCCCAACAACTCATCGCGGTTTGCTACATAGATAATATGTTCCTTTCCTTCTTTATCCAGCTTGTATTTTTTTACCTTACCGGCTTTTATATAAAAGATACCGGCAGGATATGCGCCCTCTCTGAAAATAATTTCTCCTTTCTTACATACCTGCTCTGTTTGATGTGCAGTAAGCAGTTCTACATCTTCCGCAGGTAAATCTGCCAAAACAGATTCACTTTTAAAATCCCATTTGTCTATCGGAAAAATGCCTTTAATGCTCATATTAGTTTCAAATTTATGCCTTTAAAAAATGATTTATTGCACATTTTACCATGATATAGTTTACCGCATGCTTTTGTTTTGTAAAATAACTTTGTGTAACAAATTGAAGATGGTTAAATCAATAAAAAAAGAAACCTGGTTTCTTCACAAATCATGTGTGAGTAATAGAATGTACTTAAAAATGGAATGCTTTTGAATAGCAGCAAACAAACAATAATTGCTGGTATAAAGAACAATGATTTCCATGAAGATTTAAATTATAGGATCGGCTATCCCTTTTCATTTTGATATATCGTGTATTAAATAATTAACACGGCTGATGCAAAGCAAACAAATACAATTATGCAATTACAGGAACGAATGAAAGAAAAATGGACAACTGCAGATGACAGATTTAACAGGCTCTATCCATTTTCCATACAGGTACTGGCCCGCAAGCATTGGACACCGCTGCCTGTGGCAAGGAAAGCTGCTAATTTTTTAGCGGTCAACGGCAACGAAAGAATATTAGATATTGGTAGCGGAGTAGGAAAATTTTGTTTAGCCGCCGCATATGCCAAACCCAATGCATTTTTTTATGGAGTAGAGCAAAGAAGAAGCCTGGTTGCAGAAGCTGAAATTGTAAAGAAGGCGCTGAAACTTGACAATGTTTCTTTTATTCACGGCAATTTTACCCAGCTGGATTTTAGAAATTACGATCACTTTTATTTTTTCAACTCTTTTTACGAAAATCTTACCGGCACAAATAAAATTGATGATACCATCGAATACTCCCAGGAATTATATAATTACTACAACCGCTACCTCTTTATGCAATTGGAACAAAAACCTGCAGGTACCAGGCTAGTCACTTATCATAGCCTGGAAGAGGAAGTGCCGGGGGGATATCGGCTCGCAGATACAGAAGCAGATCAGCTTTTAAAGTATTGGATAAAAGAGTAAATGGGAAAATAGCATCCTGGGCAGAGTCAATAAATGATGAATTAAATGATTTGCCAGTGCTGAATAAAAAATTCCTTTTTGAAAAGCCTGTGCACCCTGCCAACGGTGTTAAACATTCCGCATCAACGCCCATGATTATTATGGCAAGGTTGAAGGTTTGTTCGGGCTGTCGCTGTAAACTAACACCGGCAGCTCATTTTAAACTGGTAGTGAGTGTTAGCCTTAATTAATCCCGATCTCCAGAAATCAAGGCCTGTCTAATAAATAGAAGGTAATGTGGTAACTGTAAATATTAAAAGTGAATAGTGAAAATGATGATGCTTAATACAATAACGAAAACCCACATAGGCTGCATGCCTGATTTTTGTGAGCGGTACATGAACCTGGTAGAAGAAAATAATCTTGACAAAGCTTTTAAAAACAGCATTAGAGATTTATGGAACCTGGATATAAACAAACTCACTCAACTACATTCTAAAAGATATGCTCCCGGCAAATGGACAGTCAACGACATATTACAGCATTTGTCCGATACAGAACGTATTGTATGTGCCGGCATTTTAAGATTTGCAAGGGGAGAAAAGGAATATGTTATAAGTTTTAATGAAGAAATCTTTGCGGCCAATGCCAATGCGGATAATAAACCTGTAGAACGAATAATTGAAGAACTGATTACAGTAAGAAAAGCAACCTATGGACTTTACAGCACTTTTGATGGCGACGACTTTTTCAAAACCGGCATTGACAGAAAGCGCCGCATGTCAATTGCGGCCATGGGCTTTAATATGCTTGGGCACCAGGTTCATCATTTAAATAGCATAAGCGATAAATATTACTCATTGATATGAATTAGCTTAAAAACGATGAGATGTTTATAAGAACATTTAACTACATACGCCGGAAAATTTTTATGTAATGCAACTAAATCTCATTCAACAAGGCCGGAACAAAACAGATAAAAAAAGCCCATGCTAAAACACCAGGGAGTACGGCGCACCCATATACATAATGTTAGGTTAGCCGTTTTATTGAGCCTTACAGCAGGTTTGGTAAATGGCGAAGGGTTGCTGGGGTTTTCTGTTTTAACAACCAATGTAACAGGCCATGCAGCCCTGTTTGCAGAAAATATATCCATAAAATCATGGACCACTTCCTGGGTAATTGCCATTTGGATGTTGCTCTTTTTAGGCGGTGCGTTTATCTCAAGTCTTATCATTGATGTCATCGGTAAAAATCAACGCTACTCTAACCTTGTACCGCTTACCTGCGAATTTGTAATTCTTATTGCAACGGGTTTTTTAGGAAATGATTTTACAAATAACCTGGCAGCCCGGCAATTTTTTGCGGGCAGTTTGCTATTTGCTATGGGCATGCAAAATGCCTTGGTGTCTATGATTTCGAAATCGGTTGTACGCACCACCCACTTAACCGGTACCTTTACAGATCTTGGCATTGAGCTGGCACAATTAATATTCAGCATGCCTGAAAAAAAAGCTGAATTAAAATCCCGGATTGGGCTGAAGTTATCTATTATTACGTCATTTATATTGGGGGCATTATTGGGCGCCTATGCTTTCCGGAATTTTAACTACGCCTCCTTTTTTGTGCCCGCTGCAATTTTGATATACACCATTTTGTATGATGTGTTTCGTGTAAATGCAAAGCGCTATTACCGTAAAATGGAAAAGAAAATTAAAACCGGTACACTGGCTCTCGGCGAAGTTCCGCTGCCCGCAATAAAAAAGACGTTGCTAAATAAAAAAGCCGGAGGCCGGTAATTTAATACCCACATCCATTTTATCAGAAAAATAAATTTAAAGAATAGGCAATTTATGTTCTGGCTCCGAATGCAGAGATCCTTTCAGCAGGCACCAACTACGGCCTCGAATAAAAAGCGCTATAAATTTTAAACAGAAGCCGTTAAGCATGCCCTAACTTAGTGGACGCGGTACATGGATGACAGAGAAGAAGAAGGAGGATAAAGTATATCAATACTCCTACTCAAAGTCCAGTCAAAGCCATGCATAAGTCATGGATAAGCCCACTCCAAAATACCATAAATTACCCTATAAAAATGCCCCCATTCAAAGCTTTGTTTTACATTTAGAAATGGAACATCTTGTACATCTGAATAAAGATAAAAAACTAAAAAAAATAATTGCCCTGCAGGAACCTTATGTGTTGGAAAGCAGGAAAAATGTATACCTGCATTTGTGCAGCTCCATAATGAGCCAGCAGTTAAGTACCAAAGTGGCGGCTGTCATTTACAACCGCTTTTTAAATTTATACAAAAACAAAAAACCAACCCCTCAGCAAATTATCGATACTCCGGTAGAAACCCTTCGCAGCATTGGCCTGTCCAATGCCAAGGCGCAGTATGTGCAGAACGTTTGCCGTTTTTTTATAGCGGAAAAAATCACCGATGCCAGCCTGCATAAAATGAGCAATGAAGAGCTGATAAAATATTTGTCGTCAATAAAGGGCGTTGGGCAATGGACGGTAGAAATGATACTGATGTTTACACTGGGGAGGGAAGATGTATTTGCTTTGGATGACCTGGGAATTCAGCAAGGCATTGCCAAACTGTACAACCTGGATACAACGGATAAAAAAGCGTTGAAAGCAAAAATGCTGGAGGTCTCTGCGAAATGGAGTCCGTACAGAACCTACGCCTGTCGATACTTGTGGGGATGGAAGGACAGCCCCCTCTAACTCCACCAGGGGAGGACCGGAAGAGATCAGTAATTCGAAGCGTATTTGCAAAAGGAAAGCTTGCGTGCACAAAGATCAAATTGGTCATAGGGTAGCCCTTTGTTGTAAACCAAAATCCGTTTTAAATCCGCAAAATCAGTGTCATCCGTGTTCTATCCAACGCACAATTTCTTCCAGGTAACGCTGATCAATTTCATCAAACCAATTTTCTTTTTCACTGTCCACATCCAACACGCCCACCACTTGCTGGTTACGAATAATGGGCACCACGATTTCACTGACTGATAAACTGCTGCAGGCAATATGGCCCGGAAATTTTGCTACGTCGGGAACAATCAATGTTTTTGCCTGTTGCCAGCTGGCACCACATACGCCGCGGTCTTTTTGTATGCGGGTACACGCAACCGGACCCTGGAAGGGACCGAGCACCAGTTCTTCTTTTTGAACCAGGTAAAAGCCTACCCATAGCCAGCCAAACTGTTCTTTCAACGCCGCGGCAATATTGGCCAGGTTGGCTACAAGGTCTGGTTCTCCTGCTATCAGCGCCTTTATTTGCGGCAACAGGGTAGTATACATTTCGGCTTTGCTGCCCGATGCTATTTGTAAATCTTCTGCCATTTTGTAAAGATAAAAAAGCAAAATGGCAACAGTTAAACCATTGCCATTTTACAACTACTGTAAATAATTCCGACATGCCCACTCCAAACTCACTATTCACAATTGACCATTCACTAAAATATTTTCTTGAAAAACTCCTTCATATCACTCCAGGATTTTTTATCCGCTGCTTCATTGTAGGCAATCGGCATATTAAATTTTTTACCGTTGGCGGTGGCATCCGGGTTGCTGAATGCATGGGTAGCATCTGGATAGACATTAAACGTGTAAGGCACTTTTAATGAATCAAGATTGCTTTTAAAATTTTTTATATCTGCCTCGCTCACAAATTTATCGGCTGCGCCATGACAAACTAAAATGTTAGCCTTGGTAGAACCTGCCGTTGCGGGTACTGTTGCAAGCCCTCCATGAAAACTTACAACACCCTTAAAATCCATCCCTAATTTGGCAGCGTTCAGCACCATGGAGCCACCGAAGCAATAGCCAATGGCTGCCATTTTTGTGGCGTCTGTCTGGGGGTATTCTTTTAATTTATTTACTGCCGACTCAATTCTTGATTCGCCCAATGCCGGATCTTTATAAAATGGCGTAGCGTATTCCTGTGCCTGTTTTGGATCAGCGGCTGTTTTATCATCGCCATACATGTCAACCGCAATGGCTATATAACCCAACTCTGCCAGCTGGCGGGCTCTCCATTTTGAATAATCATTGTTACCCCACCATTCTGGTATCACCACAATGGCCGGCCTTTTCCCTTTTTGATCGCCGTCATAAGCGATAAAGCTTTTACAATTAACACCGCCGGAAGTATAGCTTACTTCTTCTGTTTTTATACCCGGTTTATTTTGTGCTGAAAGAGATAATACTGTGCTCATAAAAATGGCTGTTACAATTACCTGAAGTTGTTTCATTGTTGCGTTGGTTTTGTTATTGAATGTTAAAACATTAATTGTGCCGGATTGTTTACAACAAAAATAAAACCCGCAGGTTTTGCTGCTACTTTTCTACGGACAAAAGGCTTTGATCCTGGTGTTAAGTTAAGTGTGAATTGGAAATAGTGAATCAATGTTGTTTAATTAACGAATTAAGGTGGTAGACCTTTTCCATGATCAAAATTTTCTTAAGTAAATGACATTGAATAGTGAGAGATCAATGATTCACCATTGACCACTCACCATTCACAAAACGACATAGCAATAGTGTACCTATCCTGTTTATTTAACCAGCTTCAATTCGCTGATAATATTTTTTGCGCCACCAAGCTTGTCAATACACCACAGCACATACCGCACGTCCACACAAATGGTACGATTTAAATCTTTGTCAAATGCAATTTTGTGGCTCAGCGCTTCATAGTTGCCATCAAATGCAAGGCCGATTAAATTGCCGCTGCCATCAATCACTGGGCTGCCGCTGTTACCGCCGGTAATATCGTTGGTGGTGATAAATCCCACCACCAGGTCATTTCTTCCTTTATCGATATACTGGCCAAAATCTTTTTTCTTCATCAGTTCAATTTGTTTGGCGGGCAAATCAAATTCATAGTCGCCTGCCACATATTTTTCCAGCACCCCTTTCCCGGTGGTGATGTAATCATAATGCACCGCATCTCTAGGGTTATAACTTTTCACATTGCCGAAACTAACCCGCATGCTAAAGTTGGCGTCAGGATACATTTTAGCTGCCGCTGCCGGGTTCATTTCCATGATCCCTTTTAGGTAACTTTTGCCCAGGCGGGCATTGGTTGAATTAAACGCGGCATACAAGGGCGCATATTTTAAATTGTAGTTTTTTATAAAGGCGGATGCGTAAGCAAATGCCGGATCGGCCTGCAATACAGTGGCGTCAGGGTTGGCAATAAAAGCTGACCACTTCGCATCATCCAGTAGCATCGTTTTATCAAAAGTGTTGCTCGCCCATTTCTTAAAAGTTTGCTCTTCCTTTAAATCACCAAAATTGTTTTTAATACCTTCATAAAAACCAATCGGGTGCTGGCTTTTATCAATATCATTGTAAAACAGCATCGCGGTTTGTGCCATAATTTTAACATCACTGGGCTTATCTTCCGAGGCCAGGAATGTTTTTCTTGCAGCAGTAGCGGCATCAATAGATTTTTTTATATCTGCAGAAGAAATACCTGTTTTTACAAGATTGGTTTCAACTGCAATTAAACTGGCCGCAAAAGCCGCCAGCGACGAGCCCATGATACCTTCGTTAATGTACTGCCGTTGTTTACTATAAGGTGTCCAGTCGGCATAATTTTTTGCATAGTCCTTAAAAATAGTTTCATACTCCGGCTTGCCTTTGGCCCATTCAGCAAACTTATTTTCGTAAGCCTGCTTCTGGTCAAATGTGTGAAACTTAATGAGTTGTTTTGTTTCGCCATCAAAAAATTTCCAGTAGTTGGCAACACTAGCATAGTTGCTGGCCAGTTTTAACTTTACCGCTGGATCTTTCAACATTTGCTCATGCATTATTTTCAGGCGCACATCCCGCAGGTTAACCAGCGCTGGATTCTCTATCTCGTTTTTCAGCTTGATCCCGTAGCTGGTTTCGTAACGGTTGGTACCTCCCGGGTAGCCGTAAATCATGGCGTAATCTCCGTCCTTAATGCCTTTAATGCTCACCGGTAGAAAGTACTTTGGTTTTAATGGTGTATTGTCTTTACTGTAGTCTGCCGGCTTACCGTCTTTGGCAGCATATACCCTGAACACGGAAAAATCGCCGGTATGGCGTGGCCATTCCCAGTTATCTGTATCGCCGCCAAACTTGCCAACGCTTTCAGGTGGCGCACCTACCAGTCGAATGTCGCGGTAGGTTTTGTACACGTACATAATGTACTGGTTGCCTTTAAACATGGGGTATATTCTTCCGGCAAGGCTGTTTTCTTTATCCAGTACTTTATCGGTGATGGATTGATATACTTCCTGCATTTTAGCTGTCCTTTCAGCCCATGCCAGGCCTTTTACCCCCGCTTCCACGTCTGCGGTTACATCCACAATTCTGTCCAAAAATTGAACCGTCAGATCGCTTTTTATTTCCTGGTCTTTATTAAAGGCGTAAAAACCATCCTGCAGGTAATTATGTTCAACCGTACTGGCATTGGCAATGGCAGAATAACCACAATGGTGATTGGTAAAAATGAGGCCTTCGCTGCTCACAATTTCACCGGTACAACCTCCGCCAAAAATCAGGATGACATCTTTTAAAGACGATTTATTAACAGAGTACAATTGTTCTTTTGTTAATTTCAAGCCCTTCTTTACCATGTCATTGTACACTTGTTGCCCCAGCAACATCGGCAGCCACATTCCTTCATCAGCGCTTGCTTTTAACAGGGAGAAGGATAATAACATTACCACAAAAAGTTTCTTCATATTGTATAAATTTAATAAACAAACCTACGCCATATTGATGGATGATACATCAGTTAATGGTATTATTTAACGCCCGTTTTTATAATGCGCATCGATTGTTGGTTTACTTATTTTACGGTAACTGTTACCATTGTGCGGTACCATTTTCCGTTTGTAAAATATTACCCGTAAGCCAATTGTAAACAGTAAATTTGTTGTATCATCAAGCAAGATATGCATGGCAATTATTGATTTAAAACTTCCGGCGGGCATTGCGAGGGCACTCAACCTTCCCATCAGCACACCGCGAAGTCAGCAACTACGGGTTCTTAAAAAATTGTTGCGCAAAGCCAGGTTCACGCAGTTTGGGCAAGCATACAGGTTTGATGAAATTTTAATGAGCAGGCATAGCGGAAAAAAGTTTCAGCAGCTGGTGCCCACTTATAATTACAGTAAAATATACAAAGACTGGTGGCACAAAGCAGTGGAAGGAACTTCGGATGTTTGCTGGCCAGGAGTGGTAAAATATTTTGCATTGAGCAGTGGTACCAGCGAAGCCGCCAGTAAATACATTCCCATTACAAAAGAATTAATCCGCAGCAATACCATTACCAGCTTCAAACAATTGTTAAGTTTAACCAAATACCAGGACGTTCCCAAAAGTGCGATGGGTAAAGGCTGGTTGTTATTGGGCGGCAGTACGCAATTACAAAAAGGGGCCACCTATTATGCAGGTGATTTAAGCGGCATTCAGCAAAAAAATATTCCTTTCTGGTTCCAGGGGTTGGGTTTGTATAAACCAGGAAAAAAAATAGCAAAGGAAAAAGACTGGGAAAAAAAGTTAGAAGAAATTGTTGACAATGCCCCCAACTGGGATATCGGTTTTATTGTAGGCGTACCTGCCTGGCTGCAGCTATGCATGGAAAAAATTATAGAACGTTACCAGTTAAAAAATATTCACGAAGTGTGGCCCAACCTTGCCTTTTATGTGCATGGTGGTGTGGCGATGGAACCATACAAAAAAGGCTTTGTAAAACTATTGGGCAAACCCATTACCTATGTTGAAACTTACCTTGCAAGCGAAGGCTTTTTAGCATATCAAAACAGGCAGGATGCAACAGGTATGCACCTCGCTTTGAATAACAATATCTTTTTTGAATTTGTACCTTTTGATGACAACAACTTCGACAGTGAAGGAAACATGAGTGATAACCCGGAAGTGTTGATGATTCACGAGATTGAGGAAAATAAAGATTACTCCATTTTAATCAGCACCAACGCCGGAGCATGGCGGTATGCCATTGGCGACACCGTACGGCTAATTAACAAAGAAAAAAGTGAAATCATCATCACAGGAAGAACCAAGCATTTTTTAAGTTTGGTGGGCGAGCATTTAAGTGTAGACAATATGAACAAAGCCATTGAGATGGTAAGTGAGGAGCTGAATATTTCTATCCCTGAATTTACCGTAGCGGGTGTACCACATGAATTATTTTTTGCCCATCACTGGTATGTCGCTACAGACGATGCGATAGATAAAGATGTCTTACGGTTACGCATAGACGAAAAGTTGAAAGAACTGAATGATGACTACGAGGTAGAAAGAAAGCATGCGTTGAAGGAGGTATTGATAACCGTACTTTCAGAAAGTACTTTTTTGGAGTTTATGCACTCCAAGGGCAAAGTAGGTGGACAACATAAATTTCCACGGGTTTTAAAAGGCAAGATGCTGGAAGACTGGCAAAAGTTTTTACAAAACAATATGTCTGCCGCTGCATACGCAGAACTAGGCTGATAACAGCCTTTTAATTTCGTTTTTCCGAAAGATGCCAAAGCTTTTCGCCACTACTTGTTTTACGTAGTACCGATTCTAAATTAAAAAATTACCGGAAATTTTTATTTCTGCAAAAGCATTGTTTGGTATGTATGAAAATATCAACTTTTGTAGCAATTTGAATGATTAGGCGAATGCCCTACATTTAAACAAACGCTAACTGTGGCTTCGATTAAAAAGTGCTGGACTATGTTGACCAACTTCCGCCTTAATCAAAATACTTTACACTCCGTTATTCAAATATTTTCTGTTCGTGGTTGTTACACGTGAATGACGGCAGCAAATAATATTGAATGGTACATTATCCTGTATCCCTTTGATGCTTATCTTTAAGTACAATAAAAAGTCAATGGCGCAACAACCAATTACACCAAATACAAGCTCAGCAACAGAATTAAAAAGAACACTCGGTCCTTTAATGTTATGGGGCCTGGGTGTTGGGTATGTTATCTCCGGAATGTATTTTGGCTGGAACCTTGGATTACCGGTTGGTGGCACATTGGGATTGGCTATCGCCACGTTTTTTATCATCATCATGTACATTACGTTTACATTTTCCTACACCGAGCTGGCATGTGCCATACCCAAGGCCGGCGGCGTATTTGATTATGCTACCAGGGCCATGGGCAAAGACATCGGTTTTATTGCAGGCATGGCGCAGATCATCGAATTTGTTTTTGCGCCGCCCGCTATTGCTGCCGCTATCGGTGCCTATTTTCATATTTTTTTACCGCAATTTTCCGTTACCAGTATTGCCGTGGTGGCGTACTTTCTTTTTACCGGTCTTAACATGTATGGTGTAAAAGCGGCCGCCACTTTCGAACTCATTATTACTGCCTTTGCGGTATTTGAACTGGTATTATTTAGCGGCGTAACCCTGCCGCATTTTCACTGGACCAACCTTACACAAAATGCCTTTCCCAATGGCTGGAAGGGTGTGTGGGCTGCTGTTCCTTTTGCTGTTTGGTTTTTCCTGGGGCTGGAAGGCGTAGCCAATGTAGCAGAAGAAACAGTCAATCCCCAGCAGAATGTGTTAAAGGGTTTTGGTTCGGCATTGCTCACCCTGATCATTTTATGCGCACTGGTTTTCATTTCTTCAGTTGGCGTTGGAGGTTGGGAAAAAGTAGTGTATGCAACACCCGGTTCGGATGCTTCTGATTCGCCATTGCCATTGGCGTTGGGGCAAATTACAGGTAACAGCGGATGGTTATATCATTTGCTGATCACAATTGGTTTAATGGGGCTGGTTGCTTCTTTTCATGGATTGATACTGGCTGCAAGCCGCGCCACCTACGAGTTCGGTAAAACCGGTTGTATACCAGTGGTGTTTGGTAAAATTCATCCAACATTTAAAACGCCTGTTAATGCGCTGTTGCTCAATATGGCCATTGGTATTATCGCATTGTTCACGGGCAAAACCGGCGACATTATTACCATTGCCTGTTTTGGTGCTATCGTGTTGTACATATTTGCGATGATTGCCGTATTGGTATTGCGTAAAAAGGAGCCGCAAATGTCAAGGCCTTTCAAAGTTCCCCTGTATCCATATTTTCCTGTAATAGCATTGATCATAGCTGTTATTTCCCTGGTGGCAATGACCAGCCTGAACATAAAACTGGCCGTGATCTTTTTTGCTATACTTGCACTTGCTTATATTTGGTTTCATTTTATCGTAAAAAGAAAAACAGATGTCCAATCAACCACAGTTAATAGATAAAGTGTTGCGGCTGTTAGCTGAACAAAATACTGAAAAAGTAAAACTCGCCATCACAGATATGGATGGTATACTCCGGGGCAAACTGATGAGCTTCGAAAAATTTACCGGCATTGTTGAAAAAGGTTTCGGCTTTTGCAACGTAGTATTTGGCTGGGATTCGGCAGACGTTGCGTACGACAACAGCCAATACACCGGCTGGCACTCGGGTTATCCCGATGCTACGGCAGTAGTAGACCTTAATACTTTTCGCCAGGTTCCCTGGGATAATGAAACTCCTTTTTTCCTGGCAGATTTTTGCGATAGTAAAGGCAAAGGGTTGGAAGTTTGTCCCCGCAGTTTATTAAAGAAAATTATCGGTCAGGCTAACAGCAACGGTTATACGCCGTACTTTTCGCAGGAGTTTGAATGGTTCAACCTCCAAGATAATACAGAAGAGTTGTACAACGGAAAATTCCGCGATACAAGGCCGATGACGCCGGGCATGTTTGGCTATTCCTTACAAAGGGTGGCACAAAAAAATGATTACTTTAATGACCTGTTTGATCTGTTGAAAAAATTTGGCGTTCCAATAGAAGGGCTGCATACAGAAACGGGGCCCGGTGTATATGAAGCGGCCATCACTTACTCAGAAGTGCTCGAAGCTGCAGATAGAGCAGTACTTTTTAAAAGCAGCGTAAAGCAAATCGCTCATTTGCATGGTGTAATTGCCACCTTTATGGCAAAATTTAGTGAAAATTTACCGGGCTGTAGCGGCCATGTGCATCAGAGTTTATGGAGCACTGCAAAAAAACAAAACCTGTTTTACGACAGTAAAAAAACCACCGGTATCAGCAGTTTAATGGAAAGTTATATGGCCGGTCAGCTGGCTTGCCTGCCCTTTATACTGCCTATGTTTGCGCCAACAGTAAACAGCTACAAACGCCTGGTAGAAGGCGCCTGGGCTCCCACTACTTTAACCTGGGCCATCGACAACCGTACCACGGCTTTACGGGCTTTGCCGGGCAGCAACAGCAGTACAAGATTGGAAACAAGGGTTGTGGGTTCCGACAGCAATCCTTATCTCGCAATGGCAGCCTGCCTTGCAGCCGGTTTGTATGGCATCAGCAATAAATTAAAATTAAAAACACAACCAACGGTGGGTAATGGTTATGCCGACATAAAAAATGGCAGCTTGCCAAAAAATCTATGGGAAGCAACACAAGCCATGAAAAATTCGCCCATTGCAAAAGAGTTATTTGGTGCCAATTTCGTTGAACATTTTACGGCTACAAGAGAGTGGGAGTGGCGGCAGTTTTCAAAAGTGGTTACCGATTGGGAATTAAAAAGATACCTGGAAATTATTTAATTGTCTGTTAGGCTTTATGTGGTTTTTTGTCCGGGCCTCTTCAGCTATCTTGAGCTTCGGTGGCGTCGCACTCTTTTACTTTTTCAACTTTGTTGTACGCTTCCTAACTTTGGCGTTTATTAAGCTTTCAAATAAAAATAATTAAAGATCAGTGATGATCCGGAAAATCCGTGTCATCCGTGTTCTATCAAATAACAAAACAATTACTATGACAGACTTTAATGTGGTAAGACAATTTAATTTCCCCACCATTGTTCGTTTTGGCGCAGGTGCCATTAAAGAATTACCGGATCATTTATTGGCCAATGGCTTAAGCAGGCCACTACTGGTAACCGACCCCATGGTGGCTGGGCTTGGTTTTTTTAAAGATATTAAAGACAGCCTTTCTGCAAAGTCTATTTCAGTTGAAGTATTTTCAGATATTCATAAAAACCCGGTAAAAAGTGATGTATTGAAAGGTGGCGAAGTGTACAATGAAACCGACCGCGATTGTATCATTGGTATTGGTGGTGGCGCAGCGATGGATGTGGCAAGGGCGATTGTATTACGCATCAATCACCACCGCGATTTATTTGATTATGATGACCTGATTGGCGGCGATCAATATGTAACCGAAGAAGTTCCTTATTTTATTACCGTACCCACCACCAGTGGAACGGGTAGCGAAGTTGGCAGAAGTGCCATCATTTCTGAAGATGATACGCACCGCAAAAGAATTTTGTTTGCACCTAAGTTAATGGCCAAAATAGTTTTTGCAGATCCTTTGCTTACAATGGAATTACCGCCGTTTGTAACAGCGGCCACCGGCATGGACGCACTGACACATAACATGGAAGCCTTCATTGCCAAAAATTTTCATCCAATGGCAGCAGGCATCGGGCTGGAAGGGATTTTCCTGATCAACCAGGCTATTGTAGAAGCGGTAAATAAACCTACATTGGAATCAAGAAGTAAAATGATGATTGCATCCTTGATGGGCGCTGTAGCATTTCAGAAAGGACTGGGTGTTGTGCATTCTTTGGCGCATCCGTTATCGTCTTTGCTTGATACACATCACGGCCTGGCTAATGCAGTCAACCTTCCATACGGGATGCGTTTTAATGCGCCCGGTTTAGAAACCGAATTTAAAAGAATGGCCTTGGCAATGGACCTGGAAAAAACAACCGGTGAAGCCGTGGTTAACCATTTGTTTGAATTGAATCAACGGGTCGGCTTGCCGGTACGGTTACGGGACATTGGCGTAAAGGAAGAACATATCGAAACACTCAGTGATTTGGCGCTGGCAGATTTTTGTCATCCCAATAATCCTAGGCCGGTTTCAAGAATTGATTTTAAACAATTATACACAGAAGCTTTGTAATGGCGCAACCTGCAATAAAAATTGGCGTTACCTATACCGGATCAGATGAAAAGCATAGTAACTATGTAAACTGGTTGAAAGGTAACGACCCAATAGAAATAATTACTTTACAGCCACAACATACAGATATTAACAGCATTGCGGACTTTGATGCCATTGTATTATCGGGCGGGGTAGATATGCATCCCAGGTTTTACAATAACCCCAATATTATTTACCCAAATGCACCCTTGCATTTTCACGAAAAAAGAGATGAATTTGAAATTGCTGTCTTCCATAAGAGTCAGCAACACCGGCTGCCTTTGTTAGGCGTATGTCGCGGCATGCAATTAATCAACTGCATACAGGGTGGCACTTTAAAGCAAGACATAGGCACAATTTCTAATGCGATTCATCGTTTTGAAGAACACGACAAAGCGCACGCTATTAATATAGTTAAAGGCACTTTGTTGAGTGAAATTACCGGCGTTACCCGAACTATGACGAACAGCGCCCATCACCAGTGTATTGATTTGCTGGGAGAAGGGCTCACCATTAATTGCGGATCTGACGATGGGATCATCGAAGGAGTGGAGTGGACTGAGAAAGAAAATAAATCGTTTTTCCTGGCAATACAATGGCATCCAGAACGAATGTATAAATTTCATTTAAGCGAATTACCATCTGCCAAAAACATCCGTGATCGTTTTCTGAAAGAAATTAAAAAAGTTTCCTGACATAAAAAGCAGGCCGTGATTGTAAGCTGAGGGCGTATCCTATAGGGTTGCCGGTTCAAATATCGTGATACCTTTTGTCCTTTTTATTTAAACCAGCTATATGAAAAAGATCACCCTGATTATTATCTGTACATTTTTATGTGCCTCCGGCACGTTTGCCAAAGGCGGCGAAGATTCTACCATGAAAGAAATGCTTCGACAGCAAAAGTTGATGGACTCAGTTGAAAGCGCCTTAAAGTGGGAAACAAATGCGGTAACCATTGCCAATGGCGTCGCAAAAATAAAACTCTCCGAAGGCTTCAAGTTTTTGAATGCCGAACAAAGTAAATATGTATTGCACGATTTGTGGGGCAATCCTCCAAAACCTAATGTACTTGGAATGATCTTTCCTGCCAATGGTGGCCCGTATGCCGACAGTAGTTTTGCTTTTATTGTAACATATGAAGAAGAGGGTTTTGTAAAAGACGATGATGCGGATAAAATAAACTATGATGAAATGCTGACCGGTATGAAAAACGGGGAAGCAGACGAAAATAAAGAAAGAATAAAATCAGGATACGAACCTATTTACACAATCGGTTGGGCAGCCAAACCCTACTACGATAAAAACAACAAGGTATTACACTGGGCAAAGGAGTTTAAATTTGGAACTGCTGATTACAATACCCTTAACTATGAGGTAAGAGTATTGGGAAGAAAAGGTATTCTATCATTAAACGCTGTTGCTACAATGGCTGAATTACCGTTGGTTAAAGCTAACATCGACCAGGTACTAAAAATGCCTGCATTTACAGAAGGCAATAAATATAGTGATTTTAATTCCAGCACCGATAAAGTGGCAGAGTATGGAATCGGCGCATTGGTAGCCGGTGGCATACTGGCTAAAACGGGCGCCTTTGCGGTGATTGGGAAATTTTTAATTGCAGCATGGAAATTTATTGCCATCGGCGCTGTTGCTGCTTTTGGAGCAGTAAAAAGGTTTATCACCGGCAGGCGTAAAGAAGAAGAGGCAGTGTAAGTAAATAATTAGATTATCCGGTTTTTAAACAGGCCCGGGGTTGATCTAAATAGTTCAATTAAAAGACTGATAAAGTGTTCCTTTTTCAATTACCAGCTTTTGTAAAAAAATATTTTTGTCATCATTAAACAGCACAACCTGGCACAAAACAGGAGATACAATAATAATTTATCACAACCTTTTCAGCTAAAATAAATAACTTGGTGAGCCCTCCCGAAATGGAGGGCTTATTAATTATTAAAAGAGAAATAAAACACTATTATGAAAGTCATCAACCCGGCAACAGAAGCAGTTATAACAGACATCGCAGAAGATACCAATCAAACAATATTGGAAAAATTTGAATTACTATCGAAAGGACAACAAGCCTGGTCCAAAGTAAATATTGCCAACCGCATAGCCGCTATTCAAAAATTTTACGACTTATTGGATGAAAATAAAGATGAATTGGCCGCTACCCTTACCAGCGAAATGGGCAAGCCCCTGCAACAATCTTACAACGAATTGAACGGGGCCCGTGGCCGCATTAAATATTTTATTGACAATGCCGCAAAATACCTGGCAGAAGAATGGATTACAACAGAAGGCGCTACCAAAGAAAAAATTGTGTTTGAGCCGCTGGGTGTGATTGCAAATATTTCTGCATGGAACTATCCTTTTCTTGTTGGCGTAAATGTTTTTATTCCTGCATTGATCAGCGGCAACGCGGTTTTCTATAAGCCTTCAGAATATGCAACATTAACCGGCCAGCACATACAGGCTCTTTTGTATAAAGCGGGTGTTCCTGAAAATTGTTTTCAAATGGCCATCGGCAAAGGATCTGTTGGTGAGCAGTTATTGCTGTTGCCGCTAAATGGTTATTTTTTTACCGGCAGTTACCGCACCGGAAAATACATTGCTGAAAAAGTGGCAGGCAAAATGGTTCCCTGCCAGTTGGAACTGGGCGGCAAAGATCCTTTGTATGTAACGGACGATGTTGACAATATTCAAAAAGCGGCGGCGGATGCATTGGAGGGCGTAGTATACAATAGTGGCCAAAGCTGTTGCGCCGTGGAAAGAATTTACGTACAGGAAAATGTGTATGATGCTTTTGTGAACGCCTATGCCGAAGAATGTAAAAAATTAAAAATAGGCGATCCGCTCGATAAGACCACTGATATTGGTCCGTTGAGCAGAAAAGAACAGCAAGCCTTTTTGGAAACACAGGTAGATGATGCTGTTATTTTGGGAGCTAAAGTAATATGCGGTGGAAAAATGCCCGATCGTAAAGGCTACTATTTTGAACCCACCGTGTTGGTGAATGTAAATCACAACATGAAGGTGATGATGGAAGAGTCTTTCGGACCCGTGGTTGGTATACAAAAAGTAAAAGACGATGCCGAAGCGATCGCCTTGATGCAGGATACCAGTTATGGGCTTACGGCGGCAGTATTTTCAAAAAGCTTTGAACGGGCAGAAAATATAATGCAGCAGATGAATACCGGCAGCGTGTACTGGAACTGCTGCGACAGGGTAAGCGCATCTTTACCATGGTCGGGCAGAAAGCATTCCGGCTTTGGCGCTACTTTATCTTACCAGGGCATCAGGGCATTTGTTCAGCCAAAGGCCTATCATATAAGGGGATGAGGCTGCCCGTGAAAAAGGATTAACCAATATAAAAAACCCAGCATAAAAAGCAACGTTATTCACTTGTTCTGCGATTGAATGTTTTGTAAGAGCATTTCAATTTTTAAACAGTTAAATAACTTGCGTATGAAAAGTTTTCCAATCAATCAATCATTGTTTACAAAAAGCGTTGCAATCGTTTTCATTGCCGCTGCTGCAGTTTCCGGCTGTCAAAAAAATCCCAACGGATTAACAAAGGATGGCCTTTCGGCTGATGCCGCATCTTTAAAACATGTAAAATCTAAAAAGAATTTTACACAGGTCAACCTGGTTGCTTCCAGTGCCCAATACACCCCCGGCAGAATAGACCCTTTGTTATTGAATGCCTGGGGGCTTTCGTGGAGTACCACCGGCGTAGCCTGGGTGGCCGCACAGGCTGGCCACGTGAGCACGGTATATAGCAGCGAAGGTTTACAGGTAAGGCCAGCCGTAAATATACCTTCCCCCGGCGGACCAACCGGCGGTAACCCGACTGGCACCGTTTTTAACGGTGGTACCGGCTTTGTACTCCCTGCGCCTAATAATCAACCGGCACGTTTTCTTTTTGTTGGCGTTGACGGTGTACTATCGGGATGGAATGGAGCGGCTGCCAATAATGCCGTGCTGATCAAAAACAATGTAGCCACTTCTGCCTACACAGGTTTGGCTATTTCAACAAGCAACGGCGCCACTTATTTATACGCGGCCGATTTCAGGGCGGGCAAGATAGCTGTATTCGATAATGCCTTCAATACTGTTGCAATGAGCTTTACCGACCCTAATCTTCCGGCAGGTTATTCTCCTTTTAATGTTCAGAACGTCGGCGACAAACTATATGTGATGTATGCAAAAGTTGGCCCTAGCGGAAGAGACGAAGCGGGAATGGGTAACGGCTACGTTAGTATTTTCAATACAGATGGTTCATTTGTAAAAAGGTTTGTTTCCGGCGGCCAGTTAAATGCGCCGTGGGGTATTGCACAGGCTCCTGCGGGCTTTTTTGAAGATGATGGCGATGAGCTGGAAACTTCAGAACACACTGTTTTGTTGGTAGGCAACTTTGGCAACGGTCATATCAACGCCTACAGAAATGACAGCAAGTTTATGGGTGAGCTGGCGCTTCATAAAGCTCCCTTGGTAATCGACGGTCTTTGGGCGCTGTCTTTTCCGCCGCTTACAGCTACTACAATCGACCCTAACAGGCTCTATTTTACGGCCGGACCTGATGAAGAAAGCCACGGTATTTTTGGTTATATTCAGAAGAAACAGGATGATTAACTGTTGTTTTTAATAGCTGATGATATCAAATAAAAAAGCTCTGTGCCGTAATTTGCACGGAGCTTTTTGTGTAAAACCGTTCGTAATTTAAGCCTCACAACATAAAAAGAACTGCGGAAAATACGGTTTATAATTTAAGCAAAACCACTCTTGGTGCGGCTTTGCCAATTTGGTAACTTTATAATTCAATCCTATCCTATGCAAAGTAACACAAGCTCCCGGCCTGTTGCGCTCAGGCTTATTCAACTATTGTCAACCTTTTTCTGCAACCTGTTCCTGTCCCGTTCAGAAAAGAATTTTAAACGCTTAAAAGACTTTATTTGCTGATAAAGTGAACGATAAGGCCATTCATTTAGATCTTACTTACAACTGATCTTACCAGGTCATTTTCAAACCCTTTCTGAAGCAAATGATCCTGTAATTTCCTCTTTTTTATAAACAGGTTTTTTTCACTTTTCAGGCTTTTTAACTTCAGTTCTGCCAACCGGTCCAGGGTTTTAAAATATTCATCCTCATCAATAGCCGCCAATGCCTTTTTGATACAATAAGCGCTCACCTGTTTTTTCTTTAACTCATATTTTATTTTTACCCGACCCCAGTTTTTGGTCCGAAAGTGTCCCCCGGTATAATGTACTGCAAAGCGTTCTTCATTTAAATAATTATCCGTAATCAGTATACTGGTAATCTCTTCCACTTCATTTTTATTCAATCCGTATCCATAGAGTTTGTCCTGCACTTCGCTGTGGCAACGCTCCTGGTAGGCGCAATAATTTTTTGCCTTCGGCAATGCCTGTTGTGGCGTTAGACGTTGTTGTATTTTATCTGTCATTCGTAGACCGAAAATAATAAATTTCAAACCGATGTGGTTGCCAAAAAGTCTTGGTGCCGGGCTGTTTAATCTAGATTATTCAATGCGACCGGTTTTGGACCAGGCGAATGGCATTTTTCCAGGGTTACCCACCTTATGCTGGCCAGTCCTTGTCAAAAATTATTTTCTCCGAACCTCAAACTTCCAGGATTAAATAAGTGTAATCAGCGGGCTGTTCTTTTTTAATTAATTTAGCTGCCCGCTTGTGAATTACCGGTTACAAATAATATCTTGGTTTCATTACCGCCATTATTTTATCTTTGATTTTTAATAAAATATATTATGAAGTTTATTGTTTCTTCTTCCGCCTTGCTTAAACAACTGCAGCAGATCAGCGGTGTTATCAATGCCAATACTGTATTGCCAATTCTGGAAGATTTTCTGTTTGAAATTGATAAAAGCAAGCTAACTGTTGTAGCCACCGACCTGGAAACAGTAATGAAAGTGCATTTGGATATTGAGGCTAAAGACAGCGGAAGGGTATGTATCCCAGCAAAAATATTGCTGGATACCCTTAAAAATATTGCCGAACAACCTCTCACCTTTACAATTGATAAAAACTTTGGCGTAGAAATTACCAGTGATAATGGTAAGTACAAGGTAATGGGCGAAAACCCCGATAACTTTCCAAAAGAGCCTTTGGCAGATGATGCCAATTCTTTCACCATGACCTCTACCGCACTTGTTACGGCCATCAATAAAAGTTTATTTGCTGTGAGTAATGACGACCTGAGACCAGCCATGACAGGGGTATTTTTTGAACTGGATAAAAAAGGATTAACCTGTGTGGCAACCGATGCACACCGACTGGTGAAATACAAAAGAAGTGACGTTAATTGTCCTAAAACGGACACGTTTATTGTACCTAAAAAACCGCTGAATTTGTTGAAAAGCGCTTTACCGGATAATGCAGATGAATTGACCTTGTCTTACAACAGCAACCATCTTTTTGTAAAGCATGGCGGTACCGAACTGGTGTGTCGTTTGATTGATGCCCGTTTTCCGGATTATAAAGTGGTTATTCCCGTTGACAATCCATATAAATTAACGGTTAACAAAAGTGATTTTCAAAGCGCCTTGCGCAGGGTAAGCGTATTTAGTAACAAGAGCACCAACCAGGTTGCGTTAAGCATTAGCGGTAGCGAATTGCAGCTTGCTGCACAGGATGTTGATTTTAGTTTTGAAGGTAATGAAAGGATGGCCTGCCAGTATGATGGCGAAGATCTTCAGATTGCATTCAATGCTAAATTTTTAATTGAAATGCTTAATGCGGCTGAAACGCCGGAAATAGTAATTGAATTAAGCACACCCACCAAAGCGGGCATAATTAAACCTACAGAAGTAGATGAAAATGAGGAATTGCTGATGCTGGTGATGCCGTTGATGTTGAATAATTAAGGCCCCCTAAATCCCCCAGGGGGGACTTTTGAAGAGCTTGATAATTCTAACCTCCTTTATTTTTTTGATGAACAGGATCTGCACCACTTGCAGATCCTGTTTTGATATAGTGAATTTAATAATGGTTCTTGTCAACAAATAAAAGGGCGTGGGCATCTTAAGTACCCCCTAAATCCCCCAGGGGGGACTTTTGAAGAGCTTGATAATTTCTAACTTCTTTTATTTTCTTAATGAACAGGATCTGCAAGTTGTGCAGATCCTGTTTTGCTATGGTGAATTTAATAATGGTTCTTCAACAAATAAAAGCGCTTGGGCATCTTAGGGTCTTCAAAAGTCCCCCCTGGGGGATTTAGGGGGCTGCCTTCTCCTTTTTTTTGTTGATCTTGCAGTAAATATTTTTGTCATGATACTTATTATCCTTGGATTCATCATTTTTATTGCCATCAATGTAGTTGCAAAAAATAACCCGGTTGCGGCAAAATTTACAGGAGCCGGCCGAATATTGGGACTGGTGTTTGTTTTATTGGGTATTTCGTCTGCCTGCGTTAAACAGATAGATGCCGGTGAAATTGGTGTGAAGGTTTTGTTTGGAAGTATTCAGAATGATATTATGGGTAGTGGTTTGCATTTTATTAATCCATTGCTGGATGTGAAAAAACTGGATGTGAAAACACAGAATTATACCATGAGCGGAGTAAATGATGAAGGCAATAAGGCCGGGGATGATGCCATAAAAGTGTTAACCAGCGATGGTTTGGAAGTAACGATAGACCTGACTGTTTTGTACAGGGTTGTTGGTGCAGATGCTCCAAGATTATTGAGAGAAACAGGGGATGATTATAGGGATAAAATCGTTCGGCCCATCACCCGTACAAAAATTCGTGACAATGCAGTGTACTACCAGGCGGTGGATTTGTTTGGTTCCAAAAGAGATGAATTTCAGCAGCGCATTTATAAAACCATTGAAGACGATTTTAAAAAAAGAGGTTTGATGCTGGAACAATTACTGGTAAGAAATATCACTTTGCCTAACTCGGTAAAAGCATCTATCGAATCGAAAATAAATGCAGAGCAGGATGCCAAAAAAATGGAGTTTGTTTTGCAGAAAGAAAAACAGGAAGCAGAAAGAAAAAGAGTGGAAGCGCAGGGCATCGCCGATTATCAAAAAATTATCAATACAGGTCTTACTGACCAGCAATTACAATACGAACAAATAAAAGCCATGAAAGAACTGGCCTTGAGTTCAAATGCAAAAGTGATTGTGATGGGTAAAGGAAATACGCCGTTGATCATTGATGGGAAACAATAGTGTTTTTTAAAAATCATTTTGAGCGGAGGATTACTGCTATTTATTGCAACCTGTTTATACCGATTCGCTGAATTTTTGGGGATCTGTTTAACCAAAAACAATGGGCAACAAATGTCATTATTAGGCCCAGGTCCTGTCTGTTTTGATGCCCACTTGATACAGCTGGTAAAACCTGTTCGAACCATCCTTTGCGGAAGAGACCAGGAAAATCCCTATCTTTGCAGCCTACTCCACTTTAATGATATGGCAAGTTGTAAGCCAAGTGGTACATAAATTTCCGCTGTTTCAGAAAATGCAACGTCTTTCCAGCCTCAAATACTCAAAACCATTTAATGGCATTTAAAAAATTAGAATTAATTGAACCTATCCTAAAAGCATTGGCTGATGAAGGATATACTACCCCGACCCCTATCCAGCAGCAATCCATTCCGTTGATACTGGAACGAAAAGATTTGTTGGGTTGCGCACAAACCGGCACCGGCAAAACAGCGGCATTCGCTATCCCGATTTTGCAAATTTTGCATGAAGAAAAATCAGCCGTTCGTGGACCAAAACATATTAAAGCGCTTATATTAACACCAACCAGGGAGCTTGCCATACAGATTGGTGAAAGCTTTGCTGCGTACGGAAAATATACCGGTTTATCTCACACCGTCATCTTTGGTGGTGTGTCTCAAATGCATCAAACCAACCAACTGCAAAGAGGCGTGGATATTTTAATTGCTACACCCGGCCGTTTGTTGGACCTGATGAGCCAGGGTTATATTGGCTTGCAGCATTTAAAAATATTTGTACTGGATGAGGCTGACAGAATGCTTGACATGGGTTTTATACATGATGTAAAAAGAGTGATTATAAAACTCCCTGCTAAAAGGCAAACGCTTTTCTTTTCGGCAACTATGCCGCCGGAAATTCAAACACTGGCCAATGTATTACTGACCAATCCATCCAAAGTAGAAGTGACTCCGGTATCCTCAACTGTTGATGCCATTGAACAAAGTTTGTATTTGGTTGATAAAGCCAATAAGCCCGGCCTGTTATTGTATCTTTTAAAAAATAAAGAAATTGTTACCGCATTGGTTTTTACCCGTACCAAACATGGTGCAGATAAAGTGGTAAAATTGCTGCAAAAAGAAAATATTACGGCTGCAGCCATACATGGCAATAAGTCGCAGAATGCCCGCCAGCATGCACTCTCCAATTTTAAAAACGGCAACCTTCGGGTATTGGTGGCAACAGATATTGCCGCCAGGGGAATTGATATTGATGAACTAACCCATGTAATCAATTTTGAATTACCGAATGTTCCGGAAACATACGTTCACCGTATAGGACGTACCGGCCGGGCGGGTAATACAGGTATTGCTATTTCTTTTTGCGACCATGAAGAAAAGACAGAACTAAAGGATATCCAAAAGCTTATTGCTAAAAATTTACCTGTAGTTGATAGTCATCCTTATCCCCTAAGTGCGGCAACGTTTGTACCGCAGGTAGCCGGGCCAAAACTAAAACCCTTCAACCGCGGCGGGCGCAGTATGCACTCCAGCGACCGGGGCGGCAGAAAAGGATATGGCACCCAACGCACAGGAAATAAATAAAACATTTTCTATTAAATAATCACAACGCTGTTTAGAAATAAACGGCGTTTTTTGTACAAATGAGCCCGCCCTAATCTTCATAAGTCTACGGCAAAGCATTATACAAATCAGTTTTAATTTATTGTAATTTTGATTGTATAAAAATTATTTCATGTCTTCTCTTACACTTACTATCATTCAAACAGATCTTAGTTGGGAAAACAAAGCGGCCAATCTTCAACGGCTGAAAGAAAAAATTGAGGCCATGGACCAGCGAACAGAAATTGTTGTATTGCCCGAAATGTTCAGCACTGGTTTTACAATGGTACCTGAACTTTTTGCTGAAACAATGGAAGGTGAAACGGTGGCATGGATGAAAGAAGTGGCAGAAGCCAATAAGATAATTATTACCGGCAGTCTTATTATTGAGGAAGAGGGTCTGTATTTTAACCGGTTAGTCTGGATGTTACCCAATGGCCAATTTGGACATTACGATAAGCGGCATCTGTTTGGTTATGGGGAAGAGGATAAACATTACAGCGCAGGGAACAAAAGACTGATTGCATCGGTGAAAGGCTGGCGAATTAATCTGCAGATATGTTATGATTTGCGTTTCCCGGTGTGGAGCCGCCAGCAGTCTGCTACCGCTGAAAGTGAATACGACCTGTTAATTTATGTTGCCAATTGGCCGGAAAGAAGAAGCCATGCCTGGAAAACCTTGCTGTGTGCCAGAGCAATAGAAAATCAATGCTTTGTTGCGGGAGTAAACCGTGTTGGCACCGATAATAAAAATGTGTATTACAGTGGTAACAGTTTGGTAATTGATCCCCTCGGGCAGGTACTCTATCATATGGCCGATGAAGAAGATGTTTTTACAATTACCCTGCAAAAAGAAGATGTTGAAAAAGTAAGAACTCAATTTCCTTTTTGGAAAGATGCGGATATTTTTACGATCCATTAAAATGGCATTTATCCCTCCTCGTTATGCCATAATTATTATTTTGAAATAGATACAATTACTGGTGCTGTATCGTTTGGCTCGATTTGATAAGGCCTTTTACAATTTCCATTTTTCTGTCGGCCGACCTGCGAACGCCATCAACTGTTGGCGCAATAAAAAGATCCGGTGGCACACCGCGGCCATTTTTTATAGTATGGTTAAATTGAACGATTTTAAAAAATGGAAGCCGCACTTTTAATTTTGTATTCGGCAAAGTAATATCCGGAATCAACAAGCCGCTGTTGCCATACCAACCCCCTCCGGTTTCTTCTCCCGCAAGCGTAATATTGTTTTGCCCTTTTACAGCATTGCAAAATATAGTGGTAGCCGAAAAGCTGGGGCCATTAATAAGCACATAGGTTTTGCCGTCAAAATGGTTTTTTGTTTTTGGCTGAAACCAATGTCGCTCCCAGTAACCAAAATGCGTGTACCCGTCTTTTTTCTTTTTAGCAATAAACAATAACCCAATATTACTCAGCCGCCCCTGGTGAATATACCTGGTATAAGGGCCAAAAGATTTTGAAAGGGCGTAAGCTGTGTCAACCACTTTAAACGGCGTGTTGCGTAAATATTTTGTAAGCAGGGCAGACATATTAATATCTCCACCGCCATTGCTTCTCAGGTCAAGGACAAGATTCTTCACCCGTTGTTTTCGGATCTTTTTAAATGATCGTCTCATAAATGAACGCAGGTGTCTTCCCCCTCCGTTACTAAAAGTATTTAATGTAATTACAGCGGTATTGATCGTGCTGTCTACTTCAATAGAACGATAGCTTTCCCGTCGTTCCTTATTGAGCTGTTTGCGGGGTGGCTTTGGTTCCATGGGCGGTTTCCTCCGCCTGAAAAATGTGTCAATGACGGGGTTAAACATCGGGAGCAGAACGGTTTTCTCGTTACCAGAACTATCGGTATATCCAACACGGTAATTTTTATAAATGCCAAAAATATTTCTGTGGTAATAGGGAAAGTTACCGCTGATACGTACATAGTTTACATTGTCTGAATAGCCGTCTAAAGGAAGATACTGAAACATCTGCCGGATCATTTCATGGTTGCGGAGGCCATTGATAGAATTAATCAACGTTCCCTTTTTTATGACAGAATCTTTGCGGTTTAAATTTCCTGTTACCACCATCGTATCGCCCATCACTTTTAAAAACAAGGGAAACGATGGCGTAATTTTATCGCTGATATATTTATTCCAGTGTTGGCTCATGCTAAAACTGGTATGCCCGCAATGTATAGTATGCGTGAGTGGCGCCAGTACCTGCCAGCCAAACTGCAGCTCGGTCATTGAGTCGGCAATGGCATTGTAACAACTGTCGAAATAAAAATTCATGCTGTCTTTTGGCGTGTACCAGTAAAGCGCGGGGTGTTTTTTCTCTAAAATATTTCTAAGTAATGAAAAATCTTCCTGCAATTGCTGGCGGGAATATTTTTTATTAGGGTTATAATTTTTATTGCTCACAACACATCCTGTACAAAAAAGGAAGGCGGTTAAAAGAGGAAAAAAAAACTTTTTAATCATGTGAACTATTGAATGCGTAAGCTGGTTCAATAACAATAAACACGTTAATTTATTGCGGTGACTGATTCATATGGTTCCAGCCCTGTGCAACCAGCTGGTGTTTATTGCCCCCTCTTGTTATAATATGGGTTCCTTCTTCTGCTTCCGTCATGTAACCTATCACACTTATTTGCTCATTCAGCACAATTTTATCATAATCTGTTTGGGAAAGTGTGAACAATAATTCATAGTCTTCCCCGCCACTTAAAGCGCAGGCGGTAGGGTCCAGTTCTAAAGTGTAAGCAAACTGGCGTGCATCTTCATGAATGGGTATTTTATCTTCATAAATAATACATCCCAAATTGCTTTGTTTACAGATATGAAGCGTTTCGCTGCTTAAGCCATCGCTGACGTCAATCATCGCCGTTGGCATAATTCCTTTGTCGGCAAAAAACTCAACGATATCTTTTCTTGCTTCCGGCTTCAGTAAACGGCCAACAATGTAAGCCTGGTTTTCAAGGTCGGGCTGGGCACCGGTTTCGGCAAAAATTCTTTTTTCTCTTTCCAAAATAGTCAGGCCTAAAAATGCGCCTCCTAAAAAGCCGCTCACACAAAGTAAATCTCCTTTTTTAGCTGTACTTCTTTTTACAAAAGTATCCGGGGTAACTTCCCCTATGGCGGTAACAGAAATTACAAATCCTTTTTGAGAGGAGGTTGTATCTCCCCCCACCAGGTCTACTCCATATCTTTCACAGGCTGCATAAACGCCTTCGTAGAATTCATCCATTGCTTCCAGGCTAAAACGGTTGCTGAATGCAATACTAAGTGTTACCTGTGTTGGCGTTGCATTCATGGCGTACACATCGCTTAAATTGGCCACTACGGATTTATATCCCAAATGTTTTAATGGTGTATACATCAGGTCAAAATGTATTCCTTCTATCAGCATATCCGTAGTTATCACAATTTGTTTACCGAAATGATCCAGTACAGCCGCATCATCCCCAACGCTCAAGATGGTGGAAGCATTTCTTGTTTCATTATTTTGAGTAAGATGATCAATTAACCCAAACTCTCCCAATGCATTTATTTCAGTTCTTTCGTTGCTCATACTGTATTACTGTTTAAATTTATTATCCCGACTTTTATTAAACCAACCGGGCTCCTACAATTTTTCATTGACTAAAACCCAATCTCACAAAGAGATTTTTGTCTTCTTCCGTTTTCATCAAAATTAACAAAACTGGACGATACTTTTTGTTGCTTGCATAAACGCGGTGTACTGTTATTGTTTACTGTTGGTTATTAAACAGTTGGCTAATACTTTAAATAAGTCGTGTAAGTTTTTTATCTTGCCGGGAATGAAATTCCTTTCTCCTACTATATCAAGGCTTGCTCGTATGCGTTTTTGGCGCATCAAAAACTGGAGTAATCATCCGGTGGCCAGTCAGCGGGAGGTTTTACAGGAACTGGTAACAGCTGCCCAATACACAGAGTTTGGAAAAAAATACAATTTCTCCCATTTATTTACGCTTAAAGATTTTAAACGCAATGTGCCCATACAGGAGTATGATGATGTAAAGCCATACATTGAACGCATGATGAACGGGGAAGAAAATGTTTTGTGGAACACGCCCGTTAATTGGTTTGCCAAAAGCAGCGGTACTACTTCTGCAAAGAGTAAATTCATTCCCATCAGTGAAGAAAGCTTAACCGATAATCATTTTAAGGGTTCCAAAGATGTGCTGACTACCTACTATGAAAATTTTCCTTCCAGCGATCTGTTAACAGGTAAAGCGCTTGTTATCGGCGGATCTCATCAGCTTAGCAAAGTGAAAGACGATATACAATTTGGAGATTTAAGCGCCATCCTGATGCAAAACTCTCCCTTTTGGGGCCAATGGTTGCGTACACCGGAATT
The DNA here is from genome assembly GCA_038210625.1 of Chitinophagales bacterium. GTDB lineage: Bacteria > Bacteroidota > Bacteroidia > Chitinophagales > Chitinophagaceae > Ferruginibacter. The sequence continues at coordinate 56,910 of JBBQWL010000009.1, read as the reverse complement.
AAGTATTGCCTTGCTGGACGAATGGGAAAACAAAATTGAGAAACTGGCCAGGGTTACGGCAGATGAAAATGTAACTTCTATCGCGGGCGTACCAACCTGGACGTTGTTGTTGTTAAAACGTATTTTGGAAATTAAAGGGAAGAAAACTATCAAAGAGGTTTGGCCCAACCTGGAATTATATATTAATGGAGGCGTTTCGTTTGTTCCTTACCGGGAGCAGTTTGAAAAAATCATCGGAGGGAAAGTGAACTACCTGGAAATTTACAATGCGAGCGAAGGTTTTTTTGCCGGTCAGCAAAAGCCTGATGATGATGGTATGTTATTGTTTACAGAACATGGTATTTTTTACGAGTTTTTGCCAGTGGAAGAATATGGCAAGCCGAATCCTCAAACCATCGGCTTAAAAAATGTTGTGCCGGGAAAAAACTATGCGCTGGTAATTAGTACTACCGGGGGGTTGTGGCGTTACCTCATTGGCGATACGATACAGTTCACATCCATCAACCCTTATAAAATAAAAGTCAGCGGCAGATTAAAGCACTACATGAATGCATTTGGTGAAGAAGTTATTGTTGATAACAGCGATAAAGCCATTGCAATTGCCGCGGAAAAAACTAATGCAATTGTAAATGACTATACTGCAGCACCTGTATATTTTAGTACTAACAACAATGGTGCTCATGAATGGTTGGTTGAGTTTGACAGGGAACCTGCTAACCTGCTCCAGTTTACTTTGGAACTGGATACTGCCCTAAAAAACCATAACAGCGACTATGAAGCCAAACGGCAAAAAGATATTGCGCTGCGTTTACCCATTGTTCACTCCCTGCGAAAAGGAATCTTTACCGAGTGGCTGCGCAGCAAAGGCAAATTGGGCGGTCAACATAAAATTCCACGGTTAAGTAATGAGCGTATTATGTTGGAAGAAATTTTGCTGTTGCGTTAAACTCCTCTTCTAATTATCCCTTCTTCTTACTATCAAAAACCAGTCGTTCTCCAGAAGCAGGTATCCATATTCGTAACAAAAAAAATAGGTATTTCCTTTTTTGTTGATGTAAGTATGGGTAATGTATTTAAACTGAAATTCTTTCTGCAGCAGTTTATCTTTGGTTGTTTTTACCATTTCTTCTTTTTCCGATAATAAAGCCTCCAAAATGCGCCGGTTTTTGCGCAACGCATTGTTAATATTGCGTACATAGTTGTTATCAGTGGCTTTCAGCTGATTGTTGTATCCGTTTCGACAGTAGTCATCACAAAATTTTTTATCCGTTCTGCCTTTCAAAGGCTTTCCGCAGGTTAAACAATTTTTAGTGGCAATATCTGTTGTCATAAGCCGTGGTATTGATTTATGAAGAAAAGATACAATTTGTTTTTTACATGTGCAAGCGTTTACAAACGGTTATATACAACTATAAACGACTAATGTACGGTTATCGTTTTAGGCCGACCCCATCTTTGTGTTGTCAATCGGAACGGCGCCTTTCGGTTGATTGAAATAACAAAATTTAAAAATTCTAAAATTTACAACCATGTACGCATTAAAAAACAAAGTTCAATTGATTGGTAATTTGGGTAACGCTCCTGAAATTAAAAATACCGAAAGCGGAAAGAAACTTGCCCGCTTCAGCATTGCCACCAACGAAAATTACCGCAATGCAAAAGGAGAAAAGGTAACGGAAACAACCTGGCACAATTTGGTAGCCTGGGGCAAAGTGGCTGACCTGGCAGAAAAGTTTTTACAAAAGGGAACAGAAGTGGTGATTGAGGGAAAATTGATTAACAGGAGCTATACTGATAAAGATGGTATTAAAAAGTACATCAGCGAAGTACAGGTAAATGAACTATTACTGTTAAATAATAAAGCCCAGGTATAACCCCTTGCGTTTAAGGATTGCATTGGTTTCCGGCAATGGTACATTGCATTAAATCATGCAATCCTTTTTTCTTCTTTATCACTTTATCTTTATAGAGTTTCAATGAAATAACTATAAGAAAGTTTTAAGCTTCTTTAGCCGGACAGGTCAACAATAAACTTTATTTTAGTGGGCAACAACACAACAGATATTACCAATACATCTTTTCAACTGGCTTCAGACTTTGTCAATTATACCCAAGCCTCCCTTTTTTTAACCGGCAAAGCGGGTACCGGCAAAACCACTTTCTTGAAACATATAAAAGAAAATGGAGTAAAAAATACGGTGGTGGTAGCACCAACAGGCGTGGCTGCAATCAATGCGGGGGGCACAACCATTCATTCCTTTTTTCAACTACCATTTACTCCTTTTATCCCGGTTAGTACAGGTTACGGCGCCAGCGATACTATCAGCGATAAGCATAGTCTCATCGGCCGGTTGCGCTTAACAAACGACCGCAAAGAAGTAATGCAAAAATTAGAACTGCTGATTATTGATGAAATTAGCATGGTGCGTTGCGACGTACTGGATGCCATTGATACAGTTCTTCGCCATGTCCGAAGCCAGTACGCAGCACCTTTTGGAGGCGTGCAGGTTTTATTGATTGGTGATATGTACCAATTGCCTCCTGTAGTTAAGTCAGAGGAATGGCAGTTGCTGGCTCCCTATTATAAAAGCGAATACTTCTTTAACAGCCATGTGATAGAATTGCAGCAACCTGTCTACATAGAACTCAACAAAATTTACCGTCAAAATGATGGTGCCTTTGTGCAGGTTTTAAACCAGGTGCGAAACAATGAAATGGACCAGGAAAGTTACCAATTGTTGCACACCCGCTATCTTCCCGCATTTTATCCCGCCAGGGAAGAAAATTACATTACCCTTACTACGCACAATAGTAAAGCGGACACTATAAATTTTAAGGCTTTGAATGAACTCGATGGCAAAGTCTTCAGCTTTGATGCTACTGTTGAGGGAGAGTTCTATGAAAAGGCTTTTCCGGCTGATGTGAACTTAAAATTAAAGGTCGGTACACAGGTTATGTTCCTGAAAAATGACATCGAAAAGGTTCGCCGTTATTTTAATGGTAAGATTGGTGTTGTTGAGAAAATAGAGGATGATAAAATTTTTGTTCAATGCCGGGACGAGCCCACGCCGATTGAAGTAAAAAAAGAAAAATGGAAAAATATCCGTTACAGTCTAGACAAAACGACTAACCAGATTGAAGAAAACGAAATCGGTTCTTTTACGCAGTTTCCGTTAAGGCTTGCCTGGGCTATCACCATCCATAAAAGCCAGGGGCTTACTTTTGAAAAAGCAATTATTGACGCAGGTGAAGCTTTTGCTCCGGGCCAGGTATATGTTGCCCTGAGCCGTTGCACCACATTAGCTGGTATGATATTACACAGCCGTATTAATAATCACAGTTTACGTAATGATCGACGGATTAGTGAATTTGCCTCTGCGCAACGAACTTCTGCCAGGCAATTGCAATTGCTGCAAGAGGCAAAGCATTTATTTCAGGAACAGATTCTGTTGCAATTATTTGATTTTGCAGAAATGCAGTTGAATGCAAAAGCACTGCTTCTTTTTATACAATCGCAAACCGCCAATTTCAACAAAGAGGCTATTGATTGGGCGGAAATGATACAACTGGTAGTAGAAAAAATGGAAGGTATTGCAACAAAATTTTTACCTCAGCTAAAAGAACTATTAAATGATCCTATACTTCCCGAAAATAATGACGCTTTACAAAAAAGGGTTACAGCCGCAAGCAAACATTTTTATGCAGAACTTGAAAATGGCCTGCAACAAATAAAAAAATGTGTGGCCGTAACAGACAGTAAAATCATTGCTTTAGATGGCAATAAATTGCTGCATGATCTGTACCAAAGTATTTCACTGCGTAAGCACCTGTTTGATGGATGCAGGAACGGTTTTACGATCTCCAACTACCTGCTTCAAAAACGTACTTTTGTAAAACCATACCTGCCTGTAAATATCTATGCCGGCAAATCTTCTTATCAAAAAAATGATAGCCCGCACCCTGAGTTATATAAACAACTCCGCACAAAACGGGATGAGCTTTGTGATAAAAAAAATATGGCTGTATTTATGGTTGCCAACAGCCAAACGCTGGATGAAATGGCCCGCTATCTACCGCAAACCCTGGATGAATTAAACATGATTAGCGGATTTGGAAAAGCGAAAACACAGCAATTTGGGGAATCCTTTTTAAATATCATTAACCGATACTGCGAGGAAAATAATCTCGGCACCAACATTGAAGCAATCCCCCTAAAAGCTAAGCGCAAGACGAAAAGTGTTGAGGTAAAGACTGATACAAAAACGACCAGCTTTCTTTTATTTAAAGCGGGAAAAAGCATTGCTGAAATTGCCGCAGAGAGAAATTTAGTTGCAGGAACCATTGAAGGACATCTTGCTTATTTTGTTGAACTGGGAGAAGTCGATGTAAGCGAGTTACTAAGCACCTCCAAACAAGACTCCATAAAAGCAGTCATTTCAAAACATGGTACAGAAGTTCATAAAGCAATCATGGAAAATGTGCCGGCTGGCACTAGCTATGGAGAAGTAAGAATAATGCTTGCATCATTAAAAAAAAATCAGTTGGTTTGATACTAAAATAAGCCAGGTCAATTGATTTTTACAAACAGCAACGGCAGTTTCACAAAAATTCGGCAATTCGAAACGTTGGTAATTTTTTTAAGTAAAATAACGAAGCTTAATTTGACCTTACGAAACTTAAATCTAAAAAATTCAAAGAATATCTTTGTATACTGTTACATAATTATTGATGGCAACTACAATGGACATAAACACAACAGCGTATAACTATGTTATTAGTTATACGCTGTTGTGACAAAAAACATCGGAATTATTTATCTTCCAAAATCATCTTGTACTCTTATAATATCTTCTTCGTCACTTGGATTTTCTTTGTCGGTGTGTCTCCATATTTCTGCAACAACTCCCCAACCATCCATACCAATCAGGCGATGACGCTCTCCCTGCTTCAATTGTATAATATCTCCAATCTTTAGTTCACTTTTTTCTTTTTCTTCGTCAGTGTCGCTAATAATTACACCAGCCACTCCTCCTATCAATTTCCATATTTCCGCACGCCTGTGGTGGTATTGCCAGCTTAATCTTTTACCCGGTCCAACTACCAATATTTTAGGGCTTAATTTTCCTGAAATACTTAACTCCTCTTTTGTTAAATGAGGAAAGTATAAGGATATAAATTTTCTTGCTTCGTCTTCTTCCAGAACAAAAAACCCTCCCCAGGGCCGCGTGCTATCCTGGCTTGCCACTTTTAATTCTCTTTCTTGCAGGTATTCTGCAATCCTTTCAAAAATTAGTTCTTTGGATGTATCGGCAGAAAAATTAAGCGGCATAACTGTTGTTTTAAATTATAAAAGCGAGTGCAAATGTAATTATAATCCTTTTTTGAAAACCCCCATCTTATGTACTACCTACCCATAAATACCATCAATATCTGCACATCACTCGGGTTTACTCCTGATATACGGGATGCCTGTCCAAGTGTTCGCGGTTTTATTTTGGTGAACTTTTGGCGAGCTTCATTACTAAGTGAAACCAATTTTGTGTAGTTGAAGTTATCCGGGATTGTCAGATCTTCCAGGGTACTCATTTTTGCAACGAGTTCTCTCTCCTTCTCGATATAAGTATCATATTTTGTTACAATTTCAACTTGCTCTAATGTTTCAGTATCAAATTCTTCAAGTGCAGTTTGTAGTCTTGTAACTGCAGATTGCATATTAGTTAGACTTATATTGGGTCGCAACAAAAGTTGCAATACCTTTTGCTTGTTTACCAAAGGGGAAGATTCAACGCTCTCTAAAAAACCATTTATTTCAGCCGGTTCCACAGATAACATACCTAACAAATCTGTTGCTTTCTTTACCCCTGCAATCTTAGCGGTTACTTTATCTATTCTTTCCTGCGAAGCAAGGCCTAATTGATAGCTTAATGGTGTTAACCGAACATCTGCATTATCTTGTCTTAACAGTGTTCTAAATTCTGCCCGGCTGGTAAACATGCGGTAAGGCTCATCTGTTCCCTTATTAATAAGGTCGTCAATCAATACTCCTATATAAGCTTCGCTTCTTTTCAATACTACTGGTTCCAATTCCTTTACCTTTTGGTGTGCATTGATTCCTGCCATTAATCCCTGGCAAGCTGCTTCTTCGTATCCTGTTGTACCATTAATTTGACCAGCAAAAAACAGGTTTTGGATTAACTTGGTTTCTAAGCTGAATTGCAATTGCGTAGGTGGGAAAAAATCATACTCAATAGCATAACCCGGACGGAACATTTTACAGTTTTCAAACCCAGGAACTAGTTTAAGTGCCTGGTATTGAACATGTTCGGGCAAAGAAGAAGAAAATCCGTTTACATATATTTCAACTGTATTAAAACCTTCAGGTTCTACAAATAACTGATGCCTGTCTCTTTCCGCAAACCGGTTAATTTTATCTTCAATGCTTGGACAATACCTTGGGCCTGTACCCTTAATACGTCCCTGGAACATGGGGCTCTTCTCAAATCCTGTCTTTAATACATCATGTACTTCCTGGTTGGTATAAGTTATCCAGCAGCTTTTTTGCTGTTCCGGCTTTATTCTCGGTACATTAAGAAAACTAAATCCTGTTATTTGCTCATCTCCCCGCTGTTCTTCCATCTTACTATAGTCTAAACTGCGCCCGTCAATTCTTGGCGGAGTTCCCGTTTTTAATCGCTGACTTTCAAAACCCAGACTAACAAGTTGTTCGGTTATTCCAGTGGCCGCTTTTTCAGCCATTCTCCCTCCGCCCAATTGCTTTTCACCAATATGAATTACGCCATTTAAAAAAGTACCATTGGTTAATACAACAGCCTTACTTTTAATTTCATGCCCCAGTCCGCTTATCACACCACCTACCCGACCGTCTTTTATTAGTAACCCATTCACCATATCCTGATAAAAGTCAACATTTGATGTTTGTTCAAGCATTTCCCGCCACTTACCTGCAAACAACATACGGTCACTTTGGGCTCTTGGACTCCACATTGCCGGACCTTTTGATCTGTTTAGCATCCTAAACTGTATCATACTCTGATCTGTTACAATGCCACTATAACCGCCCATAGCATCAATCTCTCTCACAATCTGTCCTTTAGCTATACCCCCCATAGCGGGGTTACAGCTCATTTGGGCTATTGTCTGCATATTCATTGTAATCAACAGCACTTTACTACCTAAATTGGCGGCGGCGGCGGCGGCTTCACAGCCTGCGTGTCCGGCCCCGACTACTATAACATCATATTCTGGAAACATTTTACAAAGATACATTTGCTGAAATGGTTTTTAAACCCATTTTTAAAGCAGACTATTGCAGAGAAGTTACCTGTTCCACGTGGAACACTTAATAAGATCTTTAAAAATTGTTCCACGTGGAGCATTATTTATTTAAAATACCGATGAAGGGTTGCATCTTCCTTTTGGGTCATTAAAAGTTTATCTGTTTTAGATTTGTCTTTAAAGCCACATAAATGCAATACCCCGTGGAAAATAATTCGGTGTAACTCATTGGTAATCGTAACTGTATTAATGTTGGCGTTTTCTCTAACCCTGTCAACACTTATATAAATCTCCCCATCAATAACTAAAGAGTTATCAGATAAATTAAAGGTTATGATATCTGTATAATAATCGTGCTGCAAAAAGTTTTTATTAATAGTAAGAAGGTAATCGTCAGAACAAAATATTACACTCAGTTTTATTAAACTTCGCTTCCTTTCAATGAAAATCTCTTTAATAAACTGCTTTAATCTACGTCGTTCGTTAAGCGTAACAGCCACGTCAATAAAAAAAAATTGTACTGCCATAATAATATATCGGATAGCGAAATTATAGAACAATAACGAATGAATACTTTTGTATTACTAAACCAACAAGAATGGATCGCAAACTGTCAGAAATAAAAGTGGGTAAATCGGTAATAATAAAGTCATTTGAAAAAGATGATATCTTCTTAAAACTGATGGAAATGGGATGCGTGCCAGGAGAAGTAGTTATCGTTGATCAAATTGCACCGCTTGGAGATCCGATATCTATATTGGTCTCCGGGTACCATCTAAGCCTGCGGCTTAACGAGGCCGAAAATATATGGGTAGAAGAAATCCATATTAACAATAAAAAAAATGATCCCGCTTTATGAAAATAGGCCTCTATTTTGGATCATTTAATCCCGTTCACATCGGCCATCTAATAATTGCAAATTGTGCCATTAACAGTACTGACCTCCAGCAAGTATGGATGGTGGTCTCTCCACAAAATCCGTTAAAACTGTCAACTAGTTTACTAAATGAGTATTCCAGGCTTCACCTCATACAAACTGCGCTTGAAGGAGAATACAATATAAAAGCATCAAAAATTGAATTCTCACTACCCAAACCATCCTTTACTATTGACACCCTCACCTATTTGAATGAAGAATACCCCCAACACGAGTTTTCAGTAATCATGGGTAGTGATAGCTTGGCTAACATATCGAAATGGAAGAACTACACGCAACTTCTTAACCAGTATCAATTATACGTATACAAGAGGCCCGGCTTTAATGTATCCAAACAGACTGAGGGTAACATTACAATATTACACGCTCCTTTACTTGAAATATCTTCTACTTATATACGGAACCTCATTAAAGAAGGAAAGTCTATTCGATATCTTTTGCCAGATTCGGTAAAAGAGGAAATTGAAAAGAATAATTACTACCGTTGAGCTAAAATATCCACCCTAACAGCAGGCACGCCAGTACAATAACTGGAGCTGGTATCTTGGAAAAAGTAAGAGTAGCGAACGTACCAGCTATCACCGCAACATTAAAAATTGTAACAGTATTAAATCCTATCAAAGAAACATCCTTAAGTAAATACAAAGTTGATCCAGAGATAAGACCAACCACAACGGCATTAATACCCTCCAGGGCACGGTACACCACAATGAATTTTTTCAAGTTTTGCCAAACGGGAAAGAAAAACAAAACCAGCAATGCGCTAGGTAAAAAAATTCCAATGGATCCAATAACACATCCCAGCAGTTGCTTTTTAGGGCCTTGTCTTTTTAACGCTATTCCGCCCGTGTAAGAGGCTATAGAAAAAACAGGACCAGGTATTGCCCGAACAATTCCCGCTCCCGTAAGCAATTCACTTTTATCAATCCTTATAATATTCTGCCCGCCATTAACAAATTTCGGCGCCGTAGGTCTTACCACATACTGATCAAGCATCATAGGTATCAACACATCCCCACCACCAAAAACAAAACTGCCAAACCTATAAAAATTCTCAAATAAATTATATGCTTTCCTATCCTGCCACTCTTGCTTCCTGGCCGTTTCACTCAAATACCCGGCAATCAAAAAAATAAGCACAAACAGCCAAATATTGGTCCAGCGAATTTGTCGGGGTCTTATCTTTTCTTTCTCAGGAATACGGTTACTACTAAAATTTGTAGTAATTCCTCCTAAAATAATTAGTGCTGGAAACACCCAGGGGGTTTTAAATAATAAAAAAGTAATAAGTGTAGCACTTACCATTATAATCCTGGTAATTAAGTTAGTAACAGAAATACCAAAGGTTTTAACCGCCGCGTAAGCGAGGAAACCAATTGCCATCGGTTGGATAAATTGAAATAACCCCGTCTGAAGATTTGTAGTTCCTATTTTTGTAACTACAAATGAAAGTATTCCCATTAGGGTACAGGCAGGCAAAATCCATATAATTAATGTAGCGACGGCCAAAGGTATGCCCCCCCTTTTATAACCTATTAAGGTTAATGTTTGCGTAGATGATGCTCCAGGAAGCATTTGGCAAAAAGAAACATACTCCATCAACTCTTCTTTTGTTACATCTCTTCTTTTTTCCACAAAAGTTTTCATCACCATACCCAAGTGTCCCTGCGGACCGCCGAAGGCAGTAACGCTATGTAAAAAGACCGACTTAAGAAATGGAATATGCCGTAGTAATTTCAACCTATTATATTCTAATTACAAAATCAATTTTTCATATACAAAAAACAGAAACACTAAACCCTAAGCGAAACCCAAGCGCCGTGCTATTTCTTTAATCCTATCTCCCTCAATCGCTCATCCAGGTATTCACCGGCTGTAACATCATCATACAATTTTGGATTTTCTGTATCCACACAACTATCAAGACAACGTAGACTCATAGCCGATACCGGGTGTAAAAAAAACGGAATTGAAAACCTGGAAGTATGCCACAATTCTTTAGGGGGATTTACAACCCTGTGAGTTGTACTCCTTAATCTGTTGTTAGTAAATCTTTGCAGCATATCACCTACGTTAACAACAATCTGGTCTGGCAGAGAAGTAACCGGCACCCAGGTATTTTGCCTGGTGAGAATTTGCAAACCATCTGCAGAAGCACCCACCAGTAAAGTAATAAGGTTAATGTCTTCATGCTGCTCCGCACGAATGGCTGATTTTGGCTCTTCTGTTATGGGTGGATAGTGAATTGCCCGCAGGATTGAATTACCATTTTTTATAAATGAATCAAAGTAAAATTCATTCAAACCAAGGTAAATTGAAATAGCCTGTAATAAGGCACCACCTGATTTCTCAAAAGCCCGGAATGCTTTCTCAAAAGTTTCATTAAAACCCTCCACTTCCGTAACCGAAATATTCGGCGGGTACTCATCAGTAGAAAAACCATCAAGCGGCACCTGGCCGTATTGATAAAATTCTTTTAAATCCGGCGCTTCGCTGCCCTTTGCATGTTCCTTACCAAAAGATGTATAACCACGCTGTCCGGCAAGTACCGGATCTTCGTATCTAACTTTCTGAGACGCCGGCAACGAAAAAAATTGCTGCACCCTCAAATACAACTCATTTATTAGTTCAGCAGACACGCCATGGTTCTTAACTGCTACAAATCCAACTTCCTCGTAAGCTTCGCCCAACGAGTTAACAAAAGCATCCTTTGATTCCTTTGTGCCATTCAAAAAATCATCCAGATCAACCGATGGTATCGTCATAAATTCTTTTATTAAGCGTGTAAAAGCAGACCAATAAAAACGCCTGAAACAAAAAGACATTTCAACTACAAACCATACTGCTTACTTATTTCAAGCATTCTTTGAATTGGTCTTTTAGCAGCAGTAATTAATTGTTCATCCATAGTAATCTCAGGTGTTTCATATTCCATACATAAATACAATTTTTCAAGCGTATTTAATTTCATGTGTGGGCAGTCATTACAGGCACAGCTATTATTTGGCGGTGCCGGAATAAATGTCTTATCAGGACTACTTTTTTGCATCTGGTGCAAAATACCTGTTTCAGTAACCACAATGAACTCGTTTGCATTACTGTCAATAGAATACTTCAACAAACCCGTAGTACTTCCCACATAGTCTGCTACACGTAATACCGCATCTTCACACTCGGGGTGAGCAATTACTTTTGCATTGGGATGGCGAACCTTTAATTTAATAATTTTTTCAAGACTAAAAATCTCATGGACCATACACGCACCATTCCACAAAACCATATCTCGCCCAGTCTTTTTATTTAGATAGGCACCCAGGTTTTTATCAGGTGCAAAAATTATTTTCTGCTCCCGCGGAAGACTTTCAATTATTTTTTCTGCGTTACTGCTGGTGCAAATGATATCACTCAGCGCTTTCATTCCAGCAGAACAATTGATATAGGTGATTACTATGTGATCCGGATATTTATCCTTGAATAATTTAAACAGTTCTGGCGGCGCACTGTCACTCAAAGAGCACCCAGCCTTTAAATCCGGCAGCAACACTTTTTTATGTGGATTCAAAATCTTAGCTGTTTCTGCCATAAAATGAACACCAGCAAAAACAATAATGTCTGCATTTGTTTTCTCGGCCTGCTGGGCAAGGCCAAGACTATCACCTATAAAATCCGCCACATCCTGTATATCAGGTTCCTGGTAATAATGGGCCAGCACAATTGCATTCTTTTCCTTCTTCAATTTCTCAATCGCCGCAAATAAATCAATTGTTGCATCAATATCTATATCCAAAAAACCAGCAGTCTCAATATTGGCTTTTGCAGTGTTAATATCTTTCATAATAGTTTTTAGTATTTATTCTTTTTAAATTAACCTACTACTACTAGGGATGTTAATTTGTGGAAATAAATATTTTTAAATTTTTGTAAAATTAAATTAATCATCTTATCCACCATCATCCACAGCTAATTAACATTGTACATTAACTACATGTTATAGTATACCTACTAATCCAGCTGGGCTTCTTAGCATAAAGAATATTTTTTTATCACAAGGGGTGAATAAGTTTGAATGATGATAATTAAAACCATTTATCGAAAGTCATCTATGTTAATGAACTACCTGATAAAGCGTTATTCATTCACACCATTTATTTTTCCTGGCCATCATAGGCAAACTTTCACTCCAACTATCCCCTTTATTTGAATAGGGATTATACAATTATACCCATTAAACTATCCTTATTAACACCGCCATGTTGATATCATGATGTGTTTAAAATTTACCATTTGACTTCATATTTTATAATTGCCGCCCTCTTCACTATTACACCTTGTTATCCACAGTTTGTTAATATATATAATTACCCTATTTTTGCCGTCCATTTTAATATAAGTACAACAATGCAGATTATTCAGAATATTCGTGAAAAAGGATCAGCCATAGTAATAGGTGTGATTGCCTTAAGTCTAATTGGTTTTATAATGATGGATTCCAGAACTGCGGGTAGCCGGAGCGGTTCCAGTTCTTCTATTGGTAAAATTAACGGAGAGACAATAGACAGCAAAACTTTAGTTGACAAGGTAAAACAATTGGAAGACCAGCGTGGTGGCCACGTTTCCGGATCTGAATTATACCAGTTGCGCCAGAGCGCATGGGATCAGTTAGTTGCTGAAAAGGTATTGAGTAGCGAATTTGATAAACTGGGTCTTGTCTTTTCTCCAAAAGAGTTGAGCAGCATACTTTTTAGCGAAGATGCCCCGCAAACATTAAAACAGGCTTTCACTGATAAAACAACCGGACAATATGATATCGAAAAAGTAAAGCAATGGTGGATACAGGCTAAAAAAGCCAAAGGCGAACAAAGAGATGCCATCGATGCACAGATAGTAGAACCATTGATTTTACAAACGCTTGCCAATAAATACAGCAGCTTAATAGCAGCCAGTGCATATTACCCCACCTGGATGCAGGAAAAAGAAAACACTGAGAATAATAGTTTTGCCAATATATCTTATGTATCTGTGCCCTATAATACTATCAGCGATAGTATAGTAAAATTGACGGATGATGAATTGACGGATTACATGAGCAAGCATAAAAATATTTATAAGCAAGATGGAGGTAGAATAATTTCTTACGTTAGTTTCAGCGCACTGCCAAGTAATGCGGATACGGTTAAAACACTGGAACAAGTAAGCGGTTTAAAAGCGACTTTTGCAGCAGATACCAATTCAAAAGCATTTGTAGCTAGAAATATGAGTGCCATCAGTTTTGAAGATAGTTATACACTGAAGTCAAAATTAACCATGTCACAAAAAGATTCTGTTGCAGCGTTATCGAAAGATGCTGTGTTCGGACCCTATTTGGATGGTAAAAATATTGTGTTGGCAAAAATGCTAGGTAGCCGTCAGCTGCCCGACAGCGTAAAATGCCGTCACATATTAATAGCAACAAAAAATCAGCAAACAGGTGAACCAACTGTAAGTGACAGTGTAGCCAAAGCAAGGATTGATAGTATTGCAACCGCCATAAAAGGAGGCGCAGATTTTAATACAATGGTATTGAAGTACAGCGATGACCAGGGAAGTAAAGATAAAAAGGGAGAATATGATTTCAGCGCAGCACAATTAGCCGGCCCCAATCCTCTTGCAAAAGAATTTGGAGAAACTATTTTCTACGGTGCAACCGGCGATAAAAAAGTAGTGAAGACTGAGTTTGGCTACCACTACATTGAAGTGTTGAACCAAAAGAATTTTGAACCAGCTTATAAAATAGCCTATGTCGCTAAGGAAATTTTGCCAAGCGACGAAACAATCAACGGAGCAAGTGCCCAGGCTACAAAAATGTACAATGAAGCCAGGGATGCAAAAGCTGTAGAAGCTTATGTTGCAAAAAACGGCCTGAGAAAAATTGATTTTCCAACGTTGGTTAAAGAAAATGATTACCAGTTTGGTTCTTTACAGGATGCAAGACAATTAATTAAATGGGCTTTTGAAGCGAAGCAGGGCGATGTGAGTGAACCATTTAATATAGAAGACCAATTTATTGTTGCCGCATTGGATAAAATTCAGCCAGAAGGTTTGCCAGATGCTAAAACAGCCAGGCCAATGGTAGAGCAAACGGTGCGTAACATAAAGAAGGCCGATGTTATCACTAAAAAACTTGGCACATCACCAACGCTCGAAGCAGCAGCAGCAGCGTATAGTGTACAAGTCAGCACAGCAGGCGCAGATTCTACATTAACTTTTGCATCACAGATAATAAACGGAGTAGGGCAGGAACCAAAAATAATCGGAGCCGCCTTCAATAAAGCCAATCAGACGAAAGCATCCGAACCAATAGCCGGATTTAATGGGGTATATGTTATAAAAGTAAACAGTGTAGGTACCAAAGCAACCGCTACACCTGAACAGGCGGCTACACAGGCCGCAGATAAAACCAGGACAATGGTGCAAACAACGTACAGCTTTTTTGAATCGCTTAAAAAAGTAGCAGAAATAAAAGACAACAGAAGCAAAATATTTTAAGTTGAACAAACAAATAATCAACCGGGCAAACGCCCGGTTTTTTTATGCCCCCATAATAGGTTGGCCGGTAAAGTTTTTCGTCAATCGAAAGTGATTGCAAACAAAAAGAATCCTATTAGCGTTAATTTTGTAGTGATGGAAGAAATATTTGTAAATAAAGTAAGTGAGAGTGGTATCATATCATTGAACCTGGAGGACTATTACCCAAAAGAAACGGAGATTGCTTTGTTTGATATGAAGGACTATTTATTTATGGGCCTGATATTAAAAGAAAAGGATTTTCGCGAGAATCTTAAAATACTGGATCTTACTGCCTATACAGATAAAGTTGTTGCAGTTACCTGTAGTGCGGACGCGGTGATACCCATGTGGGCATATATGCTGGTGGCAAGTAACCTGCAACCCGTTGCCAGGGAAGTTGCATTTGGCACAGTTGAAGAGGTAAAAAAAGCAACCTTACTAAAAAATATCACACAGCTGCCTGTTGAGGATTATAAAGAAAAAAGAATAGTAATTAAAGGATGTGGTGAAATACCGGTTGGCGAAGCAGCCTACTTATTGGCCACCCGCATATTGAGGCCGGTTGCAAAAAGTATTATGTACGGAGAACCCTGCAGCACTGTGCCCATCTACAAAAAGAAGTAATAAATTTATTTCACCGGCTTTATTTTTTATCTTCACTGCCTTTCTTTTCACCTCATTAAAGATGAATGACTGAAGCACTTTTAAAAGGTTTTGCCATTAGCCTGTTGCTGATTTTTTCAGTTGGTCCTGTTGCCTTTACAATTCTTAAACAAAGTATAAATAATGGTCGTGGTGGAGGCTTTAGCTTTGTAGCAGGTGTTTGGCTCAGCGATATTTTATTGGTGTTATTAAGCAATGTTTTTACGGAGTGGGTTGCTGAACTCATGGATTTTAAAAAAGTAATTGGTTTTACAGGAAGTTGTTTACTTATAGCAATGGGTATCTATTATCTGTTCTTTAAAAAAATACACATTAAAGAAGATGAAAACAAGATCGTTATTACGGCGCGTACACATGCAAAGCTGGTCGTATCCGGCTTTTTCATAAATACACTAAACCCTGCTCTTTTATTATTTTGGCTAACTACAGCCACGGCGCTTGCAGTAACGCATACTATCAATCAGCGTATCGTTATTTTTGCAACTTGCCTAATAATAAATAGTGCGGCCGATATTTTAAAAGTAATCTTAGCCGGTAAACTTCGTAGTAAACTCAACGAAAAGAATATATCTCTTATCAATAAAATCTCCGGTTTAATACTCGTATTATTTGGAATGGTGATTATAGTGGGTGTTTTTTATTCTACCGCCAAACATTAACCGATCAATTACGCTTTTTATGGCTCACTTGTACTTATTTTACAGTATGAAGCCACTGCTTTTTATTATCACAGCTTTAATTTCGGCCCAGGCTTTTTGCCAAAGCGCAGATTTTATTTTGCTAAAAAAACACAACCGTACAATTGGTTCTTATTACAAAGGCAATGACATTGCTTTTACAAATCCGCAGGGAAGTTATATTGAGGCACTGATTACAGATATCAAAAACGACACTTTATTTTTGAGACAATTTATTATAAGACAGGTACCGACAACATTGAGCGTTTATATGTTGGATACAGTCGCAAGCTATCGGTATCAATACAATTATAAGGAAATAAAAGCCATTGGCCGTGCCGGAGGCAAATTCAATGTATCCGGCAGCGCCGCAGCGCTTATGGGCGGTGGCGCCTTATTAACGGTTGCCAGTGGCGTTGTTTACCTGGCAGACAGGAATAAATTTAGTCCTCAATTAATGGTTGGCGCCATGGCCCTGGGAGGTATTGGATACCTGATGGCCAAGCTAACCGGTAAAGGCATGGTTATAGGAAAAAAATATTCACTCGTGTATGTGGAAGTAAGCAATAATAAAAAGCCATAAGCTATATTGCACAAAATTAACGGCCCATTCCTATGCAGAAAGCCTGGCGTATTTGTAAAAAAGTTTTTTTGTGGCTTTTTATTTTACAGTTTGTTTATATCCTTTTTTGTAAATGGATCAATCCCCCCATCACGCTTACTCAAACAGCAAGTCTTCTTACCGGAAATGGTTTGCACAGAGACTATATTTCTTTTAATGACATGAGTCCAAATATAAAGCTGGCCGTAATGGCGAGCGAAGACCAGCTTTTTCCCGAACACAACGGCTTTGATATCAAGGCGATCAAAAAAGCCATGACTTACAATAAAAAGCATGCTTCCAAAGTTCGGGGAGCCAGCACCATCAGCCAGCAGGTTGCCAAGAATGTTTTTTTATGGCAAGGAAGAACTTTCATCAGAAAGGGGCTGGAAGTATATTTTACCTTTATGATTGAAAAAGTATGGAGCAAAAAACGCATACTGGAAATGTACCTGAACGTTGCAGAAATGGGCAAGGGCATTTTCGGCGTGCAGGCTGCCGCAAAAGCCTACTTTAATAAAGACGCCAGGAATCTGACCAGGTCTGAAGCAGCCATGATAGCCGCCGCATTGCCTAACCCCAAAGTATTTACTGTAAAACCGCTGAGTAATTATGTTGCCAGGCGTTATCCTGAAATAATGCGCCAGATGGATAACCTGGATGGCGACGAAGGAATCGACGAGCTTACTAAATAACCCAACGTTGTCATTCAACATTAACACTGTTTTTGTTATTTACCTGGGGATGGACGTTCACCTATTAGAATCTTAACCAAAATAGTTTGCTTTCATATTGCTGATTTAATAGAGATTTGCAGAATGAATTTTAGAAACTTTAAAATGATTGGCTATGTCATTTATGGACGTGGCGCCTTCAATCAGTTAGACGAAATTTTGCAGCCCAATAGAAAGGGTGACGCACCGATGATTTTCTTAGTAGACCATTTTTTTCAAAATAAAACATTAGCAAGCCGGGTTCCTTTGCGGGGAAAAGACAAAGTTATTTTTGTAGATGTAACGAACGAACCCAAGACCAGTTATGTTGATAAACTGGCCACCGATTTAAAAGATGAATTTGGAACGGTGAGCGGCATCATTGGTTTAGGTGGCGGTTCTGCGATGGATCTTGCCAAAGCAGTTTCGCTGATGATGAACAATCCGGGCAGCAGTGCCGATTACCAGGGATGGGACTTAGTAAAAAACCCCGGGGTTTATAAAGTAGGTATTCCCACATTAAGCGGTACAGGTGCAGAAGTAAGCCGTACGACTGTTTTAACGGGCCCAACAAAAAAACTGGGTATGAATTCTGACTTTACACCGTTTGACCAGATAGTACTGGATCCTGAATTAACCGCCAATGCGCCCGCCAACCAACGTTTTTATACCGGGATGGATTGCTATATACATTGTATTGAAAGTCTCACGGGGACTTATTTAAATGAGTTCAGCAAAAGTTATGGCGAAAAGGCCCTGCAGCTTTGCCGGGATGTATATGTAACTAAAGAAGGTTGGGATGAAATTAGCGACGACAAATTAATGATGGCTTCTTATGCCGGGGGAATGAGCATTGCTTATAGCCAGGTAGGAGTTGCACACGCTGTAAGTTACGGGTTGAGTTACCTGTTGGGCACCAGGCACGGCATTGGTAATTGTATTGTATTCAATCACCTGGAAGAATATTATCCCGAAGGCGTGAAAGAATTTAAATGGATGGTAGAAAAAAATCAAATTGATATTCCCCAAAATATTTGTGCCAATTTAACCGATCAGGAATTTGATAAAATGATTGATGTATCACTCGGTATGAAGCCGCTTTGGGAAAATGCACTGGGCAAAAACTGGGAACAAGAGATTACAAGAAAAACACTTCGCCAGTTATACGAGAAATTATAGTAAAAGATATCACAAGCTTCGATGCTGCACACATCCTTCAGCTGCACAACAAAACCAATAAGCAATTGAAATAGGGTAATGAATTTATCTACACTTAAAATTCAATCATCGAATTACGACTAATTTAATGTAGCTGTCACATCTGAGATGGCGCTCAATTTTGTATTCCCATTGGCATCTTTATAAATTGCCTGTATGGCATAATGATAAATTTTTCCCGGAGATAAATTGTAATCCTCAAACTGAGTTACTTCTTTATCGAAGGATCTCATTCGCTCCAATGGATCAGTCCCCAGACTGCGAAAGAGAATGAAAAAATAATTACCAGCAGCTGCATAAGTCCAGGTCAATTTAATAGCTTTTCCCTTTGTATCATATACTGCTTTTAATGTAGTGATAGCAGGCCTTTCAGGGTTTGCATTTATTTTTACCTGCACAGCAATGGATGACGGAGAAGGAATACTGTCTGTATTTACCGCTTCTGAAGTATAATTATAAATGAGGTTTGCTTGTACGGTAGTGTCTGTAAAATGAAAACTTATTTTTGTCGGATCCGGCTTATATACTGCCAATAATTTTTTTACATTTTTCTCTTGTTGCCGGTAAATCTTATAATTTAAAATATCATCGCTGCTGCTTTGTATCCAATCCATTTCTACCCCGTTTACTTTGCTGACCTTTACGTTTGTAGCAATGGGTGCAGTAGGACGAACCGTCACCGGCTTACGCAATTTAACTGCCGGTGAAAATGCTGAGTGATTATTATTAAAATCAACGGCTGCAATCTTATACCAAATGTCTTTTGATAAAGTATGTAAGGTGATGGAATCAACAAAACTATTCAGCGAATCAGGTGCTGCACTTATTTGTATAAATACATGATCGGCAGCATTGGCAAAGTAAACTTTATACCCTTTCAAATCTTCTTCTTTATTTTTATCCCACGACAGGTAAACCCTTCCGCTTGAATCTATCCGACCTTTTAAACCTGCCGGTGCAGCCGGTGGAGTATTATCAGGCACCAGGCCCATTGCGGGAACAGAAGTGGAAATATTACTGGCGGTGTCTACAGATATTACTACATAAAAATTTTCTCCATGTTCAAAAGCATTGTTATCAATAAAATCAGTATTTGAAGTTGGCAGTAATTTGTCGTTCAGTGTTTCATAAGGACCATTAATATTTTTTGCTCTTGCAATATAATAACCCATACAATCTTTTTCTATGATTTCCTTTTGCCATTTCACTTTAATTTTTTTACCACTAATAAATTCGGGGTTCAACATATTTACGGCTACGGGTGGGGTTAAGTCTTTTCCGGAAATAGTAACAGGATTTGAATAAGGGCTTAGTTCTGCAAATGCATTGATACCCCTAATGCGATAAAAATATTTTTTATAATTCTGTGGCAGGCTGTCAATATAAATATGTTGTGTCTGCAGCATTGCAAATAATTTTGCCTTGCTGCTGTCATTTTTTAATAAAGAAAAATCGGGGCGTGAGGTAATGAATGGAATTTTATTTAATGGATTGAATGCTTTTCCATCTTCGCTCCGTTCAATATAATATCCACTCCAGTTTTCTGCTCCTGCCCTGTCCCAATGGAATTCTGCTAACCTATCAAAGGAAAGCGATTCCGTAATTTCAGGCGCCGGGCTTGTAGCAATTAGATTGTTGATGATCAATACAGAGCCAGTATCTATAATGCCCTGTGTGGCTTTAGCAGCCGGCACTATGCGGTAAATATAAGCTCCTCCTTTTTTTACTTTCTTGTCAACAAAACGCAATGCTGTAGCTGTAGCAACATTCGCATCAAAATCAGAAGACTGTAAAGCAAAGGCATATCTTGTATCACTTACACCAGCCCTGTCAACGATTCCGGCTTGTCCTTTACGCAGGTTCGTTTCAAAATTTTTACCGTACAAACATTGTGCTGCTATGGCAGCATTCGTGTTGTCCGGGATAAAACCCGCTTTAAATTTTTCAAGAGAAAAAGGTTTTATTGCGTCAGTTGTCAGCCATTCTTTTTTCGGATTGTCTTTCTCACTTACATCGATGCGTTCTATTTTATAACCAATAATATTCAGTTTAAGCCAGGCCCATGATTTAGACGGTGCCCAACGCAAGACAACGGAATCTCCATAAGCTTTACCAATGATACGGATACCGGATTGCAGTACCACTTTATCCTGGTCGTTATTTTGTGCCTGCTTTTTATTTTGTGCCGACATCACTATTGGGATAAACAAAAATCCAATAAAAATGATTATTACAACTTTCATGATTGCTCTTTTAGTAAGTAAATGTTTTATTGGTTTGAGTCTCCTGCATATTTCCTGCCTTATACCCAAATTGTATTGTTCTGTTCCCTTTGGGGTATATTGAGTAATATGGATGGAGACATCAGTTTTGCTTACAGTGGTTTGGGAGGTTATGTTGGCATGCCCTGGAATAAATTTTATTATCTCTTTAGTGATCCCTTTTCGATGAATATTATTATAATCAGTGAATTGCAACGTTCTGAGTTTATTAACTTAATGTGAGTATTCCCTGGGATAATAGCAAGCAGAATGACCGGTTTGCTTCGGATAATATCTATGGCAATACAATATTTTTGCACACTAAATTCGTGCATCTTGATTTTGGGATTAATTGGTTGCGGGATTATTTAACCGGCCAACCTTTAAATGCAATTGACATAAGTAAATTGTATAGCGACAAACCATTGAGTCCATCAGAATCCGGCAGAAGAATCTCATTTCAAGTCGCAGTTAACTTTAATTGTGTAAAGTCATTTTAAAAAGAAAGTGTTACAGGATTTATATTTAATCCTAATTACCATCATCACCTTTCATCATATCCTTAAAACTTGTGATTACCTTTATTTTATACCCGGCCGTATGAACTGTATTGTTTACTTTTTTTATAGAGGTTGTTTCAAGTCCAGTCTTGCCGCCTGAGTCCATTTCAACCCACAGGTAATTTTTATTCAATACAGGAATGGCTGTAATATTATTTTTCATGCGGGGATCATTTTGAAGCTTGCTGAGATCGGCCGGACGCCCAACACCCATCGTGTATATTTTTACCGGGTCGAAAGGAACAATTGCATACCAGGATGAAAGCGCCTCTGCATTTTTACTACTGCTATTTATCTTTGAACTGATCAACAGGTATTCCACAGCAGTAAAACCAAATACAGTTTTTGTTTTCCCTGATTTAGTAATGGTAAATTTCTCATCGTCTTTGTCTTTTGTTAATGGAGCTTTTTTTATTTTCTCTGCTAATTCTTTTCCCAGCAGCCCCCCCTCACCTACCGTTTTAGGCATATTCATCACGGTGATTACCTTTTTTGTATCATCAAACATCCAGGTATGGCCTTTTTTGGAATAGACCATCAGGCTTAAGCTTTCACCATCTGGTTTTACAGCGGCATAATCGCCATTAGATGTAAACAAATAGGTAATCTGCTTATAGGCCTTGCCGTTGTTTTCGTCATTTTCATCTTTAGGCAAACGTTGTATTACTTCCCAATCGAAATTGATAACCGAAGGGATGGGGTCGTCCATGTTCATGGCAACTGGATTATTACTGCCATCTGTATGTACTCTAACAGGTGGCTTATAGCTTGACCCTGTTGTATCAACAGTGATATTTATAATTGTATTGGGTGTTCTGGACCGGTCTGGCTTTTCTATGTAGGTAGCAATGTAGGGCGGTTGTGCATCTACTGTAACAGTCAGATCTCCTGAAGCAGGATTATTAAAATAAATATCTACAAAACCGCCTATTGTATTATTATTATCTGCTGTAAAAATTAAATGCCCTTCCACCCCTTCCGGAAATAGTGTTTTTTCATGTCCACAGAAGTAGGTAAAACTGGCACCTTTAGAAACATCGCTTTTAAATTTTGAGAATATACCCTGTTTAATTTTTGGATCACAATGCAAAGTAAAAAAGGTGTTGTTATCAAGTATCATTTCAAAATTGCGGCGGCTCACCAATTGCGCATTGGTTTTATTTACCTGGATCGTAAAAAGGGATGTAAGTATGCAGGAATAAATAATTATTTTCATTTTATACTAATTTTAAAAAGGTTGCCAGCTGCTCTATAAATAAATACCAGTGAATTGCTGACTTCATATTTTAGGCTAATGATTATTTTATAAATGCCTTGGCCAATTCTATGACCACAAGTATTCTTCTTATATTTTAATAAACTCAACTCGTCTGTTTTGCGCCTTCCCTTCCGGTGAAGTATTAGGCACTATTGGTTGCGTTGCACCTTTACCGTCAGTTTGCATACGTCCCTCATCAATCCCAAATTCTTTTACGAGAATATCCTTTACAGCATCGGCTCTTCTTTTGGAGAGTTCAAGGTTTGATGCATCATTACCATCACTATCTGTATAGCCAATAATTTTTACTCTCAGGTCACTATTTTCTTTTAAAACAGCAGCAATATCTTTTAGCGTGCCATAAGAAGATGCTTTAATAGTGGAAGCTCTCACATCAAATAAAATTCCTGTTGTGGAGAATTTTCCTTCTGTAATTAATTTATTTCGGGTATCAGGTAACCCTGTAGCAAATTTAAAATTGCTGATGAGCCAGGTACTGCCATCATTATTGAGCGAAGTAGCAAAGCGAACCGTGTTGTATTTTATATCCGGCGATAATAACGATGGAACATCTACCACCTTGGTTTCATTTAAGTAAACCCTGAGCCTGTTTTTTTGTCGCCATACAGCAATGTGATAGTTTAATACAGCATTCCGGTTAAGACCTTTTACATTAAATTCATTGGCAAGCAGTTTATCACCCATTTTGGTATAGGTAGCCACGTTAATATTTTCCATGTACGGGTCTACCTCAAAATAACTGCGGTCCGGCCCATAGTCATAAGCTGTTTTACCTGTTTTATTGATCAATTGCAAACCAACAACTGCTGTATTGGCGCCATCTCTTTTTTCCGGCGGAAGAAATAACATATCATATTCAACGGTAAAATTATCCGGCAATGATTTTATAAACTCCGG
This sequence comes from Chitinophagales bacterium, assembly GCA_038210625.1. GTDB lineage: Bacteria > Bacteroidota > Bacteroidia > Chitinophagales > Chitinophagaceae > Ferruginibacter. The sequence goes on along the minus strand of JBBQWL010000009.1, from coordinate 33,262 downwards.
CAAAAAATATCCTTGTTTGGAAATATTGAGCCATTTGCCCTCATGGTTATCTACCGTCATAACCTCTCCCGATGCATTGGTAGTCCACTTAGCAGGAAAATCACCAACGGCCTCAGTAGAAAAATCATCATACCCCAGAATTTTTGCACCGGGTACAAAATCATATTTGCTATACGTTTTTATAGAAGGCTGCTGCTGTTGTACAACCTTTTGTGTTGAGGTTGTATTTTCATTTTTTGGAGAAGCGGTATCCGGCGCCTTATCTTTTTTATTTTTTTTGCTGAATAATTTATTTATTGCTTTATCAGCTGCTATTTCGGTGGTGTTTTGAGCACCCTGTTTAACACCTTCTGCAGCTTTTTGCTTTAGTAAGTCTTTCAATTGTGCATTACAATTCATTGCCAGCAGTATTGCAAGGGCGCTGAAATAAAATGATTTTCGCATAAAAATAATTTTTGACATTTTAAATGATGTAGTGAAACTATCCGGCTTTTTATAAACTACAAACCGCTGCTGTATGTTTGGGTAAACAAATTCAATATCTGGAAGGAAATCCGGGATAATTGGTTAAGACGGCATCGCAACCATATAAAGAGCATATTTGACCAGTTATACAACCGGGATGGGTATATATTGACTGAAGGAAGATCAGGTTTATACAATGAGATAAGTTTGCCTAATTATCAGCGTATTTAGTTTAAATTTAGAAAAGAAAGGAACCAGGGATGCTGACATTATCCGGAATCTTAAACGATTTTTTATGCGCAAGCTGAATATAAATCTGCAAATGTTTAGGTCAGTATTAAGATTGGCAATGGTCTTAATTGCGACTTTTTTTGTACTGGTTACTGCTGTTGCACAAAATAAAGAGATAGTAGCTCCCCCTGTTATTTTTCCTGCTGAATATTACAAGCTTGATCATTCAATTGATAAATTGCGTTTTCTTGAAAAATCAATATCCGATTCGCTTAGTAATGGGCAGCTTACCCATGTGTATGATTGGGCGAGGGTAGGTCTGAAAATTGCAGAGTCAAAAGGTCCGGATAGCATGACAGGTATTTTTAATTTTTTTATTGCCAAAGCGTTTGCTTACGAATTTATAAAACCCGACAGTGCTATTTTTTATTATAAAAAAGTATTGCCTTTCTTTCCGGATAAAATGAAGTATTACAATGTCATTTCCGTCAGAGAAATTATGGAACGTTATTCAGAGATGGGGAATAAGGACTCTTCCTTCAGGTACCTTGATTCTTTAAAAGCATTGATAGATACCTTGCCAGATGCGTCTCCGAAAAAAGTGTCACTTTACCAGAATATTGCTACCACTTACCAGTGGTTTGGTATGTTTAATACGGCCATTCACTATTTTCAAATAAGTGTAAACGGGGAGAGAAGAAATGGCAATACTCGAGGCCTTGGAATGGCGTTGGCCAATATGGCTGAATTGTATTCAGAATCTTCGGACGATAAGAAGGCGGTTCAATATTCAAAAGAAGCATTGATTTATCTTGAAGGGATTAATATGCCCTATATTATGACGGCTTTAAATGTCGCGACTTATTATTCCAATCTTGAAAAATTTGATTCATCACTACTATACCTGTCAAAATCCGAAAAGTTAGCCCGGCAAATAAATGATGTTAATAATCTTTTGCTAATTCGGCTAACACATGCCGGAATATATTTAGGACAAAAAAAATATGAACTTGCCCGGCCGTTGCTCGAAAAAAGTATTGTTGACCTGGCAAAAAATGGCGATCGCTGGAACCTTACACGGGCCTATATAAGTAGTGCTGCGCTGGATACAAGTGAACACAATTATCCTGCGGCAAAAAATAATTTGCTTAAAGGGTTGCAAATAGCCCGGGAAGATAAGCAGGAAGTACTTGCAGCCACTATATTGCAGGATCTCTCTGCTATATCCTATAAGCTGAATGACTTTAAAACAGCCTTCCAATACCAACGGGAATTTCTCGTCCATCACGATTCACTTACCAATCAAAAAACAAAATCCAGCCTTGCAGACTTTGAACTTGGTTACGAGGCGCTGGAGAAAGAAAAGAAAATTAAAATCCTTGAAGCAGACAATAATATCAAACGCCTGCAATTGATAAACAGTCACCAAACATTGTATTTTTATATAGCAGGCTTTATTGTGTTGTTATTAATTTCCGTCATTGTATTTTACCAGAAAGGCCGCAGAAATAAATTAGAAACCGGTAAAATGAAAGCGGAGTTGCAGACACAGGTATTACGGTCGCAGATGAATCCTCATTTTATTTTTAACTGTTTAAACAGCATCGAAAATTTTATAATGCTCAATGATCAGTTAAAGGCATCAGATTACCTCAATAAGTTTTCAATTTTAATGAGAAGTATACTTGACAGCAGTCGAAATGAATTGTTACCGATAGCTAAGGATATGGAAGCCCTCAGGATCTATGTTGATTTGGAACAACTTCGGCTTAATAATAAATTTAATTATAAAGATTTCACCGACCCTGTTTTAGCGGGCGGAGATTACCGGATACCCTCTTTATTGATACAGCCATTTGTGGAAAATGCCATTATTCATGGATTGGCAAACAGTGAAAAAGAAGAGCTTTATCTTACCGTAACCGCATCTTTGGACAATGAAAGAATCAAATTCATTATTCAGGACAATGGAATTGGACGGGTAAAATCTGCTGAACTTAACCGGTTAAATAAACCCAACCATAAAAGTGTAGGATTAAAGATAACAGAAGAGCGAATTAACCTATATAAATGCCGGAATGATAAAAACAGTTCCATTCAAATTACTGATCTGTATGATGAGTACAGTCATGCTGAAGGTACTAAGGTAGAAATAACGATTAAAGCCATTTAAAATATGCAATTACTGAGAGCCATATTGGTTGATGATGAATTCAACAGCCTTCAAAACCTGGAGCAAAAACTTGTAAAGTTTTGTCCCGATATTCAGGTTGTGGCAGCTGTTCAAAAACCAGACGAAGCAATATTACTTATCAGGCAACACCGTCCGGATGTTATTTTTCTGGATATTGAAATGCCTCGTATGAACGGCTTTCGAATGCTGGATGAACTGGGCCAATATGAATTTGAAATTGTTTTTACTACGGCTTACAATCATTATGCTGTAGACGCAATAAGGATAAGTGCATTTGATTATTTAACCAAACCAATTGCAATTAAAGATCTTCAGAAAACAGTAGAACGACTTGCATTACGAACCAAACTTCATACTAAAGATAAAATGGAAGCTTTTCGTGCCTCTTTACTGTCACCAAAAAGTCAGGAAGAAAAAGTCGGTATTCCCACCAGTGACGGACTGGAATTTATCCCTATAAAAAACATTGTTCACATCGAATCCAGTTCCAACTATTCTAAACTATATCTTATTGACGGTAAAAAATTGCTTGTAACAAAACTTTTGGGAGAATTTGAAGAAATGCTGCAACCGTATCAATTTTTCAGGGTGCACAATTCGCACCTTATTAACCTGACACATATAAAAAAATATTCCCGGGGAGAAGGCGGCCAGGTGGTGATGCAAAACGATGACGTCATCGATATTTCCCGGAGAAAAAAAGATGAATTTCTCAAACTCATAACGATATAATCCTGCAATATTTTATGAAAATTTGCATGCAGTGTTTATAGTGTGAATCAATTCTATTTATATCAATGCTAAATAGAACGACGTTTAGATAGTTCCTATTTATTGGACGACCTAAACTAATTTTACAGCAAAATACCCCTACTTTTATAATATGGATTTAGTAACTGTAAAAACATTCGACAGCTATTTTTTAGCGAATATTATCCTTGGCCGTTTACAGGCCGAAGGCATTGAATGTTATTTAAAAGACGAAACAACCGTTACGATGGACCCCATTTTGACCAATGCCATTGGTGGCATTAAGCTGGTTGTGAAAAGCGATCATGCAGATGCCGTAAAAGAGATTCTAAAGCGATACGACGAAGAGTACCTCAATGCTGCTACCTGTCCGAAATGTGGAGCCCATCAGTTTAGTTATATTGCAAAGCCAGGAGTAACCAATTTTGTAACCGCAGTTGTGACTACAATATTTGGCAGTTATGCAGTGGCTCCCGATTATGTGTACCAATGTGGTAATTGTGGTTACGAGAGTGAGCGGTTGCCGGAAACATTTGTTGCAAATGAAGACGATGTAAGCGAAGGCTAATCTTTACAAAATGAAACGGCTGTTACGGGCAGGTTTATAGCTCCGCACCCAATGCTATTAATTAACCGGGGGGTTATCTTTACCACCGCCTATGGCCGGCGTTATAGAAAATAATTTGCACCTGCCGGTAAAGAAAAAAAGGTTACAATACCAACCGGTAAAGAGCTGCTTTTTCTGAATATAGAAGATATAGTGCGCTGCCACAGCGATGTTAACTATACAACGATTTATAAAAAAGACAAGCAAAAAATTGTGGTGGCAAAAACACTAAAGGAGTTTGAAGAATTATTGACTGAACAAAATTTTTTCAGAATACACAATTCAGATTTGATAAACCTTGACTGCATTAAAAGTTATAATAAAGGTAAAGGCGGTTCCGTGCAGTTAAACGATGGAAAAGAACTGGAAGTATCAACCCGCCGGAAAGAGGAGTTTTTAAAAAAAATGTCATCCTTATAAACAGAGGTGTTACTGCTGCTGTTGCTGCATCATCATCTCCATATATTTCCGGTACGAATTATTGATAGATCCATCTTCATTTAGTTTTACAGTTACTACCTGCGGTGTTAAAACAGCTGACACCTGCTTTGTTACCAGCCCATCTTCTGCTACAGAAACACCCACCTCCAAACTTTGCTGGGCTGTTCCTTTATAAGTACCTTTTACCGGCGAGCAATCGCTAAAATTACGCCCGATGGCAAGCCTTACATGCCGGTCATTCACAATACAATTATTGGTGGGGTCAAGGCCGAGCCAACCATAAAAAGGGATATACGCTTCTACCCAGGCGTGTGTAGCACCTTCGCCACGTAAATCATTATCATGCGGACAAACATAGCCACTTACATATCTTGCCGGTATGCCCAGCAGGCGCAACATTACCATTAGCATATGGGCAAAATCCTGGCAAACACCCGCCCTTAATTTCCATATTTCATCCAGCGTAGTTTCCACACTTGTAATGCCTTTGATGTATTTAAAATTCTGGTACACATAGGTGTTTAATTGCTGCACGGCTACATACACAGAAACAGATTTATAAAACCCTGCATCGGCAATTTTTTTTACTTCGCCGAGTGCGACAAAGTTTTCCTGTTTTAAAAAATCAATAAACGGAACGACGTATTTGATCTGGTATAAATGGTTCCATTGCTCTTCAATCGCCACATCATCTGCCGGAAAAAGCCGGGGCTTTGTTACAACAGCAATGGTAGAATCTATTTTCAATTCCGTATGCGGTTCCAGTGTCATAAACGTACCAGTTTCGTTACCATAGTAGTCCTTGAATATTTCTACAAAAGGTTCTCCGGTAATTACCAGTTGCTGGCTATGTACTTCCTGGTTTTCGTCTTTAACCGGAAACAGCATAATCTGGTTCGCACTGTCCCTTACCGGTTCTTCGTAAGTATATTTTGTTACATGATGTATAATAAATCTGGGCATAATGGTATGTGCTTTATTGTGGCTGGTAATAAGCTGATTCAATAAGGATCGGCTAAGTATAAGAAAAATAATTTTGACTCAGTGTTTTACCAATCACATAGAGATCGTTTTTTGTTTCAGTTAAAAATTGATGCAGGCCTTCCTGGAATATACTTTCAGGCGTAGAAAACTTTACTTTGCTTTTCAGTTTTCCAATCATAAAATCTACCTGGTTAAAATCGTTAACGTTGCGTTCATTTTTCAAACGCTCAAAGTACCGGTGCAACCTGTTGACGGAGTAAACAACCGATCTTGGAAACTGGTCGTTTAAAATTACCTGCCCAACCACGTTACGGGCCTCAAAGCCGCCACGGTAGGTTTTTAAATACAACTCGTAACCAGATATAGACAACAATAAATATTTCCAGTAAGTCGTGTCCTTGGCTTCATCCATATCATAGTTGCTATCGCTGAACTTTACATCCAGGATATCTGCAGACTGAATGGCCCTTTCTATATATTTTCCGATATTGATAAAAGCATTGCCTTCACCCCTTGCCATAGTAATATCTGTTGTGCCAAAATATAAAACACCATGTTTTATCAGCATATCCAGAATGGTGATCGGGTCATCTTTGTGTAACCATTCCGCCAGCTTCTCCTGTCGCACGGCATGATAAAAATCATTCAGGCACTGCCACATTTCTTTCGTGATGTGGTCCTGAACGCTGCGGCCATTTTCTCTTGCCAGCGTAACCATGTTCAACACAGAGTTGGGGTTATCCTTATCAATTACCATGTATTGTAAAACACCCCTTGTGTTATGAGCTAGCGCCGAGGCTTCTTCGTCGTTTAAAAAGGTAAAAATTTTCAGTACAGGTTTCCAGCTAAAAGCCTGCACATCGTCTTGTGACGAAGCGTAGTTGATTTTTAACATACGCAGAATTCCATCCGTCCTTTCCATATAACGGCTCATCCAATATAAACTATCAGCAACTCTACTAAGCATAGGCAAAAAGCAAAGTCTCTAATCTTGCCCTAAAGGGTTGTGATAAGACTCTTTTTTTATTAAAGTGAATAATTATTTTCATTGATATTAACAGACAAATAGTTACGATTGCTTTGAGATTTCTGATACTAAAAGGTGCAATTACTTAATCAGCTAACACCCAGGTGTCCTTACTACCACCTCCCTGCGAAGAGTTAACTACCAGTGAGCCTTCTTTTAAAGCTACCCTTGTTAAACCTCCAGGCACAATTTCAATACCACCGGGTCCGCACAAAGCATATGGTCTAAGATCAATTCTGCGTGGCGTTAATTTACCATCCATATAACAAGGTGCGGAAGATAAACTAATGATAGGCTGGGCAATAAATTGTCTTGGGTCCAGCAGCACTTCGGCCTTGTATTTAATAATCTCCTCTTCGGTAGCCGCACTGCCCATTAGCATACCATAGCCGCCGCTTTCATTGGTTTTTTTAATCACCATCTCGGTGATGTTTTTAAACACATGCTCCCGCTCTTCATCCTTACCCAAATGATAGGTTGGCACGTTCTTTAAAATAGGCTCTTCGTTGAGGTAGTAGCGTATCATAGCAGGAACAAAAGTATAGATAGCCTTATCATCCGCCACCCCATTGCCCACTGCATTAACAATGGCCACATTGCCTTTGCGATAAGCGCTCATTATACCGGCAACACCCAACCGGCTGTTGGCATCAAATACCAGCGGATCTAAAAAGTCATCATCTACCCTTCTATAAATTACATCTACTTTTTGTAGCCCCGAAGTGGTCTTCATATAGACCTTATGATTGTCAACCACCAGGTCACTTCCTTCAACCAGTTCAACACCCATTAGTCTTGCGAGGGTGGTATGTTCAAAGTAGGCAGAATTATAAATGCCCGGCGTAAGCAAAACAACAGTAGGATTTTTTGTTTGCCTTGGTGAAAGTGATACCAGGTTACGATGCAGTATGGTAGGGTATTCTGTTACACTGCGCACATTATTTTTCGGCAGCAAATCGGGGAAAATACGCTTGGTGATTTCCCTGTTTTCCAGCATATAACTTACACCACTTGGCGTACGCAGGTTATCTTCCAGTATATAAAATGATCCATCATTATTACGGATTAGATCAATACCGGAGATATGAATATAAATATCGTAAGGCACAGGAAAATTATGCATCTCCCGCAGGTAATGCGGGCAGCTGTAAATCATTTCAGCAGGCATTACACCATCTTTTATGATAAACTGGCTGCTGTAAATATCTTTTAAAAAGAGATTAAGTGCCCGTAGCCGCTGCTTAATGCCTTTCTCAATAAAGTCCCATTCAGATGCTGTAATGATACGCGGAATTATATCAAAAGGAAATATTTTTTCGATGCCCTCTCCGCTGCTGTAAACGGTAAAGGTAATGCCCTGGCTCATGAACAGGCGTTTCGCCAATTCTTCTTTTTTATTGAGTTCATCAACCGATAGTTGCTGCATAAACTCAACGGCCTTTTTGTATTGTTCCCTGACAGATGCGTTGGTGTACATCTCGTCCCAGGTATTGGCATCTACTAAATAAGATTGCAGTAACTCATTTGTTTGCATAATAAATCGTTTTAGAGATTAGCTGGCATGCAAATCACAAAACCGATTATATTCAAATATAGTAAATGAATGTTGTTTTTGACAATGTGCAAAATTTTTACCTTTAACTTTATCGCTGTTAAATTTTACTGATGATAAAAATCGCGATGATACCGGCCCGCTATGCTGCCTCCCGTTTTCCTGCCAAACTAATGCAACTATTGGGAGACAAAACAGTTATTCGGCATACATATGACAATACCGTGGCCACCGGTTTGTTTGATGAAGTGGTAGTGGTTACAGACAGTGATATTATTTATAAAGAAATTGTGAGCAATGGCGGACAAGCCAAAATGAGCGTAAGGCAACATGAAAGCGGCAGCGACAGAATAGCGGAAGCCGTGGCAGATATGGATGTTGAAATTGTTGTGAATGTGCAGGGAGATGAGCCTTTTGTACAAAAGGAGCCGTTGCAAAAATTGCTGGATGTGTTTGATGATGAAGCTGAAAAAGTTCAGGTTGCCTCACTGATGCAGGTATTGAAAGAACCGAAATTTATTGCAGACCCCAATTACGTAAAAGTTGCAGTGGATAGAAATATGAATGCGTTGATGTTTAGCCGCAGTGCGATTCCTTATCAACGCGACCAGCAAATTACCCCTGTTTATTATGAGCACATTGGCGTATATGCCTTCCGCAAACAAGCGCTTATGAATTTTACAAGCTGGCCAATTACCCCACTTGAAGCCGCCGAAAAAATTGAATGCCTGCGCTATCTTGAATATGGAGTTCCAATAAAAATGATTGTTACACAGTATATGGGTGTGGAGATCGATACCCCGGAAGACTTATTGAGAGCTGCCGAATTATTGAAATAACAGGTTGAAGTTTTATGTAGCCAACTCGTCGGAACAGGCACATGATAATAAAGGACTGCTACAAGAGCGTAAAAAAATTTTTTTTAAGGAATTTAAACCCAATCCATAAAAGGGCCGTTACAAGCGCTCACCGTTAATTATTCCTAATAATTCGCCATGTATTTTACCGTTGCTTGCCAGTATGTGGGGCTGATACACAGAATAATATTCACCAGCAAAATCCGTCACTTTTCCTCCAGCTTCCTCTACCATTAAAAAGCCGGCAGCACTGTCCCAGGCTTGCAGCTTATGTTCGTAAAATCCATCAAACCTGCCACAGGCAACCCAGCACAAGTCAATGGCGGCACTGCCCAGGCGCCTGACAGGAACTCCTTTACGAATTAATTTTTCGAAAACCTGTAATGGACCATTGGGTGCATCAAGGTAAGTGTATGGAAAACCGGTAACCAGGCAACTGTTTACTACCGCTGTCTTATTGCTCACTGCAATTTTTTTATCATTCAAAAATGCGCCGGAACCCTTTTCGGCAACAAAAAATTCGTTCATTAAAGGATTATATACTGCGCCCATTATAATTTTTCCGTTGTGCTCCAATCCTATACTGATGCAGCAAATAGGGATGCCATTGGCAAAATTGATGGTACCATCAATAGGGTCAATAATCCATTTGTAGCTACTATCCATAACAATTTCACCAGCTTCCTCACTTAAAATAAAATGATCCGGGAAATCATTTTTAATGACGTCAAAAATGGCTTTTTCAGATGCATGATCGGCTTCTGTTACCGGGTTATTGATGCCTTCTTTATTTGTGATTTTAAAATCGCCATTAAAAAAACGCACCAACTCTTTTGCCCCGGCTTCCGTCGCTTTAAGTAAAGTATTTTTTATCATGCGGCAAAGATAAACATGGATGACATCTTATCGTCAACGAACTGCATCTTGAATGCGAAGCTGATGGCGTTTAATGGCGACATAAAATAGAAGCATTATTTTGTTCAAGTTGTAACGAAGCAACTTAAAAAAAATTTAAACAGGATATTCACACCAAAAAGCATAATTGTATCCTCATAGATAAAGGAACAATTTTGAATACTGCCATAAAAAATCGTATTTCGTACACTTAAAATACATGTTTTGCAGCTATCTGTTATTATAGTCAACTACAACGTAAAATATTTTACAGAACAATGTTTGTACAGTGTTGTAAAGGCCTGTAAAAACATCGAAGCCGAAATTTTTGTTGTTGACAATCACTCGACAGATGGCAGTTATGACTATTTGAGCAACAAATTTGCCAACGTGCACTTTATCTGGAACAGAAAAAATACCGGCTTTGCAAAAGCAAACAATGTGGCATTGCAAAAAGCCTCAGGCGAATACGTTTTATTTTTAAATCCCGATACTATTGTAGCCGAAGATTGCTTTGAAAAATGTGTGGCATTTTATCGGCAACAAAAAAATATTGGCGCAATGGGGATAAGGATGATTGATGGCAAAGGCGAATTTTTAAGGGAGAGCAAGCGGGGTATTCCTTCTATTTCAACATCATTTTTTAAATTAAGCGGACTGGCCGCACTGTTCCCCCGCTCCCGCACTTTTGCCCGATACTATATTGGCAATATGCCCAACAACGTCAATCAGCCGGTGCCAGTTTTATCAGGAGCTTTTATGATGGCAGAAAGAAAAATAATCAATTCAGTGCAAGGCTTTGATGAGACTTTTTTTATGTACGGAGAAGATATAGACTTAAGCTACCGCATACAAAAAGCAGGGTACAACAATTATTATTTTTCGGAAAGCACGATTATACATTTTAAAGGAGAAAGTACAAAAAAAGGTACGCTGTATGTTCGGCTTTTTTATAACGCAATGAACGTTTTTGTTGAAAAACATTACGCAGGCATAAAGAAAGCGACCTACCAACTTTTAATAAACCTGGCAAAAGGATTAAAAATAATCGGTACGTGGATTACGGGCGTTTTTTTTGCCGATAAAAATAATGGAGTAAAAAACCTAAGTCAATCAAAGCCGACGTTGCTGTTTGGCGTACTTGTGCATTGTGAGGACCTAAAGACTGCATTGGAAAAAGCGAATGCTAAATTTCAAGTTGTAGCAATGGTTGACACGTCAAATAATTTATTGGCCAACCATGAGCAATTACAAGCATTAATAAGTAAACATGGAGCAAAGGCCATTATCTTTTGTATGGAGGAAGTTTCTGCGAAAGAGGTGATTAGTGCGATTCAGAATATAGCACCTCCCGTTGATTATTTTTTTAATTATGCGGGGTCAGGATGCGTTGTGGGTAGCAGCAATAAAAATCAACGGGGAGATTGGATTGTGTTAAAATGATTTGCACACAGGGCCAGCTCTGACAAATAAAAAAAGCCATTCTAAAAAGAATGGCCTATACTTACTAACCCGGAAAAACATTTTTTATGTGGCTTGCATTTCTGCAATCTTCGCCCTGATCTTTGTTTCAATTTCTTTCGCCATTTCTGGATTGTCGTTCAGTAATTGTTTTACAGAATCCCTGCCCTGCCCTAATTTATTGGTATCATAACTAAACCAGCTTCCACTTTTTTGTACAATGCCCAGTTCAACCCCCATATCAATAATTTCACCGGTTTTAGAAATGCCTTCTCCAAAAACAATATCAAACTCTGCAGTTCTAAAAGGCGGTGCAACCTTATTTTTTACCACTTTTACTTTTACACGGTTTCCAATGGCTTCATCGCCATCTTTGATCTGGGCCATACGACGAATATCTAACCGTACAGAGGCATAAAACTTTAAAGCGTTACCGCCTGTAGTAACTTCCGGATTGCCAAACATAACACCAATTTTTTCTCTTAATTGGTTGATGAAAATGCAGCAACAATTTGTTTTAGAAATAGTAGCGGTAAGTTTACGTAATGCCTGGCTCATTAACCTGGCATGTAATCCCATTTTACTATCACCCATTTCGCCTTCCAATTCACTTTTAGGTACCAGTGCCGCTACCGAATCTATCACAACTACATCTACAGCACCTGATAAAATCAAACGGTCGGCAATTTCCAACGCTTGTTCACCATAATCCGGCTGAGATATCAATAGGTTATCAATATCAACACCTAACTTTTGTGCGTACGCACTATCAAAAGCATGTTCTGCATCAATAAAAGCACACATGCCACCTTTCTTCTGTGATTCTGCAATTACATGCGTTGCAATGGTTGTTTTACCGCTACTTTCCGGGCCATAAATTTCTATTACTCTTCCTTTAGGCAAGCCTCCAATGCCCAATGCCACATCCAGTCCCAACGATCCTGTGGAGATCACTTCCTGCTCAACATGGGGTTTATCTCCCATTATCATAACCGAACCCTTGCCAAAATCTTTATCGATCTTGTCCATTGTTAATTTAAGGGCTTTCAATTTTTCTACGTTCGTGTTGTTGCTCATTGTGATGTTTTTTTAAGTGATGTATCTTGTTTTGCGTTTATAAAAATATACCAGGCTTCAAAGATAATAGGTTTCTTTTATTAACACTAATATATTTAGTATATTTAGTAAAAAAATTAGTTTTGTGGTTTTCTGAAATATAAAAATGTGGTTGGCAATATAGAGACTGGATTTAAAAACCCGTTGAAGCCGTAGCCCAAACGGGTTATGTTAGGTATGACAGATGTTGTGTATTTTAATAATTACACAATGGAATAAATACGGATGTAAAACGGGCCTAATAATTTTAATTGCAGCAACAGCAAACAGCATGATACCTTAACTACACAAAGAGACGATAGTTATTTGATAGAACAAATACCACAAAGTGGTAGTTTTTTACAAAAACCGGTTAATAACCCGGAGTTTTTGTTAGTTGGCCGGATTAATTTATTTTGAACACACATTTTTAAAACGCATAGCTAACACCTTGTTTGAAACTTTCTTAATAGAGAATAGCGGCAGCGTGACCATAAATATTTCCTAACAGCGCCTTTTGCCCAAAACGCTATTCGTAACTTTGTGATATGCGCAATTATTTAGACGAATTAAATGAACCTCAACGAGAGGCTGTACTGCATAAAGACGGGCCAATTATTATAATTGCCGGCGCGGGAAGTGGTAAAACCAAAGTGCTTACCACCCGTATTGCTCACCTGATGGGAGCCCACGGCATTGATGCTTTTAATATCCTGGCACTCACTTTTACCAATAAGGCTGCCAAGGAAATGAAAGAACGTGTAGAAAAAGTGTTGGGTAATTCTGAAGCCCGCAATTTATACATTGGTACTTTTCACAGTGTATTCGCCAGAATTCTGCGGGCCGAAGCCAATAAAATTGGCTATCCTAATAACTTTACTATTTACGATACAGATGATGCCAAAAGTGTAATTAAAACAGTATTGGCAGAACTGGAACTTGATCCTGCTTATTATAAGCCTAACACGGTATACAACCGCATTTCCAGCGCAAAAAATAGTTTGATAGGGCCTGCAGAATACATCAACGATGCAACTATTCAGCAGGAAGATGCAAGGGCTAACCGGCCGATGATTGGTCAGATATACGCGGCTTATGCCAACCGTTGTTTTAAAAATGGAGCAATGGATTTTGACGACCTTTTATTCAAGATGTATATCCTCCTTAAAAACCACCCGGATGCTTTAAGTAAATACCAGCGCAAGTTTAAATACATCATGGTAGATGAATACCAGGATACCAATACATCTCAATACGAGATTATGAAATTGTTGGGGGCTATGCACGAAAATATTTGTGTAGTAGGTGATGATGCACAAAGCATTTATAGTTTTAGGGGAGCCACCATCGAAAATATTTTGCAGTTTGAAAAAGATTACGATGATGTAAAAGTGGTAAAGCTGGAACAGAATTACCGCAGTACTAAGAGTATTTTAAGTGTGGCCAACGAGATTATCGGCAATAACAAAAACCAAATTCCTAAAAAACTTTGGACTGATAATACGCCCGGCGATAAAATAAAGCTTGTACGCACTGCAACAGACAACGAGGAAGGAAAATATGTTGCAGATTCCATTCAGGAAGAAAAACTACGCAATCACTATTTTAATAAAGAGTTTGCTATTTTATACCGCACCAACGCACAAAGCCGGGCTTATGAAGAAAGTCTGCGCCGCATGAATATTGCCTACCGGATCTATGGTGGGGTTTCTTTTTATCAGCGCAAAGAGGTAAAAGATTTTATTGCTTATTTAAGGCTTGTCGTTAATCCGCAGGATGAGGAAGCTTTGAAAAGAATTATAAACTATCCCACAAGAGGTATTGGTAAGACCAGCATGGACAGGGCCGTATTATCCGCCAACGAAAACAATATTACGCTTTGGGAAGTGCTAACGAGTGCAGCAACGTTTGGTTATAAAGCCGGAACACTGGAAGCCATCAACAATTTTGTATTGATGATAAAAATGTTCCAAAGCGAACTGCAGAAAAAAAATGCCTATGACCTGGCCATTATAGTAGGTAAAAGTACCGGTATTGTAAAAGAACTTTTCAATGATAAAACTACAGAAGGCTTAGCCCGGTATGAGAACACACAGGAGTTACTGAACTCCATCAAGGAATTTACCGAAACGCCTATGAACGAGGAGGATGGCGAGGTTGGGGATAAAAGTTTAGGTAGTTATTTACAGCAAATTACGTTGTTGACGGATACGGATAATGATAAGGAAGATGCAGACAGTGTGAAACTAATGACGATCCATGCCGCGAAGGGATTGGAATTCAGCTGCGTATTTGTGGGAGGTTTGGAAGAGACTTTATTTCCCAATGCGATGAGCATCAATACCAGGGAAGAACTGGAAGAAGAACGCCGGCTATTTTATGTAGCCATTACCAGGGCCAAGAAGAAATTGTGGCTGACTTACGCCAATGCCAGGTACAGGTTTGGACAGTTACAGCAAAATGAACCCAGTCGCTTTATAGACGAAATGCCCGGTGATTTTATAGACAGAAGTTTTGCCGGCGGCGGCATCAGAAACCAGGGCGGTAACGGGCATAGCAATAATTGGGGCGGTGGTGCTTTCGATAAAATGGGTGCTGGCGGTAATAGTTACAAAGCTGCTGAAAACCCATTTAAGAAAGAAGAAAAAAGCAGACCAGCTTACCTGATACCAGCAAGACCACAGGCCAAAGAACATATACCAACAGCAGATTTTGTAGCAAGCGATACCAGTAATTTACAGCCCGGCCAAAAAGTGGAACACCAAAAATTTGGTTTTGGAGAGGTGATAAAAATGGAAGGTGCAGCGCATAACCCCATTGCAACAGTACAATTTGAGCTAAATGGCGAGAAAAAGATCATGCTCAATTACGCCAAGTTAAGGATTGTGGAATAACAAATCACGATAGTTAGGTTTTCGAAATTGGAAATTATTGGCTTCCAGGCGGGCTAACAAGCCTGGTCGGTAAGCCTTTGTGGCTGGATAATGTTAACTTTGCATTGAAATTTTTAAATACATTTTTATGATCAAAACAGGTAATCCGGTTATCAGCATATATACAGAAATGACCCCCAACCCTGAAACAATGAAATTTGTTGCCAACAAATTATTGTATCCGGGAAAAAGCATCGACTTTCAGGATGAGTTAACAGCTGCACCCTCTCCGTTGGCGCAAGAGTTATTTACTTTCCCATTTATTAAATCTGTTTTTATAGCAAGTAATTTTGTTACGCTTACAAAAACTACGGATACAGACGATTGGCAGGATGTAATACCAACGATCAAGTTATTTTTAAAAGAGTACCTGGAGGAAGGAAAAGTGGTGGTAAATGAAGAAGCTGTTGCCAACATGAAAAGCGAAAGCAGTAACGAAGTAAGTGCAGATGATGACGACGTGGTAAAACGCATCAAGGAACTGCTTGAAAATTATGTAAAGCCAGCCGTTGAAATGGATGGCGGTGCAATACAATTTAAAAGTTACGAAGATGGTCGTGTAAACCTGATGTTGCAGGGAAGCTGTAGTGGTTGCCCTTCATCAATGATTACCCTGAAAGCGGGTATTGAAGGAATGATGAAAAGGATGATTCCGGAAGTTAAAGAAGTGGTAGCTGAAGCAGAGTAGTCTGGAAGTTAAAGAATTATATTTTAAGTCACAAAAGCACCTCACAGGGGTGCTTTTTATTTGGCGTGCCACCTGGCCCAGGCGACCAATAAAAATTGGCCGGGAAATAACCTTAACCAAGCCACCCACTCAGGCACGCAGATTTCATGACTAAGACAGCCCCTCATTTGTATCATATAAATATGCGCGGGTATAAAAAGAATCAATAAAGAAATGATACCAAACGCACCCGCTTTTCGGGTTGCCGGAAATAATAGCAAAATACCCACAAGTATTTCAAACGCACCGCTGGCCATGTTTATCAGCTGTTGCGCTGGCAGATAAGGAGGAATGAGTGCATAATAATCTTCCGGATGCCAAAAATGGTTGACACCTGCGAGGAGAAAAAATACAGTCAATATTACCAGGCTTATCTTTTTTATCATCTTCACTTTTTAGGAATGTCTTTTTGTTTAAAGATAAAGTTATAAATTGATTGCATTTAACCGGTAAGATGAATGCAACAGAAATATACCAGCAGTTTATAACTGATATCAGCCACACAACCTGGTACGAATACATTGCTGTATTTACGGGAATTATCAGTGTTTGGTATAGCCGTAAAGAAAACATTTTGGTTTATCCGACAGGGCTTATCAACACTATCATCTATGTTTATATAAGTGTTAAGCAGAGTTTGTTAGGCGAAGCGAGTGTAAATATTTATTATACAGTAATGAGCATTTATGGCTGGCTGTTATGGACCAAAAAAGATGTGCAGAAGCATACTATTTTAAAAATAACAAAAGCTTCAGGTAGGGAATGGTTAGAACACATTGCTTTTTTTGCGGCATTTTACACAACCATTTATTTTTCGTTAACCTATCTCAAAAAAGATTTTGCTCCCGGCGCTATTCCATGGGCTGATGCCTTTGCATCAGCAACAGCATTTACCGGTATGTGGTTGATGACCAAAAAAAAGGTTGAAAGCTGGTATTGGTGGATAGCCACTGACCTGGCCTCAATACCTTTATATTTTGTAAAACATTATGTTTTTACAAGCGTTTACTATTTAGTATTGTTGATAATTTCTGTGGCAGGTTTATTTGAATGGATGAAAAAGACAAGGGTTATATTAAATTTCCAATCGAATAAATAGGAATCTTCTATAAGTATTTTAAATCAGCTAAAAGTAAGTCCTTTAAAAGGGAATGGCTAATAGAAATGTAATTTTTCTTTGAGGAAGAAATTGCGAGTTTAGATCAGGCCTGAAAGTTGTGATGAATTGCATTTAACAAAGGTTTTAAATGACTGAGTAGGAATATACGTTTCTAAAAAACGTGAGGGTAAAACCTCGTTGAATAAAAATTTAATATGCTTAAAAAGGTTGTAGTTATTGGACCGGAAAGTACAGGAAAAAGCACCTTGTGCGCAAAACTGTCGGCACATTTTAAAACAGACTGGGTAAAAGAATATGCCCGGGAATATTTAATTGCCAATGGCACGCATTATACATTTGACAATTTATTGGAAGTTGCCAAAGGGCAGATCAACCAGGAAGAATCTGCCATTAAACAGATGACAAATTTGAAAGACAACGCATCTCCCGAAATATTGTTTATTGATACCGATATGTACGTGATGAAAGTTTGGTGTGAATTTGTTTTTGAGCAATGTCACCATTGGATTTTAAACAAAATTGTGGAGGGGAAATATGACCTTTACCTGCTTTGTAATATCGACCAGCCCTGGGTTAAAGACGAGTTAAGAGAATACCCTGATCTGGTAACAAGAGAAAAATTGTATCATCACTATAAAGACATTATGATAAATCAGCAGGTTCCCTGGGTTGATATTAGTGGTAACTATGAAGAGCGATTGGAAAAAGCGATTGCTGCAGTCAATGAGTTACGAAACTAAAACCATCCTTTTTTCCTGAACATAACAATCATCCAAACAGGAATAATCAGCATAGCGCCCACAGCCGCATAAAACCCACGATCGTTGTGCAACCAGGGAATTTTATCGAAGTTCATTCCAAAGATGCCGCCAATTACGGTTGCAGGAGCCAGTAAACAAGTTACCACCGCCATAACTTTCATTACCTCGTTCATCCGCAGGTTTACGTTATTCAGGTAAAGATCCTGCAGGTTCATGGTAATATCGCGGTAGTTTTCAGAAAGATCATTTGCTTGTATAATATGGTCATACACGTCCTTAAAATATTTGAGTGTTCTTTCCTCAATCAAATCACTTTCTGTTCTTATAAAACCATTGATCACCTCCCTCACCGGCGAAATACTTCTTTTAAGAATGATCATCTCTTTACGCAATAAATTTATTTTTGCCAACGCACTGCTGCCTGCACTGTTCTGTATTTCTTCCTCGATATTTTCGATCCGTTCGCCTAGTTTTTCCATCACAACAAAGTAATTATCTACAATCATATCAAGCATAGCATAACACAAATAGTCAGGCCCGCTTTGGCGCAACTTACTGGCCGCAATTTTTAATTTATCTCTTATCGGATTAAACACATCTTTATTGGCTTCTTCCTGAAAAGTGAGCACAAAATTTTTGCCCAATACAATACTCACCTGCTCCTGCTCCACTTTAAAAAGCTCATCGTTATAAAAAAGCATGTTGCAAATACAAAATAAAATATTTTCAATTTCATCCATTTTTGGGCGTTGGCCAATGCTTTGAATATCTTCCTGTATAAGGGGGTGTACGTTGTAATAATTACAGAGTGCTTCAACATCGGCTTTACGAATGCCGTCGACATTTATCCAGGTAATTTTATCATTATTAAGGTAAGGATAACATTCTGAAATATGGCTCAGCTGCCTCTCTTCAACAGTTGCGCTATTAAAATCATACACATAAATATTGATCTCTTTGGCTTCTTCCCGTTGCGGTACTTTAGTAGGGTTAACCTTTACAATTTCCTGTGTTCGGCTCAGGTTAAATGGAGAGACGATCTTTTGAATATATTTTTTACTACGGTTCATTTAAAGATAATTAATCACTTAAAAAAGGTATGGGGGAAATTAAGCAATAATAATGAGATCAATAAAATAACCGTTTAGTGTGGTCATTAAAAAAGCCGGAACAATCTGTTCCGGCCACTGAATTCTTATTTAAAGAAATGATTAATTTCCATACACACACAAAAATTTTATGCGCATTATTTTTAACTGTTCCCAATTAAAGCTGCTATCTGCCAATTCTTCCTGGGCAATTTGCAGGCTGCTTGTTTCACAGGCTTTAAAATAATCAATAATTTCTTCCTGCTCATATTCATCCACCATTTCATCAATGGCGTAATCAAGGTTTAATTTTGTGCCGCTTGCCACGATGGTTTCCATTTCTTCCAATAACTCCTGAATTGAAAGATCTTTTGTTTTAGCGATGGTTTCCAGCGGTATTTTTTTATCTACATTCTGAATAATAAAAATCTTATTGTTGTTTCTGTTTACAACACCCTTCATCACAAAGTCATCCGGCCGCTGCACTTCATTTTCACCAATATATTCCACAATAAGATCTACAAATTGTTTACCGTAGCGCATTGCCTTGCCTTTGCTAACACCCTGGCATTTTTCAAGCTCTTCTATTGTTGTGGGGTACATAGTTGCCATGTCTTCCAGGCTGCTTTCAAGGAAAATAACAAAAGGCGGCAGGTTCTTTTCCTTGGATACTTTTTTTCGCAGGTCTTTCAACAGTTCAAATAATTTTTGATCTGTTGTTATTGTTGATGTTGCAACAGGTGCAACCTCGTCATCATCCGCATCTGCATCTTCAAATAAATTATTTAAAACAATTTTAAAAGAGGACGGCTTTTTAATAAATGCATGTCCCTTTTTGGTAATTTTTAATACACCGTATTCTTCGATGTCTTTTTGAATGAGTCTTTCAAGAATCATCTGGCGCATTAAAGAGTTCCAGAAAAGCTCTTCTTTACTTTTACCGATGCCAAAAAACTCGCGTTCATCATGCCTGAACATTTTTACTTTGGGGTTGGGTTTACCCCGTAAAATATGCATCAGGTACTCCATGGTAAACTGTTCATCCAAACCTTTGATCACAGTCAATACCTGGCCGGCTTCTTTTTTGGCCTCCATCAATTCTTTTGGGTTGTTACAGTTGTCACACATTTTATCAGTGCACTGTACTGTATCATATTCTTCTCCGAAATAATTCAGTAAAATTTTTCTGCGGCAAACAGAACTTTCGCAATAAGCCACCGTTTCATTAATCAATTGTGCACCGACTTCCCGTTCGCTCAAAGGCTTATCTCTCATCAGGTGTTCCAATTTGGCAACGTCTTTATGACTGTAATAAAGAATACATTTTCCTTCCAGGCCATCTCGTCCGCCACGGCCTGTTTCCTGGTAATAATTTTCTATCGATTTCGGAATGTTGTAATGAATTACAAAACGAACATCCGGTTTGTCAATGCCCATTCCAAAGGCTATCGTCGCCACAATTACCTGCACATCTTCATTCAAAAAAAGGTCCTGTCGTTCTGCCCTTAACTTACTATCCAGGCCAGCATGATAAGCCACTGCTTTTATTCCATTTGCCATCAGCATATCGGCCAGCTCTTCGGTTGTTTTTCTGTTGAGGGTATAAATAATACCGCTCTTTCCTTTGTTTTGCGATACAAAACGCACAATGCTTTTTACCGTTTGATCTTTATTTATTTTAGGTAAAATTTCATAATATAAATTGGGCCGGTTAAAAGAGGAGATGAATATTTTAGGGTTGCGTAATCCAAGATTGCGCAGAATATCACTTTGTACTTTTGGAGTTGCCGTTGCTGTTAGTGCAATCATCGGCGCATCAGCATTTATGAGCTCCATCATTTCTCTCAGGCGCCTGTATTCAGGCCTGAAGTCATGTCCCCATTCAGAAATACAATGTGCTTCATCAACGGCAAAAAAAGAAATGTTCAAATCTTTAAAAAACTCAATATTTTCTTCCTTGGTGAGTGTTTCTGGCGCTACATACAGCATCTTTGTTTTGCCTGTTGTCAAATCATCTTTTACAATTTTTTGCTGGCCTTTATTGAGTGTACTGTTCAGGAAATGAGCCACGTCATCTTTGCTGCTGTAACTTCTTACCAGGTCAACCTGGTTTTTCATTAATGCTATTAGCGGGGAAACTATTATAGCACATCCCTCACTTATAATTGCGGGTAACTGGTAACACAAACTTTTACCACCGCCAGTAGGCATAATTACCAGGGCATCGTTGCCAGCCAATAAATTTTTTATGATTGCTTCCTGGGGTTCTTTAAAACCGCCAAAGCCAAATGAGCTTTGCAGCTGAGCTTTTAAATCAAGGTTTTTTTCTACACTTATTGCTTTTACTGCGGATTTTTTTTGAACCGGTTTTTCTTTATCAGAAATAGCTTTTCTAGGCTTTTTTATTGTGGTCATATAGATATCGTCTCTTTCACGCTTGGTTAAAAATTTATAGGAAAATGAACAGAATAAATGGCTATAGAGAAATCGCCTTTACTGCTTAAATATTATAAACGACTGTAAAGTTACTTCAATACCTTCTATTTTCAAATTGCCAGCAGTGTTAACCATTGATTAAGATAACCAATTTTTTTTAAAGAATGTATAAAACTGGCGCACCCTTTTGCACTGTGCGCTATTTAAAGTAGGTTTGCCGCAATAAAAATGAATAATAAAAGCATTATAGTAACCGCACAGAACACTATTGAGTTAGAAGCAAGTGCCATAAAAAATTTGGTAAATTTTATTAATGATGATTTTGCAAATGCCATTAATAAAATTGCCGCTTCAACCGGAAGACTTGTTGTGAGCGGAATTGGCAAAAGTGCCATCATTGCCCAAAAAATTGTGGCTACGCTGAACAGTACAGGAACGCCGGCTTTGTTTATGCATGCCGCAGATGCAGTACATGGCGATTTGGGAATGATACAAAAAGAAGATGTGATTATTATTATCAGCAAAAGTGGAGATAGCCCTGAAATAAAAGTGCTGGCTCCTTTGATAAAGAGTTTTGGAAATATCCTGATTGGTATCGTTGGTAATACATCTTCTTTCCTTGCAAAACAATGCGATATCGTTTTAAATACTACAGTTAGCCAGGAGGCTTGTCCAAATAACCTGGCGCCTACCACCAGCACGACAGCACAGATGGTAATGGGCGATGCACTCGCTGTTTGCCTGATGCAGGTAAAGGGGTTTGGAACCGCCGATTTTGCCAGGTTTCACCCTGGAGGTATGTTAGGGAAAAAGTTGTACCTGAGGGTTGCAGACCTTTCGGCTCAAAATGAACAGCCTTCGGTAACCGGCGATGCCACCATTAACCAGGTAATTGTAGAAATAACACGCAGGCGCTTAGGTGCCACAGCCGTGGTTAACGGCGATAAGTCTATCGCGGGTATTATTACAGATGGCGATTTGCGTCGCATGCTTGAAAAAACTACCAACTTTTCGGCTTTACAGGCGAACGATATTATGTCAATAAATCCCGCCATAATAGACGCTTCTGTGCTGGCGGCAGAAGCGCTGGAAATGATGAAAGTCAGGGATATTAGTCAATTGTTGGTTACAGAAAATGGCTTGTATGCAGGCATTATACATTTACATGATTTGGTAAAAGAAGGGATTATCTAAAGTAAACGGATGATGCTAAAACATTTCTATACATTTGCCGTGCAAAAAATTGAGATTTAGACGATGGACAATAATAACTACGTGGCTATCATGGCAGGCGGCATTGGTAGCAGGTTCTGGCCATTGAGCAGAACAGATTTTCCGAAACAGTTTTTGGATATTTTGAATACGGGCCGAACTCTTATTCAGGCAACCTTCGACCGGTTTACTCTTTTTATTCCAACAGAAAATATTTTCATTGTAACCACACAACAATACAAAGAAATTGTTGCTCAACAATTGCCAGACATTCCATTGGCAAATATCCTATGCGAGCCATCACGAAAAAATACGGCACCCTGCATAGCATATATTTCCTACAAATTAAATCAGATAAACCCGGACGCCAATTTGATTTGTGCTCCGGCAGACCATATCATTCTTGATCCAGAGGGATTTAAAGAGACTTGCCTGCAGGCGTTGCATTTTACTGCTCACATAAAGGCATTGGTAACACTGGGGATTAAACCCACCCACCCCAATACAGGTTACGGTTATATACAGTATGATCAGCAAAAAGTAAGTGAAAACGTTTTTAAAGTAAAAACATTTACGGAAAAGCCGGATAAAGAATTAGCCAGGACATTTATATCAAGCGGAGATTTTTTATGGAACGCAGGTATCTTTGTTTGGCAGGTAAAAAATATCCTAAAGGCGTTTGAAATATTTTTGCCTGAAATGCATGATGTATTCGATGCTGAAAAAGACAACTTTTCTTCGGAAAGGGAAAAAGAAGCCATTGAAAGAATATACCCTCAATGTGTAAATATATCTATCGATTACGGTGTGATGGAAAAAGCCGATAATGTTTACATAATCCCATCATCTTTTGGGTGGAGCGACCTGGGTACATGGGCCAGCGCCTATGAAAACTTTGATAAAGATTACCTGGACAATGCTGTATCCGGCAACAATGTTATGATCATTGATGCTACAAAAAATATGGTGCATGCTGATAATAATAAACTGGTATTAATTCAAGGGCTGGACGATTTCATTGTTGTTGATACTGACGACGTTTTGCTGATTTGCAAAAAGGATAAAGAACAGGAAATTAAAGAATATGTTGCGGAAGTAAAGCGAAATAAAGGAGATAGGTATATTTAAACTATCAGATATAGGCAGTTATACAATGTGATTAGGTTTGCAAAATGTATTTCGTAGTTGGCATTAGCCCTGAAGCAACAAAAAGTTAAACGCAATTTCAATGGCTTCTCCCACCATTCACAGCAAACTTCCCCGGGTTGGCACTACTATTTTTACGTTAATGAGCGTGCTGGCGGCAGAAAACAAAGCCATCAACCTTGGACAAGGCTTTCCGGATTTCATGATGAATCCGGACTTAATTGCTTTGGTAAATAAATCCATGCAGGATGGCAATAACCAATACGTACACATGAATGGTTTGCTATTGTTGCGTGAAAAACTGGCAGAAAAAATGTCCGATTTGTATGCAGCCAGTATTCATCCCGATACAGAAATAACAATTACGCCGGGTGGCACTTATGCTATTTATACAGCGCTCACCACAGTACTTCGGCCAGGAGATGAAGTGATTGTTTTTGAACCGGCATACGACAGTTATATCCCCAACATCACTATCAATGGCGCAGTACCCGTTTTAATTCCCTTAACATTTCCTTCGTACGGTATCAACTGGCAATTGGTTAAGGAAAGTATTACGGCAAAAACAAAAATGATTGTGCTTAATTCACCAAATAATCCAACCGGAAGTGTGTTGAGCAGTTTTGATATTGAGCAATTGCGCAGTATAGTAAAAGACACAGGCATTTTTATTTTAAGCGATGAGGTATACGAGCATTTAATATTTGATGATTTGCGGCACGAAAGCATGTTACGATATCCTGATTTGCTTGAAAGAAGTTTTGTGTGCTTCTCTTTTGGAAAAACATACCATTGTACCGGCTGGAAGCTGGGGTATTGTGTTGCTCCGGTTGGGTTGATGAAAGAGTTCAGAAAAGTTCACCAGTTTAATTGTTTTAGCTGCCACAGCCCCGTTCAGTTTGCATTGGCAGATTTTTTAGAACAAAAAGAAGAGTACCTGCAACTGGGTAAAATTATACAGGGAAAAAGGGATTACTTCCAATCTCTGATGCAGCAGACAAAATTTAAGCCATTGCCTTCACACGGTAGTTATTTTCAGTTATATAGTTATGGTGAATTAAGTAATGAAAATGATATGGACCTGGCAGTAAGGATTACCAAACAATACGGTGTGGCCACCATACCGGTGTCAGCCTTCTATACCGAACAAAAAGACGACCGGGTGATAAGATTTTGCTTTGCAAAAAAAGAAACTACTTTGTACGAAGCTGTGAACCGGCTGGCAAAATTCAGTTGAAGAAGCCGAAGCAATATTTCATAGATCAACTTCTTAGCTGGTGAAAAGAAACAAAATTTCGATTTGCTTTTTACACAATAATTACTAGAGCCTGCCGTTACTATCTGATAAAATTCAAATACAATGGCAAATATTTCAAATAAAAATAGCGGATACCCAGTCATTCAACTGGTGAAAAATATGCTAAGCAAACTGACACAAACTCCAGATATCTATCCAATAAAATATTATAAAAAAGGAAAACGAGCGGCCAGGAACAGAAATATGCTAATCATATAAATTTTTTTGGATCAACCCCCAAATGACCATCCCTCCTCACCGGAGGGTTTTTTATTTTAAAGAGTGGAAGAAATTTGTCTGAATCATTCCAGAATCGAATTTTCATTCATCTTTATTGTAAATGGCGATAGTCCACAGTTCGGCTATCCTAGCCTTCTAAATTGCCAAATTAAATACCTCTTTTCACTACAAGGATATCTACAATTCAAAGATTATTTGCTGATTACCAGCTTCAAGCCTTCTTTTGAGCCAGAAAAGAAGAAATAATTGTTAAAAAGACTTTTTAAAAAATTTAAAATCTATTTTATCCTCCGCAAACGTTTGCGGAAACATTTGCAAAGGACCTTGCAGGTAATAAAATACCCTATGTTAAACCAAAGTGATAATTTCATTGTCGCGATTCGCTCTACCAACATATTGCTGTATGAAGAAATTAATACCTTCTCAATACCCGGGTTTCTAACCGAGGTATACTTCATATCAATTTTAAGGAAAAGTGTGTTGCAACTGTTATTAGTGCATTAAAAACTAAATTAAACGACTGATTATGAATTTAAAAAAACTAGCAAAAGGCATCCTATGCTTTTGTCTTGCCCTGTTTTCCACAATGGCTTTCGCCCAAAACAAAGAAGTAACCGGTAAGGTAACCGATTCGAAAGATGGTTCACCTGTAGCCGGCATTTCTGTGTTGGGAGTTACCACTTCAGGTAAAAAAGTGGGTACTGCCACTGCAAATGACGGTTCCTTCAAATTATCATCTGCGGATGGTATTTCGAAAATTACTTTTTCAGGAGTAGGTTTCGACAAGCAGGAATTAAATGTTGCTGGAAAAAGTGATGTTGCTGTATCAATGAAAGGAAGCAACACAGCTTTAAATGAAGTAACCGTAGTAGGTTACGGCACTTTAAAGAAAAGAGAAATTACGAGCGCTATTACCCGCGTAAATGCTGAACAGTTTAATAAGGGTAACATAAATGATGTTGCACAGTTGTTACAGGGTAAAGTAGCAGGTCTTTCGATATCCCGCGCAGGCGGTGATGTGAATGGAGGTTTTGATATCAGGTTAAGAGGTCTTTCTACAATTGGTGCAGGAACCTCTCCATTGGTGGTAATTGATGGCCAGGTAGGGGCTGATTTAAATTCTGTAGATCCCAATGACATTAAAAGTATTGATGTATTAAAGGATGGTTCTTCTGCAGCAATTTATGGAACCCGGGGTTCTGCAGGTGTAATCATTGTTACAACAAAAACTGGTGTTAAAGGAACTTCACAAGTAACTTACAACGGATCTGTTAGTGCGGAAAGTGCGGCAAGGCTTACCCAACACGCTAGTGCAGCAGAGTATCGAAGCCTATTAAAAACAATTGGAGCTGGTACAGATTACGGCGCTACTACAGACTGGTATAAGGAAATTACAAGAACAGCTATTTCGCACCAGCATAATTTGTCTTTCTCTGGTGGAAATGAACACACTACCTATAATGCATCTGTCAATTACAGAGATGCTCAGGGTGTTGCAATTACTACAGGTCTTAAACAATTAAATGGCAGATTGAATATCACGCACAAAGCACTTAATGACAGACTGGTTTTTAATGTAGAAGTTAGTACAACCCGTAAAACAGCTGAATTGGGATTTTCCAACGCTTTCGAATATGCAACTATCTACAATCCAACGTCTCCGGTTTATGCTCAAAAGCCAGAACAGGATTTAGCTGGCGGCGGTTATTTCGAAGTGAGTGCAACTGAATATTCCAACCCGGTAGCTGTATTAAAGCAAAACACCAATCATCAGCAATTAAGCAGGTTAAACTTTGCTGGTTCAGCAGAATATGAAATTATTAAGGGCCTGAAATTCCTTACCAGATATGCGCAACAACAAACTAGCACTTACCTTACAGCATATAGCCCAACTACAGCTTTTATAGATCGTGGGTTTTATAATGGTGTAACCGGCGTTGGACGTCACGGATATTCCTTTAAGAGAGATGATGAAGCTGTAACTCAGTTATATGAAAATACATTATCGTACAATGGAAAAATTTCTAACCTGGAAGTAGCTGCAGTAGCAGGATATTCTTACCAGGACTTTATTTATCAAGGTTTTAATGCCGGTGCTGGTAATTTTATAACAGATTTGTCTGGCCAGGATTTTTCTACTGCCCAGGATATACAAAATGGTCTGGCCTCTATAAACAGTTATAAAAACGGCAATAGGCTGGTGGCTTTTTTTGGCCGCCTCAATTTAAATTATAATAATATTGCATTCTTATCGGCTTCTTTAAGAAGGGAAGGTTCTACAGAATTTGGTCCCAACAATAAATGGGGTTATTTTCCTGCAGTAAGTGTGGGTGTGGATTTGAATAAATTTTTAAATTTACCTGGATTTAACACCCTTAAATTAAGGGGTAGTTATGGTGTAACTGGTGCCTTACCTCCTTCGCCAGGTTTGGCTGCTATCACTTATACAAGCAGGGGAAATTACCTAATAAATGGTAATTGGATATCAACTTTTGGACCAAATCAAAACGATAACCCTGACCTGAGATGGGAGAAAAAAGCTGAAACAGATATCGGGTTAGATTTTGCTGCTTTCAATAACCGGTTAACTGGAACAATGGATTATTACAAGCGTAAAACATCGGACCTTATTTTTAATGTTGAGGTTCCGGCCCCACCAGCTCTTTTTAACAGGGCATGGAAGAATATTGGTGATATGACAGGAAATGGAGTTGAGGTTGCATTGAACTATGAAGTGATTAGAAAAACCCAAAAATTTAACTGGACAACTGGAGTAAACTTTGCTCACAACCATGTTGTACTAACAAGGCTTGACCCATCTGCGGGCTCTTATATTGGAGAAACCAACCTTGGTTCTCCAGGACAGGAAGCCACTCAAATAACAAGGTCTTATGCAGGCGCTGAAATCGGCGCATTTTACAATCAGATATACAGAGGCCTTGATGCAAATGGTAAAATTTTGGCTGATGACGGTACTGGTAAGACAGTTGCCGCAAGCACAGGTACTTATAAAACAGTAATTGGTCATGGACTACCGAAATTTGAAATGGGTTGGACAAATACTTTCAATTATGGAAATTTTGATCTGAATTTCTTCTTAAGAGGATCTTTCGGCTTTGACCTGATTAATACAAACAGGGCATTCTATGAGAACCCATCTGTTGCAGCATTGTATAATGTAGTAAAAACAAAATACTTTGATCCCAAATTAAAAGATGCACAGATTTTCACCAGTCTTTATGTAGAAAAAGGTGATTTTGTTAAATTGGATAATGCTACTTTGGGTTATAATTTCAATATTGCAAAGAAAGCTAACGGCGTTAAAAGTTTTCGTGCATTCCTGACTGGCCATAACTTATTTACCATTACTGGTTACACTGGAGCAGATCCAGAAGTACGGTACACGGACAACCTGAATGGTAATATTCTGGCACCAGGTATCGACAGAAGAGGTACGTGGGTATTAACACGGTCATTTACTGTGGGAGTTAACATTGTTCTTTAATAAATAAAATTTTATTCATTTACACACTTAATATATGAAAAATAGACTAATTAAAAATACTTTAATCGCTGGGATGCTTTTTACAGGACTTTCCTGTACAAAGCTGGATGAGGGACCTTACCTTTTTGATAAAGTAACAGGCGATAAATTTGGTAAAACAGACCTTGAAGTACAATCTCTTGTTGGCGCTGCATATGCTAATTTACAAGGAGTGGGTGGTAGCAACCATTATATTCCTTTAAATGAGGTAACTACGGATGAAATAGTTGTGCCAACGCGTGGACCAGATTGGGGTGACGGTGGACACTGGGTAAGATTGAAAAGACATAAATATGTTGCTACAGATCCTATGCCGAATAACGGATGGAACTTCTGTTATTCGGGGGTTTCAACCTGCAATCGCTTGATTTTTAATTTGACTAAAATTGGGACACCTTCAGCTTTAGAGTACATACCTGAACTAAAATCTTTACGCGCTATTTACTATTACTGGCTAATGGATTGGTATGGCAATGTGCCATTGAGTATTGATTATTCAGTTACTACCCCAGTAGGAAACTCTTCGAGATTAGATGTGTACAAGTTTATTGAATCAGAGTTAACTACTAATGCACCATTGCTAAAAAAGCCAAGTTCTGTACCTGATGTTGCAACTTACGGCCGGGTAAACTATTATACCGCTGAAGCATGCTTGGCAAAATTGTATTTAAATGCGGAATTATATGGAGCTGGAAAACAATGGGATAAAGCGATTGAAGCTTGCGACAATATTATCAATTCGGGTGTTTATAGCTTAATGCCCAATTATGTTGATAACTTCACGCAAAATGATCAGGGATCAAAGGAATTTATTTGGGCACTTCCCTTTGACCATATTAAGTTTGGAGGATTGAATATAAATATGATGACATTAAGTTATCTGAATCAAAGGACATATAATATTAACGCCCAACCCTGGAACGGCTTTGCCTCTACAGCTGAGTTTTATAAATCGTATATTGATACAATAGCAAATCCGGGAACAACGGGAATGGTAGTAGGAATGAGTCCTAAAGGAGATATGGCGAGAGGTACACTGGATAAAAGGCTTGTGAATTTTATTGTCGGACCACAGTTTGCTGCTGATGGTTCAAGGTTATCTGATGATGGTGCTGATGCATCAGATCCTGATGGAGCACCTTTCACTTTTACTCCTTATATGAATGAATTGGAGCCCGCAGCATGGCGCCAGTCTGGTGCAAGAATTGGTAAATGGCAGATGTACAATGGCATGACAAGTAATATGGATAACGATTTTGTCATTTTTCGTTATGCAGATATTCTTTTAACTAGGGCAGAATGCGTTGCCAGGAATACTAGTAACTGGAACGATCCTACTACTTTGGCCGTGATAAACCAAATAAGGACGCAACATGGTGGCGTAACACCTTTTGCTACCCTAACAGCACAGAGTTTCCTCGCTGAACGGAGTCGCGAAATGTTTTGCGAAGCATGGAAAAGACAGGATATGATCCGGTTTGGTACCTACAATGATGCATATGGATTCCACTCTGCTGATGCTCCAGATGCCCTTGGTCCAAATGGTATCAATCACCTAAATATTTTCCCAATACCGGATGCACAGATTAATGCTAATAAATTGCTTAAACAAAACCCTGGCTATTAATTTAAGAACTTAGCAGGTTAATAACAAATTTAAAAGGGAAAGCTTGTAATGCAAATTACCAGCTTTCCCTTTTAACATTCAGATAAGTAAAGTGAGCTGATTATTGGGTAAATTTGATGTCCATTCTATTATTGCCAGGGCTTTTATTAAATGATTTTTTGAACACTAAAAATTGCTACTTGTTTCAACACTTTGTTAACTGTTTTTGGGAGAGAAAGACAATGCTGAGAAAAACAAAACGTATTTTTTTTCAAGTGGCACTTGTCTATACCATCACCTGCTTTGCCGGATGTCATTCGGCTAATAATGGACATACGGTTAAATTATTCAACCTTGTGCCGTCGGCCATTACCGGTATCAATTTTTCAAACGATGTTAAATACACGGAAGAATTGAACGCCTATACTTTCCGTAATTTTTATAACGGAGGAGGCGTTGGTATTGGCGATATCAATAATGATGGTTTACCAGATATTTTTTTCTGCGGCAATTTAAAATCTAACAAACTATACCTGAACAAGGGCGATTTCAAATTTGAGGATATCACTGATAAAGCGGGGCTGAATTCAGCAGGTGTATGGTCTACTGGTGTAACTTTTGCCGATGTGAATGGCGATGGTTTATTAGATATTTATGTTTGTAAATCAGGCAACCTTAAAAGTAAAAACCGCAACAATAGTTTGTACATCAATAATGGCAATAACACTTTTACAGAAAGGGCTGCGGAGTACGGATTGAACAGCCTGGGGCTTTCTACCCACGCCGAATTTTTTGATTATGATCACGATGGAGATTTGGATTGTTACCTGCTTAATAACTCCATGCGGTCGGTTGGCAATTACGATTTAGTCAAAGATCAGCGTAACATTCCAGATACGCTCGGCGGCAATAAATTTTACCGCAACGATAATAATCATTTTATTGATGTAACCGCAAAGGCCGGTATCTACAGTAGCAAGATCGGCTTTGGCCTGGGTGTTACAATTGCGGATGTAAATAAAGACGGCTGGCAGGATATTTATGTATCCAACGATTTTTTTGAAAAGGATTATTTGTACATCAATAACAAAAACGGCACTTTCACTGAATCATTGGAAAACTGTATCCGGGAACTAAGTATGAATTCTATGGGTGCTGACATTGCCGATATTAACAACGATGGCTACCCTGATATTTATGTTACTGACATGCTGCCTGAAACAGAAGCAAGGCTTAAAACAAAAACCAATTTTGAAAACTGGGACAAGTATCAATCTAATGTGGCGAATGGATACTATCACCAGTTTGTGAGAAATGTGTTGCAGTTAAACCAGGGACCGTCTGGAAATAATACGGCAACTAAAACTGCTGAAATTAATTTTAGCGAGATTGGCCGTTTAGCAGGCGTGCAGGCCACCGACTGGAGTTGGGGCGCTTTGATTACCGATTTAGACAATGACGGCTACAAGGATATTTTTGTAGCGAATGCTATTTTTAAAGATCTGACGGACCAGGATTATATACAATACACTGCCAACCCGGATGAGGTAAGAAAAATTTTAAAACAGGAAAAAGATGGCGGCATAAAGAAGTTAATCGATTTAATGCCGTCGAACCCGTTGTCGAACTATGCATACGCTAATAATGGCGATTTAACGTTTACGAACAAGGCGAAGGAATGGGGATTAGACCAGCCGGGCTTTAGTAACGGTTCGGCGTATGCGGACCTGGACAATGATGGCGACCTGGATTTGATAGTAAACAATGTAAACATGCCGGCGTTTGTGTACCGCAATCAAAGTATACAACAACATCCGGAAAATAAATTTTTAAAAGTAATACTGGAAGGCGAAGGCAAGAACCGCTTTGGCATCGGCACTCAGGTAACGGTGCATTACAACCATACGATCGCTTACCAGGAAGAAATGCCGATGAGAGGTTTTGAATCCACGGTAGACAGCCGCCTGAACTTCGGCCTTGGCAAAACGGACAAGATAGATTCAGTAGTAGTACAATGGAATGATGGGCGGGAGCAGGTTATCAGGGATGCAAAACCCAATCAAACTATCACGGTAAAACAAAGCAACGCAGTCATCATCAAACCGCTCACTCCCAACTCACCACTCACCACTCCAATTTTCACCGCCAGCAGCAGCAATTACGGTATCAACTTCGTACACAAGGAAAATGATTTTGTAGATTTTGACCGGGATAAACTCATTTTCCACATGCTATCAACTGAAGGCCCCAGGATGGCCAAAGGCGATGTAAATGGGGATGGGCTCGAAGACTTTTATATCTGCGGCGCCAAGGGGCAGCCCGGCGCATTGTACGTGCAAACAACCGACGGGCAATTTCAACAAAGCAACGAAGCACTGCTGGAAAAAGACAAAGGCAGCGAAGACACCGACTGTTTGTTTTTTGATGCAGACGGCGACGGTGACCAGGACCTGTTTGTATGCAGCGGCGGCAATGAATTTTCCGCCAACTCAACCGACCTGATCAGCCGGTTATACTTCAACGACGGCAAAGGCAACTTTACCAAATCACCACAACTGCTTCCATCGGCCACTATATTTGAAAGTGCCTCCTGC
>JBBQWL010000008.1:0-157634 GCA_038210625.1 Chitinophagales bacterium | reverse complement strand
TCAGTATAGGCCGTTAAGAAATCAACGCTGTTTGAGCCGGCATTGGCTACAAAGTATTGAACTCTTCCGGCGAGTTCGTTGATTTTAGGACTATGCTGAAAATTTCAGCCTTTTTATTCGCAGCCTTGATTTTTTTTGTTTTTTATATCAAGACAAAAAAGAAAATGAAGTCTAATATAAATGGCGTAAGACTTCCAGAAATTATGCCTACTTCATATTAAAACAAGCAACCAGCTTTACTAATAACTATTTCTCCAACCTGTCTCTTATATCCAGCCCAAACTTACGACTGGTATCTTTTGCGATATCGTAACCTGCATCTGCATGCCGTATCACTCCTAACCCCGGGTCGTTGCGCAACACACGGCTGAGCCTGGCGGCTGCTTCGGGTGTACCATCTGCCACTATCACCATGCCTGCATGAATACTGTATCCCATTCCTACGCCGCCCCCGTGATGCAGGCTCACCCAACTGGCTCCACCAGCGGTATTTACCAAGGCATTTAGCACCGGCCAGTCAGCAATGGCGTCGCTTCCGTCAAGCATCGCTTCCGTTTCCCGGTTGGGGCTGGCTACTGAACCAGTATCCAGGTGATCCCTCCCTATTACGATGGGCGCTTTTACTTTTCCAGTGCGTACGAGTTCATTAAACGCAAGACCCGCTTTTTCTCTTTCCCCCTGCCCTATCCAGCAAATGCGGGCAGGCAAACCCTGGAAGGCAATGCGTTCCTGCGCCATTTTTATCCACCGGATCATGCTGTCATTATTCGGAAATAACTCCATCATAACGGTATCGGTTACACGAATATCTTCAGGATCGCCGCTCAACGCTACCCAACGAAACGGTCCCATGCCCAGGCAAAACAACGGCCGGATATAAGCCGGCACAAAACCAGGAAAATCAAAAGCATTCGCCAGCCCTTTTTCCTGTGCCCGGGCCCTGATGTTATTACCATAGTCGAACGTTACAGCCCCCAACTGCTGTAGCTGCAGCATCAGCGTTACGTGCAACTTCATGCTTTCGTAACTTAGGTTGATGTACTGTTTTGGGTTTTGCCTGCGCAATACATTCGCCTGTTCATTGGTGAGTGTGTGGGGTACATAACCTACCAGCGGATCATGTGCTGAGGTTTGGTCGGTTAAAGTATCCGGCACGATGTTTCTCTCAACGAGTCTTTGTAACAGTGTGACCGCATTACACAAAACGCCAATGGACAAGGCTTGTCCTTTTTGTTTTGCTTCCATGGCGGTATCAATCGCCGTGTCGATGTCTGTTATTTTTAAATCCAAATACCTTGTTTCAATGCGTTTATCAATGCGCCATTCTTCCACTTCCGCAATCAGTGCTACACCTTCATTCATAGTAATGGCCAATGGTTGCGCCCCTCCCATTCCACCCAGTCCTGCTGTAACATTCAACGTTCCCTTCAATGTGCCGCCAAAATCTTTATTGGCAGCGGCCGCATACGTTTCGTAGGTTCCCTGCACAATACCCTGCGACCCGATGTAAATCCAGGAGCCCGCTGTCATTTGGCCATACATGATCAGTCCCTTTTTTTCCAGTTCATCAAAATGTTCCCAAGTGGCCCATTTGGGTACCAGTTGGCTATTGGATATTAATACCCTCGGGGCATCGCTGTGGGTTTTCAACATAGCCACTGGTTTACCGCTTTGCACCAGCAGGGTTTCATCTTCATTTAAATCTTTTAAGGCTTTTATGATCAGGTCGAGGCTTTCGAAATTACGGGCAGCCTTACCGCGACCTCCATACACGATGAGCTCTTCCGGCCTTTCAGCCACTTCAGGATCCAGGTTATTCAGCAACATTCTGTAGGCTGCTTCTGCTATCCAGTTTTTACAGGTCAATGTAGTACCGGTGGGGGTTTTGTATTTGGCTGCGCTGTAATGAGACTGAGTAATTGCCATATGATTTTATTTTTACGATCACGTGTTAACTTCTTCATCTCCCTTTGCAATGGGCGGCAGATAGCTTAACAGAGATGACCCATTTAATTTCAGGACTATTCAAATTTACATAGATAGGATTAAGTATGAAGTTCCTAAGTGCATTATTATTTAGTAAACCTAAAAGGAAGCGGGCATTTAGCTATTCGGACATTGTAATAAGCCTATACTGTAATTATTTAATCCCGCTGATCAAGCAGATGAACGCAGATGAGATAAGACCATTACCTATACTTTAGCTGTAACAAGTTTAAGAGTAGAATTACTAAAGCCGAAACTACCATGCACAATAGCCCAACAAAGCTATACGGCAGCAACAGCCAGTCCCGATCTTTCGGGAGGCTGTATTCGTTGCTGACCCGTCCGAATGGCCTGGCCGGGCTGACTTTACTTTTTTTTGTTATCTTTTTTTGTGTCCAAGACAAAAAAAGTAAAGAAGAAACAACGATTAACTAAAAGAGACAGCAACCTAAATAGCCAATCTTCACAAATAAGAAAATATAAACCGGTCATCAAATACCTGCGGGATTTGCGCCAACAAGAATATGGCTTTTATATATACTTCGGCTTTACCAATGCTAAGAGTAGAATTACCAAAGCTGAAACTACCTTGCACAATAGCTCAACAAAGCTATACGGCAGCAACAGCCAGTCCCGATCTTTTCGGGAGGCTGTATTCGTTGCCGCCTTGACTTTTTTTTGTTATCTTTTTTTGTGTTCAAGACAAAAAAAGTAAAGAGGAAACTACGATTAACTAAAAGAGACAGCAACCTAAATAGCCAATCTTCACAAATAAGAAAATATAAACCGGTAATCAAATATCTGCGGGATTTGCGCCAACAAGAATATAGCTTTTTATGTATACATCAGCTGTAACAATCCTAACAGTAGAATTGCCAAAGCTGAAACTACCATGCACAATAGCCCAACAAAGCTATACGGCAGCAACAGCCAGTCCCGATCTTTCGGGAGGCGGTATTCGTTGCTGACCCGTCCGAATGGCTTCAGCCGGGCGGGCTTGACTTTTTTTGTTATCTTTTTTTGTGTCCAAGACAAAAAAAGTAAAGAAGAAACAACGAATAACTAAAAGAAATTGTGACCAAAATACTCAATCCCTACAAATAAGTTTGGCATAAGATAGGGCAATAAAAAACCTCCACAAGGGAGGCTTTTCAGGATTAATATTTAATTCAGGGCAACTTAGGGACGGAAAGAACGTTGAAATAGTACTGAATTTTTGCTTTAGTAAAGTTGATTGAATTAAAGAAGCCGGATTGTAGCGGATAGAGGTGATTGATGGTAGGTATTCTTCGATTTTTTAACCGGTAAATCCAGCTATCCAGGAAATAAATGAATGAATGGCTTTGGTTGTAGGAATTATTAAACCGGCTGACATACCATGGGCAAATCAATGATAACAACTCATTATCATCCAGTTAAAAGCAAAAAAAAAGTCCCCTCCAAAAATGAAGGGGACTTTTTATATTTTGAAATGCGATAGTATTAGTAACCTCCCATTCCACCCATATCAGGAGCACCGCCATGGTTATGGCCAGCTTCTTCCTTAGGCTTGTCAGCAATTACACATTCTGTTGTTAACAACATACCTGCAATAGATGCTGCATTTTCAAGGGCCACACGGGCAACCTTAGTTGGATCAATTACACCAGCCTTAAACATATTTTCATACACTTCAGTACGGGCATTGAAACCATAATCGCCTTCGCCTTCTTTAATGTTCTGAACAACAATTGAACCTTCGATACCGCAGTTGGCAACGATCTGGCGCAATGGTTCTTCAATAGCACGACGAACGATAGCGATACCAGTTGCTTCATCAGCATTCAATGCGCCTTTCAGTTTTTCCAAACCGGCAATCGCACGAATGTAGGCAACACCACCACCTGGTACAATACCTTCTTCAACCGCTGCTCTTGTTGCATGTAATGCATCATCAACGCGGTCTTTCTTTTCTTTCATTTCTACTTCTGTAGCAGCACCAACATACAATACAGCAACACCACCGGCCAGTTTAGCCAAACGTTCCTGTAATTTTTCTTTATCGTAATCAGAAGTTGTATTTTCTACCTGCGCTTTAATTTGATTCACCCGTGCAACGATATCAGATTTTTTACCTTTACCGCCTACGATCACTGTGTTGTCTTTATCAATGGTGATAGAAGCAGCCTGGCCAAGCGATGTTAATTCAACACCTTCCAGTTTGTTGCCTAATTCTTCGCTGATAACTACACCGCCGGTCAAAGCAGCAAGGTCATTCAACATTTCTTTTCTTCTGTCGCCAAAGCCCGGCGCTTTTACAGCAGCTACTTTAATAGTGCCACGTAATTTATTTACAACCAATGTTGCCAGTGCTTCACCATCCAGGTCTTCTGCAATGATCATTAATGGACGACCGCTTTGAGCTACTTTTTCAAGCACACTCAAAATATCTTTCATTGCAGAAATCTTTTTATCATAAATTAAGATATAAGGACTCTGTAATTCAGCCTGCATTTTTTCGCTGTTGGTAACAAAATAAGGAGAAATGTATCCCCTGTCGAATTGCATACCTTCTACCACATCAACCGTAGTATCAGTGCCTTTTGCTTCTTCAACGGTTATAACACCTTCTTTACCCACCTTAGCCATTGCCTGGGCAATTAACTTACCAATTTCGTTGTCGTTATTGGCAGAAATTGTTGCTACCTGCTCAATCATTTTGCTGTTGTTGCCAACATCCTTTTTCTGTGCAGCCAGGTTTTCAACAACCGCTCTTACCGCTTTGTCGATACCACGTTTCAAATCCATTGGATTTGCACCGGCTGCTACCATTTTCAAACCTTCGCTGATGATGCTCTGTGCCAAAACAGTTGCAGTGGTAGTACCGTCACCGGCAATATCCGCAGTTTTAGACGCTACTTCTTTCACCATCTGGGCACCCATATTTTCAATCGGGTCTTCCAGTTCAATTTCTTTTGCAACGGTAACACCATCTTTAGTTACCTGTGGTGCGCCAAACTTTTTTTCAATTACCACGTTGCGACCTTTTGGTCCAAGGGTTACTTTAACTGCATTAGCCAAAGTATCCACGCCCTTTTTCATTTTGTTGCGGGCTTCTATATCGAAGAATATCATTTTTGCCATAAAAAATTGCCCCTATCCCTTAACGGGATCAGAACCTGCGGAGCTGACCAGGTTTTTATTTTTGATAATATAACAATTAAAAGAACTTGTACTCCCTGTTGGGAATGGGGTTTAAACGATTGCCAATATATCGCTTTCTCTCATGATGAGGTACTCAACACCTTCAAAAGTAATTTCAGTACCGGAATATTTGCCATATAGTACAGCATCTCCGGATTTTACAGTTACAGGTTCATCTTTTTTGCCGGGTCCTGCCGCAACTACGATACCACGCTGTGGTTTTTCTTTAGCTGTATCAGGAATAA
Organism: Chitinophagales bacterium; assembly: GCA_038210625.1. GTDB lineage: Bacteria > Bacteroidota > Bacteroidia > Chitinophagales > Chitinophagaceae > Ferruginibacter. The sequence goes on along the minus strand of JBBQWL010000008.1, from coordinate 152,220 downwards.
TAATACCTCCTGCAGATTTTTCCTCCGCAGCCGCTGGTTTCACAATCACCCTGTCATGCAAAGGCGTAATGTTTAACTTCTTAGCCATAATAATGTTGATTTTTTTGTTTGTTTAAAGTAGATGCCTCGTTTATTACGGGCATTGCACTTGCACTAATTTTATACCAAATATCATTATTGGCATAGTTGTCAGTTTAACAGGATGATTGTCAGTAATCAGACAAATAATGGCAGACATTTTTTCATAAACTGCACATATTGACGAATAGGACCAGCCGATTGGAACAGCTTTGAAATGTTTCACTGCCAGTACTTTGGGCTGCCAAATTTTAATCCCTTAAATTTGCCATCCAAATAAAGTTCTTTAGCATGATCAGCAGACGAAATATACGGGTTAAGGTAATGCAGAGCCTCTACACAATAGACAGTATGAGCAATGAGGTTGCTTCTGCAGAAGCCGTTCGCCTTTTAAGAAAACAAATTGACCAGAGCCGCAAATTATTTGTGTACCTCGTTTACTTTGTAAGCGAGGTTGCCAGGTACTCCGAGAAAGACGCCCTCAAAAAAGCATCCAAGCATTTACCTTCCGAACAAGACCTGAACATTAACACCAAAATAGCCGGCAACGAATTATTGTGGAGAATTGTAGAAGAACCGGGCTATGCGGCCGCCTGTGCCGAAACCAAGCCACAGTTATTGATGGATGAAGAATTGCTGAAAAAGACTTACCAGGCCCTCGCCCAATCGGAAGAATACGCCGATTATACTGAGGCCCAGAGCCGGGACAAAAAATCAGAAAAAGACATCCTGGAATTTATTTTCACCAACCTGATGCTGCCCAACGAAAATTTCATCAGCCATGTAGAAGAACATTTTATTAACTGGGATGATGACGCGGAAATGATGAATATTCTGATGTTGAATTTTTTACAGAAGCCCGCCAGTTATAATTTTAATGAATTTGTTAGTAAGGAAAAATGGGACTTTGCGAAAGGCCTGCTGGAAACCACGCTGGAGAAAAAAGAAGTGAGTATGGAATTGCTGAAACCCAAATTAAAAAACTGGGATGCCGACCGTATTGCTGCGCTGGACCTGATTATTATCCAGATGGGTATTTGCGAATTTTTATTTTTTGAAACCATTCCAACCCGGGTAACAATCAATGAATACATTGACCTTGCAAAAGACTACAGTACCCCGCAAAGTGGCCAGTTTATCAATGGCATCCTCGATAATATTCATAAAGAATTAAGCGCTGAAGGAAAGATTAATAAAAAGACGTTTAAGAACAGCACGCTTTAATTTAATGGATAATTATTTAGTGGATAATGGATAATGGATAATGGATAATGAACTCCGGGACGCCAGGCTTTCTGCTTTTAGCTTTCAGCTTTAAAATTAAATGAATAATGGATAATGAACTTCCACACGCCAGGCATTCGGCCTTTTGCTTTCAGCTTTCGGCCTTTAGCTTTTAGCTTTCCGCTTTTAAATTATAACTTTGCAAAAAACAGCGAATGAAAAAATATGTTTTATTTGTATTAACCGTTACCACTATTGTTAGCTGCGATGTGCGCAGGAAAGATAAAGTGGCGGACGGCATGCCTTCAATGGCCGCAATGGCAGCAATGGACAGTACTACCGTACAAATTATAGATACTGCCTACAGTTTTGGTACCGCTACCGAAGGAGAAAAAATATCTTATAATTTCAGGTTTAAAAATTCGGGTGACAAGCCTTTGATAGTTACCAATGCACACGCCAGCTGCGGATGTACCATTCCTGAAAAACCTGAAAAACCCGTAATGCCCGGCGAAACAAGTTTTATAAAAGTAGTTTTTAACAGCCAGGGAAAAGTGGGACACAATGAAAAAACCATAACAGTAATTTCAAATGCCAACCCTGCATTTCCGCCATTGATTTTGAGGGGAGACATAACAGCCAAAAAATAAAAAACATTTCATTTTTAATAATCAATTAACCACACATGCAACTACTCAGTATTTTTTTAATGATGGATCCACAGGGAAAAGGCAGCAGCAGTTTTTCTTTAATTTTTATGGGCCTGATGATTTTAGTTTTCTGGATGTTTATGATCCGTCCGCAGGCAAAAAAAGCAAAGCAACAAAAAACATTTATTTCCGATCTTAAAAAAGGCGACAAGGTAGTAACCATTGCCGGTATCCACGGTAGTGTTAACAAGGTAAATGAAGACGGAACGCTGAGCCTTGAAGTGAGCCCCGGCAGTTACCTGAAAATTGAAAAAAGCACGGTAAGCATGGAAATGACTGCAGCGATTAATAAGCCGGTTGCGGAAACAAAAGCGTAGTTCTTATCTCCCTTTTGGGAAAATAAAAAGAATACAATATTTAATTAATAATTTTAACCGGACGTATAAAGCGGCCGGTTTTTTATTGATGAATTAATTTGACTTAAAAGTTGCATAAGCAAACAAAATACTGTTTTCAATTATCCATTATCCACTAAATAATTATCCATTCAATAACTATCCATTAAAACGCTTCCATTGATTTTAAAAGTTGGCATAACAGGTGGTATCGGCAGCGGCAAAAGTACGGTTGCAAAAATATTCGGGTTGCTGGGCATTCCTGTTTTTTATGCCGATGATGCGGCTAAAAAATTGATGAATGAGGATGAGGATTTAAAGGCGAAAATCATCGGCGCATTTGGAACCGATAGCTATAGTAGCGGCATTTTGAACAGACCGTTTATTGCAGCGAAAGTATTTAATAATCCAGCGCAGCTTGCCTTATTAAACAGTATTGTACATCCCGCCACCATTGCAGATGCAGACAAATGGATGCAAAAGCAAAATGCTCCTTACGCCATCAAAGAGGCCGCGCTGATATTTGAAAGCGGTGCCGAAAAATGGCTGGATAAAGTGATTGGTGTATATGCTCCGGCTCCGCTTAGGATACAACGGGTAATGCAACGGGATGGCATAACAGCTGATGAAGTAACTGCCCGGTTAAACAAACAAATGGACGAAGATGAAAAGATGCGATTATGCGATTACGTAATTAAGAATGATGAGCAGGAACTGTTAATACCGCAGCTGTTAAAGTTGGATGCGATTTTAAGGGGGGAAGCGGAAAGCTGAAGGCTGAAGGCGGAAGGCGGAAGGCTGAAGGCTGAAGGCTGAAAGCGGAAAGCTGAAGGCGGAAAGCAGAAGGCGGAAGGCGGAAGGCTGAAGGCTGAAGGCGGAAGGCGGAAGGCGGAAGGCGGAAGGCTGAAGGCGGAAGGCTGAAGGCGGAAGGCGGAAGGCGGAAGGCTGAAGGCGGAAGGCGGAACGCGGAAAGCTGTTGGATAATACAAAGGCGGAAGATATGTCACTCTATGGACGATCTTCCGCCTTTGCTTTAAGCCTTTTGCTTTAAGCCTTTTGCTTTAAGCTTTTTGCTTTATACTTTATGCTTTATTTCAATTTCGCTAATGCATCAATAATGCGTACCCAGGCTCTTTCAATATTTGTCATGCTGTTGGCGAAAGAAAAACGTACACATTTTGGCTCGCCGAATGCATCCCCCATAACAGAAGATACATGCGCTGTATTTAACAGGTACATCGAAAAATCGGCAGAATTGGTAATTACATTTTCGCCAGCTGATTTACCAAAATAAGACGATACATCAGGAAAAATATAAAAAGCACCTTCTGGTTCACTGCATTTAATGCCGGGAACGTCTTTGATTATTTCCATCACTTTAGCCCTTCTGCGGGTAAATTCAGTCGTCATATCCATAGAAGGTTTCAAATCACCCGTTAATGCAGCTACAGCGGCTTTTTGGGTGATAGAACAAGTAGCACTTGTAAACTGGCCTTGCAATTTTTCGCATGCTTTGGCTACTTCTACATTGGCTGCGATATAGCCCAGGCGCCAGCCGGTCATTGCAAAACCTTTACTCAGTCCATTGATCAGGATAATCCTTTCTTTCAGGTCTGTGAATTGTGCAATGCTTTCATGCTTGCCTACAAAATTGATGTATTCATAAATTTCATCTGCAATAATGTATACGTTCGGGTATTTTCTCAACACGTTGGCCAGGCCTTCCAGTTCAGCTTTGCTGTACACAGCGCCGGATGGGTTACATGGTGAGGAAAACATGAACAAGGTTGTTTTATCAGTAATGGCTGCTTCCAGTTGTTCGGGCGTAACTTTAAAACCACTTTCCAGGCTGGTACTTACCTGTACCACTATACCACGGGCTATTTTAACCAGTTCGGAGTAGGTAACCCAGTACGGTGTTGGAATAACCACTTCATTGCCATCATCTACTACCGCTAAAATGGCATTGGCCAGGCTTTGTTTTGCGCCGGTAGAAGTAACGATATTTTCAGGCTTATAATCCAGGTTATTGTCGCGTTTTAATTTAGTACAAACGGCTTCTCTTAAATCAGCAAAACCTGCAACGGGTGTATAATGGCTCCAGTTGTCGTTGATGGCTTTTATAGCCGCATCCTTAATAAATTGCGGGGTATCAAAATCAGGCTCTCCCAGGCTAAGGTCAATTACGTCAACCCCTTTTGCCCTTAATTCACGACCCAGTTTGGCCATTTTAAGTGTTTCAGGTTCTGCAAAGCGATCCAATAAAGAAGAAATATGCATGTAGTTTAATTTTAGGATTGCGAAATTACAGTAAACCAACGCATTTATTGCAAAGTTGAATACAGAAATCATTTTTTGGGTAAAAGTTGTTAAACTCACAAGGTTAAATCTTAGAAAAAATCTACAGACGCACATCAAGGTGTGTACCTGGCATCGCGATGGAAGTACCCCTGCAATTCCTTATCAATCACCAATTCTGTACCTTTTAAAAGTGATTGGTAATAATCGGTATCTTTAAAAAAATGTGTAGCTAATCTGGCTTACATAATACCATTTGTCATATGAAAAAAACGTTCGCAAGCCTTATTATTATTTTCGTGCTCCATACCGATATTCTCACCGCACAAGATTCTGCCCAAACATGTAAGGTACTTACACTAACGCTGGATAAAACTTACACCGGTGAATGCAAAAATGGCCTGGCCCACGGGCAGGGTGAAGCATTTGGCCAACACCATTACAAGGGCACTTTTAAATATGGCAGGCCGAACGGAGCGGGTGTATATTATTATGATGACAGTACATACCATGCCGGCTTTTTCCAGGATGGACAAAAGGAAGGAAAGGGTGAAACGCATTACATGCACAAAGGAAAGGCGGACAGTACCATCAAAGGTTTTTGGAGCGGCAATACCTACCGTGGTAAAAATTATGTTACCTATGATTTTAACGGGGCTACTATGTTTGACCGGTATGAGATTAAAGCAACCCCGGAAACCGGCCGCACCATCAGCTTTGAAATATCGACTACTTCAGGCTCACCCACCGGTGTACCTTCCGATTTCCAGGGGCAGCCTGGCTATGTGTTAAGACTGGAAGACATCGTCGCAGGCGACAAAGCCATCATAAGAAAATTATCTACAGTAGAAACGCCTACCAGGTTTCACGTTACTTATGATATTGATTCATTTCCTGTAAAGTTATACGTCACAATGTCCAACGGAAACAACTTTACACTGAACCTGTATAAAGCTGCCACATGGACTGTACGCCTGTACGTAAATAAGTAAGCTGATTCCGGAACCTGGGATAAACAACCCGCCTATTCACACAACTTTAATGTAGCGGCATTGCGGTTGCTCATTTGTATTTTGTTAATTTTTGAAGCTTTGTCGAAGTATACTAACAGGATACCGTATTTGGTTTGGTAGGCATCCCAGGTTACATCTTTTATAGAAGGATTACCCAGCACTTTAAACAAACTGTTACGTGCAGCCCCTATCAGCGGAATGCTCAGCTTGCCTTTATAATGCTCCCCTATCTCTATATAATTTCTTTCTGTAAAAAAAGAAATGTCTTTGTCTTTAAAAAAAACGCCGCCACAGGTACTGCCATTGGTTTCGGGTGTGGCACTGGTAAAACAGGGAAACTGTTTTTCAACATCGGCCAGGGTGGAATAAGTAAACAGCCTGTTCACGGTACCTTCCAGCACATCCACATCAAACGGCGGACAAACAGCAGTGGTTTTAAGCTGAGCCTGCAGTACCATTGAACTGATTAAACCTGCCAATAAAAGAAAGCTTGTTTTCATACTGATATAGTTTTAAGTGATGATTGAACAAATTTTTAAATTGAATTGTACAAACCCCTGTAAAGCAAATTCCTTGCTACAATTCATTTAAACGAACATCTTTTTTATAAAACGGGATGAAACTCACTAAAGTCGAAATCCTGGCGGGCAATCAGGTGATCTATCCCAATTAACTCTACCTTATTCAAACACCAGGTACATTCCAAGGCAAATAATGCAAATGGCCACCGACGTAAGGCCGAATAAAATAATATTGTACAAAGCAGGAAAAGGATTAATGATGGTAAGCAAACAACTTACAAACCCCAGCAATGCGCCTGCTGCCATGCAAATAAAGCCGGCCTGTAATTTTTTAGCATTCTTTAATTTTTTGAATGCCCTTAAATGAGTCGTGATGGAAGCTGCATCCAGCCCCCCTTCTTTTAATTTTTGTTCTATTGTTTCGGGCTCCAGTTTAGCGGCTATCCATTGCTGAATAGTAGTATTGTCTACTGTTAAGAATTCTGACATGGCGGTGGTTTTTGCAATCGTAAATGTGTAGTGGCAACTGAAATTCACAATTAAAGTAGCAAGATTTATTTAGACTGGCAAATTGGACGCAATTTTTTAAATTAAAATATACATGGATTCCTTCAGCCAAAGGTCAAAAGCGTTCTTGTTTGGAATGTGAAACCGTTATTTATATATTCTTCGGATCACATTGTGCAGCATACAGTGCAACGATAAGTTGACTACTGCCCGCAGTATTGATCCTTCTGTCAATCGAAATTCATTAAACCTATATACTAAGAATTGCTATCTTTAATTAAACGGTTTAAAAAATTTCAACATGAAAAAAATTACGCAGCTTACCATTGGCTTTTGTTGTTTCTGTATTACGCAAAGCCTTGCACAGGACACTGCTTATATACATCCTAACACAAAAGAAAAAGGCTGGCAGGATGTTTTTACAAAAGGGCTTACCAATGCCATATTTCCTGCAGGTGTATGGAAAGATTCTGCGGGCATTTTTACCGCGTCAAAAGATGAAGCATTGTGGAGCAACAATCAGTATGATGATTTTGTGGTTGACCTGGAATTTCAAACAGCGGAAGGCACCAACAGCGGCGTGATAGTACATGCTACAGATATTAAAGATTGGATACCGCACTCTGTTGAAATACAAATTGCCGACGACTATTCAAAGGAATGGAGCAACGTATCACCCAACTGGCAATGTGGTGCCGTGTTTGGTCATAAGCCCGCTACCAACAAATCACTCAAACATCCCGGCGAATGGAATCATTTTACCATTACCTGCCGCGGAAAAATGATCTGGATTGTGTTAAACGGAACGCTGGTGAATGAATGTAATATGGAGCTATTTACTTCTGCCAAAACAAATCCCGATGGCTCGGAAGTGCCGGCCTGGTTGCCTAACCCGATGGCGACACTGCCACTGCATGGCTATATCGGCTTCCAGGGAAAACATGCGGGCGCTCCTATTTACTTTAGAAATATTAAGATCAAAAAACTGGGTTAGTATTTTTCTCACAACGAAACAACGGATACAAAGTAAACAACGACGGAAATAAAATCATTTTATATTCTTCCGCGGATCCAATTGGTAAATTCATCGATGGTGTAAAATAGTTGGTCTGGTTGCAATGCTTTTAATTTTTCGGGTTCGGCGGTTGCAGCCCAGGAAGCTGCAACAATGCGTATACCGGCTGTTCTGCTGGCAGCGATATCTGCGGGCGCATCGCCTACATAAATTATTGCTTCATTTTTGATATCCTTCCATAAATCTGCAACTGCCCTGATGCCTTCCGCTTTCCTGGGGCCCGCCGCGGATCCGGTCTCAATTGATTCAAAAAAATGACTGAGCGCAAACTGCGACAACGAAATGGCCGTACTGTATTTTCCTTTGCCTGTTACCATTGCAATGTGTACCGCGTTGCTTTTAAGCAGCTGCAGTAATTCTTCAATTCCTTCGAATGCTGACGGGCACATTCCATGCAAGGCCTGGTAAAAATGTAAGTAATCCGCCACACCCTTATCATAATGGTCTGAAGCCAGCGCCATAATCGTACCTTCTTCCGAAGGCCCGAAAGTGGCAATAATTTCTTCGTCTGTAACACTGCGGTGGATCAATGGTTCTATCGATTGCCGGAACGCCTGGATGCATAAAGGAAGTGTATTGGCGATTGTTCCATCCAGATCAAAAATGACTGCTTTTATTTCTTTCATATTGCTATTTATTTATCGCAAAATATACATGCTCCATGGCTACCAAAAATACTGTTCTTAATAAATGTCCACTGCCCCTGCTAAAATAAAATTACTTTAATAAAAAGTTTGCTTTCTTTTAAAAAATGAGTGCAATTTATTGTAGGTTTAACTTCCTAAAAATTGAAGCATGGCAACAGTTAACTGGTCCGAAGCAGTAAAGCCTTTATTGAAAAAATATCTCGGCAAAAAACATCCGCTGGAGCACAAAAGTGTGTATCAATTAATGGTGATGGTGGTATTGTCTGCACAGGATTCCGACAAGCACATCAACCAGGTTGCACCCACATTTTTCACAGCTTTCCCAAACATGAAGGCGCTTTCGCAGGCAACCCCCGCAGCCATACAGGAACAGATCAGTGATGTGAGAAATTTTGGCAATAAATCCAACTGGTTAAGCGAACTGTCTAAAAAAATAAAAGACGATAAAAATATTCCACTTTCGCTGGATGAATTAACGGAGCTACCCGGCATCGGCCGTAAGTCTGCGAATGTTATTAAGCGGGAAGCGGGAGCTGCGGCCGAAGGAATTATTGTAGACCTGCACGTGGTACGGGTGGCGCCGCGGCTGGGCATTGCAACCGGAACAGATCCAAAAAAGATAGAAAAACAATTAATGGAAGTGTTGCCAGCCAAACAATGGGATGCCGGTATGGCCATGTCATTTTTGGGAAGAGAAATATGCAGGCCAACAGCCCCCAAATGTGAAGTATGTGTAATGAATAGCGTTTGTGCCTATTACAATGGACTTAAATAACAGTGCAATTTTTTATGATGGAATAAGCCTTGGAGAAACTATGATTATTAAGTTAAGTGTAAATTGGCAATAGTGAGTGTTCAATAATTAACCATTCACTACTCACCACTCACAAAACGATCCCTCATTTGATTCTTACCATAGCATTATTTTACAGTCTTTGCATTTAATCAAAAAAAACTCCTGCATTTGGCAGGAGTTTTTTATTGATTGGTTTTAATAATCGTGATTAAGTATAGCAGCGAAATAAATTTATCCCAAAGGTTCCATAATAGATTTGCTTTGTCCCGAAAACCACTTAGGTCCTTCTTCCGTCATGTAAGCGCAATCTTCCAGCCGTATACCGAACTCACCCGGAATGGAGATGGTTGGCTCTATACTAAAACACATTCCCGGCTGCAATTTAAGCTGATTGTCTTTTACCATATTTCCCCATTCGTGCCCATCCATACCAATACCATGACCGGTACGGTGCGGCAAGCCGGGCAGTTGATAACCTGGCCCAAAACCTGCATCAGTAATCACTTTTCGGGCAGCGGCATCTACCATACCACAGGCAGCACCAATTTTTGCCGCGGCAAATCCTGCAGCCTGTGACTGCTTTTCAAGGTTCCATATTTCTGTCTGTCTTTTGGTGGGTTCAGCACCAAACACCGTAGTGCGGGTGATGTCGGATGTATAGCCTTCTACCCTGCAGCCGCAATCCATTAATACAATATCGCCCTTCTTTAATAATCTAGGTTTAATAGTGCCATGCGGAAACGCAGCAGCTTCTCCAAACAAACATAAAGCACCGTCGGAATCACCGCCTAATTCCCGCTGCGCTTTTCCGATGATAGCAGATAATTCGCCCGGCGACATTCCTTCCCGCAACTGGCTGATGCCAACTTTGATACCGCCCAGTGTAATGTCACTTGCTCTCTGCATCAATGCAATTTCAGTAGCTGATTTAATCATCCGGCAGTTCATGGTGACTGGTGTACCGCTTGCAAAATTCAGGTGAGTAGCTTCTTTCCTGATGCCATCCATAATAAAGAAACGCACTTCCTCTTCGATAGCTACAGTGCCCGATAAAACACCGGCATCTTTTAAAACTTTTGCAATCAATTTGTAAGGGCTTTCATCTTCCTGCCAGGCATACACATCTTTGCCAATACTGATCTGTTCCCGAAAACGGGCTTCCTCAAAACCAGGACATACATATCTTACTGGGCCGCTGGCCGGAATAATGGCCACCATGGTGCGCTCACTTGGCCACCAGCTGATGCCGGTAAAATATTTCAAATTAGTACAAGACTCCATAATCAATGCGCCCATTTTTTGTTCCTTTAGCAGCCGTTGCGCCTTCTCAATCCGGGCTTCCCTTTCTTTTACACTAATGGGCGCTACATCCCCGGGTAACAAGGGTAAGTGATTCATTGAACCAACTACTCCTTTCTTTTCACCAGGTGCTGTAAACGAGCTCATGCCTGCAACTACTCCTCCGGCAACTGCCATAGCAGAAAGATTTATAAAATTTCTTCTTTTTAACGTCATAATAAAATGGGATTGTTCGTGAAAGATTCGTTTGTCTGAAGGTAGTAATTTTATTATTTTTAACCCTATGAAATATTTTGCCCTATTAACGGTTGCCATACTAAATGCATTACCGTTAAAAGCCCAATATGATATATGCGTTTACGGTGGTACATCCGCAGGTGTAATAGCCGCATACACTGCGGCCAAACAAAATAAAAAAGTAATACTCATAGAACCGGGCAAACATTTAGGTGGCTTAAGTTCCGGCGGATTAGGTTATACAGATATTGGCAACAAATATGTAGTTACGGGTTTAGCAAGAGACTTTTATAGAAGAATGGGCAAGCACTATGGAAAATTTGAGACATGGATATTTGAGCCACATGCCGCGGAAGCTATTTTCAATGATTATATCAAAGAAGCAAATGTGCCCGTATTATTTCAATATATCATTACAAAAGCAATAAAAGAAAATGCAACTATAAAAAGCATAGAAATACAAAGCTTAAATCCCCTTGATTCTACCATTTCTAAATCTGTTACTGCAAAAATGTTTATAGACTGCAGCTACGAAGGTGACCTGATGGCAAAAGCAGCAGTAAGTTATACAGTAGGAAGAGAAGATAATAAAACATACAACGAAACATGGAATGGTGTACAATTATTAGATAAACACCAGTTCCCCGATGGCGTTGATCCATATAAAATACCAGGCGATGCTGCCAGTGGTTTATTATGGGGCATCAGTAATAATAAAGTATTGCCAAACGGAACAGGAAATAAAATGATACAGACTTATAACTACCGTCTTTGCCTTACCAACGATGCTGTCAATAAAATTGAGATCACAAAACCCGAAGGGTATGATGCATCTATGTATGAATTGCTCCTTCGGTATATATCAATATACAAACCCAAAGAACTCAACGATCGGGTATTAAAGATAGACCTCATGCCCAACCATAAAACAGATATCAACAACAATGGTCCGTTCTCTACAGATTATATTGGTATGAACTGGGATTATGCTGACGGCGATTACAACACAAGACAAAAAATATTATTCGATCAGTTGCAATATACCAAGGGCTTATTATATTTTATAGGCCATGATAACCGTATGCCTGGGCATTTGCGTAATGAGATGCTGCAATGGGGTTTCCCCAAAGATGAATACACTGACAATAACAACTTTACCCCGCAGGCATATATACGTGAAAGTCGCCGTATGATGGGCGAATATGTAATGACACAAAATAACTGCGAAAGCAAAGACATCGTTACAGATGCTATTGGCATGGCTGCCTATACGATGGATTCGCATAATTGCGAACGCCTTGTTGTAAACGGCATGGTAAAAAACGAAGGCGATGTGCAGGTAGGTGGCTTTGGCCCTTTTCCCATTCCTTACCGTTCGCTTGTGCCAAAAGCAAAGGAATGTAGCAATCTTTATGTGCCGGTATGTTTAAGCGCCAGCCACATTGCATACGGCTCTATACGCATGGAGCCTGTATTTATGGTGCTGGCAGAAAGCAGTGCTGCTGCGGCTTGCATGGCAATAGATCATAAGCAAAACGTGCAGCAGGTTGATGTACAACAGCTACAGCAACGGCTTACCACAGACCCTTTAATGGATGGCAGCACACCCGAAATACTGGTTGATGATAATGATGCCCGGCAGGTAAAAATATCCGGTCCGCACCAAACACAAAACAATGGTGGCTATGGTGCCACATGGGTAAAAATGTCCATTGAAAATCAGCCTGCGCAAATTACGTATACGCCACGGATACACACACCGGGCAGCTATGCCATTTATGCATACATGCCAGTTATAGAAAATGCAGCATCTCAAACGCATTATATTATCAGCAACGGCAGCAATACAAACGATGTGTTTATTACCCCGCAGAAAACGATAGAAGGGCAAACCAGCGGGGAATGGGTTTCCTTAGGTATTTATACACTGCAAAAAGGAAAGAGCACCAGTATAACCGTTACCACTAAAGGTGCAAATGGTATTGTTGCTGCAGATGCGCTATTGTTTGTACTGCAAAAGAAATAAATCATCCATATACAATAAATAAAAAAGGTTGCCAGCCCGGACTCAACCGTTGCCTGGCAACCTTTATCATCCTCAAGACGCTACGCCTGTTTACTATTTATCTCTGCGGTCATACCCGTCCCTGTCGTGACTCCGATACCTGTCATCATCTCTATCCCGGTCGTGGTGGTGATGCCTTTCGTAACGTTCATCACTGTAATCCCGGTGGCGGTAATTGTATTGTGTACAGCTGGAAAATGATACCACCGCAACGATGGCAATTGCAAAGCTGGTAAGTAATTTTTTCATATTGATCTATTTTATGCCCTTATGACGAAAATTAGATGCCGCCGTTGCTGCTGAAATTTCTATTAACGAATATTTACCAGTGGGGATGGCGTTACAACCCTTGTGAATAGTTGAGGTCGAATGTCAACTTTTGCCAATGCCTATGCCGGACTAAGTTTACCATACTATTTGTTCTGTAGTAAGTTTGTTGATATAATCTTTAAAATCTTTTACTTTAAAAATATTAACCGGGGCTTCCAATTCGTTTGCAGGGCTTGTTATTTTGATCGAATTTATTTCCAGCTGCCAAATCGAAGCTTTCTGTGACCAAGGATTAATCAATATTTGAGCCGAGTAATCATTAACTATTTTAAACTGGTAAATATTTTTAAAATCATGAAAAATCCTTACACAGTCATCAGCCAATGACCTTAGAACTAAAACATTTCCTCCCACTAAACACCAATCATTATTTCTACCAATTAACCCGCATGTTGGTTCGCTTTTAAATTTAAAAATGCTGTATTCTTCAGAGGTTTGTTTATTAAACATAAAAGCTGAATTAAAAACATGCCCCAAAACCATAACTGGTGTTTCAATCAACTTTATAAAGTTGGGATCAGTTTTCATGTTCATCGTACTCACATGGAACTATCATGTTATCTAAAGTATTTTAAAAGTTTAAGCCATTCTTTTACCGAACGCCAACTAAAACGAATTCCTTCCACTTGTACATGTATGCCTAAATAAATTTCTCATTATAATTATCTGCCTAATCAATCCCCCTACTTCTTATACTTCACCCGATAAATATTTCCTGTATAATCATCAGCGATATAGATACTGCCATCCGGGCCTTGTGCCAATCCGCAGGGTCTTGGCTGGCTGGTGCCGACTGCAAACTTGTCTGCAAAAATTTCCCATTTGCCGGTGGGCTTATTTTTATTAAAGGGTACAAATGCTACCAGGTATCCTTTATCCAATACAGGTGATTTGCCATGAAACGCAATGAAGGCTCCCTGCCGGTATTTTGCGGGAAACATATTGCCTGAATAAAACAACAATCCGTTGGGGGCAAGGTGAGCCGGAAAATCTAACACCGGGTTTTGCGCTTTGGCACCACCTTGTTTTTTACCGTCGCCACCATATTCTGGTGCCAGTATTTTTTTGTGCAATTTGGCATCATAATATACATAGGGCCATCCGCCATCACTGCCCTGGTGCACCTCGTACATGGTTTCTGCTGGTTGACTTTTGGAATCTTCTTCACTATAGAATTGTGGGTACAGATCATGAAACTGATCCCGGCCATGCTGCATAATAAACAACGAATGGGTATTGACGTTCCAGTCTAACCCCACAACATTTTTAAACCCGGTGGCATAACGAATGCCTTCTTTGTAGCCTTGGTTTAAGCGGTTGGTTTTAAATTTCCAGATACCACCTACCGAATCCAGCAAAGGGCAAGGCATGGGCGCCTTCAGTGAAGTACCATTCACCAGGCAGCTATTACTATACGACCCACAGTTTACATAAAGGTTACCGGCATCATCTACCGCAATCGATTTGGAGTTGTCGCGGTTATGGTTTACCAGGCCGGTAATAATTTTTTCCGGTTTGTCACGGTCAATCACTTCCCCCATGGCATTCAATTTATACCGGTACACATCATCATTGCTGGAAGCATACAGGTAATTATTTTTTACAAAAATGCCCGTACCGGGGTAATTTCCAAAGCCATACTGCACGGCAATATTTCCCTGTTTATCCGCTTTTAAAAAGTAGATGCCTTTGCCATCTTTTAAGCGGCCGAGTTTAACATAAATGCCGCCTTGTTTGGTAATAGCCAGGTGGCGTGCGCCATCCATTCCGCTGGCAATAATGGTTGATGTAAAGCCTGCAGGCAATTGTAGCCCTTCCACCAGTCCCTTGGTTGAATCATTCAAAAGATCGCGGCGGTCGCCGGCAAAAACGGTTGTTGTACAAAGAAGCAGGCAGAGGCAAATGGTAAGCAATACTGATTTTTTCATTGGTTTATTTTTATTTTTAGATGGCAAAGATACTATCCTGTAAGGGCTTTTAAACGAGCAATTGATTATTAAAAATGAGTGGCTATTTTCTTTCACTCAAACTATACAATACATATCCCTTTAGCTGGTAACCGGATAAAACGGTTTGGGCTGTTAAAGAGATTTTTACTTCCGGCAACATATCTTCTTTAGCGAATTTTTTAAACGCCATCGCCTGGCCACAGGCAATAAAACGGGCGCCGAAATTTTTGAGCTCACTGATCAGTTTGAGGTTAGGGTTATCGGTTTTATATTTTTCTTTATAGCGGTCGTTGGTGCAAAATGCATTCAGTGCTCCCGCATGCACAACGATTACCGGTAAAATTTTACCTGCCGGTATGCCGGAAGCCGCGTGCAGGTTGATGATGCGTGACACTTCTACCAGACCATAGTTGGCTTCCTTAATTACAGAGTCGGCATTATTATCTGTCAATTCAAACAATAATTTATACGTGACGGTGGGGTCAGGAATTTCTGTAGGATCTTTAACCGGCACCACGCCGGAAAATTCTCCGGCATTAAAAACAGGATATACCGCACTGGCCCTTAATTTATCCCAGCGTTCTACTTCAGCATATTGTTTTTCAATTTTCAAAGAGTCTGCATGCATCAAGCTCCGCAGGCTGCTGTCTTTTAAAAATTTTGTGGAAGCAGTTGTTTGTGCCATACCCGTAAAACAAAGTACAGCACCAATAATAGTGGTGATGATTTTTTTCATTCGTTGCTGGTTTAAAAAGGAAGATACATTTTTTGCCCAGCATTTTTTACCGGATTCTGATTAAATTTGTTCAGCAGCCTGGTAACACACGGCAACGTATTATGATGGAGATATTATTGAGCCGGCAACGCGGCATCCTGGGTTTATTTTTTTCTCTGGCAGTTGCATGCGCCGGGTGTGGTGAACGAACCAATCACAAACAGCCTGTCATCACAGCATCAACAGAGGAGTGGCATTCACCTGATACCGCTACGCTTGCATCCATGCCGGGCGGGGATTTAATAAAATATGGCAGGGAGCTGATTGCTAATACCGCAGCCTACCTTGGTCCTAAAGGCAAGGTGGCACACATAAGCAATGGCATGAATTGCGGCAACTGCCATCTCGACGCCGGCACCCGAATGAATGGAAATAACTTTGCCTCGGTGGCGTTTACTTATCCCAGGTTTAGAATGCGCAGCGGAAAAAAGGAGTCTATACAGTTTAGAATAGAAGATTGTATGATGCGAAGTTTAAACGGAAAATCACTCGACAGCAGCAGCAAAGAAATGAAGGCCATGGTAGCTTATATCAATTGGCTGGGTAAGGGTGTTACTGCTACAACCGTGATAAAAAAAGATCCTGAATTGCCTTTTATTGACAGGGCTGCTTCCGTAAAAAACGGCGCTGCTGTTTATGCTTTGCGGTGCACTACCTGTCATGGTACCAACGGAAATGGCTTAGCAAAACCAGATTCAACAGGCTACATTTATCCACCGTTATGGGGGCCCAACAGTTATAATACAAGTGCAGGCAACTACATGTTGTCGCGGCTGGCAGGTTTTGTAAAACACAATATGCCTTACACGCTTACACCGCAGGCGCCTGTTCTTACAGATGAAGAAGCCTGGGACGTTGCTGCATTTATCAACTCACAAAAAAGACCGGTTAAAGTTTTTGCCGGTGATTGGCCGGTGTTAGATACCAAACCTGTAGATTATCCTTTTGGTCCGTATGCAGATGGCTTTTCTGAAACGCAGCACAAGTATGGGCCTTTTGGGATGATGAAGAAAGCTCCGCATAAATAAGATTACAACAACATAGATTCCATGATGCTGATAAAGCTTGCGCCCGCGAATTGAAGGCGTTCCATATTACTGTAAAAGTACAAGAGTGCGACGCCAATGCTGTACCACATGGCTTCTTAGCCCGGACAAAAAAAATTATTTATTCTTTGCTTCCATAAACTTCATCAAATTTTTGCGGGCTGTATTTTTTATTTTGGTTTGAAAGAAGCTGTTCCAACCGAAGAGTGTGCCCGTTAAACCGAATGCCTGCTTGCTCCATTTGTGTACACTAAAGCCATCGCTGTGTTCGATGATTTTACCGTCTGCAAAACGCATGTTGGCTTTTATTTTATTTACCACCTGTTTGCCGGTGGCGGAAAAAATATACGTCGCCTGCCAATCGCAGGTGCTGTATTCGTCATCCAACGTAATAATGTTACCGTAGGTTAACGAAAATTGTTTGGCATTTTTACACAACATTTCCCACATGCTCCTCGCCTCTTGTCCTTTCAGTAATCCAAACACGGGATCAAAAAAAACAATGTCATCACTGTAACAACTGTTCATAGCAGCGGCATCCAATTGCTGAAAAGCAGTATAGAATTTTTCAATCAGTTGTGTGTTGGTGTCCATCTTTTTTTATCTGGTATGTTTCGCTAAATTGAGCAATCTAAATGACGTAACATGAAAAAAATAGGATTTCTTTTTTTACTGACAAGTGTATATTTTTCAGCAACAGCGCAAAACGAAGACAGCAGCTGGTTTGCCAATAATTATTACAAGATAGAACGCATGGTGCCGATGAGAGATGGCGTTCGTTTATTTACTGCTTTTTATATTCCGAAAGATACCGTAGAGAAGCATGCCTTTTTGATGACCCGTACACCTTACTCCTGCGCCCCTTATGGTGAAAATAAATTTTCAGGCTTATGGAAAAGTTACCGCATGGCCTACCTGAAAGAAAAATACATCGTCGTTACACAGGATGTGCGTGGGCGGTATATGAGCGAAGGGGTGTTTGTGGATGTGCGGCCGTTTAATAAAAATAAAAAGACAAAGAAGGATGTTGATGAAGCCAGCGATACATACGATGCTATTGACTGGATGCTAAAAAATATTCCCGGTAACAGTGGTAAAGTGGGTGTATTGGGTACCAGTTATCCCGGCTTTTATGCAACAGAAGCCGCACTGAGTGGGCACCCTGCGTTAAAGGC
Source organism: Chitinophagales bacterium (assembly GCA_038210625.1). GTDB lineage: Bacteria > Bacteroidota > Bacteroidia > Chitinophagales > Chitinophagaceae > Ferruginibacter. Next base: position 134,140 of record JBBQWL010000008.1, on the reverse strand, counting down.
GGTTAGTCCGCAGGCACCGGTTACCGATTGGTTTATTGGTGACGACTTTCATCACAATGGCGCCTTCTTTGCGCTGGATGGATTTTCTTTTTATTCTTCTTTTGGCAAGCCGCGACCTGTGCCTACCAAAGATTATGGCCCGGGATTCAGCACCCCCATCAAAGATAATTATCAATTTTACCTGCAGGCCGGAGCCGTTAAAAACTTAGCTAACATGATAGGCGACAGCATTCGATTTTGGCACGAGCTATACAAGCACCCTACTTACGATGCCTGGTGGCAGGCCAGGAACGCAAGGGTGGGTTTATACAATGTGCAGCCCGCTATGTTATATGTTGGCGGATTGTTTGATGCCGAAGATTGCTTTGGCGCCTGGAACTGTTATAAGGCAACCAAAAAACAAAGTGCTGCTACCAACACCAAACTGGTGATGGGCCCCTGGTATCATGGGCAATGGAGCGGAGAAGGAAGTTATATGGGCAATGTGCGCTTTACATCCAATACCAGCGCCTGGTACCAGCAAACTATAGAAATGCCATTCTTTAATTATTACCTTAAGGGCATTGGAAATGCGGACACCATTTCGCAGGCCAACATATTTTTCACTGGCGAAAACAATTGGAAAAAACTACCTCAATGGCCGCCAACGAATATAGAAAACAAAGCCTTGTATTTTCATGCCGATGGCAAGCTGTCATTTGATAAACCGGCCGTTGTTAAAAATGCTGTTGGCTTTACAGAATACACAAGCGATCCTGCGCACCCCGTGCCTTACGCAGACGGCGTACATGAAGGCAGAACAAGGGAATATATGACCGATGACCAGCGCTTTGCCTCCAGGAGGCCCGATGTGCTTAGCTTTGAGACGGACACGCTTACAGAAGAATTAACATTGGCCGGTCCGGTACTGGCTGATTTAATGACGGGTATTTCAACCACCGACGCGGATTTTGTAGTGAAAGTAATAGACGTTTTTCCGGATGATTTTGTATATGATGCTTCAATGAAAGGCAATGGTAAAAATTACCCGATGGGTGGTTACCAGATGTTGGTGAGAGCGGAAATTATGCGGGGTAAATTTAGAAACAGTTATGAAACACCGGAGCCTTTTGTACCGAATAAAATAACGGAAGTAAAATATGCATTGCCGGATGTGGCGCATACTTTTAAAAAGGGTCACCGGTTGATGATACAGGTGCAAAGTACCTGGTTTCCGCTGGCAGACCGGAACCCGCAAAAATTCATTAATATTTACACAGCCAGTGACAATGATTTTCAAAAAGCCAATATTAAGATATACCATGATGGAGTAAATGCGTCTTCGGTTATTTTACCGGTGTTAAAGTGATGGCAATTTGTTATTGAATCGTTTGATATTAAGAGCTTACTTTCTTTTTTTTCTTGATAAAAAAAACAAAAAAAATCAAGGCTGCGAATAAAAAGGCTGAAATTTCCAACACAAGCCTACAATCAAGGAACTCGCTTGAAGAATATACTGCTTTGCAGAGCATGAGTGCTCAAACAGCCTTGATTGCTTAACGGCTTGCGCTGGAAATTTCTTGCACTTTTTATTCGAGGCCGTTTGAAGAGTATTTATTATTGAAAGGACGCTGCTGTTATTCGGGGCATAAAAACTACAAAAAAGTAAAGCGCTTCGATCCTTTTTTCGAATTGAAAACAGTCACTGCGTAAGCTGCCTCTTTCGATTCAGTCCCGCCCCGGGCGAGATTCAAAAAATGCGTAGTAATATTTTTTTGAAAGAGGCGAAAGCAGCCCGCCGGCTGTTGGAGCGAATCTTCAAATAAAAAGGTGTTTGGATTAAAGGTTTGGCAAACATCTTCAATTGTAAACGTTTTTTTTCTTCAATGATGAAATCAACACAAATCAATGCTTAGAATAAAATAATTTAGTGAAGCAGCCATCATTTATAAAATTGAGAACTGTTTTTGCTATGGGATGAGGAAAGAAAATAATTCCCCGTTAAGAGGTATGGCTAAATCTAATCTTTCTATTTACAGTGCACTACTGGCAAACCTGGTGATTGCCATTACAAAATTTGTTGCGGGTATTGTCAGCAACAGTTCTGCCATGATTGCGGAGGGCGTGCACTCATTGGCGGATACGATCAACCAGGTGCTGATTTTATTTGGCATCCGGCAAAGTAAAAAACCGCCGGATGCATTGCGGCCTTTTGGCTATGGCAAAGAACTGTATTTCTGGTCCTTTATTGTATCCATCATCATTTTTGGTTTGGGTGGCGGTGTATCGGTCTACCAGGGTTACGAGCACATCATCCATCCAAAAATGTCGGGCGATATCACCTGGAATTACGTGGTGCTGGCCATATCTTTTGCTTTTGAAGGAGCCTCTTTACTGATTGCTGCCAAAGAATTCAATAAAGTACGCAAAGGCCAAAGCTGGTGGCAGGCAATTGTAAAAAGTAAAGACCCGTCTGCATTTCTGGTGTTGTTTGAGGATGGTGCAGCCGTGTTGGGATTGATCATTGTGGCAATCTGTTTATATGCCGGGCACCAGTTTCAACTTCCTTACCTGGATGGCGTTGCTTCGCTGCTGGTGGGTATTTTACTGGTGGGAGTTTCGTTTATACTGGCAAGAGAAAGCCGGAGCCTTTTGATGGGAGAAGGCCTTGCACCTGCAACGCGTCAACGGATCAGCACACTGATACAACAAGACCCCGCTGTAGAAAAAACGATCCATATTTTATCCACCTATCAGTCACCGGAAGAAGTTTTACTGATGTTGATTATTGCATTTAAACCAGATCTTGACACCACTGAAATAAACGATGCCATTGTGCGTATAAGGACTGCTATAAAAAAGGAATTTTCTTTTGTCCGCTTCATTCTTATTCAGCCGGAATTGTTTGAAAAATAAAAAATGATTTTTTAGAATTGCAAATCCCTGGCTGTACAATTCTCTTGTACCATTTGCCTATACCCGGTTAAAGTGAAACTGGTATGTTACTTGCTTTGTTGATAAAAATAGTTGTTTCCCATAAAAACAATACTGCATTTTTAGCAAAGGTTCTGTATCTTTCGTGCTCTTGTACCACACGACGACAGATGCATTTGCCTGCCAGCTACATGCAAAATTATTAACCAATTACATTATTACAATATGAACGTAGCAGAACGAAAGCTGGTCGTTAAAGAATCTATGTTGCCTGGCGCGGGCAAGGGATTATATACAGAAGAATTAATAGAAAAAGGCAGTTGTATTATTGAATACAAAGGCACTGTTACAACATGGAAAAATGTTGCCCACGATGAAGGAAAGAATGCCTACGTTTTTTATGTAAACCGCAATCATGTTACGGACGCAAAAGATCACCCGGATGAGCTGGCCCGCTATGTAAACGATGCGAAGGGCATACAACAGGTAAAGGGTATTAATAACAATGCCGAGTACGTAGTTATCAAGAGAAGAATTTTTATCTACGCTACCAAAAATATTCCTGCCGGTGCCGAAATTTTTGTTGGTTATGGAAAAGGTTACTGGGATACCATCAGGGGCTACCTGAAAGAGGCAGAACAAAAAAATATCCCGGTAACCGTTTAAATTTTATTTCACTATTAACTTAACGCTGTACCAGTCCGTCTTTCAGGCGTATGATCCTATTGCCGTAGGTGGCATTGTGTTCACTGTGTGTTACCTGTACAATGGTTACCTTTTCCTGTTCATTTAATTTTTTAAACAGCTCCATAATTTCTGTGGCCTGGTCGCTATGCAGATTACCCGTAGGTTCATCTGCATAAATAACTTTTGGATTACCGGCAATGGCACGGGCAATGCCTACCAATTGCTGTTGACCGCCGGATAGTTGGGAAGGAAATAAATCCTTTCGGCCAACGATATTAAATTTATCCAGCAATTCCGCTACCCGGCTTTTTCTTTCGGACGAATTGAGGCCTTTGTATAACAATGGCGTTTCAATATTTTCATACACGGTCAATTCATCTATTAAATGATACGCCTGGAACACAAAACCAATCTGGTTGCGGTGCAGCTCTGTTCTTTTCTTTTCTGTTAACTTAGAAACGTTCTCTCCCAAAAACAAATACTCGCCTTCATTGGCTTCTTCCAGCAATCCCAAAATATGCAGCAGGGTTGACTTACCGGAACCGGATGGGCCCATAATAGAAACAAATTCGCCCTCTGCAATATCGAGACTTATATCGCTTAATACATAAGCTTTTTTTGACCCGGTGTTGTAATACTTGTAGATTTTTTTTAGTTGTATCATGTTGTAGTTTTTGCCTTGCGGCGTTTTTTATTTTGCCGTTTAGGCGTTTAGACGTTGGTTATATTAGTTCTCAATTAGTTTTTAAAGTTTTTACCGGATTTGCAATGGCGGCTTTTATTGACTGAACGATGAGTGTTAGTAGTGCAACCAACATAGCCAGCATTCCGGCCATTAAAAAATATTGTGCCTTTATCGGGATATGATAAGCAAAATCATTCAGCCAGTACTTCATGGTGATTGCCGCTATTGGTGTTGCAATGACCAAAGCAATTAATACCAGCAATATAAATTCTTTTGTGAGCAACGCAATAATGCCGGCAACAGAAGCACCCAAAACTTTCCGGATGCCGATTTCCTTTGTACGCTGAACGGTACTAAAGGAAGTGAGGCCAAGCAAACCCAGGCAGGAAATAAAAACAGACAGCACGGCGAAACAAATAAATAATTTTCCAAACTGGTTGTCGGCTTTGTACTGCGCATTAAAAGTATCGTCTGAAAAACTATACATCAATGGCAATCCGGGTGCAATAGCAGACCATTTTTTCTGCAGGTCACTTACCGTTGCCGCAATATTATCTGTAGCAACTCCCAGGGTTAAAAAGGTAAAGAAACCTGGCGATACCTGCATAGTGAGCGGCATGATTTCTTCGTGCAGCGAATGAAAATGAAAGTCTTTAATAACGCCGACAATTAATCCACTGCCGCCCCTTTGTGAAAAAGGCTTTCCAATAGCATCCCCTGGATTATTAAAGCCAAGCCTCTTTACAGCAGACTCGTTAATTATCATGGATTCCCGCATGTCGCTGGTGAACTCTTTGGAGAATCCTCTCCCTGCAATTATTTTCAAACCATACTGCTGCAAAAAATTATAATCAACAAAATAAGCGTCGGTCTGAAGTTCCTGTGGCTCTTTATTCACACCTTCAATGGTGGTAGGATATTTTGTATTGCTGCGGCCCGGGATGCTGGAAGATATACTTGCTGAATGTATCCCCGGAATGCCGGCTAATTGGGCCATCACACTTTCCCCGTGTTCACCAATCCGTTCATCGTAATGGAAATCTATTACAAGGTTATGTTCTTTTTTAAATCCCAGGTTGTCATTTTGCATAAAGTTCAACTGGCTGTAAACAACAATGGTCGCAATAATCAACACAATTGAAATTGTGAACTGCGTGATAACCAATCCCTTTCTTAAAATCAATCCCTTTACATTATTGGCAAATTTTCCTTTAAGATTGCTGACCGGTTTAAAACGTGCAAGCACCAATGCCGGGTAAAGTCCGGAAAGCAGGCCCGTAACAATAGCAAGCAGTAAAAACAATCCCACGAACTTTACATTATCACTCATCCCCGTCGTGATAACTTTACCAGTCATGTTGTTGACAAAAGGTTGCAGGGCGGTACATAAAATAATAGCTATTATAAAAGCCAGAAACGATACGGTTAAGGCATCTGTAAGAAACTGGTAAGTCAGTTGTTTCTTTGTCGCACCGGTCACTTTTCTTACACCAATTTCTTTTGCTCTTTTTAAAGAAAGTGCGGTGGTAAGATTGATGAAATTAAAGCAGGCAATAAACAACACAAAGATGGCCACAATTGAAAACACATAAATATTCTTATAGTTACCGGAGGCGGTGGCACCAGCCTTGTTGCCTCTTGCCTGCCCATGAAGATAAAGACTACTGAGCGGCTCCGCCACAAGCGAATACTGCAAATTATTTTTTAAAGGATGCTCTTTTGCAAAGCCCGCCAGTTTTGTTGTAAAGCTTGCTGCACTTGTGTTTTCCCTTAACAGGACATAGGTTGAAAAACCAAACCTGCTCCAGTTGGTCATCCAGTTGGTACCTTCTTTAATTAAGGAAGACATGGAAAGAAAGATCTCAGTTCGGAAGTGTGAATTTTGTGGAATATCCTTCATGACGCCTGTAACGGTCGCAGTGATTTTACTGTCAAGCGTTAATGTTTTGTTGATGCAATCGGTAGTGCCAAAGTATTTTTTTGCGGCTGTTTCCGACAACACCATGGCATATGGATTATTAAAAACCGTTGCCGCATTACCGCTGATCAATGGAAAAGAAAAAACGCTGAAAACAGACGGATCAGCATAGGCCAATGTTTCTTCTCCGTAAGCAGCCTGATCTTTTTGAACAATATAATAATCAAGAAAAATTCTGGTGGTGTTTTCTACTTCAGGAAAGAGGCTTTGTACCGCACCAGCAAAAGCACCCGCTGATGTTTCGTGAGTAATTCCTGCAGGTGTTTTTACATTGGTGCTTAGCCGGAAGATACGGTCAGCATTGGTATTAAACCGATCATAACTCAATTCGAAGTGAACGAAAAGCACCGCGTAATACACCACGGAAAAAGCAACCGCCAATCCAACCAAATTAATAGCAGAAAACAATTTATAAGCCCTGAGATACCTGAACGTTGTTTTAAAATAATGTTTAATCATAACTCCAATTGAATCACCGTATTCCTTGTTTAATGTTCATTAAAATGCTATTTACTCACTCTTCAAATTCTTCATCGGATTAGCCAATGCCGCTTTTAATGTTTGCAATACAATCAGTAAAAGCGTTGTCAAACCTAAGGCAATAATGGGCAACAAAAAAGGCTGCGCTGTTAAATTAATGCGATAGGCATAATTGTTCAACCAGCCACTCATTAGGTACCAGGCAAGCGGCACAGCAATAAACGCCGCAGCTACCACGACGGCTATAAATTCTTTTATAAATAACAGCGTGATATGCGGTACAGATGCGCCCAATACTTTCCGGATGCTGATCTCTTTTACTCTTTTATGAACGCTTAATGAAATCAGGCCGAGTACACCCAGCAACACAATGATCAAAGACAGAATGGTTGCCGTATACGCCGCTTTCTTTAATTGAATTTCATTGGCATACACACTCTTCAATGTATCATCCATAAACTGGTATTCGAAAGAACTCCCGGGCATTAACTGCGTCCATTTCTTCTGAATCGCTTCAACGGTGGCCGTTGTATTGCCGGGTTTTAATTTAAAGGAAAGATAGCGGTGCACAACTGCCGTGTATACATTAAAAAAGATAATGGGGCTCATCGCACCCTGCATACTGAAGAAATGAAAATCATTGGTAACACCTTTAATTGTAAACGTTGTCGGATCGCCGGGCATGCGCAATTGCTTGCCGATGGCTTCCCCTGGATTTTTGTAACCCAGTGCCGCTACAGCTTTTTCATTGATGACTACTTTACCCGAATCCAACATTCGGCTGTCGAAAAATTCGCCGCTGTGCAAGGGTATCTGGTACGTGCTGAGATAATTTTCATCTGTTACCAACGCTTGCATGCCAATTGTTTTGGTTGAGTCGCCCCCGTTTTTGTACACTTGGGGTTCATTGCCATTGTTACCATTGGGTATCTCATAACTCAATGTAACAGCACTTACCTGCGGCATGGCAGCAAACTCATTTCTTATGGTCTGCATTTTCTTTACGCCGGCGGGGCTCCAGTCTCTCGGCACCTGCGATGCAACCACATATTCCTTATTGTAGCCTAAACTTTTACTGAAAAATAGCGACACCTGTTTTGAAACAATTACAGCCGCAGTAAGCACCACCAATGCAATAGCAAATTGAAAACCCACCAGTGATTTGTGAAGTACAATATTTTCTTTAACCGTGCTTAATTTTCCCTTCAGCGAGTTAACCGTGTTGTTGGATGATAATACGAAGGCAGGATAAACACCGGCAAGTAAAGCAATTAATACAACCATCCCCATGGGTACCAATAAAAAATACAATGGCAAAGACGACAAAGCAGGAATTGTTTTTCCGACGATGCCCGCAAACACGGGACTAGCCACGGGATAAGCAACCAGCCCACATAAAGTAGCGACTAACACCAACACAAAGGACTCTGTTAAAAACTGCAGTATAAACTGTATGCGTAAGCCTCCCATCACTTTTCTAACACCAATCTCCCGCATGCGGCTGCCTGCATTGCTGATAGAAATATTGATGAAATTTACAACGGCCATCAGTAAAATAAACAGTCCTATAATAGATAGCGTGTACAACATCCGCTTTACAAGTCCATTGTCTTTTTGAAGATAATACTCCGTCAGTGCAATTGGCCGGATGGTAAGATTTGCTTTTATTCCATCGGGCGCATTGGTTTGCATCAACTGGTGAATCGCCTTGTCAACACTGGCTATGCTGGCGCCTTCCTTCAATTCAATGTAAGAAGGTATCGAGGTATTATTCCAGTCTTCGAGGCTGGTTCGTCCGAAAAAAGTGTAGGTGTTGGAAGGGATAAAAACAGTATTGTTGTTATTGTTATTCAGGTTGGTAACTGAGTTTTTGGGCAGGTCTTTTAAAACTCCGGTAATGGTGAAATCACTTTTGCTCCCGGCAAAACTTTGGATGGAAATGGTTTGTCCCAACGCCTCTTTTTGCCCAAAATACTTGATGGCAGTTGCGGCTGTAATCACCGCAGTATAAGGTTCTTTTAAGGCTGTGGCCGGATCGCCGGCTAACAGTTCAAAACCATACATAGATAGCATCGTACTATCCCCGAGTTGTATGCCTTCGCGGAAAGCCTTGTCGCCCTTTGTAACGCCAGAAGTAATGCCATCCCAGCGGTAGTAGTTGGCAACCAAACCGGGATAGTCTTCTTTTAATCTTTTTGCAATGGGGGCCAGCGTTGTAACGGCATAATGGATATCTTCTCCTTTCCATTCACTTTGCAAAAAATATTGGCGACCGGCGTGACTTAATTTTTTATTCACCTGCAACTCGCCCCACACATATGCACCTATAAGCAGTGTAAATGTAATGCCGGCAAAAAGCCCCGCTATATTTACGATGGAATAGAAACGATGTTTAACAATGTTTCTCCAGGCAGTTTTGAAATAATTTCTTAGCATATAATTTATTTTAGTCTCATCCCCGGGAGATTTAATTGTACGATTTTAATGCACGAACAGGCGCTGCATTATCAATTATCATTTAAAAAATTATCCATTATTTATTCTGCTCTTAAACTCTTTACAGGGTTATGAATGGCTATCCGAAAGGTTTGCCAAACAATTGTACAACCCCCAATCAGTAGCATTGAAAAAAATCCGGTGAGCAATGTGCCAGCTCCAATAGCTACATGATAGGTAAAATTGTGTAAAAATAATTGTGCGGCAATGTACCCAACAGGCACCGCTATACATCCTGCAATTACCAGTAACCAGGCAAAGTCTTTTGATAACAGCAGCAACAGCTGCATAATTTTGGCGCCCATTACTTTTCTTACACCAACTTCTTTTGTTCTTATTTCTGAACTATATGTAACCATACCCAGCAAGCCGAGGCAGGCAATACAAAGTACAATGCTGCATAACAACACCATTAATAACTGGTCACTTCCATGAAAATGATGTGCGTACAAGGCCTTGTCAAACCACTCCGCGGTAAACTCCTGGCGGGGGTTTAATTGTTTCCAGCTTGCAGCTACTGCGGCTTTTAACTGAACTGCATTTACCGCAGGATTTGCTTTTACCTGGAGCACCGAGAAATAAGCAGGATTTTGCCGGATGATCATCGGAAAGATCGGGAAGAACATACTCATGGAATGAAAATCTTTTAACACGCCAGCGATGCGGACTTCGCTGCTGTCATTTAAACGGATCAACTGCCCCACTGCTGATTGCGCATTGTCGAAATGAAGTTTAACAACAGCCTGTTCGTTAATCAGTACCGAATTTCCCGCTGCATCATTCGTAGCAGGCAACAAATTTTTGCCGGCCACCAACGGCAATTGCATTACAGAAATAAAATGATCATCGGCGGAGAGTATTTCTGCATTGGAGTAAATATCCATACCACTGCGAAAAACTTTTTGCTGATTGCCGCCGTTGATTCCTAGTGTATAAGAAGTCGCGGTGATCGCCTCTACTCCCGGAATCTTCTGTAGTTCATTCACCAGTTGTTTATGATTGGTACCATACAACTCTATATTAAGAATGCTGCTTTTGGCAAAGCCATAATCGGTTGTAGCCATAAATTTTTGTTGTTGGTACATGGCCAGCATAAAGATGACACCGGTAAGCAACATAGCAAACTGGGCCACCACCAATGCTTTGCGGATGGTAATTCCTTTCATTACCGTCAACGCCTTCTGCCCTTTTATTGCCACGGCTGGACGTATAGCGGATAAAATTCTTGCCGGTATGCAGCCGGCAATAATACCTGCTATAATTGCAAATAGAAACAACGTTAAATAAAAGGCCACCGAAAGATGAGCGTCTTTAAAAACATCCTGGATAACGTTCATAGGTTTCAACAACTCCAGCACCAGCAAAGACAGCAATAACGCCAGCAAACTGAAGCAAACGGATTCTACAATAAACTGGGCAAAAACCTGTCCCGGTCCGGCACCGATCACCTTGCGCAACCCAATTTCTTTTGACCTGGTAAGTGACCTGGCCAATGTAAGATTTACATAATTGAATCCGGCCAAAATGAGTGTTATCAACCCTATTCCCATTTCAACCAATAGCTTTCCATAAGTAGTACCTGCAGGAAAATTCAGAAGATCTTCACGGGAAGGATTGATATTCGTTATTAATTGGGAACGGTAGCCAAAAGAACGTTGTTCACTATTTACCCCAATAGCTGCTGTAGACATTTTGGCTACCTGAGCAATAGCCACATCCAGCTGATTTTTTGTACTTCCCTTTTTTAACAACGCATAACTATACGATGCCCATGGATTTGTCCAGTTGTTGGTTTCGGCAATGTTAACACCGCTTTTTTCAATCACAGCAATTGTACTTGTAGCAGCCAGCAGATCAAATACCAGGTGAGATTTTTTAACCGGCGTTTCAACAATACCAGTCACTAAAAAATCGCCCCAGTCTTTATGATGCAATATTTTTCCAATAGCATTCGCAGTACCAAAAAAACGGCTGGCTGTTTCGGCAGTAACAACCGCTGTATGTGGTGCATCATTAAACGAACCCAGTATCATCTTAAATCCGAAGACTTTAAAAAAGGATGCATCGGCAAAAGAGGTGGCCGTTTTCAACTGCTTACCGGCAGTTTCAAATTCTGCATTTTTTACCGGCACCACATGTACGATGTCTTCAATAAATGGATAATTATTTTTTAATTGTACACCAACAGGGTAAGGGGTGCTGGCATATGCTTCCTGGTGATTCTCTTTAAACGTTACATCCGTTATAATGCGGTAAGTACGCTCCGGAATCGGATGAAAGGTATCGTACTGGTATGCCTTATTGTAATCAATCAATGCAATGATACAGATTACCATTCCGGCGGCCAATCCAACAATATTGATGAATGAAAACAACTTGTGTTTCCAAAGACTGCGCCACGTGATTTTGAAATAATTTTTAATCATGGAGTTGCCGTTTAGCCGCATGGCCGTTTTGCATGTTTGCAAAGTAGCAACAACAGCCATGCCACGCTGAAACCCTGTAGGGTGGCGAATTTCATTTAGTAATACTAAAATAAGTGTACGAAACCGGACAAGGGCTGTCTGATTTCGTACACGCTTAAGTTCCTGAAAATTGTATTACCTACCCGTATACAACCGGATTTTACTGAGAGGAGATTACTGTACAATAATTGAAATCCCCAAGTCCCCCTTGGGGGATTTAGGGGGCTGCTCTACTCTGCTCTCAAACTCTTTACCGGGTTGGTTAAGGCGGCTTTTATACTTTGATAACTCACTGTTAACAGTGCAATCAGCAACGCACACACTCCTGCTGCGGCAAATATCCACCATGGCATATTGATACGAAATGCAAAATCTTTTAACCAGTAATGCATCAGCAACCAACCTGTCGGGATGGCAAATGCAAGGGAGATCAGCACCAACCATAAAAAATCTTTTGACAACAATTGTACAAGGCTTTCAGTGGTGGCACCGAGCACTTTTCTGATGCCCATTTCTTTGGTGCGTTGTTCTGCCATATAAGTGGCAAGGCCAAACAAACCAAGACAGGCAATCAATATTGCAATAATGGAAAGACCTAACCCCAGCTTGCCCGTCCGCATCTCCACTGTGTACATATCGTTAAAGGAATCGTCTAAAAACTGGTAACTAAAGGGCATTGCCGGAATCATGGCTTTCCACTTGCCTTCAATATTTTTCACGAGGCCCTGTATATTTCCAGTACTCACTTTAAAGGCAGTGGCCCAGTTGTTATTGCCGAGGCGAAAACACAATGGCCCAACATTTTGCTTAAGCGATTCGTAGTGAAAATTTTTAACCACCCCGATTATTTCATAGGAAATAAGCCTTGTTGAAATCTCGTCCTGGTAGTACGTGTATAATTTTTTGCCAACGGGGTTATCAAAACCCAAAACTTTAGCAGTAGTTTCATTAATAATAAGTCCGCTGGAATCTGAACCAAAATCTTTTGAAAAATTTCTTCCTTTAATAACCTCCATCCCCATTGTTTTTATATAATCATAATCAATGGTCCAGGATTGCATATTGAACCCGTTTTTGGCATCCATCACAGATTCTTTTGAGTAGGTATTGTCGTTGCGGGAAGAATTATCAACCGGAAGAAAACCCGCAAATGAAGCCCCGGTTACCCCTGCCATTTTTAGCACCTCATTTTTAAATGTCTCCACCTTATTTCCCAATGCACCGGTACCATTTATGATCAATACCTGGTCTTTATTAAAACCCAGTTTGGTTGTTTGAATATAGTTTAGTTGTTTGTACACCACCATGGTTCCAACAATTAAAATAACAGAGGTAGCAAATTGTAATACTACCAGCACATTTCTTAGATTGCTTTTTTTAACCCCTGTATTTATTTTGCCTTTTAATACCGTGATGGGTTGAAAAGAAGATAAATAAAACGCCGGGTAACCACCGGCAATGAAGCCGACAACAAGGGGTAGCAGCAACAAAAATGTGAGAAAGCCGGGCTGGAGTAGACTTGTTAAAGAAAGATTTTTTCCTGAGAGGTTATTAAAATAAGTAAGGCAGCCCCACGCTATTACAATGGCCAGCAGCAACGAAATAAGCGTCATTAAAATTGATTCTGTAAGAAACTGCCCGATCAACGCTTTCTTGTCTGTACCCAATGCTTTGCGGATGCCCACTTCTTTTGCCCTTGCGCCGGAACGTGCGGTAGATAAATTCATAAAATTTACACAGCCCAGTAACAACACGAACAATGCAACTGCAGAAAAAATATACACGTATTGTATATTGCCGTTATTACCCAGCTCTGGTGAACGGTCAGAATGCAGGTGAATATCAGTCAACGGCATCAGGCTATACTCGAGTTTATTGCCGGCCTTTTTAAAATCATCTATTGAACTGATGTTCATAAATTGTTTGGCCTGTGGCATGATATACTTGTCAATTACCTGTGCGAAGTTTTTTTCGAAAGCCTTGTAATTGGTACCCTCTTTTAAAACAATATAGGTTTGGTGATTATTGCTTAAATAATTACCCCATGGGTAATCGACATTGTCCATCGAAAAAATAAAATCGTAGTTAAAATGGCTATTGTGCGGCATATCTTTTATAACAGCAGTTACCTTATATAACGTACTGTTATGGTCGTTGGTCTCAACTATTTTACCTACGGCGTCAATTGTTCCAAAATATTTTTTGGCAGTAGATTCAGTGATGACAACCGTATTGGGATCGTTCAGCGCCGTTTTGGTATCCCCGGATATAGCAGGCAATGTAAACACATTGAACAAGGTGGAATCGGCATGTACTACCTTGTTTTCATTTATAAATTCATTGCCTTTCCGAATTAATTTCGATCCCCTGGAATTATAAAAACGAACAAACTCTTCTACCTGTGGATAGTCTCTTTGCAGGGTGGCTCCCATCGGGTCGCAGGTTACTGCCATGTGCAGGTTGTTGCCGCCAAATAAAATATCGGTATTCACGCGGTAGATGCGGCCCGCCTTTTCATTGAACCGGTCATAACTTAATTCATCTGCCACATACAAGGCAATTAAAATAAAACAAGCCAGTCCTGATGCCAGGCCTGCAATATTTATAAAGGAGAAAGTTTTATTCTTCCACAAATTTCTCCAGGCGATTTTAAAATAATTTTTTATCATCAGTTTTATTTTTGCCGTTAAGCCGTTTAGTCGTTTTTATTAGTCTTGATAATCATTGCATCGCACTTATTAAGAAGTGTTAATGGGATTGATTATTACTCTTCCAACTCAGTAAATAATCCCCCAACGTGAACTCTTCAAAAGTCCCCCTTGGGGGATTTAGGGGGCCTTTCCTACTCCGCCTTCAAACTCTTAACCGGGTTTACCGTTGCTGCTTTAAAACCCCGGATGCAAAGAATAATCAGCGCCATTAAAAACATAATAATCCCTCCTGCAAAAAATATCCAGACATCCATATTTGTTTTGTAAGCAAAATTGTTGAGCCATTGATGGGAACCCCACCAGGTAATGGGAACAGCTATCACAAAGGCAACGATAACCAGTTGTAAAAAGTCTTTTGATAACAGGGTTACAATTTGAGTAACGGTGGCCCCCACCGCTTTTCGGATACCGATTTCTTTTGTACGCTGATTAGAGATGTAAATGATAAGACCCAGCAAACCCAAGCAGCTGATAAAAATGGCCAGCCCGGTTGCCCACATCAATAAGCGGGAAATATTTTGCTCGGCCTTGTAATATTTTGCAATGTCCTCATCCAGGAAACTGTATTCAAATTCGGTATCGGGATATAATTCTTTCCAGGCAAGTTCCATTTTACTGATGGCTTTTTTCCAATCGCCGGGTGCAGTTTGTGGGTACAGGGCAATGTTTAAAGTACGCTGCCATCCGGGATTGCAGGCTACAACAAGTGGCTTAACCGGCTCATGTAAAGACTGCTGGTTAAAATCTGCTACTACCCCCACAACAGGAATTTTTTTATTACTCCACTCAATAATTTTTCCAATAGCGTCTGCAGGATTTTGAAAACCAAGTATGTGCAAATACGTTTCATTGATCAAAAATGCATTTGCCGTATCCGAATACGGATAATTAGTGCCTGCCAATAATTTAATATGATAAAGATGCAGGTAAGCCGTATCAGCAAATTTTTGCTGTACATCCGTTTCTATTTCCTTTTTGCCATCTTTATATTTCATGGTGCCGCTCCAGGTACTGTTTGATGACGGTGAACTGGTACTGAAAGCTATACCAGCCACAGCAGGTATAGCTTTCAGTTTGGCAGCCAGCACATATTTTTTTTGTTGCGCCGTATCATAAAAATTTGTTTGTGTAAGCAACATGCCTTCTTTTTTAAAACCCATGTCTTTGGTTAATGAAAAACGAATCTGTTTACTTACCAGGATGGTGGCAATAATAAATACCTGTGCAATTACAAATTGTGATACGGTTAATGATTTACGCAACCAGGCATTGCGTGACCTTCCCTTGCCGGTGTTCGACTGGTTTTTTAGAACGGTTACCGGCTGATAAGCCGATAAAACCGTGGCAGGGTAAAAGCCGGATAAGATACTTACAGCAGGTATCAGTACAAGTAAAAAAGCAACAATGGCCGGTTGTGCTGTAATATCAAAATGTAAACCCGGCGGAATGAAATCGGCAAACACTTTTAACAGCAACGGTGCAATGATGATAGACAGAATCGTGGCGATGAGCGTGAGTAAAAATGTTTCGCTTAAAAACTGTCCTACCAGTTGCTTTTTTGAACTGCCCATTGTTTTTCGTACGCCTATTTCTTTTGCTCTTTGCGAAGCCTGAGCTGTGGTAAGATTTATAAAATTGATGCAGGCAAGCAACAATAAAAAGGCAGCAACTGCCAGCAGACCATACAAAGTAGGTTTATTGCTAAGTGGCAAATCGTAGGCACCATAATCTGCATTGTAATGCAGGTCGCTCAATGGCTGCAGCGAATGGTTGGTAATGCTATGATCATTGGGGTCTTTCTTATGATATTTTTCATACATTGATTTTATACGGCTTTCCACCTGTGCTTTTATTGAACCTTCGGATAACTTTACCAGCAGTTGTGATGCGCCATTGGTATTGTTCCACTGATCCCAATCAGATGGTCTAAGGCTCGTTTTTTCCAGGGTGGCCCTTGATATAAATATTTTAAAATTAAAATCGGTATTGTAGGTAAGGTCTTTTACAACACCCGTTATAGTTGTATGAACTGTGTCGTTCAGATAAAATTCTTTTCCTACAATTTGGGCAGGTTCAAGTTGTGGAAAATACAACCCTGCAGCAGAAGTTGTAAGTACCACTTGCGCAGGAGCCGACAACGATTTTGCTGCACTACCTGCAACCCATGTATAATTGACCAGGTTAAAGTATCCGGAATCTGCGAAGACTGTATTTTTTTGTTTTTTAAATACTACAGGATCCTGTTTACCAGCTACTGGTAAACTTATTTTAACATCATTGTCCATTGTAAAAAAAGGCGCCGCTTTATCAATACCCGTCAGTTCTTTTCGCACTGCGTCTCCCATTGGCATAGGCACGCCCGAGTTGTGATACGCTTCTCCTGAAAAACTAAAATCAGATACTACCCTGTATAGGCGGCCGTCGGCGATTAATGGTTTGTTGAAACTAAAGTCGTAATTCACAATCAAAAAAATCACCAGCGAGGCACTGATACCAATGGCAAGACCAATAATATTAATAAACGAAAACGTCTTGTTGTTCCGCAGGTTTCTCCAGGCAGTAAGAAAATAACTTTTTATCATGGTGTAAAAATTTAATCGTCGTATTGATAGCAACGCGGATCAGGCTTATTCAAACGGATGATACGGATATAAAAATCCGTTCAATCCGTCCCCATTAGCTCAATCAGCGTTCCTATTCTTCTCCGTTTCTCCGCAGATAGAAATGCGGATCAGGCGGATTAAAACGGATTTAGCAGATATAAAAAAATCCGTTCAAACAGCTCCTGTCAGCTCAATCTGCGTTGCTATTTCCCATCTTACCCCGCTAAATCGAAATGCAAATCAGGCGGATTAGAACGGATGATGCGGATATAAAAAATCCGTTTAATCCGTTCCCATCAGCTCAATCTGCGTTGCTATTTCCTAAACCCTATTTAAAAGTCAAACTGATTTTACTACCACCTGCATTGGCCGTTACTTCCGTGCCACCACCATTCAATGTACCTCTTAATTCAGTGTCAGATGCTTTGCCACTGAAATTAGTGAGTCCGTCTGTCCTTACTTTATCACCCGAAATATCAAGATTGTATCCTTTGCCTGCAGGTAATTCCAAATCAATTTTACCACCTGAATTGGTGAGTTTTATAAACTTGCCTGGTTCTTTAACTGCAACCCTAACATCACCGCCGCTGGTACCTGCGGATACATTGCATGCAAGGCCCGCCAGTTTTACATTTCCGCCAGACGTATGCGCCGTGAGGTCGCCCTTAATGTCATCTCCTTTCACATCGCCTCCACTGGTGGTGGCATGGATATCACCACTCAAACCTGTTAGCATCAAATTGCCGCCGGAAGTAGACAGCTTTATCTTTCCATTGCAATTACTGGCATCGATATTTCCACCACTGGTAGTCATCTCAATATCATCGGCTGCATCTTTTACATCAATATTGCCACCGGAGGTGGTGCCTTTTAATTTGCCTTTTACATGATCCACCACAATGTTGCCGCCGCTGGTGGTAAAATGCTGCTCGCCTGAAAGCGCCGCCAGGCTGATGTTTCCGCCACTGGTTGTTAAATGGGTAGTGATGTTTTGGTTTACAAAAATTTTATACGAAACGGACAATGAATTTTTCCAGTTCATATTATTGTGTTTGGGTTTTACCACGGCAGTCAGTTTATTACCGGCTACTTCAATTTTCACATCATACAATTCATCCAGCTTTTGTTGAATTGCTTCTTTTGAAACGGAGGCGTTTTTATTTCTGTTGGATGGCCAGATAAAAACTTCTACCCGCTCCTGCCCTGCTGCAACGCTTGTTACATCTATGTTTCCACCCGAAGTGATTGCTTCCACTTCTTTCACCGCATCACCGGAAAAGGATTTTGTTAAGAATGGTTGTTTTTCATTTTGCGCAAACAGGCTGCCCGTTGAGCAGGCCACCAATAAAATCATCAAAAGTTTTTTCATGTTGTTTTGTTTAACTGTTAAAAAATTAAGCTTAAAGCAGTGACGCTTATAGCTGAAGGCCGAAAGCAGAATGCTTGTGCCCACCGTCCAACGTTCTCCCTCCCAAAATGTTACACTACTTTTTTTCTTTTCGAAACTTTAAAAAACGACAAATAATTTATCTCTTCAAAAGTCACCCTTGGGGGATTTAGGGGGCTGCTTTCAAACTCTTCACCGGGTTCATCAGTGCTGCTTTGGTTGCCTGGAAACTAACCGTCAATATGGTTATCAACATGGCAAGTGCTGCGGGCAACACAAACATCCACCAACTGATCGCTATTTTATACTCATAGTCTTTTAGCCAATCATGCATAAAGTACCAGGCCAATGGAAATGCCAGCAGGCAGGATGCCGCGACCAACTTCACAAATTCTTTTGATAACATGGAACTTAAACTTTGCACAGAAGCACCCAATACTTTACGAATTCCTATTTCTTTTATTCTGCGTTCGGCGCTGTAGGCAGAAAGACCAAACAAACCAAGACAGGAAATAAAAATAGCCAGCACCGCAAAAAGCCCGGCCAGCTTGCCTATCAGGTTTTCGTTGGCAAATAATTGTTTAAAACTTTCGCTGGCAAATTTGTATTCAAAAGGATAGGATGGACTATATTTTTTCAGCACACTTTCTACTTTTGCAAGGGCGGCTTTATAATCATCCTGGGGTTTGAACCGAACCATGAGAATGCTGGTGTTAGCCGCTTTTGCATCATTAAAAATTATTAAGGGCGAAATACTTCCATAGACTCCATTATAAACATTGTCTTTAATCACGCCCACAATTTCAAGGTTGCTACTTTCCCTTTCAATCAATTGTCCCACTGCATCAGCAGCTTTGGGTTTAATCATTTTGGCAAGTGTTTCATTTATTACTACTGTATTACTGTCGCCAAAACCATCCTGGTGAAAATCACGGCCGGCAATCACCTGCATGCCCATGGTAGTGATATAGGAAGGCGTTGCAAAATCCATGGAGATCAGCGGATTTTTGGAGGCATCTTTCCCCTTCCAGCTAAAAGCGGAAGAATTACTGCCAACAGAAAAGGCGTCATTGCTGTTGAGGGCAGCATTTTCTACAACACCTGTTTGAATCAAATCATTTTTAATGTTGTTAAAGTGTAGACCAACGTCTCCACTTTGCGTGGTACTGATAATTTGCTGGTTGAGTGTGATGAGGTTATCCTTGTTCATACCCAGCTCCCTGTTTTTTGTATGCATTACCTGTTGGTAGATAATGATGGTACAAATGATGAGGGTAACAGAAATAACAAACTGTGTTATCACCAGGCCTTTGCGGATAAAACCGGCACCGCCCGTATTTAATTTCATACCTTTTAATACCGCCAGCGGCTGAAAAGAAGAGAGATAAAAGGCCGGGTAACTGCCCGCAATAAAGCCACATAATAAACCAATGGCAACCAGTGAAATGAGGTGTATCGGCTGTAACAAACCGAGTGACAATTGTTTTTCTACCAGCCCATTAAATGCAGGCAACAACAAGGCAACTATCAAAATTGAAATAGCCACTCCAATAAACGACATCAAAATGGCTTCGCATATAAATTGCCATACCAGCATACTTTTGCCAGACCCCATTACTTTTCTTACACCTACTTCTTTTGCTCTAGGCCCGCTTTTGGCGGTAGACAAATTCATAAAATTGATGCAGGCAATGATCAATATAATCCAGGCAATCACCGTAAACAGGTTTACAATTTTGATTCTGCCACCGCTTTGTTTTCCATCTGTAAAATTGTTGCGCAGGCGCCAGTCTTTTACAGAAAAAAGAAAGGGCATGGCAGCGGCGTCTTTATCTTTCGCCTTGATAAAGCCATACATTTTTTTGTTGACGGCCGCCACATCGGCAGCGGGTTCCAGTTCAGCAAAATTTTGAATGCCATTGTTTCCCCATGTTTTTAGCCAGTCATTTTGTTTTTCAAATACTTCAAAAGGCGCAAACCATTCCTGGTTTGAAAACTGGTTATTCACCGGCAAATCATTCACCACGGCTGCAATGGTGTAATCCTGTTTATTTTCCATTTTCAACCGCCTGCCAATAACATCGGTTGTATTAAAATATTTTTTTGCCATAGATGCAGTTACCACCAAAGAATACAACTGGCTAAAAGCCGAAGCCGCATTGCCTTGTATAAACTGATAGTTGAACATCGTAAGAAAATCAGCATCCACATACATGCCGTTTGAATACACACTTTTTTCGCCAAAACTAAAAAGCGACCGGTCGCCCCAGGTAGTGCGGGCAATTTTTTTTATGCCTGGAATTTCTTCTTTGGCTGCTTTGGCAAACGGACCGGGCATAGATGAAAAACTGTAGAGCTTGCCATCATACTCCTGGTTATCCATCACTTTGTACAAATGTTTGTTGCTGGTGAAATAGCTGTTATAGGTAACCTCATCTTCTACCCATAAAAAAATAAGTGCAGCACAGGATATACCGATGGCGAGACCCGAAATATTCAACAGGCTAAACGTGCGATTCTTCCACAAACTGCGCCAGGCAGTTAAAAAATAGTTCTTTATCATGGTAGTAGTGTTTAGGCGGAGCGCCGAAAGCTTAAGGCTGAAGGCGCAAGGCTGAAGGCTTAAAGCTTAAAGCTTAAAGCTTAAAGCTTAAAGCCAAATGCAGACATTGCTACATTGTGTTCTTTCTCAAACTACCAGGCTCCGTGCTTTAAGCCTTCAGCTTTAAGCTTTAAGCTTTTTCTTGCGCTTGCAAAATCAACAGCCGTGCCATTGTTTAAAGGCTTACTGGTAAAGGGTTTTGATTGCCTGAAAATAAAAAGTGTACGAAAACGAACAGTGTTTGTTTGATTCCGTACACCAAATGCTTTATTGATCGGGATGCCAGACTTGCGCCGCAGGAAAGACTATTGAGGAGTGAACTGTTTATTTGTTGTTCAATATTTTTAGCGCCGCTGTAATGACCGGGTCGTTCATTGTGGCCAGGTCTTGTTTTTTATTTTCAATGTTGATATCTACCGGCGTACCTTTTGCTTCATAACAAACCATGTTGTTATTGTAATACCGTTGGTTGGAAAGCGACACCAGCCATTTATTTGGTAGTGTAAATCCATACATGTCTGAATAAATTCCACAAGTATTGGTACCGATGATTTTTATAGCCGGCAGCTCTTTCATAATCATGGCAAAAACATCCGCAGCGCTCACGGTTTTATCGTTGGTTAACACCACCACGGGTTTTAGAAATGCCTTATTTTTTGTTGGTTCAATAAACCATGTTTCCGCTTTTCCGAAGTCCTCATATTTTCCGCCGCGGACTCTTGTTCTTTTATACATGCCCACCATTTTCCGGCTGGCAAACCTGCTGGCCACTTCATAAGCAAATTCATCATTGCCACCCATATTCTCTCTTACATCAATGATAAGGCCCTGCAGTTTGCCGGCCTGTTCCATTATACTATCCAGTATTTTACCAGCCACAGCGGCATCTGGCTTGCTGTCTGCGTCGCCATCTACAAAGCACCGGTTAAACCTTAAGTAGCCATATCGATTAGAAACGCGGTAACTAAACAATGGTATATTGTTAAAACCTGGCCCATAGTTTTGGATGGCGCCAAAACCTTTACCAGTCAATGTTTGATTTACCATTGTCCAATACAAATGTCTCAGGCTGTCTGTAGAAAATTCTTTAATAAACTGCGAAGGCTTAGCCGCTTTAAACTGTTTTACACCGGGCATAATTACATTGATGTGATTGTCTTTGAATGGTGCCAGCATGATACTAACAACAGAAAAAAGCGAATCATCTGAAGTGCCTGCATTTACCAATGGCCTGTACTGGTTGTATGATTTTTTCCAGTCAATATTTCTCAATTTAAAAAAAGCGTAGTTGTCTTCAAACGTGTGCCATAACACTTCGAAATTTAATTCCGGGGCCGACAGCGCTGTATCTTTTGGATAAGACACCGGGTTTTGTGCGTTCAGATAATTGTTGCTTAAACAGATCAATACAATCAACAACAGCCCTTTACAAATTTGCATTGTAGTTATGTTTTTTAGTTCAGTTTTTTAGGATGATTATTCACTTTTCAAACTCTTTACCGGGTTGGCCAATGCCGCTTTGATAGATTGAAAACTGGTGGTGATTACCGCTATCAGCAAAGCCAGCAGACCAGCCAATGCAAACATCCACCAAACGATATCAATGCGGTAAGCAAAAATTTGTATCCAACGTTGCATGGCCCAATAAGCGAGCGGCGTGGCAATAATAATCGCGATGCATACCAGTTGTACAAAGTCTTTTGACAGCAGTGAAGTGATATTGGTAACAGTTGCACCCAATACTTTCCGGATGCCAATTTCCTTGATACGTTGACCGGCGGTAAAGGTTACCAACCCAAACAAACCCATACTGGAAATCACCACAGCGATAATGGCAAATACCAATATCAAAAAAGAAGTTTGCTGATCTTCTTTATACAATCCATTAAAACTGTCATCTAAAAAACTATATTCAATGGGATTGTCGGGAGCGAATTTTTTCCAGACATTCTCCACGGCAGCTAAGGCGTCGCCAACGTTTCCGGGTGATACTCTTACCATAAAAATCCTGAACCATTCCGGGTTATTGAAGGCTACCAAAGGCCCCATTTTTTCGTGTGTGCTTTTGTAATTGAAGTTTTTTACAACGCCGGTAATTTGGCCTGTTCTTCCTTTAAAAGTAAAAGACTGACCCACCATAGGCTGTTGCAAATTAAATTCCTTTACCGCCGTTTCGTTTAACACTACATTATTTTTATCAGCTTCGCCATCCTGCAGCCAGCGGCCTTCCTTCATCGTTAACTGCATGGTGTTTAAAAAATTTTCATCGGTTGCCAACTGTGCTACTTTAGGATTAAAGGTAGTATCACGGCCAACCCAGTCAGCACTACCTGTTGAATAGCTGCCGATATTAACCACCGGCTGATTGGCGATGGTTACTTCTTGTATACTTTTTTGCGCCAACAATTGCTGCCGCATGGTTTGTACTAACTGTGCTTTATTGCTACCGCCAAAACCAGGTGGCAATGCAAAGGCAAGTACCTGTGATCTGTTATAGCCGGGGTTTGACTGCTGTGTAAACTTCATCTGTTGCCAGATGATGATGGCCGATGCTATTAACATCACAGCGATGGTAAACTGTACCACCACCAGGCCTTTTCTAAAATAACTGTCTTTCACTTTTAAAATAGTGATGCCTTTAAAAACATTTAATGGTTTAAAAGACGACAATAAAATGGCGGGATAAATACTATTGAGCACAAAGGCAACAAACATCGTGCTGCCAATAATCATCCAAAGACCCGGTGATGCCAGTGACAGGCTGAAATCCTTTCCTGTAAAGGAATTAAATACAGGCAAACACAACCGGACAATGAGCAATGTACACAGCACCGATACTACACTCACCAGTAAAGACTCTGCAATAAACTGGTAAAAAAGATGGATCGGTTTTGCCCCGGATATTTTTCGTATACCGACTTCTTTCGCCCGCAGGCTGGCTTTTGCGGTGGTAAGATTCACATAATTAATGCATGCCACCAGCAGCAGCAAAAATGCCAGTATTGAAAAAATATATACCGTGTTGAGATTGCCATGTACAAAAGAAGAGGATTGCATTCCCTTTTCAAAATGCATATCCTTTAACCCAACCATGCTAATCTGAATAGCGCCTTTTTCATTGCCGGGAAAAATAGCTGCCAGCTTTTTTGAAGTGGCTGCAGTGGAATAACCGGCTTTTAATTTTACAAACGTGAGGTAATTATAATTGTCCCAGTTTTCATCATTGATCCTGATTTCCGGATTGGCCAACAATGCCGCCATCGGTAAAAATGCTTTGTATTGAAAACTGGAATTGGAAGGCGCATCTTTTACAACGCCCTTTACCTGGAAGTCCATGCTGTCAACATGAATCACTGTTCCAAATAGAGGCTTGTTGCCAAAATATTTTTTTGCCTCCGACTCTGTGAGAATAATGCTGTTGGGATTATTGGCAAATGAAGCAGCGTTGCCTTCTATAAAATCGAAGTGAAATAAACTAAACCAATCATCATCCACATAAGCGCATTTTTTTTCGTACACCAAATTTCCGCCCATGCGAAACACGGGTTGATTGTCTGCAAACAACCGGCTAATGGTTTCTATTTCAGGTACATTTTTTTTGGCAGCCTCAGCCAGCAGCAACGGCGTAGTTTCCCAGGCGCCACCGTTTTCAGGTATGCTTGTTGTCAGCCGGTAAATCCTGTCAGCAGCTGGTTGAAAATTATCAAAATGAATTTCATTTTGCACCCATAATAAAATCAACACGGCGGCCGTCATACCAACAGCCAGACCGGTAATATTGATAATGGTAGTGCCCCTGTTTTTGAGCAGGCTGCGCCAGGCAGTGGTAAAATAATTTTTTATCATGGTTTGTTGCCGTTAGGGCGTTTAGACGTTTTTGCTTTCTCTCTGAACCCCTGTTTCCCTGATTGAAGAACAATGAGGATACTCTTTTATACTTTTCCCAGGGCAAACAATCCGATTGTTGAACTGTTTAAAAGTCCCCCTTGGGGGATTTAGGGGGCTGCATCTTACTCACTCCTTAAACTCTTCACCGGATTCATCAAAGCAGCTTTGATACTTTGGAAACTCACCGTGATTAAAGTAATCAGCAAAGCACCCAAGCAAACCGCTACAAAAATCCACGCTGAAATATTGGTTTTATAGTTATAATTCTTTAACCAGTTGTGCATACTGTACCACGCAATGGGTGTTGCAATCAAAAAAGAAATAAATACCAGCAACACAAAATCCTTCGACAGCATTTGCCATAAATTGTACACAGACGCACCATTCACTTTTCGTACCCCTATTTCTTTTGTTCGTTGCTCTGCTGTAAAAGATGCCAACCCAAAAATACCGAGGCAGGAAATAAAAGTAGCCAATATAGCGAACCAGGTAGCCAGTGTTCCGATGCGTTTTTCATCGCCAAATTTCCTGGCATAATCATCATTTGTAAACTGGAAGGCAAAGGGCTGATCGGGATTGTATTTCTTAAAGACGATTTCAATTTTTGAGAGGGCTGCAGCCACACTGGTGGTGGAATTGATACGGATATTGATCACCTGCTGCGGATCGTTGTTGGTGACAAAAACAGTACGAAAAACCGGTTCGTACGGTGATTGCATCACCATATCTTTTACCACACCTATCACATGATACAAATGTCCATCCCAGTTGATAATTTCATCAACCGGGTGTTGCAGTCCCATAAATTTTACAGCGGTTTCATTCAGTATGATACCTGAGGAATCTGTTTTAAATTCTTTTGAAAAATCCCTTCCTTCCTTCATTTGCCAGCCGATGGTTTTACCAAAATCCGTTGATACAAACACTACACCAAAATCGCCCTGCACCGAAGGAGCTTTTCCTTTCCATTCAAACCCATTATCCTGCTCACCAACATAAGTGGTAGCGCCGGATGATTCCGATATTTCGGATATTGCTCCGGAACTTTTCAACTCATCACTAACGGCATCAAAATGTTTATGAACATTTTCTGTTCTTAAGAAAATGCTGAGCAACCCATCGCGACTATAACCAACCGGCCGGTTGCGTGCATATTGTACCTGGTTAAAAACAACGATGGTGCCAATGATGAGCACTACTGAAACCGTAAACTGCAGTACCACCAGCACTTTGCGGGGAAGGGCTGCAAAACGGCCCACCCGAAAAGTACCTTTTAATATCTTCACGGGTTTAAAAGAAGACAGGTACAATGCAGGATAACTGCCCGCCATAAAACCGGTGATGAGCACAAACGCGGCAGCCAGCAACCAAAACGAAGCAGTATGCCAAAGGATTGTCATTTGCTTATCTGCAATGTCATTAAAAAACGGAAGTACGAGTTGTACTATCAGCAATGCAAAAACAAACGCCAGTAAGGTCACCAACAGCGACTCCGCAAAAAACTGCCCTACCAGCTGACCGCGTAAAGAGCCGACCGCTTTACGGATACCGACTTCCTTCGCCCGCTTTTGAGAACGTGCTGTACTCAGGTTCATAAAGTTGATACAGGCCAGTAGCAACACAAAAAATCCGATGATGGCAAACAGCCATACAAACTGTATTCTGCCGCCCGATTGAATACCGTTTTTAAATTCAGAATACAAATGCCATTTGCTCATGGGATGTAAAAATACTTCCGGTTTAAATTCGGCATCTGCCTTTGAAACCCTTCTCAATTTCAAATCCTTTATTTGTGTTGAAACCTTGTTCAGGTCTGCATGATCAGCCAGTTGCACATAAGCCTGGAAGGAGTTATTGCGCCAGGGATTGGTGGCTTTTTCTACCCAAAAATTATCATCAATGTATAACTGCCAGGGGGCAATAAAAGTAAGGTTATTAAAATCCGAATTATAGGGCAGGTCCTCATACACACCGGTTACTTTTACATCAAACTTGCTGTCAATTTTTATTATCTTATAAAGCGGGTCTACAGTGCCAAACAATGCTTTAGCCGTTGATGCGGACAATATAACAGAATGAATATCCTGCAACGCGGCACGGGTACCGCTCAGCATTTTTATTGACAGCATTTCTGTAATCTGTGGTTCAAAAAAATTGCCGCTCTTTGAAATCTTCTGTTCACCAAAAGCAAGTATATGGTTGTTGGTCCATGAACACATGGAAACATATTTAAAATTAAAGCCGTAATTTTTTTTGAGTTCATCACCGGTTAAATAAGGCAACGAAGTTTGAGTGCCTACATCACCATTAAAGGTTTGGTGTTGCATTACTTTTGCGATGCGGTTATAATTTTCAAAACTCTTGTTGAAGCTTACTTCATCCCAAACCCATAAACCAATCAGTATGGCAACACTCATACCTACTGCAAGTCCGCTGATGTTGATAAAGGAGTAGCCTTTGTTTTTCAACAAACTTCTCCAGGCGATTTTGAAATAATTTTTTATCATGGTGTATGCCGTTAAGGCGTTTAGACGTTTTTAATTCACCGTACTTTTCATTTCTTCCAGGTTACAGATTATAAATCAACATCCCAATTATACATTTCCTATACCGCAAACAGTTCAGTTAGCTAACTCTTCAAAAGTCCCCCTTGGGGGATTTAGGGGGCTTCTTTCCTACTCCGCTTTCAAACTCTTTACCGGGTTCATCAATGCAGCCCTTACGCTTTGAAAACTAATGGTAGCAGCGGCCAGTACAATCATGCATAGGCCTGATAACGTAAATACCCGCCAGCTTACCGATATCCTGTAAGGGAATTGCTGCAGCCATTGGTTGTTGACATACCAGGCAATGGGTGTGGCAATAAAAAAAGCCACCAGTACCAATTGTATAAAATTGGTTGACAATAAAGTGACTACACTCTGCACGCTTGCACCCAACACTTTTCGAATGCCTACTTCTTTTGTTCTTTTTTCTGTTGATAAAATAGACAGGCCAAACAGGCCGATGCAACTGATAAAAATAGAAAGCATGGCCGCCAGCGTAATGATCTCCTTCCACTTCGCTTCTTCTTTATAATAGTCTTTGTTTTTGCTATCCATAAATATATACGTGTAGGGTTGTAACGGAAATATCGTTTTAAAAACAGCTGCTACCTGGCTCATGGCAGCAGGGATATTGCCGGCATCTAACTTAATAAGTAATTGCCCAAAACCATAGTGTGGATCGGCCACAAAAAGCAGCGGCATTATTTTGTTTTGCAGCGGTTGAAAATGATAATCTTTTACCACACCCACAACGGTAACTTTTCTATTGTCCCAGAAAAAATCTACCTGCTTGCCAATGGGATCTGACCACCCGGCCTGCTTTGCAAAAGTTTCATTGATTACAACAGATTGAGTAGAATCGCCGGTAAAACCGTTGAGCAAATTCCTTCCCTTTACAATCGGAATCTGCAGGGCTTTCAAATAATTTTCATCCATGCGTTTGTAGGCAAATTCCATTTCTTTACCGTCAACTTTTCCGCCGGTGATATTGCCATGACCATCGCTGGCTGCAACCAATTTTATGGAAGGTTCCTTTGCCAGTTCAGCTTTTAGCAGTTCAACTTTTTTCTGATCTGGCCCCCGGCCTAAATCGAGCAAGGCTATGTTCGTATCGTTATAGCCTAAATCTTTATGGGTTAAAAAATTAAACTGGGTATACATGATGGCCGTTGTGATGATAAGAAAAGTAGCCAATGAAAATTGAAATATAACCAGCCCTTTGGTAAGGTAATTTTTGCCATGAAATTTTTGCCGGTTATAAATGGTTTGCAAAGGATTAAACCCAGATAAAACCAACGCCGGATAAAACCCCGCAACAAAACCTGTCACCAGGAATAACAGGATATAGGACAGTACAAGTGGCGCATCCAAAAGGGTTGTGAAACTAAGTTGTTTATTAGCCAGTTGATTGAAGACCGGCAATACCAGGATAGTTAACGCAATGGCAGCAACAAAGGCAATCAGGCTGAGTAATAGTGACTCGCCTAAAAACTGTTTGATGAGTTGTTTTCGCTGACCACCCATCACTTTTCGTACGCCAATTTCTTTGGCCCTTTGTAATGAATGTGCCAGTTTAAGATTGATAAAATTGATACAGGCAATCAATAAAATAAAAATAGCAATGCCCGTGAGGATATAAGCATAGATTGGTTTACTGGCATTTTTAAAGTCCCCCTGGCTGTAGTCAGTATCCAGGTGCATTGCCGTAAAAGGCTGCAGCCCAAAATGTATTTCATCTTTAAAACCGTTTTGGTCCCAGGCATTTTTTAATTCATCTTTTGCATTGGCCAAAAAGATGCCGGAGAATTTGGAAGCTACATTTTCGGCTTTTGCATTTTCGGCCAGCAAAACATAGGTGCTCAGGTAAAAGCCAATCCACTCCGTACTTTTATCGGTAAAGGGCGCTACCACATCAAATTGTATGGATGAATTCTGCGGAGGATTTTTTGCCACACCAGTAATTTTTTTCGGCGCAAATTCACCGCGGTAACCCACCTCCATCGTTTTACCGATTACATTGGTTGTACCAAAATATTTAATGGCAGCATCTTCTGTTACTACCACCGCATCCGGATCTTTTAAAACAGTTGCCGGATCGCCAGCCAGTAGCGGAAAAGAAAAAACAGCAAAGAAATTACTATCCGCATCCAGCACTTCCTGGCCAATTACTTCCGTTCCCTTTTTTATATTGGCGTAATCATTTTGCAAACGTACAAAAGCTTTTATCTCCGGCAACGCTTCTTTAAAGGCAGGCCCAACCGGGCTATTGGTCAGCGCCAGTTTGCGGTTATCCTTGTCATTTTTAATACTTGTAACCACCCGCTGCAGCTGGTTTTTATTTTTATGAAACTGGTCAAAACTGGCTTCATCTTTATTGTACAATACAATCAGCATGCAGCAGGTTAAACCCAATGCCAGCCCCGCAATATTGATGGTGCTATACAATTTGCTCTTCCACAAATTGCGGTATATAATTTTAAAATAGTGCTGCAGCATAGTGTATGTTTTTATAGAAACGCTGATTGAGCGGACGATTGCTGTTTTTCAGATCGTTAAAGTCTCACTAAAAAAAATATGCCCAATCCGTTTATATCCGATACATCAGCGTTTCCATTTGTCAATTAATAAAAATCAGCCTAAACCGTTTTAATCCGCTCAATCAGCGTTTCCATCCTCCGCTATCTATTCCGCTTTTAAACTTGTAACGGGGTTCATCAGCGCCGCTTTCACCGCCTGGAAACTCACCGTCGCAGCGGCTATCAGCATGGCAGCACCACCCGCAATCAAAAATATTTGCCAGTGAATGTTAATGCGGTAAGCGTATTGCCTCAACCAATTATTCATTACAAACCAGGCGACAGGAAAAGCCACCAGGCACGAAAAGCCAACCAGTTTTAAAAAATCTTTCGACAGCAGACCGGCGAGGCCACTTGTGGATGCACCAAGCACTTTGCGAACGCCAATTTCTTTTGTTCTACGTTCAGCGGTGTAGGCAGCAAGTCCAAATAAACCAAGGCAGGAAATAAGAATTGCCAGCGTAGCGAAAACCTGGGACAGTTTACTAATGAGCATTTCACTCATAAACATTTCGTTAAACTGGTCATCTACAAATTTGTATTCAAACGGAAAAGCAGGATTATCCTTTTTCATTATTGTTTCCATTTTAGCTAACAGTTGCTCCGGGTTGGTGGATGGCTTAGTGCGCACGTACATCAGCGTAGTGGCTTGCGGCAGGCAATAAAATACAACGGGTGACGACTTGCCGTACATATCTCCATACACATAGTCATTTACTACACCGGTTACACTTAACTTAAAATATTCATTTTCTTTTGAGCCTGGCAATTCCATGGTTTTACCGATGGCACTACCATTGCCCAATATCTTTTCCATGGATTGTGTTACAATCACATTGAAAACCTGGTCAGCATTCTTTGGTTTAAAATTATTATCCATTTCCACGACATCTGTTTCCTGGAAATCCCTGCCAGATACGAGATGCAGACCGGCGGTGGAAATAAATTCAGGACTTACCAAACGCTGAGAAACCAGGATTGTGCTGTTGGGTGCTTTGCCAGGCCAATCTAAGGCGGTGGTATTGTTGCCACTGTAAATGGTTTCATGATCCGTTATCGCTACATTTTCAGCGATACCGGCGTTCATCAAATCCTGTTTAATAACCCTGAAGTTTTTCTGCATATCTCCCTGCAGGTTCATCTGTACCAGGTTCTCTTTATTAAACCCAAGGTTGCGGCCTTTTACATGTTGTATTTGTTGATAAATAATGACCGTACCAATAATCAGCACGATGGAAACCGTAAACTGCGCAATTACCAAACCCTTGCGGATGTATGCAGCACTACCCCTTTTTAATTTCAATCCTTTTAAAACAAATATGGGGTTGAAGGAAGATAAATAAAAAGATGGATAACTGCCGGCAACAAAGCCGCAGAATAATATCAGTGCAATAATTGAGATGATGTGAGCCGGGTTAGCTAAAGCCAGTGAAAGATTTTTTTGTACCAGTGAATTGAAAGCAGGTAACACAAGCACCATCATAATTACCGCTACTGCGGCCGCAAAAAAAGCCATCAGCAATGCCTCGCTGATAAACTGGATCACGAGTCTGTTTTTGCCGGCACCCATCACTTTTCTTACCCCCACTTCTCTTGCTCTTTTTTCACTTCGGGCAGTGGCCAGGTTCATAAAATTAATACAGGCAATAAACAAAATAATCCATGCAATAGTAGAGAAAAGCTTTACATAAACAATACGGCCATTACCACTTTTTTTACCGTTATCAAAATCATCATACAGGTGCCAGTCGTGCATGCTGAATAGAAAGGCATGGGCAGTTGCGGTAGTGGTTCCCTGCTTTAGCTGAAGGTAATTATACAATTGCTTATTAACCGAAGCTACATTTGCGCCCTGCTTTAATTCAACATAGCTGCTCACACAGGAATTACCCCATTTTTGCGCCCAGGGCGATTGTTTATAAAACACTTCAAAAGGCACCAGCCATTCAAACTGCAATGTTGAGTTTTGTGGAATATCTTTTAAAATACCCGTCACCACATAATCCTGTTTGTTATCAATTTTTACCGTTTTTCCAAGCACATTTTGCTCGTCTCCAAAAAACTTCCTCGCCGTTTTTTCTGTGAGCACTATTGAATACAACTGGCTAAAAGCGTTGCCGGCATTGCCTTGCACAAAAGGAAAACTAAACATGCTGAATAAGGAAGGCTCGGCATATTTGCCGGTTGCATACATCGCTTTGTCGCCGATTTTAAATAATAAAGAGGTTTGATCTTCTGTTACGCGGCAGGTATTTTCTATGCCGGGTATTTCAGCCTGCATGGCGGGCGCCATCACACCGGGTGTTGAGCCGTGCGTGGCCGTATAGGTATCGTACTGCTGATTTACCTTGGTAAAATACAACCGGTCTTTTTTTGCATTAAACTGGTCGTAATTTACTTCATCTTCCACCCATAAAAAAATTAGCCCGGCGCAAACCATGCCAACAGACAACCCCAGAATATTCAGGGAATTGTACACTTTACTATTTAGAAAACTTCTCCAGGCAATTTTTAAATAATTTTTTATCATAGTTTGGCTAATTGGCGTTTGGGTGCTTTCGGAGTTGGTACAACAGCCATGCCACTATTAAAACCCTTTACAGCAAAGCGTTTCAAAGCAGACAAAAATAGAAGTGTGCGAAAATGAACGGTGTATGTTTGATTCCGTACACTCCCAACAAATGTTAGAAAAGGCATGCTCTGTTACAGAAAACCGGGGATGCTGCAACATGGATAAACAGGAAATAATGATGGTATAAATTGGGAATTATTGAAATGCTTTCTGTCTAAGTTTTGTAAGAAGTTTATCAAAACGAAGCCAGTAAAAATTGCAATCCTTTTCACTCGTACCCTTTGTGTAAACCAGGTATTTTTTATCGGGTGTAACGTATTGGCCAAAACGATGGGCTGCTCCACTGTTGATGTCTGCCCCAAGGCTTTGGGGATTGGTCCATGTTAAATCAGGCTTTCTGAAACTGATGAACAATTCGCATTCGTAAGTCGGCGTTTCATTGGCGCTTATAATCATAAATGATTCATCAGGCGCAATAAATAAATCACCATCAAAGCCGTTGGTATTTAACGGAGTGCCCAGACTTTCAACAAGCGTATCACCATTTAAAATTGAGAACTTGCAAAAATCGTACGTACTATAATCTTTTTTACTTCCCGCATTGGCATTGCTGCCGGCATAATAAACACCACTGTTTACAGGCTGAAAATTATAGAGCCCGTAAATTTTATTATGCACTACAACTGGTTTGCTCCAGCCATCATTTGTTCTGTGCGCTTCCCAGACCTCGCTGCTGTTACCGCCAAGAAACATTTTTTTACCATCTGAAGAAAGTGCGGGGTTAGCCAGGTCTTTAAATAAAACTGTTGGTTTTTTCCATTGCTTGCCATTAAAAATTTTTTGTTTTGTTCCAGATCCGCGTGAGTCGAACCAATGCCTTGCATAGGTATAATAAAACTCTTTACCGTCGCTTGAAAAGCCTACCCTGCCCAACACAATACCTGAATCAGCCAACAACCCTTTGGCAAATACCTCCGGTTTTTCACCTGGTTTTTTGAGTCCGAAGTAAGCATTGGGGCTATCCCAAAAATTTGTTTGCGCAGAACTTTGAATACAGAACAGCAGCAAAAAAATTACAGCATTCAAAAATCCTTTCATGTTGGTATTGAATAATTATTATTCGGATTTAAGTGACTTTACGGGGTTCATTAACGCAGCTTTAATACTTTGAAAGCTTACCGTAAGCAATGCAACAGCCAATGCCGCAACACCGGCTATTAAAAACACCCACCAGCTAATTTGAATTTTATACGCAAAGTCCTGCAACCATTTACTCATAGCCCACCATGCTAACGGAAAGGCGATGATGCAGGCAATACACACGAGCCGCAAAAATTCTTTTGACAGCATATTGGTAACCTGTGTAACCGTAGCACCCAGTACTTTCCGGATGCCGATTTCTTTGGTGCGTTGTTCGGCAGTATAGGTTGCCAAACCAAATAAACCAAGGCAGGCGACAAATATCGTTAGCAAGGCAAAGATGTTGAGTATTGTACCGGTCTTCTGTTCTGCCAAATAAGTCTTATTGTAAAGGTCATTCATAAAGGCGTACGTGAAGGGTTCGTCAGGTACAAAGCTGCTCCAGGTTTGTTTGATAGAACTTAGCAAACCCGGCACATCGGCTGTTTTTATTTTAATGATAAAGCCCGATTCTGGTTCTAACACCATCAGCAACGGTGTGATGGTTTCATGCAATGATTTAAAATTAAAATCCTTCACCACACCAATAACGGTGTACGGTAAATTGTTGCCTTTGTCACCTTTTTGCCTTGTTATTTTTTGCCCAATGGCATGGTCTCCAAATCCAAACTCTTTAGCCGCTGTTTCGTTGATGATCATAGCACTGGAATCTGTTTTAAATTCAGCAGAGAAATTTCTGCCTGCTACCATCTGCATTTCAAAAGTGGGAATGTATTGCTCATCTACATGATACTCCAGTGTACGCATGATCTGGTTTTCCTTTCCTTCAGGATAGGCCAGCGCATTGTTGCTATTGGATGGTCCGGCCGGTTTATACCAGGAGAGCGTAACATTGGAGACCCGGCTATCTTTCAGCAACTGATCTTTAAATGCCTTTTCATTTTTACCGAGCGCCCAGGAGTTTGGCAATACGAGCAGTTGCTCCTTATTGTACCCCAATTTTTTGTTACGGATATAATTCATTTGCTGAAAAACTATGATGGTTCCGATGATCAGGCTAACTGAAA
Organism: Chitinophagales bacterium; assembly: GCA_038210625.1. Classification (GTDB taxonomy): domain Bacteria; phylum Bacteroidota; class Bacteroidia; order Chitinophagales; family Chitinophagaceae; genus Ferruginibacter. The sequence goes on along the minus strand of JBBQWL010000008.1, from coordinate 99,344 downwards.
TAAAAAATTGAAACACTACCAGTCCGCTCCTGAGTCCAAGGCTTTTTTTGCTGGCGCTCATCCTGCCCTTTAAAACAGCGATTGGCCTGAAAGATGAAAGAAAAAATGCGGGATAGATTCCGGCGAGTATGCCGACAACAACACCCAACGCTACCAGTGAAATAATGGGTTGTAGCTGGTAGCCAATGTTTAATTTTTTTCCGGAAAGATCATCGAACAAAGGCAACGCCAGTTGAACAAACAGGTAGGCTATCAGTACAGCGCTAAAAGTGACTAACACCGATTCCGTTAAAAACTGTTTGATAAGGTCGGATCTTTCTGAACCCATTACTTTACGCACGCCCACTTCTTTCGCTCTTTTGGAAGCACCTGCGGTGGAAAGATTGATAAAATTGATACAGGCAATCAGCAACATAAAACCGGCAATGGCACCAAAAATGTACACATATTTCACATCGCCACCCGGCTCAAATTCAGAACTGGTTTGAGAATGCAAATGAATAGATGTGAGCGGCTGCAATGCAAACCCCAACGAGTTGCCCTTTGTGCGAAACTGCGACAAGCTCATGCCCATGTTCTGCAATATTTGCGGGCCCATGTATTTCTCTACCATGTTGGGTAGCTTATTTTCCAGTTTTCTATAATCATAGCCGTCTTTCAACAACGCATAGGTAAAAAAATTAGACTCCATCCAGGAGTCAGATTTGGCCTCCGGCAAACTTGTCATTGAACTAAAGATGGCAAAATGAAAATGCGAATTGACAGGCACATTTTCAATTACGCCGGTTACGGTAAACAACTCGCTTTCGTTATGATTAAAACTCAACGTTTTTCCCAACGGCTCTTCATCACCAAAATATTTATGGGCAGTTTCTTTTGTAATCACCAGCGATTGCGGGTGCTGTAACGCAGTTTTTACATCTCCTTTTATCAACGGCAGGGTAAATACCTCAAAGAAATTCGGATCAACAAAAGCAAGCTGATCGTCTTTAAAAGTTTTTTCTTTATAGGTAGCTGTAGTTGTGCCCATACTGCGAAGCCTGGTGGCTGCCTCCACTTCAGGATAATCATTTTTTAGCGCATTGGCCACAGGCGGCATTACACTGGCTTCACTTATTTTACCACCATTAATGTTGGCGTTAAAAATAATTCTTACAATCCTGTCGGCTTTAACATTAAAGCGGTCGTAGCTTAATTCATCTTTTACAAAAAGAATGATGATAAAACTTACCGCAATACCAATGGACAGGCCGAGCACATTGATAAATGAAAAGGCTTTATTCTTCAACAAATTTCTCCAGGCGATTTTAAAATAATTTTTTATCATGGTGGTTTGCCGTTAAGGCGTTTAGAAGTTTTATGATACTGCACGGGAATGATAACAACAGCCATGCCACGCTAAAAGCCTTACCTGTAAAGGGTTGTGGAATGGTGAATACTAAAAGGTGTACGATAGCGGACAGTCCATGTCTGATTCCGTACAGCGGAGGATTGGAACGCTGATGACACGGATTGGGCTGATGTGCACTGATAAGAGAATAAATGCGGATGATAGGTACGCGGATGATAGGAACGCTGATGACACTGATTTGGACGGATTGACGCTGATAATAAAATGCAGATAAATACAACATCATTTGTAAACAAGCTGATCAAATGGATTGAAAACAGATGTGCGAACAAAAAAAAATCCGCTAAATACTTTTTCATCTGCTAAATCCGCGTTTCCATCTTCCAGCCACCAATTATCAATTAGCAGGTGTTTACCCCCATCCTCTAAAGGGGGGTAATTTGAATACTTCAATGTGTTGGCAGATTCCACAATTATCCATTATCCACTAAAAAATTATCCATTATCAATTATCCATTAAAAAATTATCCATTAAAACTATTCTGCTTTCAGGCTTTTTACCGGGTTGGCTACTGCTGCTTTTACTGCCTGGTAACTAACCGTTACAAAGGCGATTGCTACTGCAATCAAAGATGCAATTGCGAACTGCCACCAGTTGATATCGATGCGGTAGGCAAATCCTTCCAGCCATTTGTGCATGATGTAATAGCCGGCGGGTACTGCAATCAGCGTTCCAATGAGCACGGGTTTCAGCAGGTCTTTTGATAAGAGCAATACAATTTTTTGAACCGAAGAACCTACCACTTTCCTGATGCCGATTTCTTTTGTTCTTTTTACGGCGGTGTAAGATGCCAGTCCGAATAAACCCAGGCACGCTATACAAACAGCGATGATAGAGAAAACGCTTAACAACATTTCCTGCCTGGTTTCAGACTTATATAACTGGTTAAATTTGTCATCCAAAAAAGTATATTCAAAAGGATAATCCGGGGCAATACCACTGTATATTTTTTTGATGCGGTTAATTGCCGGTGAAATTTCAGCGGTCTTTAATTGCACCAATGCCAGTCGGCGGTCGCCGGCTTTTGTTGAAATTACCAGCGGGCTGATGGGTTCTTTTAGTGAAGTAAAATGATAGTCTTTTACAACCCCGACAATGGTGCGGTGCAGACTGTCCTGGGTAATATTTTTAACCCATTTGCCAATGGCTTGTTCAGGCTTATAACCCAGTTTAGCCGCGGCAGATTCATTGATGATTACCGCATCTGTTGAATCAGTAGGAAAAGAGGACGAGAAATCCCTCCCTGCAATAATCTTCAATCCCAGCGTTTTTACATATTCAAAATCTGCGAACTCGGTATTCATGCTTAATTTTTCGCCGGGTTTTCCTTCCGCCTCAAAACCATAGCTGTCATGAAAACCGCCCGGTTCACCCGACATCAGCGACACGTTCGTCACCGCCGGATCTGCCTGTAGTTCATTTTTAAACTGGTTCTTGTTGTCATAAATACGACCATTGTCGATGCGTACAATCATGTTCTGTTCTTTCTTAAAACCAAGGTCCGTACTTTTTACATAATTCATTTGTTTCATCACAATGGTAACGCTGATGATCAGTAAAACCGAAATGGCAAATTGAAAAACAACCAACGCCTTTCTAAAAAAAGCGCCCTGCTTCCCTACCCTCATTTTTCCTTTGAGAGATTCAATCGGGGAAAAGGATGGCAGCAACAAAGCAGGATAACTGCCGGCCAGCAAGCCGACCACAATGATAACGCCTGCGATAAAAATATAGAAGCGGGCATCGGCATAATAAGGCGGTAATGGGTAGCCAAGAAAATTGGTGTACGCCGGCATCAGCGCCTGCAGCAATCCCACTGCAAGCAAGGCTGCAAGCACCGAGAATAACACGGATTCAAATAAAAATTGCGTGGCCAGTTGGCCTTTTACTGCACCCAATACTTTACGTAAACCAACCTCTTTGGAACGATCAGCAGCCCGGGCTGTAGAGAGATTCATAAAATTGATGCAGGCAATCAGCAGTATCAAAATGGCGATACTCATAAAGATGTACACCATTTTTTTATTGCCATGCTTTACATTATCAAAGGGCGATTCGCCTTCAAAATAAATACCATTCAGCTGGTTGATAGCAAGATCAGTTTTAAAGCCATTTTCTTTATAATACTTACCCATGTATTTATCCATAAATGCAGGAAAAAGCCCCGTGAGCGTGGCTGGTTTTACAGCAGGGTTTAACTGTACATACACAAACAAACTGTTGCTTGGCCATTGGTTAAACCAGGCTTCATTGCGCCAGTTGGATATGGGCACCACCATATCAAAATCAAGGTGAGAATTTACAGGCACATCGGCGGCGACTCCGGTTACGGTGAGGTGCAGTTTTTTATTTAGCTCCACTACTTTGCCAATGGGGTCATCGTTACCAAAATATTTTTTTGCAGCAGTAGCCGTCATCACAATGCTCAAAGGATTATTCAACACGGTAGCCGCATTGCCTTTTAATAAATGAAAATTAAAAAACCGGAAGAAATTACTGTCGGTGAGGTAGACCTTTTTCTCATTAAAAGAAACGTTGTTATACGTCACCAAATCATTATCCGGCGATACCCTTAACGAACTTTTTATGTAATCAGGATAATCATTTTTTAATGCGGTAGCATAGGGAGGTGACAGGTAAGGTATTTGCCTTGTAACGCCATTTATATTAGCTACCCGCATCACCCTGTAAATATCCTTTCCATTTTTATGAAAATTATCATAGCTGAATTCATTCAGAATAAAAAGAAAAATCAGGAGACAGCAGGTAATGCCAATGGTTAAACCAAGGATGTTGATCAGGGAAAACAATTTTTGTTTCCTGAAATTTTTGATGGCCAGTGATAAATAATTTTTAAACATACTTTTAAATTTTGTTCCCCCATATCCGCAGCGGCGATGAGGTTGTTTATAATTTTAATTTATTTTGTAGCATTACGCCCATCTCCTAAAGGGGAGTTATCTGTCGGGTACATTGTATCTGCAGTTTCTACACTATCCATTATCAATATATAAGCGGAGGATAGATACGCTGATGACACGGATTTAACGGATATAAGCGGATCCAAAAAAATAAAAAATAAAATCCGCCAAATCCGTTCCCATCCGCTAAATCCGCGTTCCCATTATCCATTATCAATTAAAAAATTATCCATCATCCTAGTCTGCTTTTAAACTCTTTACCGGGTTGCGCATTGCTGCGCTGATTGTATTGAGACCTACTACAGCCATCGTGAGTAACAACATTAAAAGACCTACTGCGGCAAAAACCCATATACTGATGTTGACCCTGTAATCGTATTTTAATAGCCAGTTGTGCATGAACCACCAGGTAAGTGGAACAGCAATTACGAAAGCAATGGCAACAAGTTTTAAAAATTCTTTGGAGATGAGCAGCAGCAATTGCTGAACAGTAGCCCCCAGTACTTTTCGTACACCGATTTCGCGGAGCCTTTTTATAATAGTAAAAGAGGCCAGCCCCGCTAACCCAATGCAACAAATAAAAATAGCAAGCAGCGCAAAAATATTGGCCAGCTTACTAACCAGGTCTTCTGTTAAAAATTTGCGTTGAAATTCCTTATCAACAAACTGGTACTCGAAAGGCACAGCGGGGTTGTATTTTTTGAAAACGGCTTCGATAGAAGCCAGTGCCTGCTGTGGCTGAACATCCTTATTCAGCCGCATGCTGATCCAGTTGGAATTTTTTGGATTATAGTACACTATCATCGGATCCACGGGATTAAAGGGTGATTCCATCACAATATTGTCTACCACCCCTATCACTGTAAAATTTTTATCGTTTCTGCGAATCTGCATGCCAATTGGATTTTCTAAACCGATGGCTTTTACAGCTGCAGCACTCAACAACACGGAAGAACTATCGACTGGCTCCCCTGAAAAATCCTTGCCTTGCAGTACTTTAACGCCCATTGTTTTCGCAAAATCATTGTCGGTGGTAAGGCCTGTAAATATGAGACTGAGATTGGCTGGTTTGCCTGCCCAGTCCGGCGCTGGCTCTTTCCAGTAAATGGATGTGATGGGCGACAGTGTTCTTGTTACGGCACTGATAATACCAGATTGCAGCAATTCATTTTTTATTACCGCGTAATTTTTTTGCGTGTCTGGCGAACCAGGAATGGAAATCAAATTATTGGGATTGTAACCGATTGACTTGTTTTTTACGAGGTTGATTTGCTGGTACACGATAATGGTTGCTGAAATGAGCAGGATAGAAATAACGAACTGCCCTACGATTAAAAAATGCCTCGGCAACACTGCATTTTTACCCGGGTTGAAAGTTCCTTTCAGCACTTTGATCGGGCTGAAAGAAGACAGGTATATCGCCGGATAACTACCCGCCACCACACCGGTAAATACAATGATGGCAATGGCAACCAGCCAGATTTGAGGTTGTGTAAAATCAAGAAAAAGTTGTTTCTCCACCAGGGTGTTAAAAGCCGGGAGCAACAGGCTCACCAGTAAAATTGAAAATACAAAAGAGATGAGCGTGAGTATGATGGACTCAAAAAAGAATTGTATCACCAGTTGCTTTTTCTCCGACCCTAATGTTTTGCGTATGCCTACTTCTTTGGCCCTTTTTTCAGAACGTGCGGTGGACAGGTTCATAAAATTGATACAGGCTATCAGCAAAATGATAATGGCAATGATGGTGAATAATTTCACATACTCAATCATACCACCCACATTTTTACCATCTTTAAAATCACTGTACAGCCGCCACTTATTCATGGGAAAAGCAAAGTAGGTAGTAATCTTTTTATCACCGGGATCATGCAGCACCTTTATCTCGTTGATCGTTTTTTCGATGGCCGCGATACCTGCACCTGGCATGGTTTGCAGGTACACCTGCCACGAGGAATTTTGCCAGTTGGCCATGGATTTTTTCACATCTTCTTCCGCATAATTAAACGGCATAACGCAATCAAATTGTATGGTTGAATTACCAGGAGCATCGGACACTACGGCTGTTACTTTTGCATCCCTTTCGTTATCTACCTTCACCGTTTGATTGATCGGATCGGCATCGCCAAATAAAGCTTTGGCAGCAGATTCAGAAAGCACAATGGAACCCGGTTCTTTAATAGCATTGATTGCATTGCCCTTCATAAATTTATAGGAGAACACATCAAAGAAATGTTCACTTACTGTATAGCCATCTTTTTTCAATTTGGCTTCACCGTTGGCAAGTATATAAGGTTGACGGTAGGTTGTTACCACCGCATGCTTTACCTGGCTTACCTGTTGTTCTACATTGGAGGCAAGGGGCAGTACCATGGATTCATCTGTAAAAATGGTATTGTTGAAATTGCGATGCCCCATTACCTGGTACACCTCGTTGTAGTTCTTTTGCGACTTATCATAATTCACCTCATCTTTTACCCACAACAGAATGAGTATGGCACAGGTGATGCCAATGGTAAGGCCAAGCAAATTGGTAAGAGAGAACCCTTTGTTCCTGAATAAATTTCTCCAGGCGATTTTTACATAATTCTTAAACATAGTATTTTGACGTTAGGTTAAGTGGTGCAAGGTTACTGCACCTCATTGATAACAACAGCCATGCCACGCTAAAATCGTTGCCTGTAAAGGATTGTGCGAAGTTTATCAAATGCAGGTGTACGAAAACGGACAGCCAATGTCTGATTTCGTACAACGGACGATGGCTACGCGAAGGATAGATACGCGGATGACACGGATTGTAACGGATGTTCGCAGATCAGAAAATACAGATAAAAAGAAAAATCCACTACATTAGCTTTCATCCGATATATCCGCGTTTCCATCTTCCTGAAATTCATTATCCATTATCCACTAAATAATTATCCATTACCTAATCTGCTTTTAAACTTTTCACCGGGTTGGCTACCGCCGCTCTAATTGCCTGGAAGCTTACCGTAAATAATGCAACGCATGCAACCAATATAGCCGATGCGGCAAACAACCACCAGCTAAGCGTGATTCGATAAGGGTAATGTTGCAACCATTTATCTGCAACGGTATACACCAAGGGTAACGCAATTACCAACGCAATTAAAACCAGTTTTATAAAATCAGTTGAAAGAATAGATACAATACTGTTTACCGAAGCACCGAGCACTTTTCGAATACCGATTTCCTTTGTTCTTTTTTCTGCTGCTAAAACAGATAATCCAAATAAACCAATGCAGGAAATAAAAATGGTTAAAATAGCGCCGAACAAAATAAGCTGTTTCCATTTTTCAACATCAGCATATTGTCTCCTGTTTTCATCGTTTTTAAACACGTAAGCATAAGGGTTTGTCGGGTAAAACTGCTGATATGTTTTTTGTATATATTTTAAACTTGTAGCCGCAGTGTTGGGTTTTATCCTGATATAATAAGTTCCGTACGAGCCATTCATGTTAAATAACTGCGGCGTAATTTTTTTTGTTAACGATGCAAAGTGATAATCTTTTACCACACCAATTACGCGGTATGTTTCATTACTGTTTCCCAACAGGTTGATGGTTTCACCAACAGGGGTTTTCCAGTTCGCCGCTTTTACAAAACTTTCATTTACGATAACAGATTGTGCCGTGTCAGCGGGAAATGTTGCTGAAAAATTTCTTCCTGCTATGAAGGGGATTTTTAATAAAGGCAAATAATTTTCATCAATCGTTTCACCGGCAAAGTATACGGTGGAACCAACCGTGTTTTTTGTACCGGTACCCCATTGGCCGGCATTCTTTACGCTAACGCCAACTATGTTTGGGTTCTTGAGCAACTCATTTTTAAAAACAGCAGCATCTGCAGGTTTTAGCCCGTTTTTATTTACGATAACAAGATTATTGTCATCATATCCCAAATCTGATTTAGTTAGTAAATTAAACTGGGCATAAATTGTATAGGTGGCAATTATTAAAAAAGAGGCCAGCGTAAACTGCAATACTACCAACGATTTTTGTAGATAATTTTTTCCTGCAATTTGAAAACGGCTATACAAAGTTTGTACAGGATTGTAACCCGATAAAACCAATGCCGGATAGAAGCTTGCAAGCAAGCCTGTGATCAAATACAAAGCAATATAACCTGCAATTAATTTTGCATCGAACAAATAAGAAAGCGATAATGCCTTATTGGCAAGCGCATTAAAAAACGGCAATAACAATTGCACCAATGCGATAGCCAAAACAAAAGCAACGGTGCAGAGAAAAAGCGTTTCTCCGAGAAACTGAAATATTAATTGCTTTCTGTCACTGCCCATCACTTTGCGAATACCGATTTCTTTTGCACGCTTAACCGACCGTGCAATAGTGAGGTTCACAAAATTGATGCAGGCAATCAGCAGCATAAACAATGCAATGCCCGAAAGTAACCAGGAGTACACCGGGTTGCCAGCGTTAGTTAAACCATCGCTTGCAGTTAGTTTGGTATTCAGGTGCATGTCAGTATAGGGTTGCAATAAATAGGTGCCCATACGAATATCATCAGGACTGCCACCATCATTTTTCAGCATTTCATAAAAAGTTTGTTTTGCATCTGCAACATAAAAATGTTGCATTTGCTTTTCTACCGCCTGCTGTTTTACGTTATCATCTAATATTACAAAAGTGGTCAGGAAAGAATTAAACCAGTTATGGGTATCTTTTGAATCGACATCAGATACCGTGAATGGCAGAAGGGCTTCAAATTGTATGGAAGAATTTTGCGGACTACGTTTTGCAACAGCCGTTACTTTGTAAGGAATAAAATTGGTATCTTCTTTTACCATCAGTAGTTTGCCGACAGCATCTGTGGTTGCAAAATATTTTTGTGCGGCATCTTCGCTCAATACAATGGAGTGTGGTTCGGTTAAACAGGTTGCCGGGTCTCCCGATAATAAAGGGAATGTAAATACAGCAAAGAAATTGGAGTCAACATGTAACACGCCCCGCTGCTCCTGCACCTCGGTTCCTTTCAGTATGTCTTCAGCACCGCCCTGCACACGAACAAAAGATTTTATTCCGGGCACATTTTGCGTAAACCTCGGTCCTTGTAAATAACCTGTAGTGCCGTTTAGATTGTTGCTTTTTGATTTTTTGGCAATGCGATAAATGTGGTTTACATTTTTGTGAAACCTGTCGAAGCTTACTTCGTCTTTTACATACAATAAAATAAGTATGGCACACGCTAAACCAATACTTAAACCGGCAATGTTGATGAAAGAATAAACTTTGTTTTTAAGAAGATTCCTCCACGCTATTTTAAAATAATTTTTTATCATGGTGTTGGCCGTTAAGACGTTTAGGCGTTTTTTAATAAGCTGAAAGCAAAAAGCTGAAAGCCGAAGGCAAAAAGCAGAAAGCTTAAAGCCGAAAGCTGAAAGCACAAAGCCGTAACATTGATGTCGCTTTTATCTTCCATACCCAAAAACAGTTCAATCTTTTAAACTCCTCAAAAGTCCCCCCTGGGGGATTTAGGGGGCTGCTTTCAAACTCTTCACCGGGTTCGTCAAGGCTGCCTTTACCGCCTGGTAAAAAACCGTTGATAACGCAATGACAACGGCAATACATCCTGCCAAGGCAAACACCCACCAGCTAATTTCAATGCGGTACGCAAAATCCTGTAACCACTGGTGCATGAAATACCAGGCCACGGGCGAAGCGATCAGCAATGCTATGAATACCAGCAATAAAAAATCTTTTGACAGTAATGATACAATGCTTTGCACACTGGCACCCAACACTTTTCGTACACCAATTTCTTTCACCCGGCTTTCAACCGTAAAAGTGGTTAATCCAAAAAGACCCAAACAGGCGATGAAGATGGCCCAGATGGCGGCCGTCGAAAACATGTCGCCATACTGTTTTTCAGACAGGTAACTTTTGTTGTAATTATCATCCACAAAAAAGAATTCAAAAGGATTGCCACTGAAACTTTTTTTGTACAACGTCTCGAGGAAAGCCATTTTTTCCGGCATCTTATCAGCCGTTAAACGAACAGTAAAAAAAGTGCTGTTGTTTTGCGGATAAAAAATAATCGGGTCAATGGCATTTTGCAGGCTTTTATGATGATAGTCTTTTACCACCCCTACTACATCCAACGCCCGTTCATCCCATTGAATTTTAGTGTGCAAAATATCGTCGGGGTTTTGAAAGCCCAATTGCTTTACAGCGGTTTCATTCATCAGCACTTTGCTGTTGGCATTCCATTCCACATTACATTCTGCGGCGGTAAAATTTCTTCCGGCAACCAGGCCTATATCATACGCTTTTAAAAAACGGTCGCCGATGATGGCGAAAGCATAGGTTTTTAATTCATCTCCTTTTTTTGAATTCGGTTGTGTAAAGCCGCTGGTGGCGAAGTTATAACCCTTGCCGGGCACCGCACCGGAAGTAGCGTAATCCTTTATAAAACTTTGCTTCGACAGTTCATCCCAAAAAGCTGAACGACGGTTTTTAAATGTACTGTCCTTGCCGGTTTCAGGGCCATGTACTACCAATAGCTGACTGGTATTGATGCCCAGCTTTTCACTCTTCATGTAGTTAAGCTGGGTGTAAATAAGTATGGTGGCGATGATGAGCACAATAGAAATAACGAACTGCGCCACCACCAGCGATTTGCGTAAAAAAATACCTTTGGCAGTGGAACTTATTTTGCCTTTTAACGTTTCAACCGGGTTATACCTTGATAGAGAAAACGCGGTGTATGCACCGGAAAATACAGAGCCCACCGTGAGCAATACCAATGCAAATAACCAGGTGTTTGTAGTGCCCAATGTTTGCAGCGAAATGGTTCTATTAATGAGCTGGTTAAACAAAGGTTGTATCAGTATCACCAGCATAATGGCGAGGGTAAAGCCGATTAAATTGATCAGTATCGATTCGCCCATGAACTGTGCTACCAGGCTTTTTCTGCTGGCGCCAATTGCTTTTCTAATGCCCACTTCGCCCGCTCTTTTAATGGAGTTGGCCGTAGACAAATTGATGTAATTGAACCAGGCAATCAGCAGGATTAAAAATGCAATAGCGCCCAGCATATACACATATTTCAGGTTGCCGTAAGTGAGGTAGCGGTCGCTTAAAGAGGCCGCTAAATGTACTTCAGAAAAAGCCTGTAAATGGAACTGTACTCCATCTTTGTCTTTCTTTAATTCATTGCGCATGGCAGTGAGTTTTTTCTCAAAGCTGGCTGCATGTACACCCTCATTCAACACAAAATAAGTATTGAGGTATTGCGAGGAAAGATTGTCCAGCCGGGCCCAATCGTTGTCATTTAAATTGGCTGGATTTTTTAGTGTTTCCAGCGAAAACAACATGTCGTACTGGATATCGCTGTTGTTGCCCATATCGGCATATACACCTTCCACTGTATAAAGTGCAGCACCAAACTGGTTGTTTAAAGTAAGCGTTTTACCAACCGGGTCGGTATCGCCAAAATATTTTTTGGCAGCCGATGCAGACATAAAACAGGTATTGGTTTTATTGAAGTCTGCCGGCGATCCCTGCTTTAAAGGAAAGCTGAAAAAACTAAAAAAATTACCTTCAGCATAACCAATGTTGTTTTCTCGATACGCCTGGTTGCTGTTGTCATTTTTACTTACAATGCCTTTGGCAACATCATCAGCAAAACGGCAATATGCTTTTACTTCCGGAAAGCGTTGTTTGGCCTGCAATGCCCACCCCGGCTCCTGCTCCGGCCATGTTTTGCCGGCAGCGTCTTCATTGATGAGCCGGTACATGCCGGATAAGTTTTTATGAAACTGGTTCACGCTTTTTTCCAGGCTGATGTATTCTGCCAGCAATAAAAAAGCCGCAATGCCCATGGCCAATCCAGCGATATTAATGGCCGCATACACTTTGTTGCGAAAAATATTTCTGAAGGCTATTTTTAGAAAGTTTTTAAACATAGCAATTTGTTAGTTGTGTATTTATTTATTACACGAATTTTTTCTAATTACACTAATTCGTGTAATTCGTTTAAATCAGTGTAATAAAAAACTAATTTATCTTATCAATCATCATATCGCCAATGTGAATGCCCTTTACTATTTCGGGATCGCCTTTGTAATGCAATTTTGCATCGCCGAATGCGGTCAGTTTAATTTTATCTGCAGCATTCAATGTAAAATCTGACTCGCCATAACTTACCACATAACCACTCCGGCCGTTAACAGCAATCGTATTTATTTTGCTCTCTCCATAAGAAGTGTAGTGCTGTTCCTTGATGGAGCCGGCTTTTATTTCGAGTGTATTTTCGCCATATAATTTTGTATGCAGTTCTCCAAAATTTACCTCGTTCATGGTAAGTTTTGTTTCGCCGTATAACTTTAAAGTAAATTCATCGGCAGCCATAGGGCTTTTACACAGTTGTGTTTCATCCCCGCGGATGGAGAGGCTGTTTAGTATTTTATAAGTAATCACCGCCGTTACCACCGTACCATTGTAGATGGAATGTTTTTCCTTATAACCGTTTTCATAAGTGGTTTCATTTTTCGGAATTTGTTTAGCGCCATCCAGGTACAGCCACAAGGTTTTATTATTTACTTCCAGGTGCAGTTTGCTTTTATCCACGGTGCAACTTTCAATGTTTACTTCGTCCTTGTCGCCCGCAACAAATGTTACCTGTATATAGGGGCTAATAATTATTTTTTCAAAATGCGCCATGGTGGTAGCCTGCGCACATACACCGGATGAAATGATCACCAGCAAAGCGGCGGTTAAAAAATAAATCTTTTTCATACTTTCAATTTTTATGTTGTTATAAATAATATTCAATTTCCAAACTTTTTGTCCGGGCTTAAAACAGCTTTGTTCAACATCGTTGTGTCGCCCTCTTTTACATTTTCAGCTTTTTGGTACACCTCTTAAATTCGCTACTGTATTCGTTTTATTTGTACTCATTTTCTACAAAGGGGTAACTCCTACGGAGTTAAAAACAAATAAAAAATACAATCATTTTCTACAAAGGGGCAGCTCCTACGGAGCTAAAACAAAAACAAAATCAAATAGATTTCCTATTAAAAAAATCTCACGGACTTAAAGAAATCAGACATCAAAAAATCAGACATCAGACATACCATCCTATTCGCTTCGTAAACTTTTAACCGGGTTGGCCACGGCCGCTTTTAGTGCTTGTGCACTTACTGTAAAAAATGCTACCAGTGCGGCCAACACTCCTGCCACGATGAATACCCACCACTGTATATCGATGCGGTAAGCAAAATCTTTTAACCAGTTGTGCATGGCATACCAGGCAACCGGAAAAGCCAATATGGCCGCCACAGCTACCAGTACCAGGAAATCTTTTGAAAGCAGTCCGACGATGCTGTTGATGTTGGCGCCCAACACTTTTCTTACTCCAATTTCTTTGATACGTTGCGTGATGGCGAATGCCGAAAGTCCAAATAAACCAAGGCAGGCAATAAATATGGCGATACAGGCGAAGGAGATGAAGAGTGTTGCCTGGCGCTGTTCTGATTCGTATAACTTATCAAACTGATCATCTAAAAAATGATATTCAAAAGGTGTGTCGGGAAAATATTTTGACCAGGTACTGCTTAAGTGACTGAGCGAAGCAGTGAGATCGCTACTGGCAATTTTTACCGAAAAATTATTGTAATACAACTGGCCTGGCGGCAGCATTATTAACACCATTGGCACGATGGGCTGGTGCATAGATTCAAAATGAAAATCCTTGATCACGCCAATGATATGGCCTTTTGTACTGCCATACTTAAACTCCTTATTAACGGCTTCACTGGCGTCTTTAAATCCCATTGCTGTTACCGCAGATTCGTTTACTACAAAGCTGGAAGTATCGGTACCATAGTTTCGTGAAAAGAACCGGCCCTGTTTGATGGGGATACCAAACGTGGATACAAAATCATGATCGACATTTACAAATTTAATATCGGTGGTTATGGGCATGGCTGAATCGTTGGCGAATAAAAAAGCCCCCATATTATCCAGTAGCCTGCCTGTTGGTATTCTTGAAGAACGGGTAACATCTTTGAAGGCTATATCCTGCAACAACTCATTTCGAAAGGGTTCGTATTGCTTGCTGATGGCATTGGTATAGGACATGGTGACGATTCTGTCTTTATCAAAACCCAACGATTTTTTTTGCATGTAGTGCAGTTGCTGAAACACCACAATAGTTGTGATGATAAGAATAATACTCACGGCGAACTGTGTAACGACCAGCGCCTTTCTGAAAGAAATGCCACCTCCATTTACTTTAAATAAACCTTTGAGTGTTTTAATGGGTTGGTAAGATGACATGAACAGCGCCGGATAAATACCCGATACAATACCGATAAAAAAGGGCGTTAACAAAACTGGTACTATCACCTGCCATTTTAAAAGTAAGTCGATGGTAATGGACTTGCCGGACACGGTATTTAGCAATGGTAAGCTAACATACGTAAGCGCCAAAGCAAGCAAGGTGGCTACCCAACAAATTAAAACAGACTCACCTAGAAACTGCAGGATGAGTTCTTTTTTCCTGGCACCAATTACTTTACGAATGCCGATTTCACGGGCACGCAGGGCTGACCGGGCCGTAGATAAATTGACGTAATTGATACAGGCAATAAGCAGAATAAACAGGGCGATGATGGAAAAAATATATACCCGTTTGATATCACTGTTTTGTTCGGCTTCATAATCTGTATGAGAGTACAAATGTATGTCCGTTAACTTTTGTAAACCCAGTTTGGTAAACAAGGAAGGGTTTTTTCCCTGGTAATCTTTATGATCCATGTGCTTGTCAACAAAGGCCGGGAACTGCGCCTCTATGCGTTGGGCACTGAATTTATCCGGTAACAACAGGTAGGTGAAAAAAGAATTATTACCCCAACTGGTGCGCAGGTTTTCTTCGCCGTACAAAGTAGTATCCCGCAAAGAGCTAAAGGAAAGCAACATGCCCGGGTGCAGGTGCGCATTGGATGGAAAGGATTTGTAAATACCAGTCACCTTAAAATCGAACTGGCTGTTGAACTTTATTAATTTATCAATAGGATCTTCTTCGCCAAAATATTTTTTTGCTTCCTCTTCAGACAGCATGATAGAAAACGGATCGGTCAACGCCTTTTTAGGATTGCCTTTCAACACTTTTACCGTAAACACGTCGAAGAGATTTTCATCGGCAAAAAAGATGCCTTTTTCATTGAACTTTTTTTCGCCATAGCGCATCGGTGTAAGGCCATTGTCCAGCAGCCGGGTCATCTTTTGTATCTCAGGAAAATCGGTCGGAAAATAATATCCAAAAGCCGGGGCCACGGTGCTCAAACGTAGCGATACAGCGCCGTTGGCATTGTTAAAACTTCTTGTTACCCTGTAAATATGATCGGCGTTTGTATTGTACCTGTCATAACTTAATTCATCCAAAATATAAGTTGTTATCAACAAACAACAGGTTAAACCGACTGTTAACCCAAACAGGTTGATGAAAGAAATAAATTTATATTTCATCAGGTTGCGCCAGGCAATTTTGAAATAATTTTTTATCATGTTTTTGGCCGTTAAGGCGTTTATAAGTTTTTTAAAAAACCCAAAGCAAAGTGCAAAAAGTTCCTACTCAGCAAGAAACTTAAAACTGTGTACTCTACAAAAGTCCCCCTTGGGGGATTTAGGGGGCTTTATTCCGCCTTCAAACTCTTCACCGGGTTCATTAGCGCAGCCCGGATGCTTTGATAGCCCACCGTTACAATTGCTACACCGATGGCCAACACCGCCATCAATGCAAATACCCACCACTCAATAGTTATTTTATAAGGAAAAGTTTTTAGCCATGCATTCATCAAAAACCAGGCGCCGGCGGACGCTATCAGAATAGCCAGCAATACCAGTTTTAGATAGTCCTTCGACAGCAATAACAATACTGTTGGAATGCCTGCCCCTAACACTTTTCGCACCCCTATTTCCTTGGTTCGTTGCTGAATGATTAACCATGCTATGGCAAACAAACCCATGCACGACAACAGGATGGCAACAAAAGAAGAAGCGCCGATTACCTTGCCAATCATCTGGTCTTCGGTAAACCATTTGTCTACATTCAAATCCATAAAAGATGCTTTGAACACACTGTTGGGGGCGATGTCTTTGTACAAGTCTTTTATCAGCTTCATGCTGCTTTCCATATTTTGTGGCAGCACTTTTACAAATACATAGTTGAGGTTTGACTCCTGGAAAATATTGAGCGTAACAGGTGACATTTTATTTTTGAGCGAGTACAAATGAAAATCAGGTATGACTCCGATCACCTGTAATTTTGGCCGGCTGCTGTCGGGCCACAAAAATTTTCCAACGGCATTTTTTTCGCCCATTGATTCGGCCATGCTCTGCGTTATGATAACAGCCTGTACCGTATCAGTTGCGTATTGCCTGTCAAAATCGCGGCCAGCCAGCAGCGGTATATTCAATGTTTTCAGGTAATCAAAATCTACCCTAAGCCAGTCTGTGCTTACATTCTTCCCCTCGTATTCAAAACCAACTGTTGAACGGGCGGTTCGGTTATCGAGCCCTTTACCGATATTAATATCACTGCCGGTAACACTTACAATGCCGGTTTGGTTGGCCAGTGCCTGGCGGAATTTTTTCAACACCATATTTCCATTCTCTTCATTGGTAACCGGTATGCTGATGATTTGTTCCTTATTAAAACCCAGCGGTATTTTACGCAGGTAAGCGGTTTGCTGAGCAACGATAATGGTGCAACAAATCAACAAGCAGGCAATCGTAAACTGTGTGATGATAATGGTGTTGCGCAAAAGGCCGGGGCGCTTTAATGATATCTTCCCTTTCAAAATTTCAACTGCATTGAAACGGCTGACAGACCAGGCCGGATAGCCACCAGCCAATAGCGTAATGATGAAGAACGCTGCCAGTTGCAAGGCAATAATTTGAGGCTGAAAAATAGAGGCCAGCGACATATTGATTTTAAAAATTGTTGCGGCCTGGATTAACAACACAGCCGCCCCAATAATGCCGATGAGCCAGCCCATAAAAAACACCAGGAAAGATTCACCAAACAACTGGTAAAACACTTGTTTTTTTTGTGCTCCCAATGATTTGCGTACCCCCATTTCTTTTGTCCTTGTTATGGATAACGCAATACTAAGATTGATGAAATTAAAACTGGCAATTAGCAGAATGACCAATGCGATGGACATCATCGTATATATCAGTGCCTTTGCCGCACCATCACCTAAAATATCTGTCGCAAAATGAATTTGTGTTAACGGCAACAAGCCGAGGCTGGTATAGTGGCCATTCTTATCAGGCGCTATCCCCTCTTTTTTTGCATCGTCAACATTTGCTTTAAAATACTTTTCAAAAAATGGCTGCGCTTTATTTTGAAAAGCAGCAGCTGTCACCGAAGGTGTTAATTTCAGGTAAGCAAAATGATTGAATGCAGTCCAGTTATTTTGCCGGCTTGCATATCCCGGTGAATTTTCTATCCTTACAAATGATTCAAACCTAACAGAAGAATTTTCAGGATAATCTTTTAATACACCTGTTACAATAAAATTTTGCCATTGATGATCAATCTGCACCTGCATGGTTTTGTCCATCGGATCTTCTTTATCAAATATTTTTTTTGCTGTGGCCTGGGTAATGATAATATTACTAAGACCGTTGAGGGCGGAGGATTTGCTGCCGGTCACCAGTGGAAAACTAAAAACATCCAGCAGGTCTTCATCCGTACCATTTACAAAACTTTCATACACTTTATCCTTGTAACGAACCGTGCCGGCTAAAGTTACAATGCGGGCCGCTTTTTCAACTTCGGGGTATTCTGCCTTTAAATTGGGGATAAAAGGCAAACACATATTGCCGCTTTTTTTGATCCCCTCCTTTGTACTAAAATTAAAATAGGGCTGAAAAATACGGTCACTATCGGCATGAAAATTATCAAATGAAAACTGGAAGGAGCAGAATAAAAAAATGAGTATGCTGCAGGCAAAGGCAATGCCAAGCCCGGCAATGTTTACAAAAGTGTAGCCCTTGTTTTTACCAAGATTTCGCAAAGCGATTTTGAAATAATTTTTTAGCATGATTATTTTGCCGTTAAGGCGTTTAGGCGTTAAAAGTATTTGAACCTCCTTCCTATTCGTTTGAACGGTCAAATTTCAAGTCTCTGCATTTTATCATCTCTCCTTCGCGGAGGCAGGGAGGGTCGCTTCTTATTCTGTTCTCAAACTTTTTACCGGGTTTGCTATCGCCGCTTTTATTGCCTGGGAACTGATCGTCGCAAGTGCAATAAACATGGCTGCAAGTCCACCCGCAAAAAATACCCACCAACTGATGTTAATACGATATACATAGTCCTGCAACCATTGGTACATGTAGTACCACGAAATGGGTGTAGCAATTGCAAAAGCAATGGCAATGAGTAGGATAAATTCTTTTGAAAATAAATAAACAATATTGCCCCCGGTAGCGCCGAGTACTTTACGAATACCAACTTCTTTAATCCGCTGCACTGCCATAAAGGAAGCTAAACCATACAATCCAAGACAGCTAAGGAATATCGCAATGGCTGCAAAAATTTTATACAATTGCGATAATTGATTTTCCTGTTTGTAAAAACTGTCAATTTTCTCATCCAAAAACCTGTATTCATAAACATAGTTTGGAAATGTTTGCTCCCATATTTTTTTGATGGATTGCATGGAAGCAGCAATGTTTGTGGTGGAAAGTTTTATAGAAGCCTGGCGGTACATGGTGCGGTTCGTGGCTATCAACAATGGCGATAAGCTCTGCCGTAAAGACCGGTCATTAAAATCCTTCAACACACCCACAACAGGGCATTTTATCAGCCCACCCATGATGTTTATTTCTTTGTTCAAAATATCTTCCGGCTTACTCAATCCTAAGCTTTTCACAAATGATTCGTTCACCAAAAATTCTCTTGTCCAACCTGATGGTTGCAAATTTCTTCCGGCTACCAATTGTAATTTATAAGTCGGCACATAGTCTTCGTCCGCGAATTTTGTGATGGCCTGGAAATTTGCATCCTTTATTGATTTGTCGTATTTAAATGTGGTAAACACATTATTGTTATCTTCTATCGGCGAGTTGGAATTAAAGGTTACGCCTTTTACAACGTTTGACAATAACTGCTGCTTTAAATAGCTTTCGGTACTATCCGGACGATAAGGCACATTTACAATCGCATCTTTATCAAAACCTAAAGGTTGGTGCATAAAATAATCCATCTGCTCCACAATGATCAACGTGCCGATGATGAGTGCCTGTGCGATGATGAACTGAAATACAACCAAACCTCTTCTCAATGAAATACCGGTTGCATTGTTTACCGTGAATTTGCTTTTTAAAGCATTGATAGGATTGAAACCTGATAAAACAATAGAAGGATAAAACCCGGAGAGGACAGTCACTACGAATGTTACAGCCAGCAGAAATAAAATAATAACCGGATTGCGACGTATGTTGAATGAAAGCGAAAGTTCCAGCAATTGATTTACATAAGGCATGGCCAGCATTGTAATCAATGTTGCAAGCAGCACTGCACTGGCAACTATCAACAATGTTTCAATGATAAACTGCACCTGCAGTTGTGACCTGGTACTTCCCAAACCTTTTCTTACACCAACTTCTTTTGCACGGTTAACAGCCTGAGCAGTCGACAGATTGATAAAGTTTACACAAGCAATTAACAGGATGAATGCTGCAATCAACCACAACACATTGAGCAGTTCCCGGCTGATTGTTTTGTTGCTGTAATTACCGGTTTCCGTATCGTAGTGCACAGCACTTAGAGGTTGTGCCATGTGACTATCTTTAATATCCGGAGGAAGCACTTTTCGTGAATAAGCTTTTAGTTGCTGATTAAAATTGTCGCCAGACATATGTTGCGGCAACATAACATAGCAGCCAAAATCAGCATTCGTACCGTTCCAACCAGGTTGTTGAAATCCGTATTGTTTATCGCCAGTAAAATCAGTTCCGTAAGCCACCACCAACTTTAATTGAAAATCTGTATTGGCGGGAATTGTTGCAAGAATACCTGAAACCTTTAGGGCTACTGCAGGGAACTGGAACAACCCTGCGCCCATACTATAATAGCCAGTTAGCTTAATGGTTTTACCCATGGCTGTTTGCCAGTCACCAAAATAGGTTGCTGCAATCTCTTTTGTAAGCAATACATTGTTCGGATCTTTTAATGAAGCATACGAACCAGCCAACAGCGGAAAATTAAACATGTTGAAGAAGGAAGGCGTTGTATAAAAAACACCGCCTGGCTCTTTAAAATTCTTTACAGGTGCGCCATTGATATCTACAACCTGTAATTCATCATTGTGGCTGGCGTACACCGGAGCCACCTGTTCCAGTTGAGGAAAATCTGCTTTCAATCCTTCAGGCATTGCAAAAGGAACGCTTTTGCTGTAGGAAATAGTTGCTGCGTCAGCAGGATGACGCCCGGTTAACATACGGTAAATGCGATCTTGTTTTGTGTGAAATTGATCAAAACTTGTTTGATATTGTATGATGATAAAGATCATCATACAAACGGCAATACCAACAGCTAACCCCGTAACATTTATAACAGCGTAGCTTTTATTGCGAACCAGGTTGCGCCAGGCGATTTTCAAATAATTTTTAAACATGATGTTGTGCCGTTTTAAATAAGCTCAATGTCGAAAGCTAAAAGCTGAAAGCAAAGAGCAAAAGTTAATTATTACTAACACTGGCTTTAAGTTTACCTACACAGCATAAAAATAAAAATCGTATACGCCTCAAAAGTCCCCCTTGGGGGATTTAGGGGGCTGCCCTACTCACTCCTCAAACTCTTCACCGGGTTCATCAGCGCCGCACGAATGCTTTGATAGCTCACCGTTAACACCGCAATGATGATGGCCAGCAAACCAGTTAGTAAAAACACCCACCATTGAATACTGATGTGGTACGCAAAATCTTTTAACCAGTTGTGCATGGCATACCAGGCAATGGGCGTTGCGATGAGAATGGACACCAGTACCAGTTTTATAAAGTCCTTACTAAGCATGGTTACGATGCCCTGTACACTTGCGCCTAAGGATTTACGAACGCCAATTTCTTTAATGCGTTGTTCAATCATCAGCAAGGCAATGGCAAATAAACCCATGCAGGAAATGAGGATGGCGATACCTGCGGCGATGCTATAAATCTTTGATAATTGTTGTTCTTTTCTAAACCAGCGTTCTGTATTTTCATCCAAAAAAGAACCTATAAATTCTTTATCCGGCAACTGGGTTTTCCAAAACTTTTTCACCTTATCCATCATGGCGACCATATTGCCGGGTTTAAGTCGCAGCAATGCGTAACTCATTGCATGCCCCTTGCCGATTTGCATGGTAAGCGGGTCTGTCTTTTCATGCACCGAATACAAATGAAAATCAGCGATCACGCCAATCACCTGCATTTTGGGTTGTGACGTATCGGGCCACAAAAATTTCCCTACCACATCTTTATCTCCCATTAACTTTGCCATGCTTTCATTTACCAGCACCGATGTGGTGGAATCCGTTGCAAAATTTCTATCAAAATCCCTTCCTCCTTTTAAAGGAATATCCAGCGTCTTTAAATAGTCGAAATCAACATACAGCCAATCGGTTTGCACATTTTTATCAGCGTAATTAAATCCGTAACTCTGCCGGGTGCCACTGTTGTCCAGCCCGTCGCCAATATTAACATTTGTGCCGGAAACCGCAACCACGTTAGGATCCATCAAAAACTCATTTCTCATTCGTTGAATAAATGTGCCGGCATCTACGGTGTTACTAACCGGCACACTAATCACTTCCTGTTTGTTATAGCCCAGCGGCATGCTGCGTAAATAATTCAATTGTTGCAATACAATCACGGTGCTGCAAATCAATAAAACTGCAATGGAAAATTGTACAATGATAAGGCCGTTGCGCAAGCCTCCCCTTTTTCTTAAAGTAAGTTTTCCTTTTAAAATTTCTATGGTATTAAAACCAGACATCACCAAGGCAGGATAACCGCCCGATATCAACGACACCAATACAAAACATGCCAGGATACACAACAGTGTAACCGGTTGCGCAATAAATGAAAAAGGCAATACTGTATTAAACAGGGAACGGAAGCCCGGCAGCAAAAAGTAAGCAACCAGCAAACCAATAATAAAAGAAATGGCACAAATCAGTAACGATTCACCCCATATTTGCAAAAACATCTGGCCCCTGTTGGCACCAATTGATTTACGAACGCCCACTTCCTTGGCCCTTGTAAAAGAGCGGGCAATAGACAGGTTTATAAAATTAATACTCGCTATCAGCATGATAAAAAATGCCAATAAAAACAAAGTGTACACGTAGCCTTTTTTTGTACCGCCGGTGCTATCGTCATAAAAGTGAACGTCCTTTAAAGGCGTTAGTAACAGCGTTGCGTAGTTACCGTTCACGTCGGGTTTAAGATGCGCCTTTTGAATATCATCCACACTTGGCGGATTGTTATTTAATAAAAAATGCAGGGCTTTTTTTTCAAATTGCGCCTGGTTTACATTATCAGCCAATTGAATAAATACGCTGTGATTCTGCATATTCCATTCGTTTTTATTGGCAAGATAATCACCTGAATTTTCAATGCGGATAAGACCATCATATTCAATGGAAGAGTTTTCCGGAAAGTCGTCAATAACGGCAGTTACAATAAAATCCGTCCACTTGTTATTCAACTTTAGCTGGATGGTTTTATTCAGGGGTTCTTCCACGCCAAAAATGCTTTTTGCAAAAGACTTGCTTAAAACAACATTGCTGAGTTCATTCAGCGCTGTATTGGCATCGCCCTTAATAACAGGGAAGGAAAACATCTTTAAAAAATCGGGGTCAGTTGTGCGGATCATTTTGTTATAATCCTTTCCTTTATATCGTATAGCGCTGCTGCCGTATTTAAGCCGTGCTGCATACTTCACTTCCGGAAATTCTTTTTTTAATTCAAGGGCCATTGGATAGGCACTTGAATTACCGTAGCGGACGCCCTCGGGTGTTTGCACTTTGCTATAAGTACGAAAAATATGGTTACTGCCGGCATGAAAACCATCAAAAGACAGGTCAAAATAAGCCGCTAAAAAAACAAGTATGCTACTGCTAAAAGCCACGATTAATCCCACTAAATTAATGGCAGTATACGCCTTGTGTTTTTTAAGATTGCGCCAGGCGATTGTCAGATAATTTTTAAACATAGCTATAGCCGTAAAGGTGTTTAGTTTATTTATAAGTCCTGGAGTCCAAATTAGTCTTCAAATTCTAAGTCACTGCATTTAATCACCTCCCCCTGGGGGAGGAAGGGAGGGGCCGCCTCTACTTACACATGAAAATTTTCTGTCACCACCTTCCCATCAAACAAATTCACAATGCGGTGAGAAAATCCTGCATCATAAGGACTATGCGTTACCATGATAATGGTGGTTCCTTCTTCATTCAACTGTTGTAATAATTTCATCACTTCTTCCCCGTTTTTACTATCGAGGTTACCGGTAGGTTCATCCGCTAAAATCAGTTTCGGCTTAGCAACAACAGCCCTCGCAATGGCGACACGTTGCTGCTGGCCACCACTTAATTGCTGCGGAAAGTGATTGCGGCGGTGCATGATGTTCATACGCTCCAACACCGTTTCCACTTTTGCTTTGCGCTCCTTGGCGGGCATGTTCATGTAGATCAAAGGCAGTTCTACATTTTCAAAAACGGTCAACTCATCAATCAGGTTAAAACTCTGAAAAACAAAGCCTATATTGCCTTTACGCAACTGTGCTCTTTTACGTTCCGTCATTTTTGCCACTTCGGTTCCAAAGAAATTGTAGTCGCCCCCGGATGGATTATCCAGTAAGCCGACAATATTCAGCAGTGTTGATTTACCGCAACCGCTCGGGCCCATAATGGCAACAAATTCACCTTCCTTAATTTCGAGGTTGATGCCGTTAAGGGCGGTGGTCTCCACTTCTTCGGTTGAAAATAGTTTTTGCAGTTCTTTAATTTGAATCATATTGTTTGGTTTTTGTCGGCCCCGTCAGGGTATAGTTGTTAATAGAAATATTTAATTAAAACAAGATTGTAATTTTCGTAATAGTCTTCTGCAGCTGCTTTTTTCTCTTTCACGCAGCAAGCAGATTTGTTTGTTTTAATGGCACACTCAGTAGCTGTTCCAACAGATACGAATGCAAGCATTGCGGATAATAACAGGTATTTTTTCATAACCATCATTTTATAATAAATTAATAGCCGGCTGCTAAAATTGTAATACTTCATTTTTGCCATAATTTTCGTAGCTGCTGGTGATTACTTTTTCGCCGGGTTTCAATCCATCAATTACTTCAAAAAATTCCGGGTTACGCTGCCCCAATGTAATGTTGCGTTTTACGGCACGTTTGCCGGTAGCGTCTAACACATATATCCAGTTGCCGCCTGTTTCAGAAAAGAATCCACCTACAGGTATCATGATGGCTTTGGCAGACTTACCCAACTCCATACGAATGGAGGCAGATTGTCCGCGTCGGATACCATCGGGTGTTTTGCCGGTAAAAGTCATATCCACTTCAAACCTGCCGGTGCCGGCTTTTACTTCCGGATACACTTTTGAAATCAGTAGATCATAATTCTGGTTGTTAAATTCCATAGACGCTTTCAACCCAACAAAAATTCTGTTGATGTAATGTTCGTCTACGCCGGCACGCATTTTAAAACCGTTAAGGTCATCAATTTGCCCTATGTTTTGTCCGGCGGTAATGCTGCTGCCTACTTCCGTTTCGATGGAAGATAACAAACCACTTACCGGGGCTTTTACTACCAGGTTGCTTAAGTTTTCCTTCATCAGTTCCAGGTTTTTCTGGGAATGCTGCAATGTACCTTCCAGTTGCACTACCTGCAGTTTACTGTTATCGTTTTGGTAAGTCTGCGACTGTACTTCAATGCTTTGCTGCGCCTTTAATTTCTCATAGTCTCTTTTTGTTTTCAGGTATTCCTGCTCGCTGATCACTTTATCCCTGAAGAGTTTTTCATTGCGGTCATTATAGTCTTTAGCCTGCGACAACTGGAAGTCCACATCATTCATAGTACGTTGCAATCCAAACTTATCCGTCTTCAGTTTTAGCCTGGTATTTTGCAGTTCATTGATCAGCCGGTTAATCTCAGTTTCCTGCTGTACAAATTCCATTTGCAAACGGTTATTTTCCAGCTTTAAAATCACATCCCCTGCTTTTACTGTAGTGCCACCTTCAATTACTTTTTCTTTTACATAACCGCCTTCAATAGCATCAATGCGGTAGGTTTTAATTGGGTTCACTACCCCACTCACCACAATAAACTGATCAAAAATTCCCTGCGTAACCTCTGATATGGTGAGCTTTTCTTTATCTACATTTAAACTGGATCTTTTATCTGCAAAAATTAATTGGTATACCAGTAAAGCCACCACCAGTGTACCGCCGCTGATCCATACAATCCGTTTGGAATTCCAGAATTTCTTTTCAATTTTTTTGTCCATTGCTGTTGTTAATTATTTTCTGTTTCACCAATGCCAATAGGTGTGCCAAACCATACAACCCTTTGCAGGTAGGTATTACGCTTTTCTATACCCCATAAAGTGTCCGCTATCGGACACCTTGTTGTACAGCAGCGAACAGCAATAAAAACTTGCCGGATTGGAAAATTTTTACAATACTTTTAACCGCGGATTGATATTTTTGAACAGAAAAGCCAACGGCTAAAAATTACAGGCAACATGACAACGACCATTGACGGAAAAATATTAATTGTAGATGACGATGCCGGCGTATTAAGTGCCGCCAATCTATTATTAAAAAGGCATTTTAAACAGGTGGATACCGAAAAAAATCCATTGCGCATTCCATACTGGGTTAACAGCGGTGGGTATGATGTAATACTGCTGGATATGAATTTTACCCGTGACCTCAGCAGCGGAAAGGAAGGCTTTGAATGGCTTGATAAAATACTCGACCTGGACCCTTCTGTTTCGGTTGTATTGTTTACCGCTTATGGAGATGTTGAAATGGCTGTACGGGCCATTAAATCTGGTGCAAAAGATTTTGTTTTAAAACCCTGGCATAATGATAAACTGGTAGCCACCTTAAAAACGGCAATGGAAGCGGCGAGGGAAAAACGGGCCTCCAAAACAAAACTTACGGGCGACCGGAACCAAAGAAACAGTACCTCTTTTGCAGAACATCCTTTTATTGGTAACAGCGAAGGGATATTGCAAATTTTAACGACTATTGAACGGGTAGCTGCAACCGATGCCAACATTTTAATATTGGGAGAAAACGGAACGGGTAAAGATTTGGTGGCAAAAAACATTCACCAGCAATCCAAAAGAAAAGACAAAGCTTTTGTAACGGTAGACCTTGGCGCCATTTCTGAATCGTTGTTTGAAAGTGAATTGTTCGGCCATGTAAAAGGCTCCTTTACCGATGCCAAAGAAGACCGCACGGGCAAGCTGGAAGAAGCAGATGGCGGCACTATTTTTTTAGATGAAATCGGTAATATTTCCCTGCCCATGCAGGCCAAGCTGCTCACCGTTTTACAAAACAGAACCATTACCAAAGTTGGAAGTAACAAATCAAAACCCATTGATGTTAGACTGGTTTGCGCTACTAATAAAGCGGTGTACAAAATGGTAAACGATCACCAGTTCAGGCAGGATTTACTGTACCGCATCAACACCATCGAAATTCAGTTGCCGCCCTTGCGGGAACGTAAAGACGATATCCCATTACTAGCGGATTATTTTGTACATGTGTACGCAAAAAAATACAACCGCACCGTTGCCTCGCTCAATGCCACGGTGGTAAAGCAATTGCAAAAACATCACTGGCCGGGTAATGTAAGGGAATTACAGCATGCCATTGAAAGAGCAGTAATATTGTCTCAAAGCGATACGCTGCAACCCGAAGACTTTAAAGGCTTCCGCATGGCCAATGAAGATGCGCCGGTAATTGAAACGTTGCAGCTGGAAGACATGGAGGTACTGCTGATAAAAAAAGCATTGCAAAAATTCAATGGTAACATCACAGAAACCGCCAGGGAACTGGGTTTGACCAGGGCTTCTCTGTATAGAAGACTGGAGAAGTATGGAATTTAATCAGGACTTTTTTTCCGCTATTTAAAAAACCTGGGTTCATTTTGTTTGGACCTCTTTGGTATTTTTCTGATATGGGTTGCAAGCATTGTTACCGGGTCTTCCTGTTGCTTTGCTACTACTGTAGCAATATTGATGGCATATAAAAGTTCGTCAAAATACACTGACTAAACGCTACGTGTAAGCGCAGTTAAAAAATCCTCCCGGTTGATTTAGCTGCTTTAAAACTGGTACCGGTTTCATTGAATTTTTATTTTCATTGTTTGTGGTGTTGATTTGCCGGCGTGTTTTTGCAGGTATAATTTATGCAGGTAATTGCGTGAATACTTGCAAATGCATTTTTTAAAAAGTATATTTATTAAAACTATTTTATTGTTTTAATCAGCTTTCTGCGTATGAAAAAAATAAGAATTTTATCAATTGATGGCGGTGGTATCCGTGGCATTATACCAGGCACTATCCTGATGCAATTAGAAAAGATTTTACAAAAAATGGATAACAATAGTTCCTGCAAACTCGGCGACTATTTCGATATGATTGCTGGAACAAGTACCGGGGGTATTTTGTCGTGCCTGTACCTGGTGCCCGGCGAAAATGGCAAGGCCCGCTACTCGGCACAAGAGGCGCTGGATCTCTACCTTAAAAAAGGGCATGTTATATTTGACCGGCCTTTGATAGATAAAATCACCAGTGCCGGCGGCATTATACATGAACGCTATTCCGGTGGGCCATTGTACGGATTATTAAAACATTATTTTGGTGAAGAAACGCTGGACAATTTTATAAAACCCAGCCTTATTACCTCTTACGAGATTACGGACCGCAACGCCATTTTTTTTACGAGCACCGATGCACGTGATAATGCGCTGTACAATTTTAAGGTAAGAGATGTTGCAAGGGCTACATCCGCGGCGCCTACTTATTTTCCGCCTGCGCATATTGAATCTGTTTCAGGCCAGTCATTTACTTTGGTAGATGGCGGCATGTATGCCAACAACCCTGCCCTTTGCGCTTACGCGGAGGCAAGGAAAATTGAATTCTCAAAATTTTTAAACGACCCTGAAAAAACAGACAAACCTTCTGCAAAAGATATGATCATACTCTCGCTGGGAACGGGTTCTGTAAAGAAAAAATACAGCTACAAACATTTTGAACATGCCGGTGAAATTGAATGGCTGGAACCAGTGATTGATATCCTGATGTCGGGCAATTCGGAAACCGTCTCTTACCAGTTAACGCAAATGTTTCTAACGCTGGATAAAGACAACCAGGATAACTATTATCGACTGGAACCCGGACTAAAAGAAGCCTGTTCGGAAATGGATATTGCTACACCTGAAAACATCAGTAACCTTTACCAGGCAGGGCTTACCTACGTGCATGATAATTATACCAAACTTGAAAAAATAGCACGGGTATTGCTGCAGAATCAATAAATAGACGGGCAAACTTTATCTTAACCGGATATTTTTAACGGACTCTTTCCGCATCAGGTGCATGGGTACCGCCACACCCATGGCAAGCGACATAATGATAAAGAGCGTTTTTGCGCCATTGTTTATGGTGTCAGAAATGATCAGCTGGTAATCGGGCCCGATAGCGCCTGTTAGTTTGATGAGCCCCAGCATGGTACGGTATGCGAACACACCCGGGATAAGCGGTATAACAGAAGGAATGGCAAATATCATAGTGGAGCATGTCGGAAATGAGCTGTAGGAATACTTGATATACCGATGGATAACGCACCGGCAAATGAGGCAGATACTACACCGGCACCCAGCATCAACAGGTTAAATTTCAGGAATCCACCGAGTGCGCCACATATCCAAATGGCAATTAAAGTTCTTACCGGCACGTTGAATAAAATGCCAAAACCAACAGCACCCCAGCCACACCAAAAAGCTTTTACCAAAATCGTTATCCAATCCATTCCTGCTTCTATTTAAGATGATAAATAAACATTGTTGTTAACAGACCCAGCGCAATGGCCAATGCAAACATCAGTGCATTGATTCCCCGAACGATGCCATTAAGCGTATTGCCATCAATTAAATCGGTAAAACAATTAATCAGCGGCACGCCGGGTATTAAAAATAAAACTGAAGTAGCGAAAGCGTGTTCAAAATTAATATTCAGCCCAGCCTTAACAAAAGCACCGGCAAATAAAGAAGCTATTAGTGCGGCAAGGTATACAGAAATGAAAGGATTGAACTTGTGTTTTACAACCTCCTGCCGGACGAATAAACCGCAAAAAGTTGCGCCAAAAGCAATCACCATTTCCGGCAGTTTCCCTCCAAAAGAAAAACAAAATCCTGAGCCGGCAAGGCTTACAAAAAACAAAATCACCAGTCGCGGATAATGTGGCAGGGCTAACAACCTGTTCAGTTCTGCTTGTACCTGCTGAATGGAATATTTTTTTTCAAGAGCATCCCAGCTAAGCCTGCTTATCCCTGATATATTCTTAAAATTTACGCCCTGTGCCACGATGCTACGCATACCGTTAAATATGGCAGTATCGGGCTCTTTATTTAAAGTAAGCGAAACTGATTTTGGAGCAATTGAAATATGTGCGTTGTAGCTAAATGATGCAGCCAGCCTTTTCATAGTAATCCGGATGCGTGCGCAACTCGCCCCGGAGCTTAACAAGCTAACCCCTACCTCAAGCAATAAGCTGCCCAACTGATCCATTTCCTCTTTGTGTAGATTTTTCATGCAATAAAATATCAGCGTTAAGTGGTATTAGAGGCTCAAAAAAAATCACGTTTAAAGAGCCTGCAGGCTTGCTGAATTAAAAAATTATTTAAAACAAAGATCCCGGATATTTATGTCTCTGTACCTCGTCTTTAATCACTGCTGCAAATGACACACATCATGTAAGTTGACCGGGATATCCATGTATGTTTAAACCATACTTCATTTAAATTTTTCGTTACTCCGACGGATATTCGGTTTCGTCGCACAATTTCTTCTTTTCATCGCTTTTTTTTGTACATAAAATAAAAGATGCTATTTTCAACACGTCAATACTTTTTCATTACTAAAATATACACCAATGCGAAAAATCTTCACCACATTACTGCTACTGAGTGCGGTACTATTATTCCAGTTTTGTTCTCATTCAAAAAAACTTGCCGCACCCGTTGCGATGAATTACCAAACGAACGTACTACCCATCATCCAGACAAGCTGCACTCCGTGCCATATTGCAGGTAAAGGCAATAAAAAATCATTGGATAATTATCTGGCAGCCAAAGACAACGTTGATGAGATGCTGGCACGTGTTCAAAAAAGCCCAACAGAAAAAGGATTTATGCCCGCCATGCATGATAAACTGCCCGCGCCTACGATCGCTGTTATTGCTGATTGGAAAAAAGACGGGTTACTGGAAAAGTGATTACTTAAATCGCACATTTATAAACAAAAAAGAGCTGGTTCGCAATAGTGAACCAACTCTTTTATTATGTTTGCGGTATCGTGCAGGAAAGAAATAAATGTGTACGCCCTACCCCTTTGCAAAGACTTAATTATGATTAATCCGGAAAGCCTGACTTATCAATGTTCGGAATAATGCGCAAGGCATTTTTATAATAAACCTTTTTTAAAATCGCATCCTCCAGCCCCATTCCATACATGCGCCAAAAGGCATGGTATTTTTTATGATAGGGAAAATATTCATCTTCTGTTTCCAGCACCCTGAAATAAGTTGTGTATTCTTCCGGCACCCAGCTGTCTTTACCAAAAAGAATACGGTCCTGGTATTTTTGGAAAAACTTTTTAGCGGCGCGGGGTTGTCTGCCGAGTTCCGCGATCACTGCACCAAACTCAACAACTACATTCGGCATTAATGTCAGCAGGCTATCGAGTTTATTTAAGTTGTTGGCATACCATCCAAAATGCGCCGCAATAAAAGTTGTTTTGGGGTGTTTGATAAACATACGGTGCTGCTCTTCTATCAGGGTTTCCCAGGGTGCAGGATCGGTAGCGCTGCGCTTGCGGCCTGGATGTGTTTTAATTTCCAGCCAGCGTTCGTTATGTTCATCTTCTGTATCCCAAAATGGTTTCGGGTCAGCCGTATGAATGATGACCGGTATTTTTAGCTCACCGGCTTTATCCCAAATAGCATCCAGCCTGGCGTCATCTACGGTCACTCTTTTACCATTCACATCTTTCACATTGAAGCCAAGATCTTTAAATATTTTTAACCCATTGGCCCCGTTTTGTACGTCAGCCTCCAGTTGTTGCACCGCTTTCTCCGTCCAATCCGGTGCCCCTACATTATCAAAATTAATGTTTGCAAAAATGATGAAACGATTAGGATAGTTGGCCTTCACATCAGCAGCCATTTTTTTCAATCCATTACCGTTGCCGCCACTCAGGTTAACCATTACCTGCATGTTCAGCTTATCCATATCTGCTGTAAGTGTACGAAGATTAGCAGGCGACATTGCATTGCCCCATTGATGATTGTGTACATCAATAAAAGGGAATTTTGCCCTGGTAACCCGGTGGCCCGGAACAACCAGTGTTGAAACCGGATCATAGGTTTCAAAATCCATTTTTCCATCAGACTGTGCCTGTGATTGTACTGTTGTAATAAAAGCCAGGAATGTCAATACATATTTCATTATGAAAATTTAAGTGCCGTAAAGCTATCGATAACCTGTTTACAATAAAAACCAATCAACAAATATTACATGGCCCGGCACGACCTAAGAATTAACGCCATCCAACAAATTTGTAGTAAAATGTTTATACGCAAACCTCAAAGTATGGACATTAATTTTCCGTAATTTGGAAGACAGGTCCACTTATTAGAAAATGGCACTTAAAAACACATCGTAACTTATTGATTATCAAACTAAATAATAAGTGGCACAATACTGTATGATTGAGTTGTAACGCTAAAAGATACACACAATGAAAACGTTTCAACAACTAATTTTACCAATTGCTCTTACCTTGTTAGCAGTATCATGTAAGGCTCCCAAACAAATGGCAAGTCAGCTGAAAGAAGAACATAAAAAAGGCAGAGACACCAGTTACCCATTATTTATAATTAAGACAGACGGGGAAGTAGTGGCCGCAAAAAAAATAAGCTACGAACTTAAATCGCCGCTATTTAAAAGTGTGCGTCAGGAAGATAAAGCAATTATTGCCGATGGAAAAAAAATGAACCCCGGTCAGTATGAAGCCATTCAAACGGCGAAATCTTTTAAAATTTTATATTTCCCGGAAGACAAAGGTGAAATATGCAAAGGCATCTATATAAACAGGCTGAGATTCGGTAAAATAAGTCTTTATCATTATGAATCTGCACTACCTGTTAGTCGCAGTTATCAAACAAAACATTTTGTACAAAACTATGTTTTTCAAAAAGAAAATGGCAGGCCTGTACCACTCGATTACAATGCTTTTGTGAAGGCTGTGAAAGATAATAGAGCTGCATTAAATAAACTAAAAGAATTGTTTCCTTCAGCCTCCATCCCAACCGATAATGCGAAACAAACACTAAAAGATTTAACCACTGTTGCGGAAATTTACAACCGTACTGAGATTGATCCGCTAAGTGTGAGTTTATAGATTGCAAAACATACATCATAAAATTCATCCCCGGATTAGTTCCGGGGATGAATTGTTTAACTGGCATCTATTCGTGTACTCCCCGATTTTAAGATCTTCATCTTTTTAAGCTCTGAAATAAAGAGCGATTTTACCAGGATACCCCCGTACGTTTATTCGGCACAAAGCCAAAATATCCACTGTATTGAATTTGTATCTTTCTAAATCATTTTGTTTTTTTGGCGTACTGTAGTATGTATGGCTTTAAAAAGTCTTGCCGTTGTTGGGGAGACATTTCAGGTTCTCTAACCAATTGTTTATAGTGAGGCCATCCGGAATCTTCTACCCAAAATAATTCATAATAACGTGCCGGCACCAGCACAGTGCACACAGCCATTTGTACCAGGTTTATTTTTTTCATAGGTCGTAAATTCTTTTTGCGGCAGCCAACTGGCTGAACATATGCAGCGGGGGGATGCATTTATCAAAAATAAAAAATAGAATACAACAGTAAAAGCACGCCGGGTTGTTGTTAGCATCTTCGCCTGCCAACTTGTTAGCGGCACTAATTTAGCATATACTTTTTGAAAAATTGACCACCTTTTAATTACCTGGTTTCGTGCATAAAAAAATTGATTGATATTGCCGTTTGCGGCATACTATATGTATTGGCATTCGTATATTTTTTTATAAAAACGAATAAGCCATGACAACAAAATCAGCCGCAAAGCATGGTGGCAAATTGGATGCTGCCGCCAAAAATAAACTTCCGGAGAGTTCCTATGCATTTCCTGAAAAAAGAAAAGAACCGCTTAATAATGCCACCCATGTGCGCAACGCAATGGCCCGGTTTGACCAGGTGAAGGGCGTTACTGATGAAGAACGCAAAGCGGCTTTTGAAAATATAAAAAAAGCAGCGAAACGTTTTGGTGTGGAGGTAAATGAAAAAGACTGGAAAGAATTAGCACATAAAAAGTAGCTATTGTATTGTGTACCTTGTCACGTTTTCCAGGCTTGTTAATTGTCTACCGGATTGTGGATGTTTATTTTGTGCAGTTCTAATATGGTTGTTTTACCATCCTCGCTTTCCCGGTACATAGGTACAAATTTGCGGTTAAAATATATTTCGTTAAATGTGTAAGACGTGCGTTGCTGCACATAATTGCTGAACACGTCATCAAAACCACGCAGCATCACATACAACTCTAAATCAGCAGTCTTCATATCGTCTTGCGTAAAGCCATGCAGTGGGCTATTTTCATCAATGGGATGTACCACCGTCCAGCTCATTGGCATGCTTTCCACACGGGTGCGTTCCAGCGTTAGGCTAAAATATTTATAGTCGGGTTTGCCATCTTCGGCCAGTAATAAACCTGCGTTTACTTTTATCTCCACATCGGTCAATGCGTGTTTGTCTTTAAATGCAGCAAAGCGAAACATCAAGGCTTTGCCTTCTTTATATGGTGACACCAGTGCGTGGTCACTGAAGACAAGGTAACTCCTTGGTTTGGAGAACCGGCCATAGATCAAACCTGTGGCAATGGCAAGTGAGAGGAAACCTGTCAACGCTTCGATAGCAGCAACCATATTGGCTGCATCCCCTACCGGGTTTACATGACCGTACCCTACTGTTGTAAAGGTTTGGGTACTGAAGTAAAACATTTCCCTGAATATTTTCCAGCTACTGCCACTGATCAGTCCATCCAGCTGCTGGTAGCCGATGATAAAATAAATAATAGTAAATAAGAAATTAATCAGCAAGAAAAAGAGAAAGATGATGCCAATGAATTTCCATAAAGGCAGGTTAAGCATATCGTTAAAAATGCTGAATCGTTTATGAAACGGCATTCCCTCTTTTACCAGGTTGTAGCTACCATCTTTATTAATAAATCGGCCTCCGGTATCATTGCTATTGCTGGCAAAACCCGTATCATTGTTTCGTTTGGAGAAAGGATTTATATTTTTATAAGCGGCCATTGCATGGTTGGTTTAGGCATATTTAAAACGTTGTGCAATTTAATCTGAATAACTGATTTACACCCATACCCACTACTTTTAAAACCAACTTCATTTCCCGGGAATGCTTTTGTTTTCAATCCGTGGTCTTCACTTTTCCCATCCTTATCTACATGCCAACTGTAGATTTTTTTACCCACTTCTTGCGTCTATATTTAAAAAAGAAGCTTGTTTTATTTGATTTTAATATGGCATGGTATTTTAACATCGTCCATAAAATAATGTAAAATGAAAGCAATAGGAATTGTATTAATTGTTGCAGGCATCCTCATGTTTGTGTTTGGAAAAATAAGTTTTACGAAGCAGGAAAAAGTGGTAGACCTTGGGCCCATTGAAATAAATAAGCAGGATAAAAAGACACTTCGGTGGCCTGATTATGCAGGCGGTATTGCCGTGCTGGCTGGTGTAGCTATACTGGTAATTGGCCGTAAAAATAACGCATAATATATTTTAACTCATCCCAACTAAAACCTTAAAATTAAACATCATGAATGCAAACATTGGTATTTCTCAAAAGAATCTAAAAGGCATAAACGACATCTTAACCGGAGTACTTTCAGATGCTGTTTTGCTTTATATGAAAGCAAGAAAATTTCACTGGAACGTTAGCGGCAACAGTTTTATGGAACTGCACAAACTGTTTGAAAAGCATTACGAAGAATTGAACGAAGCAATGGATCAAATTGCAGAAAGGATCAGTAAACTAGGCTTTATCGTTCCGGCAACATTGGCAGAATTTCTGCAACTTTCTTCCATTAAAGAAACGCCTGGTAAAAATCCTGACCAGGCAGGCATGATAAAAGAATTATTGAAAGATCATGAAGGCGTTATCGTAAGTCTGCGCAAGGGAATTGATGACTGTGAAGATAAATTTAAAGACAAAGGAACAGCAGATTTTTTAACCGGCCTGATACAACAGCATGAAACGCTGGCATGGACGCTAAGACGCTACGTTAAATAAAAAGACAGGCTGAGTCCTTTAACATAAAAAATCCGGGAGTTGAATCCGGATTTTTTATTGATTTTTTGTAGCAATGTTTTGTTTCCTTCTTTTTAATTATAAATCATCTTTAGCCCTGCTAACCCAATGGGGTGCATCACTCATGGACTGGCGTAAAAGTAAATTCAATTGCGCTGCATGATGCTGAACATGGCGCATGTTATAAAGCAAAATTTCCAACACGCTGTAGTTCATCGTTTGGGACACATTTATCCATCGTTCATTTAATTTTCCTTCTGTGATGCCGGCAATTAAATAATGACACTTCTCCCGACACGATTGCAAATAACCCATTAATTCCATTTTAGTATATACCCGGGATGGTAAAACATCTTCAAACTCTGAAAGCTTAAATGGTGCAGGCGGTGAGAAGTTGGCTGGTTCCATTGTAAGATAATAATCAAGAAAGAACAGGCAGTGAAAAGCATTGTACCAAAACTTGTTACCGGTGTCCCAATGATCAACAGGGCAAAATTCAATTGCATTTTCAAGCATGTCAATGCTTGCACCAAACTGATTCCATAAACTTTCTTTTAAAGATTCTTCCATAGATTCTTTTTTAATCGTTCGTGTTTAAAGATCGCCATCATTAACATTATCGAAGTGGCTGTAATGGCTTTGCTGGTTGATTTTTATAAACCAATCCGGATTGAATTATTGAATCAACATCAACGCCCCCATTGTTTCTATTCCATCAAACAAATTACCAAGACGGATATTTTCATTTTCGGCATGCTGGTTGTTATCGTGATTGGCTATAGGTACAGTAACGGTGTGGGCATTCAATAATTTTTCGAACAAAAAAAGTGGAAGGGTGCCGCCCGATGTCGGCTGTAATACAACCTGGTCTTTGGTAGTAGCCTTAACCGCCGCAATCACTTTCTGCAGAATCGGTAAGTCCATGGATGTTCGTTGCGCATTCATTCCATCTTCTCCCGGTATTATTTTTATAATTTTTGCATACTTTTTTCGCTCTTCATCTGTAGGCTCATTGGCAGTTACGTAGTACCCTTTTAATTTGATATGATCGATTACTTTTTGCTGCTGGCGTTTCCAGTCATTTCCCATCACCAGCCTAAGATCAATTACTGCAGTTGCATAAGTGGGTATTTGATTGGAGGCCATTTTTCCGACGTTACCACTTTGCATGCCATTGATATTTAACGAAGGTTGATTGATAGATTCGCTTAATGTCAAGCCATTCATTTCAACGGTGCTTATGCCCAGTTCATTTTTCATTTGTTCATCCACTGAAGGCACTTCCGCCAGCGCTTTTTTTTCAGAAGCGGTTAACGGCGTTACGTCATCATAAAATCCTTTAACCATCACTCTGCCATTGTCGTCTTTCATAGAGGCTAACAATTTTGCCAGCATCATCGCAGGGTTGGGTGCCCAGTTTCCATAATGCCCGCTGTGCAATGGCCGCCTGGAAGCATACACTGTAACATCAAGATGCCCATCACCGCGAACACCAAATACTATCTGCTTTTTTCCCGACTGATGTACAGGTCCGTCGCACATAATCCACAGGTCAGACTGAAGCAATGGACGATACATTTTTAATATTTCATCCAGGTGTGGTGATCCGGCTTCTTCTTCACCCTCAAAGAAAAATTTAAGGTTGCAGCCGGGCGTAATACCAGTTTTGGTAAGGGCGTCATACCCATTTAAAATGGCGTCCACACCCGCCTTATCGTCAGATGCGCTGCGGGCATAGATCCTCCAATCGCTTTTATAATTGTCATCCGCAGGAAATGGAATAGCAGCGCCACCTTTATCTACCGCACCAGAAAATAAGGCTGACTGAAACGGCTCTAATCCTTTTGCCCATTGAGCAGGATTAACCGGCTGGCCATCATAATGCGCATAAAAAATAAGGGTTTGCTTTGCACCTGGCACCATCACTTCGCCATAGATGACTGGCGGTGCGCCAGCTGTAGAAGCAGGTAAAAGTTGTACCTTTTGAATACCGCGTTTGTTCATCATAGCCATAATAAAAGCAGCTGTTTTTTGCTGACCTGCAGTATCTGCTGCCACATTGGGTAGAGACAGTAATTCAGCAAATTCTTTGATTATTTTGCCAGTATTATTGGAAGTATATTTTCTGATGGTAAGCACACCTGGTGATTGGGCTGATACCAACTGGTGAAGCACCGAACACAAACAGAGAAGAACGAAGTATTTTTTCATGTAATGAAATTAAATCTATTGCGGTGATATTGGAAACCAAATTTGAATATCGCTTTTAAAGAAAATGTTTTTAAAACCTATTTTGATTGTTTTATAAAGGCCTTTAAAAGTATCACTGCCGCTATCGTGAGATTGCCTCAAAATTAGCTACAGTTAAGGCTTTCGGAGTATGTCAGCTTTCGTGACCCCACACCTATGCAAAGGCAAAAAAGGTAGTACCAGTTAATTTATTAACAACCTGTCCATAACAATGTTTAGTCAAAAAAATATATTTTTTTGGCTTGCAAAAAGCATAAAAGTCCTTTTATATTTGAGCATTCTTCATCAAATTTCTGTTGATTTTTATGATACCGGAAGCAAATAAAACAGCTGTAGCAGATGCTTTGCTAATAGCATTCGGAGTAAGTGAATTTGAAGCGATCAGTGAATTAACGGCTGGCCTTTCATCGGCACTTATTTTCAGGATCAGCGTACAGGGGAAACCCTACCTGTTGCGAATCATTACCCGTACAGATGCCCTAAGCGATCCTGCACATTATTACGGCTGCATGAAGATGGCGGCAGAAGCCGGCCTTGCACCACGCGTTTGGTACGCAGGCATAAGCGACAGAATTTCAATTACCGGTTTTGTTGAAATCAAACCCTTTCCAATCAATCAGGCAAGAGTACTAATGCCTGATGTGCTGAAGCATTTACATGCGCTGCCCCGTTTTCCTTTCCGGCTAAATTATCTTGATTTTGCAAACAGCAGTGTCCGAAGATTGGAAGCCTCAAAAGCCCTTCCTGAAATCATTACGAACGAGATGTTTAAAAAATTTGAACAAATTACTAAGGTATATCCCCGCAATGAGGAGGATCTTGTTTCATGTCACAATGATCTTAAACCTGACAATGTACTTTTCGACGGGGAGCGGGTTTGCCTGGTGGACTGGGAAGCTGCATTTTTAAATGACCGTTATATCGAGTTGGCGGTGATGGCGAATTTTGTAGTAACAAATGAGGAAGAAGAAAAGGATTACCTGCAAAGGTATTTTGGTGAAGAAGTGACGCAATATCAGCAGGCCAGGTTTTTCCTGGCGCGGCAGTTAATGCATATAATCTATTTCAGCTTTTTTATGAACTTAAGTACAGCTGACAATAAACCGGTTAATTTGAATATAATTTTTACTGGCTTCAGGGAATTTCATGATCTTTTATGGGCAGGTAAAATCAATTTACTGAATCATTCATCGCAACAACAGTACGCTTTTGTTCACCTCGAAAAAGTAAACCAGAATCTAAAACTAAAAAAATTTGAAGACGCTTTGCGCATAGTTGCCGAATACCAGGTAAAATAATCATTCATGTATTCAAAGGTGTGGCCAGATAATTACACCAGTGTTTACTTACTGACTATCAATAATAACCTTCAAGGGTATGTGGCTCATTATTTGTTTCTTATCCCCAAAAAAAACTGTAATTAATTACAAACAGATTGCCATCAGCCAGCCTATTTTTTCTTTCTAGAATACACCATTCCATCCAAATTGAAAGCAGTTACTTCTCCTGCATCATCGAAGGTAAAAGTGGTCCATGATTTACCGAACCACCATTGCGGATCTGCCTGGGCCAGAAAGGTATTGTAATGCCAATGGGTTAAATGCATATGGATGTTGTTGGCAAACTTCAGTGACAATGAATCGTTGTTGTTTACAATTTCAGCATCGCCATATAACTCACTGCTATATTTACCTGCGTATGACTTTATAGCAAGCGATGGTGTGGTGCCCATTACACGTTTTGCCTCGAATTCGCTTTCTTCTTTTTTTCCATCGGCATGCAGCCCTTTGTAAAGATTATAAAAATCAGTACTCCAATCGTTTTTATCATTATTAAAAACCCAATAATCCATTGCCTTATACATTAGCGCATGCCTGATTTCTGTATGGTCCATGTTACTGAAAATATAAATGCCAAAATGCTCATCATTTATAAGGCCGCAAATAGCTACCGCTCCATCCAAACTGCCTGTATGAAAATTAACCATTTTACCCTGGTAGTCTTCCTGGAACCAGCCGAGCCCATACGTGGTCCAGTGTGGTTTGGTAAGGCGGGCCGTTGGGTAAAACTCGTTGTCAGAAAAAGATGTTGGTGTAAATAATGCCGCGTAGGTGTCAGCTTTCAGGAGGGGCTTTCCATTGAGTTTTGCACTGTCTAAAATAAACAATAACCATTTACTGATATCATCCGCATTTGACCATACCCCACCGGCAGCATCAATACCTTTTGGTTCATCAAATACAATGGGCTTTGCAACGGAGTCACCCACCAGGTAGTGCGGTTGTATATGAGATGGCTCCTGCAAAGACAAGCTATAATTTGGATAGGTATGCGACATGCCTAGTGGTGTAAACAACCGTTCCCTGATAAAATCATCGTATGTTTTTCCGGATACT
Source organism: Chitinophagales bacterium (assembly GCA_038210625.1). GTDB lineage: Bacteria > Bacteroidota > Bacteroidia > Chitinophagales > Chitinophagaceae > Ferruginibacter. The sequence continues at coordinate 58,652 of JBBQWL010000008.1, read as the reverse complement.
TTATGAATCACTTCGCCCGCTACTACATACATCAGGTTTTGGTAAATGAAAGAAGAGCGTATGGAGTAAGCCGGTTTCATCAGGCGCATTTTATGGATGATGGAATCCACTGGCGTGTGGGTAACCCACAACCAGTCTGCGTTACCGAGCCCAGCATTGTGTGTAAACAAATCCTTGATGGTTACTTCCGCGTTGGCATAATTGTCATGCAGTTTAAAGGCGGGATATATGTCACTTACTTTATCCGACCATTTTATTTTGCCCTCGTCTACCAGCATACCCATGCAAACTGCCGTCATAGCTTTGGTGGTGGAAGCGCAGATGGACAAAGTGGAACTGGTAAATGGTTGGGGTTTGCCCACTTCTGTAACACCATATGCCTTTTTAAAAACTACTTTACCATCCTTGACTACCGCAACAGAAAGCCCCGGCGTTTTCCATAAAGCCATCGACTGCTGAATGTATTTATCAAAACTTGCTGGTAGATCCCTGGTAGTTTGGTTGGATTTTTTTTGAGCGTTTAGATGCAGGTAAGTAAACGCCAGCAGGGCAGCTATAGCCAGGTATTTTCTCATAAGCGATGTTTTAAGCAATATAACTGTTATGCATTGTTATTCAAAAAAACAGCAGGAGAATAAACAATTCAATGCATGTTGTTGAACGAGTATATGCTTAGCTTTATTTGCTCCATCCATTTCGCTGCCTGCTTTTGGGGCAGTGCCTTTACTAAAATAATCCGCTATTGCATTTTATATCCCGGCCCTTTTACAAATCTTCCGGGAGTGGCGTTGGTGGCCTCTCCTTCTTTTAAAATAAGCCGGCCATTTACAAAAACGTCTATCATGCCGGTGGCAAATTGTTGGGGTTTATCATAAGTGGCCAGGTCATTTATTTTGGTCGGATCAAAGAGGATGATATCAGCATAGTTGCCCACTTTTAGTTCGCCACGTTTTTTTATTTTCAGTGTTTCAATAGGCAGTTTCGCCAGCTGGTAAATAGCTTGTTGCAGGGAGATCAGTTTTTCATCACGGCAATAATGACCCAACACTCTTGCAAAGTTGCCATAGGCTCTTGGGTGTGGTTGTGATTTCAGGAATACACCTTCGGGTGCATAGGAACCTTCATCAGAACCAAAGCTTACCCAGGGCAATGCTACCTGCTTTTTCACATTGTCTTCTGTCATTAAAAAATAAGCCACCCCTACTCTTGTGCTGTCACTGATAATAAGATCCATCGCCGCATCTTCTACTGACTTGCCTTGAAGTCTTGCCACTTCAGCCAATGTTTTACCGGTATATTTTTTTAGTGAATCCTGTTTAAAGGCAAGCAGCAACACCTGGTCTGCTCCACCACAACCATAATACAAATTTTCCCAGTCGGCCGCGTTTGTGTTCATAGCTGCAGCCATCTTTTTTCTTATTAAGGGATCATGCAGGCGCTCCCATAATTTTCCAAAGCCACCGTCCTGCAAAGTGGGCGGAAAGGAAGAAGTCAAACCTGTTGCACCCGCAAGATAAGTGTACATGTCGGCGCTGATGTGCAAACCGTTTGCTCTTGCACCGTTCACCATCTTTATCACGCTATCCATTTTATTCCAGTTGTTTTTGCCTGCCGCCTTCAGGTGATAAATATGTACCGGTATATCAGCATCTTTTGAGATGGTGATGATTTCGTTGACTGCCTCGACAAGCCTGTTGCCTTCGCTGCGCATGTGGCTGGAGTAGGTCCCGCCGTATTTAGCCGCTTCTTTTGATAAGGCGATCAACTCATCAGTTTTTGCAAAAAAATCCGGTGGATAAATCAAGGCGTTGGTAACACCCAGCGCACCTTGTTCCATCGCCTGGTCTACCAGCATTTTCATGCTATCGAGTTGTTGGGTGCTGGGCGCAACATTGTCTTCACCAATTACATATTGTCTAACAGTGCCCGTGCCAACAAAGGAGGAAATATTCACTGCAATACCTTTTTTCTCCAGCGTATTCATGTATTCACCCAGCGTATTCCAGCCAACATTGTATTGAACATCCCCCTGCCCTTCCTGCAGTTGTTTTTTCATTTTTGCATTCAGCGGAGCAAAACTTGATTCACCAAATACTTCCATCGTTACACCTTGCTTTACATCGCTTAAAGCACGACTGTCATGAAACAAAGATTCCTCGGAATGTCCCATCATATTGCTAAAGCCTGGCGCAACCGCCATTCCTTTTGCATCTCTTTCTTCGGTGGCTTTGCTTTTACTTAAATCACCGATGGCGGCAATGGTATCTGCATTAATCGCGATGTCGCCTTTATAAGGATTGCCGCCATTACCATCATAAATTAATGCGTTCCGGATAATGATATCGTACTTAGTAACAGTATTGCAGGCATGCAGTGCAGGAATTATCAACAGCAGTATATATTTTTTCATGTATAAGTTTTGATAGAAATTAAATAAGCGAATTATATTGCAACAATAACAGCCATCCTGAAGATATAAAAAACATTTGCCTTTTCATACAAATGAATACAAAGTCAGGTTTCAATTGTATACATTTATCAATCGCTTAGTAACCAGCTTATCTTTATTACAAGAACTTTATGCAAAAAAAACTTGCCCCTCATTTTAAAGAAATTACTTTTCTGCTTCTTATTGCAGCCTGTTTGGCAACAACAAAAATGTATGCACAAACCAGCCTGGCAACAGATTATTTTAAAATCAACATTAACAGCAAAGGGTTTATTACCAGTATGAAAAACATCAGCACAAATCCCAACCGTGAATTTAGTGTACCAGGTAAATCATCCCCTTTGCTATGCCTTTACAATAGCCGCAAAAAAATATATTACCTTCCACAAAAAGCAACTTTTTCAGGTGGCAATACAGAGGTTGCGTTACACTACGCCAATGGTTCGGTGGCTAAAATTAAAATTGAAACAAAGGCAAAGTATTTTAAATTCACTTTACAATCTGTTACCAAACGCACCGGTATTGATGATGTGCAGTGGGGATCTTATTACACCAATATTACCAATCTTTTTGGTGAAGTAATTGGTGTAGCAAGAGATACGAGTGATGCCAACAATTACGCCATTGGCGTTTTATCGCTCACTGATGCCACTACGGGAGGGAAATCATCCAACGTGGGCGATTGTGCACCCTTTCAGTACGTTATTCATAGCCCAGATAAAAAGCGATTTCCTTTGCCATCTTATTTGCATGAAGGGCAGGTATTTTCAATTGGTGGCGACGGCATAAGCGATGTGGCCTTCTACTCACACCCCGAACCGTATTACAGAATTTTGTACGGCAATTCTGCAGAGGTAAATGAGCAGGGACAAATTTCTATTGCATATCATTCGGCCGACAGAACAAAAGGCAAGACAATTTTATTCTCGCTAATTCCGCAATTGCCAACGAATGCTCCTAATCACATTGAAGTAGAACCTTTGCCTGGTGTGGATTTCATTGGGTCGTCGATTGCATTGTGGGGCTGTGCAGATAGTATCGCGTTAATGTCGGTCATTAAAAATATAGTGCAATCAGAAGCGCTTCCCTGGCTAACGGTAAATGGTAAATGGATAAAAGACCCGGCTGCTTACATACCTGATGTTGCCAGTTACGGAAATAATTATGACAGCATTATTTCCTACACCCAACAACTGGGATTTAAAGCCATTCAGTTGGAGGATTTGCCCATGTTTGGTGCAGACAGAAACAACAATGGTTATATCGACGGCAGTTTATACCAAAACAAGCCGCTTGCTTTTACATCGGGTAATCAATCTCAAAAAGAATTTACAGATGCATCAAACCGGTTGGGTATATGGGCCGGAAGACATACCATTATGACATCTTTAAGACGAGGTATAAAAGATGTTAGTCCAACGCCGAACGATAACTTATGCTACCAATTTAAAAAGGTACTTGCCAACGACCTCTCTTCAACTGACACCTTGATTAAAGTAATAAACTCGGCTTACCTGGATGAGGTTGGAAGTTGGGAAGGGCATGAAAAAAGTTTGAACATTTTAAAAATAGGGAAAGAACTGATCTATTATTCCGGAGTGTCGCATACTATGCCTTATATACTGCAACATGTTGCCCGGGGCTACTGGGGAACAACACCAGTCCCTCATCAGCCAGGCGATACCTTATACAAATTACAGGTTACTATTGGGTACGGATACGATGGCTTAATTCCGAACATGAAATTACAGGATTCTATTGCCGCATATTATGCCGATATGAGTAAGATTAACGGCATCTATTTTCATGATTGGGATGGACAGGAATTTCTGTTTAACCAGGGACATGGATATTATTCGGTTAAAAGGTTTCACCGGAAACTATTTGAAAAAACAGCCGCTTATCACCTGCCCGATTTACGTATAACCGGTGCTACACTTTCCGAAGGTTCCTGGCATTATCAAAGTGTTTGGAATGTCGGCGGAGGTACTAACATGTACGACCTGGTATCCCGAAAATGGGGAAGCACCACATCCGAAGGAAAGGACCTGCGGGATGTTGCCTATGCGAATTATTTTCCGGCAAGTTTTGGGATTAATTTCGGATTGGATTCTTCATCTACTGTTGCAAATTATAACCATATTGAAGCCATGGCGATTGGCACGGGTGCAACCTACCAAATACCGCTGTCAAAATCACTGGTGGAAGCTTGTACGGATAAATATGAAATCTTCAACACCATCAAAATTTGGGAGCAGGCAAGAGCTGCCAATGCTTTTTCCCGAACCGTAAAAAAGCAGTTGGCCGATCCGGCATATAACTGGCAACTGGAACAAGTTGACAACGACCATTGGAAATTGTATACAATCATTAATGGCACACGATCTTCTTTCATTCTCTTGAAAAGAGATATCGCAGGTGGTTATTGATTTAGAAAGTCATTGTAAATTTTCGCTGGTTCAATTGTTACCAGGAATTAAAACCTCTTTTTTAAAAGGATTTGGAATGTTGAGATTCCCGCTTAAATCCCCAAACGTTTGTTTCATGGTTGGCATATTGCTATGAAAATACTTACCGGGTAAAATGCAGGGCATATTATCTATCGGAAGTTTGTATACCATAACATACCCGTTGCTTGCAATCAAAACGGCCTTCCCTGTTGTGTCTGATAAAATCTTCTCCCGGCCTTTTAATGGCAACAGATTTCCTGCACCATGTAGCAATGTTGGAGCTGTTCCACCACTTAAATTGAACTGCCCTGGACGATATATCTCAAACTTATCTACAGGCGCTGCTGTTATTTGTGCTATACAATTATTTACAGTACAAAAATGTATGAGTAACCCCAAAAATAAAATCAGCCTTGCGTTCATAATAATCAAATTTTAAAAGATAAGATAGATTGAGCACATGTTAAGCTAGGATGCTAAAACCAATGACAAGTGAAACTACAACAAAATATCAAGATCTATTAAATTCATGCCAGGCATATTTACTTTGTATGATCATGGAGAACATTTGTATAGCAAGCTGATACTAGAAAAGCAGCAGGTAAGCAGCATTAATGTTATAAAATTCCATGAATTTTTTAAAGAAAGTAAACACCCCAGCCTATACTTCATTTTCTTTTTCGGTGTAGTAATCCCTTTCTAATTGGTTGGGTTTTAAAACCGCGTTCAGCTCTCTGTACACGATCTTCATCATGACTTAACTTTTTAGTTGATACAAAGCGATCGTGCATTTATACCGACTTCACCTGTCATGGCAAAGTTCATGTGCGGGACTGACGCAAATCAAAATGACCATTGAACTTTACTTTCTTCCATTTGCTAATTTTATTAAAAGGAAGAATTCCCGTTTGTATAAACCATTTTCCGCATTTCGGCGGTGCAGTGCTTTCTGTTATCTTTTCTTTGCCAAAATTAAAATCAAATGAGCAGTAAAGCGACGCTGAGCAACAGCATGCGTATCTATCACCGTTACCTCGGTTTTTTCCTGGCGGGTATTATGGCAGTATATGCCATTAGTGGTATTATCTTGATTTTTAGAGATACCAATTTTTTGAAACAGGAAACACTGGTACAGCAGCAACTGCAACCAGGGCTTACTGCTGATGCACTTGGCAAAGCCATCCGAATGAGGGATTTAAAGATAGAATCGGTAACCGGCGATGTACAAAATTTTAAGCAGGGCACCTACAATACAGCTACCGGTGCGGTAAGTTATACTACCAAATCGTTGCCAAAAATGATAGAGAAATTAACCCACCTGCACAAAGCAAGTACTAAAGACCCATTGTTTTATCTGAATGTATTTTTCGGTGTCTCCCTCTTATTTTTTGTGCTCTCTTCTTTCTGGATGTTTATGCCTAAAACCAGCATTTTTAAAAAGGGATTGTATTTTACTTTAGCAGGTGTGGTGCTTACAATAGTGATGCTTTTCCTGTAGTTATTGCCTGCAATAAAATAGTCGTGCAAAATTAGATTGAGTGGGCGTTTTAGAAATAATTTGCTGAAAGCGTAGTAACAGACTTTGCTTCGATGATGATATTATCCGCAGGCAATACCGACCTTGCTAAATTTTTAGTAGCAGTTGTTGTGTATACGTCAAAAGTGTTGCCTGTAATATGAATGGAACTGCCTAAGCCTTCAATAGTGAATTTTTTACTGTGGTCGCTCATATTGATCATTACCAGTACCAGTTTTTTAGTACTAACATCTTTGTAAGCAGATACCATAAATGAACTTGCAGCGGTGGCATCATCGATGCCGGCAATACTGGCCGAAACTCTTTTCATACCCGGGCGAACAAACCTGGAATAGTTACCCATGCACCAAAGTTGTTTTGAATCCAACACCATACCATCCATTTTGCAACCACTCACATTGATGTTACCGGAAGGATCATTGATGTATACCAACCCGTCACTATAATCGTATGGATTTATGGCCAGCCACCACGACCATGAATTTACATTAGCAAAACTAAGATCATGATGAATTGTTTTGGCAACATACAATCCGTAATCGATTGTTGTATGCCTTGGATAACCATTGTACTTGCCGCATACGTCCCCCAAAATACCAAACTCTGTTTGCCAGATACCCAGCGATGGATCCGTTGCATTTCTTTTATTGTTTAACGCGGTTCTGGTGGCAATCAAATTATTATCGGGGCAGGTTGTAAAATAACTATGACCTGCTACTACTTTTTCCACCTGTGCTACATTGCCAAGGTAATTGGCAGAAGTGTTGTTAAACCAATTGTAAATCTGGTCGCCACGATCGGTTCCATAGGCATCTGTTATAAAATTTAACTGGGCTGCCTCGCCTAAAATAATTTTAGTGCCGGCGCCGGCTGATTGCAATGCAGGCCCCAATAATTTTGCAAGACCCGCCATTTCTGTGTTGGTTGCGGCACTTCCTTCCTGGTTGGCATTGGCCCCACCCCAGTTCCATTGTGGCTCATTAAAGGGGCTTATATAATCAAAATTAAAGTGAGCAGAAACCTTGCTTAAAAAATTGGCATAGTCAGCCATTTTACCGGCACCAATATTAAAGCTGGCACCTCCGGCCCCATGGGCCATCCCATCTTTTGTAAAATACACCGGTGCCGAAACACTAAACCCATGAACATACTTTACCCCCCTGGTTTTGGCCGCTGTTAAAAACCATTGGGCGCCTTCCTGCTTCGCCCAATAGTAGGTACCATCTGCATTTAAAAAACATTCCTCTCTTCTCCATTCATCCAATATACCGCTGGTACCGCCCTGCTCATAACTGCCGGCGCCAATATTAAAACGCCAGAGCGACAATCCAATTCCTTTGGGAGAACCATCTGCTGTAGTATCCAGGCTAAACAGGTAATCTGCAATTTTATTTTTTTTGCTTTCATCGGCCCACTTACCAATGTATTTTGCAGTCCAGCTATCTGATGCACCAAAACTGTGGATCGTCTGCTTTTCATCTGCCAGTTGAATACTGATTGTTGCTTTTGCATTCAGCAAACAGGTGTCAACGCCGTTGTATAAACAAGCATTCACCGAAGGCGAAGCAGGTGTTTTATTACATCCCGCCAATAGTAATGCAAAAGCTATAAGCAACAGGGGCATTCTTTTATTTAAATTATTTATTTTCATTTTAAGCAATTATTATGCAGGTTTACCCGGTTCCGTCCAAATGAGCATCCTGTTTACTAATAACAGGAATGCATTTCACTATTGCTGCGCATAGTCTAACCGTTGTAATGTATCATAACAAAGCTTTGCAAAGTGAAACACAGCGCCACAGTTTTTTAAATTGTAACAGGTAATTGCTGTGCCGCCGCAAGATAATCTTTTGCATCTGTACACCGGTATTGAATTTGAATTGAAGTTGCCAACATTAGCATTGAATAGCCACTACAATGGCAGCTAATAACTTCGTTTACATTTCTTCATTTTACAAAATTCAAAATGGCAATCCATGCAACGAATCTGCAGCTAACAAAACAGTAAGTTGCGGAAAGCATTTTATTTCTTTTACTGTTAATATCTTTGACCATCAAACACCACCTTGTTGATTTTAAATACTAACTATATATGATCACACCCAAAATAATTACACTGGCCCGTCAACTATGGGATTACCACCATATGCAACACGAACTGGTAAAAGCAGATTGTATACTTGCGTTGGGTAGTCATGATTTAAGAGTGGCAGATAGAGCAGCAGAATTGTACCTGCAAGGATGGGCTCCGTTGGTTATTATGTCTGGTGGACTGGGCAACCTTACACAGAATATGTGGACGGAAAGCGAGGCAGACAAATTTGCAAGAATAGCGATAGAAAAAGGCGTACCCGCAGACGCCATCCTGGTAGAAAATAAGTCGACCAATACCGGCGAAAACATTTTATTTACGCAACAGCTACTCCAGCAAAAAGGTCTTGACCCGCAAAATTTCATCGTAGTACAAAAACCTTACATGGAAAGGCGATCTTACGCCACTTTTAAAAAACACTGGCCCAATAAAAATCTGCTGGTAACCTCACCACAACTAGCTTTTGAGGAATACGCTACAGCAGATATACCCATGGACAGGGTAATTAATATTATGGTGGGCGATCTGCAACGCATCAGGTTCTACCCTGCCAAAGGCTTCCAGGTTTACCAGGAAATACCTGCTGAAATATGGGATGCGTATGAACAGTTGGTACAACTGGGATTTGACAAGCACCTGGTGAAAGACTAAGCTGTTTGGATGCAGCCCCGGGCAATCACCCTGGTGTGGAAAGCTGTTATAAAACCGGCGAAAGCAGGCGGGCTGTTCTTTCAGGAAGCGTTTTGTACCATGGCCTGTTTAGCCATGCTTCTTTATCTATTTTTTGCGCATCCTGCAGGTCTTCAAAAAAAACATTCCGCATTTGTTTGGCTAACGTAGCGTCGTACATAACGGCATTTACTTCAAAGTTTAATTCAAAACTACGATGATCCATATTGGCCGTGCCCGCCATAGTAAGTTTGCCATCTGTTACCAATGTTTTAGCATGCACAAACCCTTTCTGGTACAGGTAAATTTCAACCCCGGCATTTAGCAAGTCATTGTAATTACTTTTAGATGCTGCATTCACAATCCTTGAATCGGCTTTGCCCGGTACCAACAGTTTTACTGTTAAGCCACTGATAGCTGCCACCCTTAAAGCTTCCAGCACACTGTCTCCGGGAATAAAATAGGGCGTGGTAATTAATATCTCTTCCTTGGCAAGATAAATGGCCTGCAAAATTGAAAATAAGATGGCAGGCTGGTTGGAGTCGGGGCCACTGGCTGCAACCTGTACATAACTTCCCTTGCCGGGTACTGTTGAATTGATAAAATAATCAGCGGTTGGCGTCAATGGTTGCGGGCAACAAAAGTTCCAGTCGCACATAAAAAGGTATTGCAAATAATTAACGGCGGGGCCATCAATCCGTACATGCGTATCCCGCCAATATAACTTGTCCGAAAATTCGGGTCCGCTTTTATTTACATATTTGTCGCTTACATTAATGCCCCCCACAAAAGATGTTTGCCCGTCTATCACTACAATCTTTCGGTGATTGCGATAGTTGATCCTGTTGGCTAAAAAGTAGAAATGTACTTTGTGAAAAGGATGTATTTCTACCCCAGCCTTCCGCATCCGTTCCTCTGTTTTCTTTTTAATTGTAGGGCTTCCAAAATCGTCGTAAATAAACCTCACCTGTACGCCTTGCGTCGCTTTTTCAATCAGCAGGTTCACCAGCGCTGTTCCTGTTTCATCATACTCGTAAATGTAATATTCCACATGAACGTGATGCTTTGCTTCACGGATGGCCTGCATCAATACAGGAAATTTTTGTTCCCCGTTGATGAGTAATTGTATTGTATTATTACCGGTGAGCGGGCTACCGGGATCTTTGATGAGCATGGAAGCCAGTTCCATATATTCAGCAGCATTTTTATCAACCGGGCCGGTAGAATTCTCATTAAAATTGGCAATGGTTTTTTTAAGTTGTTCCAGCAGCCTCGCAGCCTGGTCCTTTTTTGTATTGTATTTTTTTATCCGCCAGTAGTTGATACCAAAAGTGAGGTAAAAAAGTATTCCAACAACCGGTATAAAAAAGCAGAACATTAAATAGGCCAGTGTTTTGTTGGTACTGTGTGTTTCAAAAATAATACGCAGGCATACGGCAATAAGCACTACAAGGTATATGCCCCCGGCTATAATTGTCCAATTCATTCAGATTAATTTTAAAAAATTTTGATGCACTTTTTTACCCGGTAACAACCAGCAGTTTGCCATGTGATGATATCAAATGACTGTTATCAAATGTATGCCATCTTTGATGTTTGACAGGAAGTTGGTGCTGGTATATTATAAGAAATATTTGACGGCTTGTCTTTGTCATCAGTATGATACTCAATCACATCAATTAGACATTGCTTTGGTTGTTTGCTTTCGCAAAAGAGATCAAAATTTAAAAGGTACAGTAACCACTGTGTTGTCCCAGGCAAGCTTCATCACACCTTCGCCTGCTCCTTTTTTTTCAAATTGAATGGTGAAGTTTTCAACTGTTTCAGTTAAGCTGCTAACAGGTGCGGTTACCCGTACCACATCATGCGCAGCATTGTAACTATATGCACCCCAAAAGTCGAGGTCACTATTTAAAATAATAGTCCATTCCTTTTCTCCGGGAATTGCAAAAAGCGCATACGAACCTGCATTTACTTTTTTACCTGCCAGCTCAATGGGCTGATATAATTTAATCTCGGTTGCCTCATTGGCACCTGCCCGCCAAACCTCATTGAATGGCACCAACTGTCCAAAAATTGCTCTTCCATTTTTGGCTGGCCTGCTGTAGGTAACCCTGATGATAGCTTTTTCGCCGGCTTTTCTGTCGTGCGCAAAATTATCGGGATAGTAAGCCATGTCCATCGGGCTCTTATCAAGTGTTCTCAATTGCTGGGCAAGTGATGCCGCTGAACAAAACAAAATAAAAATGATTGCAAATACTATTTTTTTCATAAAAAAAGTGTTGAGATTACGCTGCATTGTTTTGTTTTAAAGCAGCAAAAAGGTAAATTAATTAACAGGGATAAAGTTATTTATTCCAAATGTATAAAATCGAAAAAGGTTCTTCTTTCCTTCAACCACTTTTACCAGGAACTGGCAAAAGCCGCAAATGCTCACTTGTCGTTTTCCCATAACTCACTTTAAAACGAATTAATTAGGTAGTGTTGCTCCGCGGCATGCAGGGTAAAAAACCTATCTTTACAACTTGAAAAATGGGTTAAAAAATATTGGATTACTGGTAGTATTAATGCTGTATTGCTTTGTTGTGAGTTTATATAGTGGATTAGCTATTGGCAGTACCGAAATTTTTATGAAACCGGTTGCCGGTGAACAAGCAGGCTATAAAAAGACTGTCGCTCCGGATTCATTTTTTCACACTACCCAATCTGAAATTGCTGGCATAATTGTGTATACCAGTAAAACCGCTCCTTTAAAAAATAATCATTACGATATTGCTACCGGTTTAAAGGCAGCTGAACAAGTGTTTTCGCACCAGCTGTTACACTATAAGCTGTGTTCAAAAAATTGGCTGCTCCATTTACAGAAAACTGCACTCATTTTCCCTTTCCATTATTTTTGGTAATTTTTTTCGTTTCAATCAGGCAAATCCGGTTAACTGTGTTCTCCCCTTTTAAAACACTTGTTGATGCTGATAGTTGTCTTCCTTTTTTGCAGTAAAATAAACGATATAAAACCAGTCGGGCACCGTCACATGTAAATACTGCAAGTAAATAGTTTCTTTATTTTTAACCATAAATAATGAAGTAGTAATGACGCCCATCACACAAATAATTATACAGGCAACGCTTCGGCAAAACAAAAAAAAACAGTTGGGAAATGAAAATTTTTCAAGTTACCGGCTTGCTAAAAAACACCGTGAATTTCTGATTACTGTAAAGCGCCACTTTAAAGATTTTCTGTTGATAACCCTGGGCATATTTTCTGCGTCCTTCGGCTTTAAAGGCTTTCTACTTACCAATCATTTTATTGATGGTGGTGCAACGGGTATTTCGTTGTTGATTTCCGCTTTAACAAAAATCCCTTTGTACATCTTAATTATTTGTGTAAACATTCCATTTATACTGTTGGCCTATAATGTGGTGGGCAAACAGTTTGCTGTAAAAACGGCGCTGGCCATTGCGGGACTGGCTATTTGCCTGGCAACAGTACAATTCCCCAATATTACCAACGACAATTTATTAGTGGCTGTTTTTGGTGGCTTCTTTTTAGGTGCAGGTATTGGCCTTGCGGTTCGTGGGGGCGCTGTCATTGATGGTACAGAAGTACTCGCAATTTTTCTAAGCCGCAAATTTGGAACAACCATCGGCGACATTATCATTGTAATCAATGTTTTTATATTTTCCGTAGCGGCCTATTTTTTATCGATTGAAGTAGCACTGTATTCCATGATCACTTATTTGTCTGCTTCAAAAACGCTGGACTTTATTGTAGAAGGTATTGATGAGTATATGGGTGTCACCATCATCTCATCGCACAGCAATGAAATACGGCAAATGATCATTGATGTAATGGGGCGTGGCGTTACCGTGTACAGTGGCAAACGCGGCTATGGCAAAAGCGGTGAAACCAGGGACGTAGATATTATTTACACGGTGATTACCCGGTTGGAGCTAAATAAACTGAATACCGAAATAGAAAAAATAGAGCCCAATGCCTTTGTAGTAATGAACAGCGTAAGAGATACGAAGGGCGGTATGATTAAAAAAAGACCGTTACAACATTGATACATAACAACCAAATATGCCCGGTAATAAAATGATGCATTTATCCTGACATTGCCTAGCCAGGCATACGAACTTTTACTGTAAATGTTTTGGATGATGAAGGTGTAACGGTTATCATTGACTTTCCCTTCCATGGATAAATCAATGAGGAAAGAAAGGCAAGGCAAAGGAAATTTTTATTTCTTTATCATGATGGCAGCAAATTGGCAGCATTAAAAAACACCAGATCTAAGTATATTAAAGATACGGATATGGGTGAATGATTGAAGGGTTGTTTTACAAAATGTAAAGCTTGTTAAGTTCCTCCATTTTCCTTCAGCTTTAGTAATTTTATTCCGCAATTGTTGTCTTCGGCCACTTTTAAATATTTTTTATAAGAGATACATTTTTTGTGTTCAACTAAATATCGCAATGAAAAGATTACTTGTCAACAAACATTTTCTAATCAAAAAACAAGCGGAAAAAGGAGGTTGGCACTATCTTGTTATTACAGGAATTCCGGTAGCTAGAAAAAACAGTTTAGGCTTAATAAGAGTAAGCGGAAATATTGATACATACGAGTTAAAGCAGTTTAATTTACTTCCCATGAAGGATGGCTGCATGTTGTTTCCATTAAAGACAGCCTTACGCAAACAGATTGGCAAAAAAGAAGGCGACCAGGTTCATGTAAAGCTTTTTGCAGATGACTCGCCGGTTGTGATTCCGGATGATATACTGTTGTGCTTGATGGACTCTCCGAAAGCACACCAGTTTTTTCTATCGCTATCAGGCAGCAATCAAAAATATTACATCGACTGGCTCGAAGACGCCAAAAGGTTGGAAACAAAAACCGACAGGTTAACCAAAACAATCAACCGCCTGGAAAAAGGGCTCAAATTTTACGATTGGTTAAGGAAGGAAGAATAATAACGGCCGCTTCTATTTTACTGCAGCAATCGCAGCTGCATAGGCAGGCTCCTGGCCTATTTCAGGAACCTGCTGTTCGTACACTATCTTTCCTTCCGGGTTAATTACCACCACCGCACGACTCAATAAGCCTCTCATCGGTCCATCGGCAATTTGCACTCCGTAAGCGTTTCCAAAATCAGTCCTGAAGTCAGATAGCATTACAACACGTTCAATGCCTTCAGCACCGCAAAATTGCTTTTGTGCAAAGGGCAGGTCTTTAGAAATGCATAGCACCACGGTGTTGTTTAAACCGGCCGCGTCTTCATTAAATTTTCTAACAGACTTGGAACACACACCCGTATTAACACTGGGAAAAATATTCATAATAATGTATTTCCCTTTATAATCTGCCAGGGCTTTTTCTTTTAAGTCAACACCGGTCAAAGTAAAATCTTTTACTGACGTGCCTACTGCAGGAAGCTTACCCACCGTGTGGATGGCTTTACCACCTAATGTAATAGTAGTACCAGTAGTTTGCGAAAAACTATTGGTTGAAAGGCAAATTATAAAGAGCGTTGCAAATAAACTGCTTGCAAAAACGAAGGCATTATTTTTATTGATCATGGAGACAATATTATTGATGATAGATGAATACAAATATATCCAATAAACACCTATCCACGCAATGTTGTTTAGGGTTACCTGGGTTAAGGTATTTTAATGATGAATGGGTTCAACCTTTGCAATAAAGTCCAACCTGTAAGCTATTTACAGCCCTGTTCAGTCGTCCAAATAATGAGTCCTTAAACTTCCCATATACCGGTTTTATAAAGCCATGATTAAAACCAGGTGTTGGCAGCAGGCATACCATCTTGCAGCTGGTGTTATCAAATCTTTCTGAGGAAAGGCAGGCAGCGGGAAGACTGTCTAATTCTGAAGCGTCGCTTTTAAATTACCCAGGTACTCATGAATTACATAGTTCATTAACCCGATGCGTTCGAAAGAAGGGAACCATTTTATGTCGTCTTGAATGGGTCCTTCAGTTATTTTATAATTCGTAGGGGCCGCGATAGGCTTAAATCCCTGTGCTGTAAATAACTTTATGGCCCTTGGCATATGAATGGCATCGGTAACAACAATTAAATGAGATTTTTTACTGTAATGGGCAGATAACTCTTTGGCTTCTTCCTGGGTTGTGCTGGGCAAATTAAGGGTTTCTACCTCACCGGCATTAACACCTAACGCAATGGCGGCCCGTTTAGTTACCTGTGCCTGGGTTTCCAAACCAAGCGAAGAATAACCGGAGCAAATAATGGTGCTGTTTTTTATCATTCTATGCACCCGTATGGCCTCAGCCAGGCGGCCCAATGCACACCATCCAATTTGCGCATTGGGGGGCAACCGTTTGTCCAATACATATCCACTTCCCAACACGTGAATCAATACTTTTTCTGAATCGTTAAAATTATTTGAAGGAGTGTAAGGCAGGTACTTACTTTCTAACTTTCCAGCAAGGTAATTGGGCAAATAAGCAGTAGAACAAATTAGAAATAACAAGGCAGCGCCACTTATAAAAACGATGGCTGTTTTTCTTTTTTTATACCTGTTGAAAATGAACGCAAGTACCAGCAACAGTATCAGCAAATTGAGAACAGTAAATTGGCCCTTAAGGGCATATAAAAAATTCGACATCAAAATAAAAAATGAAAGCGAAGGTATTGATTAAGTACTGTTTTTATTTTATCAATTTGGATTTTTGATGATATTACTACAGGACTCTGCGTAGGAGACACTGAACGGCAGTGTCAAAAAAAAATTTGCGAATGATTTTTTTCTCAAATATTATATTGGCTCGTTTGTTCGTTGTATAAAAAGAATGTTGGTAAATAACAATCAATATTAAGCCGGCGACATATTAAAAAAGATAATTGTACCTTTATTTTGTTTAACAAACAGTGAAAACCAGAAAGCCACTTGCTTTGATGATGTGCGCCGAAGCAACTCTTTCTTTAGTCATGAAAAAAATTACGTTTCACCTCCTACATACCCCATGTATAGCAGTATTTATATTGCTGACTTTTACTATCCCATGTTCTTTTAATAGCAACGCACAACATCGCGATTATGGAATTGCTTTTTCAGATAATTTAAAAGGCGGCTTGAGTATTTTTGGAAATACATTAATGCATTTGCTTAAAGCTGATGGCACCGTGAATGTACAAGCTATGAACGGCAATAGTGCCGACGGCAACAGCGCTTACGACAATGGTGCTTTTGGAACGGCCAATATGCAGTTTGTTGATGTTGATGGCGATACCGGTGATGGGGCAGGCACAAGAAATTCTTCCTCAGCCGATTTGATTTTACCTGCCGGAACCAACAACATCAAATTCGCCCGCTTATATTGGGGTGGCAGGGTTGTAAAATCGGACTTTGATATCACGCTTCCTGAAAACCAAACCATCAAAATAAAAAAGGGTTTGTCCGGAGCATACCAGCAGTTCGCTGCGTCGCAGGTAGACAAGGATGTTTCCAATCCTGGACAGAATAGTGAGTTTTGTTTTTACCAGGCGTTTACTGATATCACCGCACTGGTACAACAAAATGGCACCGGCACCTATACAGTAGGCAATGCGGCGTTTTCAAAAGGCCTTGGCGGTGATTTTGGAAACTACGGCGCATGGAGCATTGTGGTGGTGTATGAAAATGCAGGTGTTCCTTATAGCAGCGTACGTGTGTATGATGGTTTTCAGCAAATTTATGAACACAGCGCTTTTACGGTAACCAACATTACCTTAACCGGGTTGAATGTGCCGGCAGGAGCGCTTACTTCCAAAGATGCCAAATTAGGTATCATTACGTGGGAAGGCGATGCTAAATACAATGGGGATTTGCTCGGCATCAATGGAAATAATTTCAGCAATGCCATCAACCCGGTCAATAATGTATGGAATGGAACTATTTCTGATAATGGTACACATGTAACTACCAAAAATCCCAATTACACAGACCAGATGGGGATTGATATCGACCAGTTTTATGTTGGCACCGGCTATGGCATTTTACCCAATGCAACAAGTGTTAACCTTCAGTTGGGCACCACTGAAGACCAGTATTTTTGTGGCGTAATTACCCTGGTAATTAAAATGAAAGATCCTTCCCTCACTATCGTGAAGACGGTGACCGACGCCAATAACAATGGCACTGCCGAACCCGGGGAAGTATTAACTTATCGGTTGAAAGGCGTTAATATCGGTTATGGAAAAGCGACTGCTGTTTTGGTTACAGATACCTTACCTGCCGGCGTAACCTATCAACGCAATTCGTTAATGGTAATTTATGGGCCGGGTGCAGTACCGGGTTCAAAAACAGACAGGTCGGGTGATGATGTAGCCGAATATAACCCCTCAGCAAACGCGGTTACTTTCAGAATGGGATTTAATGCCAATGCGACAGAGGGAGGTTTCCTGGAGCCTGGCGATTCATTCATTGTAGCATTTAATGTTATTGTAAAGGTGCCTGGCAACAAGCTGGAGGCGCCGATTACCAATGTTGCCCGGGTAGTCGCAACTTCTGAAAGTGGCGCCTGGTTTGTCGATGAGGGCTCCGCCGTAATCTATTTACACTTTCCGCCTATACCCGAAGATAAAGACATTTACATACCGAATGCTTTTACACCCAACGACGACAATATAAATGACCGGTGGCATATTCCCTGGTTAATGTATTATCCGCTGGCTGAAATCTCCATATTCAACCGCTATGGCCAACTGGTATTTTTTGATAAGGGCAATACTAAACAATGGGATGGAAAAACGAATGGCAAAAGACAACCTGTGGGTGCTTATGTGTATAGAATAGATTTTAAAAATGGCGCCAAAATAAAGGGCGGCACTATATTGCTCATTCGCTAAATTCATTCTTCATTCCAGTGCCTGAGATTTTTTCAGAACGGTTGGCCGCGATGACACAAGGCACCAGCCAAAGCAACTATCAATACCCGCTGAAGCCACGGTTACTAACGCCATGATTGTGGGTAGACTGACGGGAGCCGTTACACGATGATAAGAGTAACGTAAATAATACAAGCACGGGCAGCCATTTGTAATAGTTTTTTTTCATAGGATTTTTTTTAGTTTGATGTTGTACGATCCGGAGAAACCACGCAATGATAAACGGCTACGACCTTCTATTATTGCAGCAGTTGAGTAACACATTTTGCGGAACGACGACACCTTAAATGGGATCCCGATTTTGAGCCCGTTGCATTTGCCAGGCTAAAGAATGGCTTTACATAAATATATAATTGTCAGCTGTAGCCAGATGATTGTCAGGATGCTATTAGTGGACTTTAGAGCTACTTAGTCCCGGTATTAGCTGGCTATGGACAAGAAGGAAGCGTGCTGTGAGCGGCTGTAATTTTTTCTGTTACCGCTTCGGGGCCGATAAGACACAGAGGCAAGACAGAAGAGTGCTTCTTGAGAAACACCACACCTGATTAGTAGAGATTGTCCCTTGAGTGAATATCAAAAATCGCTTTTTGATTTCCGGGTACGCCCCCACCAATGTCATACGTTTTACTTAACTGGAATGTTTTTTCCCGGGTTTCCTCCAGCAGTTTTTTCCAGGGCAAACCTTCGTCTTCATTCACAGATTTATTGATTAGCAGTTTAAGGTTATTGGTGAAATTAAAGGTGAAAATACTGCCCAGTTCAGGATCTGAAACAGCAAACTCACCCTTGTCTGCCGCGGCCACTAATATTGAAGCGGTGTAATCACAAAACATTTTTTCCGCCATTTTTTTATTTACAACCATCTCCGGCCGCTTAGCCAACCGAATGCTATCGTCTCCACCAGTAAATGCTCTTTTAAATTGAATCAGGCTATTACAGCAATCTCCAATCACAATGTTAAGGCGTGCTCCCCTGCTTTTTATCAATTCAAAAAGATCTGCCAGGTTTTGTGTATTAGCATTGATTACAGCAATTCTATTGCTTGAAGGATGCGACCGAAGGTCTACCTGGGGAAATCTTTTTTGAACATCTTTTTTATAACTGAACCCATGACCAGAATAATAAAATACCACAATGTCATTATTGCCCGGCGTTAAAATCGATATGGCATCGAGTATATTTTGCCTGCTGTAATCTTTGCCCTGAACAAGCAGTTCCAGGAAATTAAATTCCATGTGTTCACTCAGTTGCTGAAACATTTGACGGATGGACCTGATGTCTTCTGAACATCCCTTACCAATTTCCGGATCAATCGTGTTGGCTACAATAACCAGGATCAATTTTGTTTTCACTACTTGCTCCACTTTATTCATCGCGTTGGTGAATTTTTTTTTCTGCTCTTCAAAAGAAGGAATTGATTTAGGCATCATGCAATCGATTTTTATAAATCTACTATTTTTTAAAAACATTGACATATATTTTGTACCATTGTTTAGCTGGCGAGCCACTAACCTAAACCACCTATTGTATGCAACCTCATCTCTTTTTCCTTATGCGCATTTTTTTATTGTTGCTCTTGTTTCAACATCCATACAAGGGGCATGCGCAATCGCCTAAAATTGACAGCCTTTCTAAATTGCTACTTATAGAAACTACAGACAGCAACCGCGTTAGCCTGCTGTGGCAGCTTGCCGAACAATATCAACCTATTAAACCCGACACCGCTTTACAGCTGGCGCAACGAGGTTTATTACTGGCGCAAAGAATTAATTTTGCTGAGGGCGAATCCCGTTCACTGGCCATGCTGGCAACTTCGCAATACCTGTTGGGCAATTATCCCAATGCGTTGAATAATTATATGCTCAAACTAAAGCTGGAAGAGAAAAGAAACAGCCCCCGCAATTATGCCAGCGCATTAAGCAATATTGGTTTAATGTATATCTTACTGGGCGAGTATCAAAACGCACTGGGGTACCTCCATAGAGCAGACTCTACCGTTGAAGCCGCAGGCGGACAGGCTAAGAGCGATTTAAAATATAGCATCACTATTAATACGGGAGAAGCATGGTACCGGATGAAAATGGCAGACTCAGCATATTGGTATTTTAAAAAGGCATTGACCATTGCGCAGCAAAGCGGCGATCCATTTTCGCTGGGCGTAGCGGTGCTCGGTGAGGCAAATGTATTGGCGTTAAAAGAAGATAACGAACCCGCACTTCAAAATTATTATTCAGCTTTCAAATATTTGAATGATGGGTTGAATAATGAAATGCTCTGTGAGGTAACTTTAGGAATGGCCAAATTGTATGAAAAATTAAATAACGTAGACTCGGCCGCTTATTATGGCACCAGGAGTTTTGACCTTGCTGAAAAGGGCCGCTTTATGTCGAGGCAGCTGGATGCGGCGAATTTTTTAAGCGGCCACTTCAAAAAACTACAATTGTACCAGCCAGCTTTTACTTATGCTGAACAGGCGGGTGTGTTGAAAGATTCCATTGAAGGGCAGGAAAAAACACGCCAGTCGCTCATTATTTCCAATAACGAACAGCTAAGGCAGGCAGAACTCGCAGAACAAAAATTAAGGGAAAAGGAAACAAGGTCACAGCAATTGCAGTTGCTGGTAATAGCTGTTTGTATACCGCTGCTTTTTTTGTTTACTCTCTTTATCAGCCGCATCAAAATTCATCCGGCAATAATCAAATTCATGGGAATAATTTCGCTGCTCTCCGTGTTCGAATTCCTCACGCTGCTCTTACATCCGTTGGTAGCCGACTTTACGCATCATGTACCCGTACTGGAGTTACTGCTATTTGTGATTATCGCCGCAGGCATTATACCGCTTCATCATAAACTGGAGCATTTGCTGATTGAAAAATTAACCAAGGGCAAGTATGAAGGAAGTGGTCACCGCATCAAAATAAAAACGATCCGGTTTAAAATAAAAAAATGAATTTCCGTATAATGTCATTATCCGGAAATTCATTCTAATGCCATTTAAAAGCCATGCAGCCTGGTTATTTCAGGGTTTTGCAATCAGCGGTTTTATTGCGCCTTTTTTCAATGGTGCTGCTTTTTTTGCTGCGGCTTTTTTAGGAGCTGCTTTTTTAGGAGCTGCTTTTGGTGCTGTTTTTTTTGTTGCCATTTAGAAGGTTTTAGATGATAAATCTATGGAATAATTTTTATTACTGCTAAAAAAGCAACGTTCTATCTTTTCTTTTTACTGTATTAATTTTCCCGGGTTAGCGAACGTTTATTCCAGGAACAATCGTTTCAAATAATCACCATTGTATCCCTCTTTATATATTGAAAAGCCGCCTTTGTGACAGTTGATAAAAGGCATATTATTTATTCCTGTTAAGACGGGGATGTGTTACATCGAACATTTTCATTTTAACCCCTACCCGCCGCGGCTTTTATTTTCAACGGCCTGCGTACAATTACAGCAGATCCCCTGGCAAGAAAAACAGAATGGGGTATTACGCCATCAATAAACGGCACAAATGGAGTTCCGTATAGATTGGCGATATCTGCCTGTAACAAATAACTTGTCACCGGGTATACCTGCCAGCGGGGATGCTCCACCGCATATTCAATGGTAGTATTTTTATTAAGTCCGTTGTAGCCATAGTAGTGCTCCAAAATAAATTCAGCTTCACTGCCTGTTTCAATTTCCTGTAAGTCGGTGCCCGCTTCTACTGTAATACAATTCCACTGCTGGTTTCTTTTCTTCCAGTGGTACGCTACAAGCAATTGATTGTTTTCGTCCTGTATGCGGTGAAACATTTTGGCGGTACTGTAATGTTCATTGTACAAAAGGTTAGCGGCGGTGGCAATAGCAGTCTTTGGCACAATTTCAGAAATAAACACAGTACCTCTTTTCCAATTTTTGCCATCAAAATACCTTACATAAAAGCGAAGATTTACTTCTTCAAAATTGGTATGCCAGGGCCATGAAACACCCAGCACTTTAGTATCGTTGAATAAAAAGCCTACAACACTTACCAGCGCCTTACCATTGTACAAATCAAGTGTGGTATAGGGCGGCAAGTGTGGTTGAAGTACGGACGCATCTACCTCATAATTCAGCATAGCCAGGTATTGCCAGGTAGCCGATAAAAATATTTTCTTTTGCATATTTATTTATTTGCAAGAGGGCCTGACTGGCTGGATAAAAAAATTTCCGCCGATGGAATATCAAATGCTCCGGTTTGTGCTCCGGTAAAAAACCACAGAACCCCGCTAAAATGCATTACAAATTTGCATACATAAACAGCACAGTTCTTTTTATATGGCATTTGCATAGTGATTCACATCCATATCTTTTGTGGAATTATTAATCCTGTTGCTTCGGCTTTTGCAGGCCTTCTTCCGGGAAATAAACACTTGTCAACACATAAAGTTGAAACGTTGGCAAAATGTAAACGATATTTCTTTACTTTTTTACAGGCAAGCTATTTTAAATTGGGGTGTGCAAGCCAGGCGGCAATAACAAATTCAACATTAAAATTAAAATAACAAATAAAACTGGTGTTCTTTAATGCAAGGCTATCGTTATGTAGCACTCTCAAGTCTAACACTTTCATGATGCCAGGCTTTTTTAAATCCACCGATATACCCCTGTTTAGGCGGTTGCGATCATTAGATGGAATCATTGAGTTGATATGAATTTTAAAAAGATGTTTTTTTCACTCTTATTCCCCAACCCGGATCTCCAACAGAAATATTTTGCTGAGCAATGCCATCCAATGACAAAGCAAAAATAAAAGAAAAAGCATCCGGTATTTCACAAGGTTTTATATATTACCCAATGTACGGAACTGGCTACACGAAACGCCTCATTAAAAATAATATATTGGCACCTGCTGTGGCACGCAGCTCTTGAAACAGGAACGAATCACCTGTCAGAAAGCATGTGTAACAAACCATTTAGCTGTTGATTGCCACCAGGCCGCATGTTGGAAGGCCCAGCATATATGATTAAGGATAAGAACAATTGTAATGGTTAAAAACGGTTTAAAATTATTTCCCCGACGCACGTCATTTAGCAAAAACAGGACGGCTATGATTTCAGAAATGTAGTACACGATGCTTACTGAAACCGGAAAGGGAATGCCACCCCAAATGATTAAAGCCCGGCCAAGCCCCGGACCAATCATTAACAGCGAAGTAGCGATCATATAACGCATATGCACCGCCGGCGTTTTACGGTTTACCATAGCGAGGGTAAAGAATAAACCAAAAATAAAAATCGTAGGAATATCGAGTGAGAGTTGTGCCAACACACTTTCTTCAGGTCGCGTTATAGTTTCGCGGTAATAAATCATTTTAGTCACCAAAAAGATGGAATAACAAACCAGCGGAGCTAATACGTACCCCAACTGCCCCAGCTTGCGATGCACAGCAGGCTTATTATACTTTATCAAAAACGGTTGAATGATGAGCATCAGAAACCAGCTCATTAACATAATGCCGTGAAAGTGCTGTTGCCAGTGAAATCCCGTAAATGCAGGAAAATTGATTGTGTAGGTTTTGTGAAAGCCAATAAGGGCACAAAGCCATATTCCAATAAATAAATACCCGATGTTGTTTTGCAGTTTTTTTTCCATTATAGTTTGTTTTTACTTTTATTGCTGGCGTGGTGCTCATAACAAAAATCGCTGCTGGATACGGTGTCTCAACTCTCCTGTTCTTGCCCCGGAATAAGCTTTATAAAAGAGCCTTTGAAGCGTAACCGAAAAGTGGCGTCCCATAAATGAAGATGAAAAAAAATGACTGCTGCTGGGTTATATGGGTCGTTTTATCGGCGCTGCATAAATATAATGCACTGTTTAAGTAAATCCTAATAATGGCTACTGCATTTTATCTTAAAGTAAAATTTATTTTAAAACCAACCTGTTTCAGCAGCACGCAACAAGGTTGGGTAAGACTGGCTTCAGCAAAGATGTTGATGGAAACAAAACAACATATTCACTGGCTTTATAATTTCCGCAATAGATGCCACATTTTATTAGGTCTGAATTGTATCAATTACATTTCCCTTAATTTAGTTCTGTAAATGCAAACAGGCACAGATATAATTATTGATTTAAAAGGCGAAAATAACCAGGCCTTTGGCGCATTGTATAAAAATTACTTTGCAACAGTAAGTCGCTTTATAACCACCAACAATGGTACCATTCACGATGCAGAAGATATTTTCCAGGATACCATGATTGTGCTGGTTGCCAAACTCAGGGAGGATGATTTTGTTTTGGAAGCGTCTGTGAAAACCTATATTATGGCTATCGCCAAAAATTTATGGTTTAAAAAATTAAGGTCCGCTAAAAGGGAAACGGAGTTCTCCGATCTTCATAACAATCAATTTTACGAGGAGATAAGCCTTGCAATACAACAGGAGAAAAGCTATTGGGACAAACTTCAATATTATATTCACCAGATTTCGGACCACTGCAAGCGGTTAATACACGATATGTTTTTTAAAAATCAGCCGATCCGGCAAATCCAAAGAGACTACGGTTATTCTACCAAACACAATGCGCAAAACCAAAAGCATAAATGCGTTGAACAAATCAGGAAAGTAAAAGAGCGGGAAGCAAAAAAAGAAATTTAAAAAAAAGTTGCATTGCATGGGTGATTTTTTTAAGGAATTGGTACTAGTAAGTAGTATTCACAATCTAAAAAAAATTACATGAAAAAATTAATGCTCGCTTTTGCATTCCTATTTGGAATGTACACCAGTTCAACCGCACAAACTTCCATGAAAATGAAAGATGGCGTAATGATGAAGGACAACAAGGCCATGTTATGCAAAGGAAAAAAATGTACCCCGCTAACCACCACCTTCAACTGCTCAGATGGCTGTAAAGTTTCCCCGGACGGCACGGTTACAAAGCCGGATGGTACAACCATGAAATTAATGAATGGTTATGAAATTAATAAAGATGGCCAAACCATGATGATTGCTCACGGGCAGGCAGGCCATGTTTGTACAAAAGAATGCCCAATGGCAAAGAAAATGTAAATAGCTGGGGTTAGTGATGACATCCCTAACCCCTTTTTTCACAAACAATACAAATCGACAAAGGCCATTAAAGTAAGCCCTATGCTGGTTTGCTACTGCACCGGTGCCATGCTTAAAGATTGATGCAATTGATAAGAAGACTAACAATATGAGGTTATAATTGTTGGTATTGTTGTTGGTTCAATTTTTAAAGTTCAAATTGCCACCAGATAAATTTAATTTACCATAAAAACAACAGCATGGACACCTACTACAATCCAGATGATTTAAAAAAGTTTGGAAACATAACAGATTTCCAAAAGAACATGGGCGAAAAGTTTTTTGCCTGGTACGGAGAAGTTTTTAAAGACAGTGCATTGACTGCCCGTGAAAAATCATTGATCGCTTTGGCGGTAGCCCATGGGGTACAATGTCCTTATTGCATTGATGCCTACAGCAGTGATGCCTTTGAAAAAGGTTGGAGTGAGGCACAGATGATGGAAGCCGTGCATGTGGCAGCGGCCATTCGTGGAGGCGCTTCATTGGTGCATGGTGTACAGATGATGAATAAGGTAAAAGAAATCGCCATGTAATTATGAAATCATTATTAGCAGAACATAGCAGGCTTGCAATAGCCAGCGAACAGGTATCAATTTTGGAACATGGTCAGTCCGGCCACTTTAACCTGGTACCGTTTCAACAGCAATTGGAAACAAGTGGCCTGTATCCTTTACAACCAACTACTCTTGAAGTGTTCCAGGTAAACGTGGGCAAAATGTGTAACCAGGTTTGCAAACACTGCCATGTAGATGCCGGACCGGACCGCAAAGAAATAATGAGTAAGGAAACAATGCAATTATGCCTGGACGCATTGAAGAATAACCCCTCTTTAAAAACGGTTGATATTACAGGTGGCGCACCGGAAATGAATCCACAATTCAGGTGGTTTGTTGAAGCAATAAAAAAGCTGGACAGGCATGTAATTGTACGTTGTAACCTTACCATAATTGTAGCGAATACAAAATACAATGACCTGCCGGATTTTTATAAACAACACCAGGTTGAAGTAGTGTCCTCGCTCCCCTTTTACACCCAGGATAGAACAGACAGGCAACGTGGTAACGGTGTTTTTAGTGATAGTATTAAAGCATTGCAATGGCTCAATGCTGTTGGCTATGGCCGGCAAGAAACGGGGCTAATGTTGAATTTGGTTTATAACCCGGCAGGTGCATTTTTGCCACCTTCGCAAGCTGCCTTGGAAAAGGAATACAAGACGGCATTAGCAGAACAATATGGTATTGCATTTAATAATTTGTTTGCTATTACCAACTTGCCTATCAGCCGTTTCCTGGATTACCTGTTGCAGACCGGCAATTATGAAAAATACATGGAGAAACTGCTATTGGCTTACAACCCGGTTGCAGCAGCAAATGTAATGTGCAGAAATACCATTTCAATTGGTTGGGATGGCTACCTGTATGATTGCGATTTTAACCAGATGCTTGATTTAAAACTGGCAGGCGGTTCCCGTCATATCGCACAGTTTAACACCGGCATACTTCAAAACAGACATATTATTGTTGGTCAGCATTGTTATGGTTGCACGGCGGGTGCTGGCAGTAGTTGCGGTGGTGCGGTTGCCTGATGCTATTATCTTTAACACAAAAAATACAATAAATATAACTGCTATGATGGAGCAATTGAACGAAGCAAAAGACTATTTAAAATCAAAAGGAATCAGTGAAGCGGATGTCGGCATTGTATTGGGAACGGGCTTGCATCACCTGGTAAATCATATCGAAGTTATTCATACAATTCCCTATTCAGACATACCCAACTTTCCGGTATCTACTGTGGAATTTCATAAAGGCAACCTTATCTACGGAAATATTGCAGATAAAAAAGTGTTGGTTATGCAAGGCCGCTTTCATGCGTATGAAGGGTATTCAATGCAACAGGGTGTTTTTCCAATAAGGGTAATGAAGCTGCTGGGTATAAAATATTTGTTACTCTCTAATGCTGCGGGTGGCATCAATTTAAACTTCAGGAAAGGTGATTTAGTCTTGATTGATGACCACATTAACTTACAAAATGGGAATCCATTAACCGGAAAAAATTTAGATGAACTGGGCAGCCGTTTCCCGGATATGAGTGACCCTTACAGCACAGTTTTATCACAGGCTTTGTTGCAAAAAGCAGCTGCCATAAATATCGCTTTACACAAAGGTGTGTATGCCGCAGTCAATGGTCCAAACCTGGAAACAAAAGCGGAGTACCGTTATCTTAAAGTAATTGGCGCAGACCTGGTTGGTATGTCAACGGTGCCGGAAGTTATCGCCGCCAATCACATGCAACTTCCCTGTGCCGCTGTTTCTGTTGTAACAGATGAATGTGATCCCGATCATTTGAAGCCGGTAAATATCGCGGAGATTATAGCGGTGGCAGGTAAAGCAGATGAAAAATTATCACTGCTTTTTTATGAAACTATAAAAGCATTGCAATGAACCAGGGCTTGCTGATTTTTGCAAAAAACCTTGTATATGGCCAGGTGAAAACGAGGCTGGCGGCCACTGTGGGCAATGATACCGCAATGACCGTTTATAAACACCTGTTACAGCATACTGAATCCGTTACTCATCAGCTGCCTGTAAATAAGTTCGTTTTTTTCTCAGACGCTATTGAATTAAATGATGCCTGGTGTGAAAAAGAGTATCAAAAACAAATACAATCGGGTGATGATTTAGGCGCAAGGATGCAGCATGCATTTGAACATGCCTTTGCACAACAAAATAAGGACGTGGTAATAATTGGCACGGATTGTTTGGAGATAACACCTGGTATCATCATGGACGCCTTTATACATTTAAAAGATTTCGATGTGGTGATTGGGCCTGCAAAAGACGGCGGTTACTACCTTGCTGGCATGAAACAACTGCACCCTTCACTTTTCATAAATATCAACTGGAGTACCAGCGAAGTATTACAACAAACGTTGGTAGCGTGCAAGTCGCAACATCTATCAGTTTATTTACTGCCAGTGTTATCAGATATAGATACAGAAAGTGATTTAAGTGAACCGCAAAAAAAACTGTTTCAAACAAAACAGCCTGACATATGATGACTGTAATTATACCCACTTACAATGAAGCAACGCATATTCAATTGACTATTGAAAAATTGAGGGAACATGATAAAGCCAAATTGATAACGGAAATTATTGTTGCTGACGGAGGAAGTACGGATGATACGGTTGCTGTTGCAAAGGACGCAAATGTAAAAGTTGTGGTTAGCACTATAAAAGGCAGGTCTGCACAAATGAATTATGGCGCCTCCTTTGCCAAAGAGAATATTGTATACTTTTTGCATGCTGACACCATTCCACCAAAAAATTTTAGCACTGATATCGCCATGGCAATTGAACAGGGATATGATGCCGGATGCTTCATGTTGTCATTCGATTATGAGCACTGGTTTTTGAAAGCCAATTGCTGGTTTACCAGGTTTGATGTTGACGCCATCCGTTTTGGCGACCAGAGTTTATTTATAACAAAAATTCTTTTTGAAAAGATGAATGGCTTTTGTGAAAAGCACATCGTACTGGAAGACCAGCAATTAATAAAGCGGGTAAAAAAAGCTGCCCGATTTACCATTATAAAAAAGCCGGTACTAACATCTGCCAGGAAATATATTGAGAATGGCATCTATAAAACGCAGGGAATTTTTTTTATAATTTACGGAATGTACCGGCTTGGCTATTCGCAACAAAAACTGGTTGCAGCCTATCAAAAAATGATCCGGCAAAATAAGATTTAAACCAGCTTTATAATATGACCCAAAAGAAATATGATATCATTATAACCGGGGCCGGCTCCGGAGGTTTAAGCGTTGGTTTATTTATGAATAAAGCAGGGTTAAAAGTACTGATGCTTGCGAAAACGGAGAATGCTATTGGTGGAGATTGCCTGAATGATGGCTGCGTTCCAAGCAAAGCGTTAATACATGTAGCAAAGATAGCTAACAGTGCTAAAGCAGCCGCTGCATTTGGCCTGCAGGTAAACGGAAAAGTGGATATACAAAAAGCCATTGATTATGTTTATTCCAAACAGGAACTCATCCGCAAACATGAAAATGCGCAGTGGCTGAGAGAACAAGGCATTGATGTTGTATTGGGCAACGCTCATTTTGCAAATCAAAACGAAGTGGATGTAAACGGAGAAAAATATACTGGAAAAAAGATCATAATAGCCACAGGCTCCAGTCCAAAAAAATTACAAATACCCGGCGTAGAAAAAGTAAAGTATTATGACAACGAAAAGGTATTTCACCTGCAGGATTTGCCTGACCGGTTATTAGTTATTGGAGGTGGACCGATAGGTATTGAAATTGCCCAGGCTTTAAACCGCCTGGGTAGTAAGGTTACCGTCATTCACAAAGGTGCTATGATTTTAGAGCGGGATGATGCAACGCTAACAGCAATTCTTTTAACTCAGTTACAGGCAGAAGGAATTGAATTTATTTTCAACGCCACCATTGAAGAATTTACTTCTGCCAGCGAAGGTGTAATAAGAATCAGTGGTACTGTACAAGCCATCCATTTTGACGCGGTTTTTGTTGCCACCGGAAGGGAATTATTATTGCAGCCGCTTCAGTTACAAAAAGCAGGGATAGCCGTAAAGGATAATAAAATAATAATTGATCAATACTTGCGGACAACCAATAAAAATGTTTTTGTTTGCGGTGATATTGCGGGAGACCTTCAGTTTTCTCATGCTGCGGAATTTCATGCCAGAATCTTAATCAACAATTTCTTTTCTCCGCTTAAAAAGAAATTAGACAATCGCTACATGTCCTGGGTAACATTTACAGATCCTGAAGTAGCAACATTTGGACTGAACGAAAAGCAGTTGCAGGAAAGAAACATCCGCTTTGAAAAACTGGAACAGGATTTTAGTATGGATGACAGGGCCGTGGTTGACAATTATCGATATGGCAAACAGGTTGTATTAATCAGTAAAGGCGCCTGGTATAAAAAACAGGTAATATTGGGTGGTAGCATGATTGCACCGAACGCCGGCGAGCTAATCCAGGAGCTTATTTTAGCCAATGCAAATAAACTTTCAATCAATGCTATTTTTAATAAAGTGTACCCTTACCCGGTGGCTTCAAGGGTAAATCAAATGTTGATTGTACAGCATAAAGAAAAGATGTTGACAGCCATGGTGAAAAAATTATTACAACAAGCTTATAAAATATTCAGCTGATGGAATTGTGGGATGCATTTAAAGAATGGTTTTTTAGCCTGGGTGCGAAGTACAATGTAAACCCTTATATTTTTGGCGGCATTTATGTAGGCGCCATTCCCTTGTTTTTTATGTCACTTGGTTGGACTGTTAAAAATATACGACTCAAAAAAAACTATGCATTGCCGCTGCTGCTTACGGGTTGCTGTTTTATTTCGGCCTATGTATACCTGCTTATCGTGGGCAAAAACATCCCGGTTTGGGTCTATATTTTTATTGTACTAATAATTGTCTACGGCATATATTCAACCATCGTAAAGGCCAGGAAGAAATTATAAAATCAGCACCATGATACATGCCATTTTTGATACAATTGGAGCCCCCATCTTATTTGCCATTTTTGTTGGGCTATTTTTACTTGAAACGAAATTTGAGTTGCGTAAAAGAATACAAAACCGCTGGAGAAGAATCCTGGTAAATCTTCTTGCTTCTATTCCGTCGTTTGCCTTGTTGCGTTTTTTATTTTTACCGGCTATGGTTTGGATCGCTTATAAAAACGAAACCTTGCATATTGGTTTGAATTATTTATATGATTTGCCTTCGTGGATAGAGGTTGGCATCACATTCGTAGTGCTGGACTATGGAAACTATTTATGGCATGTACTCAATCATAAAATTCCACTGCTATGGCGTTTTCATTTGGTGCATCACACAGATCCTGACCTGGATATCACTACCGCCTTTCGCTTTCATTTTGGTGAAATGATCGGCTCACTTTTTTTCCGCGGAGCGTTTGTATTTTTTACAGGTGCCACGCCGTTAACCGTACTGATTTATGAAATTATTTTTGAAGCCGCTACGCAGTTTCACCACAGTAACTGGAAACTTCCACTCCAACTCGAAAAAGTCCTGAACAAAATTGTTGTAACACCCCGCATGCACGGCATTCACCATTCCATAGTTGAACAGGAAACAGACAGTAATTATTCCGTGATTTTTTCCTGCTGGGACCGCCTGCATAACACAATCCGGTTGAATGTAAAACAGGACAAGATCGTCATCGGCGTAGCGCCCTATAACAACCCGGCCGAGCTAACAATGGGTTATTTATTGAAGTTACCTTTTACAAAAATCCGGAAGCAAAAAGTGGGCAAATAAGATACCTCATGAATCCACCATTCCCGGTGAAATTAGACCGGAGGAATTTATGGCGAAATCATTATAAAAATAACAATGAATGGAACTACCGGTTTTTTGAACGCGGTTCCGGTTTAGGCGACTCATACAATAACCTGGAGATGAAATGGTTTATGAACAAAGAATTTCGGTTGGCCCTGTTGCGAGACTGGCATAAGGATGAACCTGATCGCGTGATAGATTTTACCCGGTATGATCTGACTACACATGAACCTGCAGATCCAAGCCCTGATAAGCCAATTAAAGACTGGAGCCTGATCAATCGAATTAACCAAAAGGATTGAGGCCCGGGAATAAACCTATCCTGTTGAAGGAACTTGAGCAAACAGAAAAAGACTTAATTGCCCGCTATTATCCGGAATTAAGTTTTTAAGAGTCCCTGGTTGTTCTTTAAATATTCGACGAACTCAGTCTTTGGGTTCCCACAATTCAACTTTGTTTCCTTCCGCATCAAGGATGTGTACAAATTTGCCGTAATCATAAGTTTCAATCGCATCCACAATGGTAACACCATTCTTTTTTAATTCCTCCACAAGCGCTTCCAGGTTTTCAACCCTGTAATTGATCATAAAGTCCTTTGTTGAAGGTTCAAAGTATTTGGTTGTTTCGGCAAACGGTGTCCACTGGGTTTGCGCTTTCTTTGTGCTGTCTGCACCTTCATACCACTCAAAACTTGCCCCATATGGGTTGGTGTTTAAACCAAGGTGTTGCTGGTACCAGGCGGTCATTTTTTTAGGGTCTTTACACTTAAAAAAAATGCCGCCAATGCCGGTTACTTTTTTCATTTTTGTTGCTTGTTTATTTTGTTTTGTAATGATAGCATTAAATACAGAACCAGAAAGAAAGGCTGCCGAAATAACCAACACTATCAAAGATGTTTTTTTCATTTTTTTGAATATTTGTAGTTGATCATGTCGTTGAGTACGCTTTCTTTCAACAGGTAAATATATGCATTACCACCTTAAATAAGTATGGCCAAGCTTACCCCCCAACCCGGAAACATGGTTCTAAACACCTGCGCAGGGGAGATGAAATTTCACTATTTTGTGGTCCATGCAACGGCACAATAATCGCTTGTCAAAACCCGTGCTTTGAAATGTTGCTATTGTTTTTCTTCACCAGTTACTGCAGATGCACTTTACCCGGATGACCTGTATCTTAGCAAAAAAATAAATGAAAAATTTCCTGTTTGTTTTATCTGCCGCTATCATCAGTATAGCAACCAAAGCACAATACAGCAACGAGATTAGTGTGGAGAAATTATTAAAGACAGATACTACCGAAACAGGCCAGCACATACACTATCCTGGCATCAGCAATGAAGAAGTTACCATCCAGAAAGTAACAATACCACCAGGTAAATCGACCGGCTGGCACAAGCATTTGTCGCCGGTATTTGCATACGTGGTGGAAGGCGTGCTGACCGTGCAGCAGCAAGGAGGCAAAAAAATAAGGTTAGAAAAAAATGCAGCAGTTTCCGACTCGATCAATGCCTGGCACACGGGCATCAATGAAGCTACTGAACCGGTGGTACTGATTGCTTTTTACATGGGGCAGAAAGGCAAACCTGTATCAGTTAAAAAGTAGGCGCCGGTATAAAGATATGTGTAGGGTATATTATTATTGCTGTTGAAACCGCAGGTTTAAAAACAATCAACATTGCAGCGGTCAATACAAGTAAAGCATTTTAAACAGTGCCGGGCCATAGTTACTCAAGCAAAATGGATAAAATACCTTATTAAAAAAGCAAATAAATATCAGCTCAAACCATTTTTTTTGTTGATTTTTACCACCGCTAATTGTCAATCAAACAACAAATAATTGCTTATGCCATTTCCCCGTTTTAGTTTTTGTGGTACTACCCTTGTGTGTGTTGCAACAAGCTTGTGCTCCCTGCAGGGTGTACAGGCCCAAAGCAAGCTTGCACTTTCCAACCTGGACGATTTTAAAAATGCAGGTGCCAACTGGCATCTTGCCGGCACAGTAAAAGCAGATCTTGCCCAAAAAAACATACTGGCTTTTTCACCCGGAACCGGCGTATTGGTGAACCTGCCAGTTGATGCTGCACGGGAAGATTTGTTTACCAATTTACAACATGGGGACCTGGATATTGAACTGGATTATATGATGGCGAAGGGCTCCAACTCCGGCATTTATTTGCAGGGCAGGTATGAGGTACAACTGCTGGATAGCTGGGGTGTATTGAATCCCTATTCAGGCGACAACGGTGGAATTTACGAACGGTGGGACGATACAAAGCCAGAAGGAAAAAAAGGATATGACGGACATGCACCCAGGCAAAATGTAAGCCGGGCACCGGGCCTGTGGCAACACATGAAAATTAGTTTCCAGGCGCCGAAGTTTGAGGGTGGTGTAAAAATCGCCAATGCAAAAATGATTAGTGTAACGCTGAATGGCGTTTTAATTCAGGAGAATGTTGAATTGAACGGACCTACCCGTGGCGCTATAGCAAATGACGAAGTGCCGGTGGCCGCATTACGCATACAGGGCGATCATGGGCCAGTCGCATTCAGAAATATTGTACTCAGCAATTACAATAAAGAAAAGCCTTCTTTAACCGCTATCAATTACGCTGTGTATAAAGGCAAATATGTGGCGGAGCCTAAGTACAGCACCCTTAAACCGTTGCTGCAAAAAACCGCTCCCATCATCAGCTCTACCATTACTGGATTACCCGATAATGAATATGTGATACGATATACCGGCACGTTACATGTGCAGGAGCCGGGTGAATATAATTTTAGCATCAATACATTTGGCGGAGCCGGTACATTAAAAATTAACAACGCGGCAGTGATACCCTTCAGCAATTGGAGGGGCAACGGTGTGGTAAAATTAGCGGCTGGTGATGTGCCCTTTGAAATGAGCTATTCAAAATATTATGATTGGGCAAAGCCTGCAGTGGGTGTTAGTATTAAGGGGCCAGGCGTCAGGGAATTTGTTATTTCCGATGCCAACATTCCTTCCGGCGATGATGCTGATCCCGTATTGGTGGATGCAACGGATAATACTATTTTAAGAAGCTTTATGGATTTGCCCGAAGGTGGCCGTGTGGTACATGCCGTGAATGTTGGCAGCCCCGAAAAAATTCATTACACTTATGACATGGACAATGGGATGATGGTGCAATTATGGAGAGGCAACTTTTTAGATGCAACGCCCATGTGGCACGAAAGAGGTGACGGATCTTCCAGGCCAACAGGTGCCGTTCAGTACTTTGGTAAACCTGCATTGTGTATAACAAAACTAACAGATGCAAATGCCCGTTGGGTAACCGATTCAATCGCCGCCGCCTTCAGAACCAAAGGCTATGAGCTCGATGAAAAAGGCCGGCCAACATTTAAATACCTGTTGTATGGAACTACCGTAAGCGATGCCACCACAGTCACAGAAAACGGCCAGGGCATTCACCGGCAAATCACGTTGCAGGATGCTGTGGATAATAGCTACCTGCGGTTAGCAAAGGCAAATTCTGTTGAAGACATGGGTGACGGTTGGTACCTTATCAACGACAAATCTTATTATTTAAAACTGGACGATGCCGCTACTGCAAAACCCCTGATCCGGGATCAGGATGGTTCAAAGGAACTGGTTGTTCCACTTCATAAAAGCATCGGTTACTCAATTCTTTTTTAATTTCTACAGCAATTTATTATGATAGCATTTATATCCCGTTTAACTGCCAGGCACTTCAATCAAATACTTTTAGCAGGGCTGATGATTCTTAGCTGGCCTGCCACAGTGCTTTGCCAGGAAGCTGCCAAAGAAGAAGATTTTTTCAAGATCAACAAAGTACGTTCCCCCGAAGGAACACTGCTGGAAGTGGGCGGGCTTTGCACTTTGCCGAATGGAGATTTGGCAGTGACCACCCGCCGGGGAGATATTTTTATTGTCGAAAATCCAACCAGTGCAAAACCTTTCTTTAGAAAGTTTGCCTCCGGTTTGCATGAGGTGTTGGGTGTGGCTTACAAAAACGGGTCGCTGTATGTGGTACAACGGGGTGAATTGACGAGACTCTTTGATTCCAACATGGATGGCAAAGCCGATGTATTTGAAACGATATATGCCTGGCCCATCTCCGGCAATTACCATGAATATAGTTTTGGCCCTAAGCTGGCGCCAGATGGTTCTTTTTTCGTTACGCTGAACCTTGGCTTTCCTGCTGCCTGGTGGCATCCCGAAAGCATGGTTCCATGGCGGGGCTGGACCTTACACATTTTTGATGATGGCCGCATGGAACCCTGGGCCGCAGGCATGCGTTCTCCCTGTGGTATCAGCATGATTGATGGTGAATTATTTTACACAGATAACCAGGGCGACTGGGTGGCTTCTGGCAGTATTATGCCGGTAAAAAAAGGCGCTTTCATGGGGCATCCTGCAAGCCTGGTTTGGACAGGTATGAAAAATTCTCCGTTGACGTTAACGCAGCAACAAATATTCAGCAAGATCAATCCAAGGATAGAATATGGACCCGATGGTGAACAGGTGAAACCAGAAAATAAAGAGAACGAAAAGTTCTTAACAGAGTTTGAAATGAAAAAGAATATCCCTGAAATGCAGTTGCCCGCCGTTTGGTTACCGCATGGTATTTTGGGTATTTCCACTTCTGAAATTGTAAAAGTGCCTAAAGGTGTTTTTGGTCCGTTTGAAGAACAGTTGCTGGTGGGAGACCAGGGACAAAGTAAAATAAGTCGTGTATTTATGGAAACCGTAAACGGTGTACTGCAGGGTTGTGCATGGGATTTTAGAAGTGGTTTTCAATCAGGCATTGTAAGGCTGGCATGGGCCAATGACGGCTCTTTATTTGTCGGTGAAACCAACAGGGGCTGGGGCTCTGCAGGCGATGCCAATGACGGGTTGCAGCGATTGACCTGGAATAACCGGTTGCCTTTTGAAATGAGAACGGTGAAAGCAATGCCGGATGGATTTGAAATAGAATTTACCAAACCGGTGGATAAAAAATATGCGGCTGATCTTTCCTCTTACTCCATTGAAAGTTTCATTTATAAATACCATGGGGTGTATGGCAGTCCGCCGGTAAACAAACAAAAATGTATAGTTAAAGGCGTAAAGGTGGCAGCCGACGGAATGAAAGTGAGGTTAATAGTGAGTAACCTGCGGCAGTACTACATTCACACCATTACACTGGATGGAATCAGGGATAGAGAGAATTCCTATTCATTGGTGCATCCCACAGGATACTATACACTCAACAGTATTCCCGAAGGGGCAAAGCTTACCATGAAAGAAGTAAGTACCATCAATACTGCCAAAGCCATCAGTGCAGCCGGTAAAGCCGCAACTGGCACTGCCACTTACGCACAAATAAAACCTATGCTGGTAAAGTACACCTGCGTTGCTTGTCACAACCCCGATAAAAAGCAGGTGGGGCCAGGTTTTATTGATGTTGCAAAAAGAAATTATTCTGTAGATAAAATATTGCAGCTGATAAAAAATCCACAACCGCAGAACTGGCCGGGCTATGCCACGCCGATGGCACCCATGCCACAGGTACCGGCAGCCGATGCCAGGAAAATTGCAGCGTGGATTAATTCGCTGGATGATAAAAAATAAAATGGCGCCGGTGCAATTGTATTGAAGAACACCATCCTTGATTGATTTTATCTAAAAATAGAAATGGACAAACCGGATTAATTCGATTTGTCCATTTTTTGTTTCTATGATTGTTACTCTAAACTATAACCTAACTTTTTAGTTATTATACCTCAAAGGGTATAATATTAGTTTTTTTACCCTAGATTATACCCTTTAAGGTATAATTATGTTTAAATCAATTTCAAGCCTTTGTATCGGTTAGCTGTGAGTCCTCGTTTCGTTTAGTCACCCGACAGTATCGTTGAGAAGATTATCGGGCTGCCTTTCAACTTTACTGTCTATTTAGCAAGATTACAATGCCAATAAAGACTTTTAAATGAGAATTGTTTTACTTCGACAGAGTTCAAATAACAAGGTTCTAAGAATCGGTGGGTTTGATATGGTTTACACAACTGGCAAGAAGAATAAAATACAATTAGCCGACTTCAAGGTGTCGGTATTTAGCTATAACATTTCCCTTTTGGAAGAAAAAATACTTCCAGGGTTTGTTAGAATAGATGTATACCGAAAAGCAGTTGCTACATTATGAGTATTGTGCTATCGGTTGTGAAAGGCTATATCCGAAAAGGTTGTGGGGCAAACAAGTTTTGATGATTGTCTTCACATTGCAACAGCGACAATTTATAAGGCAGACATTTTAGTAAGTTGGAATTTCAAGCACATCGTAAATGTGTACCGAATTCGTGGCTATAATTCAATAAACATTCGTTCAAATTATCAACCATTAGAAATACGTTCACCAAAAGAAATTATAGAATATGAAGACTAAAAATGAAAAAATAGGTAAAGAAAAGGAGTTTGACACCGTTAAAACCTTTAGAGCCATTAAGGATAAAATATCATCAGACATGGCTAATATGAACTTTGAGCAAATGAAGGAATATTTGAAAACAAACAGTGCCAAACTCTACTCGAAATAACAGAGCACATTACAACACATCCAAATATGCCGTACATCCTACCTTCCTCATCCTTGCCAAATAAAGATAAAAAGCCCATTGGCTGCCGGATGGTAGCGGAAAGCCCGGAGGCAGGCGAAGTGCAACGAAGCCTGCCGGGGACTTGCAGCGTACAGCCGGGACAAAAGCCCACATTGGTTTACAGCTGAAGCCCCAAAATTTCCTTTACCGGTTTTGTATTGACCATGTAATAAGGTCTTACATTATTGCCGCAGCAACTATCATTTTGGCAACACCGTTACCACTACCCGTTGATATCCTGATAGTGCAGGCGTTCCTTTATCGGTAACCTGTACAATAAAATGGAGCGTTTCCTTTTTTTGCACTTCGGGGGCCACTGCAAATATGCCGTGGGCATTTTCTGCCGAAGTAGTGACCAGTGTTTTGTAGGAACCGGCTTCGGGATAATGAAACCACAAAAAACTCAGGTTGTCTCCGTCAGGGTCCGTACTTGCACCGGCGTCCAGGCTAAAACTTTCTCCTGACTTTATTGTGAGCCGGGCTGCATGGCTTAACACCACTACCGGTGGATGATTGGCTTCTTTATACGATTTTGTACACCAGTCCATCCTTGCGGCGAAATCATTTTGGATCTCGTTTCTCCAGCGCCACAACGTTACCTTATTGCCGGCAAAAGTTACCGTGTCTTTTACCACTGTTCGTCCATGATCCTTTTGTATAAAGGGCGCAAAGCTGTCGATGGCGTTCGTCCAAATGGGCCTGGTCTCCGGTTCAAACGGTACGCCGGAGCTGCCTTTTTTGAGTGTGGAAAAATCTGGTGTATACAATTCGTACCGGCCACCCCAGCCACCCCATTCAGGATGCGCCGGTTCATTTAATCCATTTGGAATGAGTGATAACCACGAGGGTGTATCGCCTTCCATTCCATACGCCACATCAGGATAGGCCGCACCCAGCGGACCATGCCCCTGCTGGATATTTTTTGCCAACCAGCTGTTACTGATATCGTCATTGTTAATTCCTTTTATAACACTTGTAATGGCTATCCATGTTGAGCTGCCATAATCATCTCCCGGACTAACGATGTAAAACAAATCAGGAAAATTATTTCTCATCCAGATACCGCTATCGTCCTGGTCAGAGATCGTGTACACCCTTAATTTAGCCATCAACCTTTTTGCTTCGGCGGGTGATTTGGTTTCTTTAATTTTAAACAATGCCTGGGCCAGTGTATTGGCTCCACCCCAAACGGAAACCCACAGTGGCCGGTCATCCTGTTCTTGCAGTACTTTTATAATCCAATCAGACCCTTCAGAATCCTTTCCTTTTCCAACACCCTCCATGCCATATGTTGGCAAGCCTGCTTTCACCAGTTTCGCCAGTACTGCGGCAGTGGGAAAATTGGCCTGGTGCTTTAACAGGTTGGGCTGTACTTTAGCATACGCTACAATCAATTTCTGTATCGCTTCGGGTGCAACACTTGTTTTTTTCCAAACAGAAGTTGTTGCGATCAGGCCCTTTATATCGATGCTGTTTGCATACAGAAATAACCGCACGAATGATTCCGTGTCATCCACCTCGGCTTCAATATCAGACAACACAATCAGCCTGTGTTTTTGAGCCGGCTGTGCTGACACAACGATTGAAACGAACAGGAATGAAA
This sequence comes from Chitinophagales bacterium, assembly GCA_038210625.1. Lineage (GTDB taxonomy): Bacteria > Bacteroidota > Bacteroidia > Chitinophagales > Chitinophagaceae > Ferruginibacter. Next base: position 18,892 of record JBBQWL010000008.1, on the reverse strand, counting down.
CAGACAATAATAAATGAAGGCGCTTCATGTGTAACTGAAATTTATGTAGCAATAAATGTAGGTTGATTTTGTACACTATTGAATAGTATTGATGCTGCGGTATGGTTTAATTGAAAAAAATACAGCTGGTTATGTATACCATCACTCCGTAATTACCTCAAACTCCGCATACCCTACCCTGTTATCTCCCTGCGTATTTTGTAAAGCCTGCAACTTTATATAGCGTGCCTTTTGGGCGGCGAATGATTTTGATTGCAACAATGGATTGTTTGTAATATTGGCAAATTCACCTTCATTCACTTTTGTCCATTCAGCACCATCCTGCGAAATAAAAAAAGCATATTTGGTGATGATGCCCGAAGCCCACCAGTTTTGATCGGGCAGGTATTTAAAACCACTCACGTTCTCAGTTTTACCCAAGTCAATTACCATGTCAGCCGGCAGTTGCATTTTACTATCCTGGTACCATTGTGTGCCGGGGTTGCCATCCAATATGTTATTGGCGTTGGTATCGCTGATGCCAATTATTTTCCAGGTCGTCCTGGCAATGTCAAATTTCTCTTCGCCTACTGAACTTGATTGCCTGGTTTTTGAATCATAAGCAATTGTCTTTACGTTCACTTTGCCATCATTCGTTTTAACCGGGCCTGTGTATTTTGTTGCTGTTGCCGGCGTAGGCGTACTGCCATTTGTGGTGTAATAAATTTGTGATTCAGCGTCTGCAGGTTTTATGATGATATCGCCTGAACGCTCCCGAACTACATTGGGCGGTGCCAATATTTGCGGTGCATTAAAAATACCCATGTTGGAGATAAGCGGATTACTCTTGGCATCGGTTACACTAAACCGAAGTTTGGTAGCCGTGACCGTTGGAAAGCGAAGGATGCGTTTATAACCAATGGTGGTTTCTTTCGCTAGTTGTTTCCAGGCCCCATTTAGGAATGCTTCCACCGTAAATGATTTTACCCGCTGGCCCAATGGTATATATTCCTGCACCAGGAACCGATTGAACGCAACCGGCTTTGTAAAGCTCATCGTTAAAGAACCAGTTTGCACACCATCATCTGTTGCCCAATAGGTTTTGTTGCTCTGGTCAATGGCTTTGTCTGCTCCATATTTTTTATCGTTATAGCGAAAATCCGATGTCGTTGTTGTAGCACCGTTAAGCAGGTTTACAGCAAATGCTTTTTTAACCGCCTGCGCAAATTGCAAGACTACTTTTTCATCTTTGGGATGAATCAATCCATTGGGCATGATGGGAAAGTTCAGGAGCAACGTGCCGTTGCGCCCAATAGAGTTATAATAAAGTTCCATCAGCTGTGGCAGGGTCTTTACTTTACCATCTTCTTTTTTATGGTAAAACCATTCCGGCCTGATGGAAGTGTTGACTTCACCGGGCACCCATTTATTGCCATTCTCCACACCATAGCGAAGCATGTCTTCCGGCACATCGCCGGTGGAATCCAACAGGCTCCAGTTTGTCTCACCCACATAGCCTGCTTCTGTTCCCACCCAACGCAGGTCGGCCCTTTTTCCGCCATCATTCCAGATCACTATTTTGGGCTGTAGTTCCCTTACCAGTTTATAAGTATTCTCCCAATCATAATAAGTGGTACGATCAATTTTTCTTGTTTCGTTGGCGCCACCATAATAGCCGTTGCCGCCATTGGCACCGTCAAACCAAACCTCAAAAATATCTCCGTAGTTGGTCAGCAATTCCCGCAGTTGATTTCTGAAATAAAAGATGTATTCCGGTTTGCCATAGTCTGCCCGGTTTCTATCCCAGGGTGATAAATAAATACCCAGTTTCAATCCATATTCTTTGCAGGCGTCAGCCATCTCCCTAACAATATCGCCCTTTCCATTTTTCCAGGGGCAATTTTTTACAGAGTACTCCGTATATTTTGAAGGCCATAAGCAAAAGCCGCTATGGTGCTTGGCTGTAATGATAATGCCTTTCATGCCGGCTTGCTTTGCAATACGTGCCCACTGGCGGCAATCTAATTTTGTCGGGTTAAATGTTTTGGGATCTTCATCGCCATTTCCCCAGGCCATGTCGGTATAGGTATTCACCGAAAAATGTACAAAAGCATAGTACTCCATTTGCTGCCAGGCCAACTGGTTGGCAGAGGGCAATGGTCCAAAAGGTGCTGGTGCATTTGACTGGCCAACGGCATAAAAATGTACATTGGCAAAAAGGAGAATCGCTGAAAAAATATTTTTATAATTCATGAGATGGGTGGTGGGTAAGTGCTTACCTTTTAATCGATTTAATGATCATTTGAAATGGAAATTTACAGCGTTTCGGTTTAAACTTTTTTTGTTTTTTTATTTCCATTCAAATAAAATTTCAGGTATTTCGGTGTAGCACAACGTTAAGAATTGCCGCCAGCTGGATGTTTGATGCCGCGTTTACCCGTTTGCACCGCGGATGCTACAGTCATCGTACGAAGACCAATGACGATAGAAAGACTTTCTATTTTTTTGAAATGTCGTTGCTATTATTCACATTGAATATAAATCCTTTCAATTTATTGTAATTCTTTACATCCCCCTGGTACAATGTCATAGCAATTGAAATTGTATTTGGGTTGTTTGTTACTACTGCATTCTTAAAATCTTTTCTTGTAAAATAATAAAACTGAGCAAGGCGTGCAACTCACTTATGCGAACTGCGCAGGCATTTTAATGCACTGTTACGACAAGGTGTTGAGTAGTTGGTACCATTGAACCAGTATAGTAACATTACAGCCATTGATGGTTCAAAATAATTACCTGTTATAAGTTTATCTACTACCCTTTGGGAAAGCTTTTGTTATGTGCTTATTGACTACTGGTTGGGTTCAATATGGATTAAAACATGTCCTAATTGAGGTATCTCATTTCGCAGCGTGTCTTTGAGTTTATGAGCAAGATCGTGCCCCGCTTTTACTGAAATATTTTTGTCAACCACTGCGTGCAGATCAATGTGATATTGCATTCCCGCTTTCCTTATAAAACATTTTTCAGTTGCTAAAATTCCGTCGACCGTCTGAGCTACTTTTCTGATATCTTCTACGAGGTCGTCATATAAATGTTCGTCCATAATTTCCCCCAGCGCTGGTCTGAAAATTAAATAGCTGTTATAAAGTATAAAACCTGAAGCAAATAAAGCCGCCCAGTCATCTGCGGTTTCGTAGCCTTTTCCAAAATACACTGCAATGGAAATTCCAATAAATGCGGCAACCGAAGTAATTGCATCGCTTCTGTGATGCCACGCATCCGCTCTTAACGAAGTGCTATTGGTTTGTTTTGCTTTCTTCATAACCAAACGAAATGAAATTTCTTTCCAGATAATTAATGGAGCGAGAACAAACAAGGTCCAGACTTTTGGCAATTCGTGCGGCGTTCCAATATTTTTGATGCTTTCATAGGCAATGATCGTGGCTGAAGTAATTAAAAATCCAACTACCAAAAAAGTAACTAATGGCTCCGCACGTCCGTGTCCATATGGATGATTTTTGTCTGCCGGTCTGTTGGCATATTTAATTCCAAATAAAACTAACAGGGAGGCAAAAATGTCTGTCGTTGATTCTATTGCATCTGCAATCAGTGCATAAGAATTGCCAAAGAAACCAGCAAGTCCTTTTATAATTGCCAAAGCAGTATTTCCAACTATGCTAAAATAAGTCGTTCGTATTGCAGTCTGCTCGTTGGTCATAATTGTATCAAAGTTCGTTGTCTAAAGTTGTACATCCCGTTCAAATTATGGTTGTAGCGGAATTAAAAGGTTGTTCAACAAAATTACTAAAGTTCAAAAGGTTTGATTCAGCAATGTATGCTTAGTCCGCCAACTCAATACCATGCACAGTTATGCAGCATTTTTATTTCAGTACGCTTTTTTCATAATAACCTTTTATCAAAACAGTAATAAATCGCTTTAAATAAACCTCGTTCAAAAAGGTGTTTGACCAGTTGTGAAACCGGCTACATTGAACACCTAAATAAAAATAATACAGGCAAACACCTAAAGTAGGAATGATTCGCTTCTCCTCATCGCTAATTTTTTCTATCGTTTGGTAACCCTCATAAAAAGATTCCATTTTTTCGGCTCTTTCCGTTTCATCTTTTTCAGTGCTATGCAATTGCAAAATATAGTAAGCGATATCCAGGCAAAGCCAGCCGTTGCCGCAAAAGTCAAAATCAAAAAGAGTGATTGTATTATTATCAGATATATTTAAATTATCAAACCAAATATCTAAATGCACAATTCCTTTTCGTACACTAGGATGGTTGAGATTTAACAGCTCTCTTTCCAATAACGGTTGAATACTTATCAAAAATTGCATTTCTTCCGTCTCTTCAGAAAGAAATGCTTTAATGTTTTCAAGCGATTTATTGATTAAAATGTCTGGCGTATAGTTAGTTCTCTTTTGCTCTAAGTTTGTTGTTACACGGTGAATTTGAGCCATCAATTTGCCGGCTTTAAAATGAATTTCTTTTCCATAATGAAGGATTTTATGTCCTTCAGCAAAAGAAAACAAAACGGCAAAACGCAGCCCTTCCGGTGCTTTTATAGCTTGAATAAAATTCTTCGAGTTGTCTGCAATGGGGTATGAAACAGCAATGTCATTTTGCTTGAGCAGTTGCAATAAAGTAAGTTCTTCCGTTATTTCCTCCTTTGTGCGCCAGTTGTAACTATAAATCCTAAAGATGAAAGTTTCGTCTCCGCTATCAATACGATAAGTATGATTAATGCCTGTTTTTAAAAGTTTGCAAGTTGTGCCTGGTGACAATGAATATTTCTCCCTAACAAATGTTCCAATATCTGCGGGTAAAAGGGTTGAACTAATTACTGAAAAATCCGTCATGTGTTACTTGTGCTGAGTCGCTCTTAAATAAAGTAGAACACCTGTATTGATGTTATTATACGCAAGTAAAACAAAAAACGTGATATTGAAAGTCAATTCTTCAATTGCATTCCAGTCCGTTAGCAATCAGAACAGTCAACACTACCCTGCTATATTTGCCCTGTTATCTGCCTAGACACAAACAGCTTGCATTTGGCATGCTTCCCGGAAAGATTTCTCAACGAGGTGTTGCAACCTACATGGAACATTGCATGAGCTTGAATCTATACTTTGCCCAAATTAAAAATAACCTGTAGATTTATGGAGACTTAAATTGAAATATTATATGAGTAACTATCCCAGTATATTTAACGATGTGATTGGCCCCGTAATGCGGGGGCCATCCAGTTCTCATTGTGCAGCTTCTTTACGCATTGGCAGGTTGTGCCGTGATTTAATGGACGGGCAAATCAGCCATATTTTAATTGAGTTTGACCCACATGGTTCTTTGGCAACCACACATACCAGCCAGGGGTCAGACATGGGATTATTTGGAGGATTTTTAGGCTGGGAGGCCTATGATGAAAGACTACCAGCTTCGGCTGAACACATCGACCAGGCAGGCATAAAAATCGAAATAGAAATCACCCCGTTAACTGCCAGTAATCACCCCAACACTTACCAGCTTACATTAAGTTCAAAAGAAGAGTGCCGGAGAATGGTCGCTATTTCTACCGGCGGTGGAATGATTGAAGTGATCTCGATAGACGGTGCGGCCGTTTCTATGGCGGGTGATTATTTTGAAACATTGATTTACTGTGATACACCTGCAAACGTTACCGCCTTTTTAAAGGAGGTCGTTGATTTCGATAGCATCGAATGGCACCCCGGAGAACATTCATTTATTGAAATAAAAGCACAGCAATTTTTACCGGATACTTTGTGCAACGAGCTGCTGGCATTTACTGAAGTTCACCGCATTAAAAAGCTGTCACCCGTGTTACCCATCATGGCAAGAAAGAATGGTACGGTGCCATTTATTACCTGCGCAGAAATGTTGCAATACAACCAGGATAAAAATCTTTCCCTTTGGGAACTGGCAGTGGACTACGAAAGTGAAAGAGGCAGCATTACAAAAACAGAAGTGTTTGAAAAAATGCGTGCTATTTTTCGCATCATGGAAAATGCCATTCAACTGGGTTTAAAGGGAACGCAGTACCATGACAGAATTTTAGGAAGCCAGTCTTTACAATTTAAAGAACAGTTACAAAAAAAACGCTTGCCTGGCGGCGATGCCAATAACACCATCATCATGTATGTGTCGGCAATGATGGAGGTTAAAAGTCCCATGGGAGTAATTGTGGCAGCGCCCACGGCGGGTTCCTGCGGTGCGTTGCCCGGGGCTATTATTGGCATGGGAGAATCGCTTGGTTTATCAGAAGACGAAAAAATAAAAGGCTTATTGGCCGCAGGATTGATCGGTGTATTTATTGCGGCGCACGCCACTTTTGCTGCTGAAGTGGGTGGCTGTATGGCAGAAACGGGTAGCGGCGGAGGCATGGCCGCTGCAGGCATTGTAGTAATGTGTAATGGTACATTAAACCAATCGTTGGCCGCTGCATCGCTGGCATTGCAAAATTCATTGGGGCTAATATGCGACCCTATCGGCAACCGGGTAGAAGCGCCCTGCCTGGGCCGGAACGTAATGGCAGCAACCAATGCAGTGTCCTGCGCTAACATGGCGTTGTCTGATTACAATCACTTAATTCCGCTGGATGAAGTAATTGATACCATGCAAAAAGTAGGCAATGAAATTCATCATACCTTACGTTGCACCAATTTAGGCGGCTTGTCAATTACCGCCGCAGCAAAAGAAATAGAAGCAAAACTGGAAACGCAATCCACTCATTTTTATAAAGTATGTTAAACCAATCGCTGTAATAAAAGTGTAACAATTTTTGAAGATATGATTACAATAATCTGGGTAGCACTTTTACTGTTGGGCATTGGGTACATTGTACTATTGGCACGGGATATCATCCGGCATAAAAATGTTTTAGAAAAAATCAATATCTATACCACTGCCACCATTGGCTTTGTGGTAAACTTTTTTGACGTGTTGGGCATTGGTGCGTTTGCGCCGCAAACAGCCCTTTTAAAATTTACCAAACAAACAGATGACAGTGTGCTACCCGGCACACTCAATGTAACCAACACTATCCCGGTCGTTATCCAGGCGCTTATCTTCATTCAAATTATTGAGGTAGATGTAGTAACGTTGGTGTTAATGTTGGCGGCCGCAACAATGGGAGCTTTGATGGGCGCAGGTTTCATTACGACATTGCCGGTAAAATCAATCCGGCTCATTATGGGTTTTGCATTGCTGGTAACCGTGGTTTTTATGTTTGCAGGAAAAATGAAATGGATACAGGGCGGCGGCGATGCCATTGGGCTTAGCGGGTATAAATTAATGATAGCAGTTGCGGTGAACTTTGTGTTAGGTGCTTTGATGACTGCAGGCATTGGGTTGTATGCGCCTTGTATGGCGCTGGTGTTTGCGTTGGGCATGTCGCCTCAGGTGGCGTTTCCGGTAATGATGGGCTCCTGTGCTTTCCTGATGCCGCCTGCTTCTGCAAAATTTATCAGCAAAGGTGCTTACAATAGAAAAGCCACGCTTGCCATGGCCATCCCCGGATCAATCGCGGTGCTCATTGCTGCTTACTTCGTAAAATCATTACCACTGGATAATTTAAAAACGGTGGTGATGATAGTTATTTTAATTACCAGTGCCATCATGTTTAAAGATGCGTTTAAAAAAACAGCCACAAATGAACAAACCGCTCCATCCAACCAGTTATAAAAATGCAGGTGTAAAAAAGTGCCGCAACCACTTGGTGTTGTGCAGGTGCATCCTCCTTTTATTTTTCCAGCTACCCGTTTTGTTATTTGCACAAGAACTATCGATGTCAGCTAAGATCGAACAACAAAAATTTTCACCCGCTACCCTGATGTGGTACAAAAAACCTGCTGCAAAATGGGAGGATGCGTTGCCTGTTGGTAATGGAAGATTGGGTGCTATGGTGTATGGTAAAACGGATGAAGAAATTATACAACTCAATGAAGATACTTACTGGTCAGGCGGCCCCTACTCTACCGTAGTGAAAGATGGCTACAAAGCATTGCCCGCCATTCAACAACTGGTCTTTGACGGTGAGTTATTAAAAGCGCATAATTTATTTGGCAGAAAATTAATGGGCTATCCTGTAGAACAACAGAAATACCAGTCGCTGGCCAACTTGCATTTCTTATTTCCCAAACAGGATTCGGTTACTAACTATAAAAGATGGCTCGACCTGGAAACCGCCACCAGCGGCGTTTCTTATTCATCCGGTGGTGTAAATTTTCAACGGGAGGTTTTTTCTTCTGCGCCAGACCAGGTAATTGTTATCAGGTTTACGGCGGATAAACCGGGCAATATTAATTTTTCTGCCAGCCTGCACGGAGAAAGAAATCAAACGCATTCCAACTATGCTACTGATTATTTTCAGATGGATGGTTATGGTAACGATGGTTTAAAATTAACCGGTAAGAGTGCCGATTACATGGGTGTAAAAGGCCAGTTAAAATACGAAGCCATTGTAAAAGCAGTACCCGAGGGCGGCAGGATAATAATGGATGACGCCACCATGACGATTGAAAACGCCAATTCGGTAACGTTGTATGTTGCAGCGGCTACCAATTTTGTAAACTACCAGGATGTATCGGGCAATGCGGACGAGCGGGTGCAAAATTACCTGGGCGCTGTGCTGCAAAAAAAGTACACAGCTATAAGAGCAACACATGTAAAAGATTATCAACTTTTATTTAAAAGAGTGGCCCTTAATTTTCCTGGTACCAACAAGTCTTTTTTACCAACAGATGAAAGATTGCAGCAAATACAAACAACCAGCGACCCGCAATTGGCGGCCTTATGTTACCAGTTTGGCAGGTATATACTGATCGGCTCTTCAAGAGAAGGCACGCAGGCTGCCAACCTGCAAGGCATCTGGAATAACAATATGAATCCGCCCTGGGATTCAAAATATACAACTAATATTAATACCCAGATGAACTATTGGGCGGTAGAGTCAGCCAACCTTGCTGAATGTGCATCACCCTTATATCAATTAGTAAAAGACGTGACAGACCAGGGCGCCCAGGTAGCCAAAGAACATTATGGAGCGCCGGGTTGGGTATTGCATCAAAACACTGACCTGTGGCGGATGGCAGCGCCCATGGATGGCCCGACCTGGGGTACGTTTACAGTGGGTGGTGCATGGCTGGTGAATGAATTATGGGAGCACTACCGGTTTACAAAAGACATCAATTATGTAAAAGAATTTTACCCAATCTTAAAAGGTTCGGTAGATTTTTTTATGCATTTTTTGGTGCAACATCCCAATGGAAAATGGTTGGTCACCAATCCTTCCACATCGCCTGAAAATTTTCCCGGCAGTGCTAAAAACGGCCCCTATTTCGACGAGGTTACCGGCAGTATGTTGCCGGGTACCACGATTTGCGCCGGCTCCTCTATCGACATGCAGATTTTAACCGACCTCTTTACAAACTATGAACAGGCAAGCAAGGTATTGGGGAAAGATACCGCCTATGCAACGGAGGTAGCGGCAGCAAGAAAAAAATTGGTTCCGCCGCAAATAGGCAAGGATGGATCCTTGCAGGAATGGAGCGAAGACTGGCCGCAGCTCGAAAAAAATCACCGGCATTTTTCTCACCTCTATGGTTTGTATCCCGGCAATGTATTGTCAGTAAAAAGAACGCCGCAATTTGTGGATGCATGCAAAGCTGTATTGAATCAACGTGGCGATGAAGGGGCCGGTTGGTCAAGAGCCTGGAAGATGTCGCTGTGGGCAAGATTGTATGATGGCGAAAGAGCTTATACAATTTTTAAAGGCTATTTAAAAGACCAGTGCTTTGTACAATTGTTTGCAAAATGTTTTACCCCCATGCAGGTAGACGGTTCACTGGGTGTAACGGCAGGCATTACCGAAATGTTGGTACAATCGCATGAAGGTGTGATTGATTTTTTACCCGCCTTACCAAAGGAATGGAGTACCGGTAGTTTTGATGGCGTTTGTGTAAGAGGTGGCTTTGAACTAAATTTTAAATGGGAAAACAATACACTCATCCATGCAGACATCCTGTCAAAGGCCGGCGAAATCTGTACAGTCAATTTACCGGGTAAAGCGAAAGTATCCCATAATGGTAAACAAATTAAATTAAAGATGTTACCAGGTGGCGGGTTCAGTTTTCCAACACAAAAAAATGCTGTTTACCAGGTAAGTAATTTTTAGTGATAGAAGAATTAAAATGGTTGGAAGCCAAATGTAAACAACAGGCATTGTGCCAATCCCGATAGATATTGGGATCATTATTCGCCTCCATTGGTTGCATTTTTTATTATTGAGAGTGCTCCCGAAGGACATTTCTTTACCTGCTCAATTATTATTTCTGATATTGCTCAGTTTACATCAATCCATTTTTCTACTTTCGGGTTGAACACTCCAGGAAGCTATGTAAAACATCTTTGTGAGTGCTGACAATATGCTGGTTCCATACAACGGTAATTTCATCATTTGCGTAATTTATTTTTTTCCTGTTGCTTCCTCCCGAAATAAAAATGTGCCGACTTTAATATCTCCTTGCAGGATTTTTGAGATAGGACAATGCATTGCAATTTCCTGCAGGCGTAGTTTCTTTTCTTCATCAGGCGGAGTAAGAAATAAAATATCCCGGTCAATAATGGTAGTTGTTTTTCCGTCCTTTGTTTCCTGGAACAAATTTACATTCACTGAAATTTCAGGAATGTCCCACCCCTTTCGGTCAATATACATTCGCATGGTAACCAATGTGCATGATGCAAGTGATGAAAGCAAGAGTGTGTAAGGATCAGGCCCCACATCTTTTCCACCTGATTTTACAGGTTCATCCGCAATAAATTTTCCATTGCGCCATTCAATTGTGCATTGGTATTTTTCAGTGCCGATACTTCCATGGACTGCGTTTTCAAGTTTATATTGCATAATTACACAGGTTTAATTTTTTAAAATTTCCATTGCTGTTTTACGGTTATCAATTACCAGTTTAGAGCTGACCAACTAACGATAAGTTGACTGGCAAATTTACGCAACAGGCGAATTTTTGTAGGCGTTGATTTTGTAAACAATTGCCTCCAGATTATCTACATAGGTTTGTTTACCTCCGGAATATAAATCTGTTATTTTGTAGTCATTGTCAAACAAAGACAGCTTCAGTATTCGTGGTCGCCCACCCTGCCATTTGAGGATTGTTTTAATATTATCCTTGTCAATTGTGTGCACATGCCTTGTGTTATTGATATAATTTCAATTTCAAACAGGTCATCATGAAATGTCAATAATGCAATTTGGTTAAACGTCCACTTATAAGTACTTACAAGCATCATTAGCATAATTGACAGCATCATTAGCAACCAAACAGCAGTAACGAAATTGTAAGAATTGCTACTTAAAAAAGGAAGAAAAAGACATAACAACGGAATTACAACATGAGGAAAAAATACCTTTACCAGTCGCCTTGAGAATCTGTCAATCCGGGCCTGGTATAAAATTATTTTCTCCTCCATATTGATGTTGTGATAACCGCTACAATTAAATTGATGTTATTTGCTTCCACACTCAGCCAGCCTTGCAGCAAGCAACCAGTCGACGCTCGTAGGGACTACTGCCGGAACGAGTATAAAAAATTATTTTTCACCATAAATAACAAGCGCACTGGCATCAATTATAATATTGCCATCAGCATATTTTTTATTCAACATGTCGTACACTTCTTTTTTTATTTTTTCTTTTATTCCATCATCGGCTTTGTTCAATGCAGCCACAATGGGAGCTCCAACCTCGGTTTGCATGCCCCAATAAGTGTCGGCCGTTTGGCAATTTAATTTCCCCGGTACTTCTCTTTGCGCAATATTTTTCAATCCAGCCTGTAGAAACAGATTTGAGATAAGACCATCTTTGGCACACCGAAACATGCCAGGCGAACCCGGAAGCGAAGCGGGTAATTCAATGTATTGATTGATTGCTCCCATGATAGCAGTAACCCAAAAGTTTTTCTCGGGAATATTCCAGACAGATACAGCTATTTTTCCACCGGGTTTAAGCACCCTAACCATTTCTTTAGCGGCTAACGACATGTCTGGAAAAAACATAAAACCAAAGCGGCAGCTGATGGCATCAAACGTATTATCGGGAAATGGAAGCTCACAAACATCACATGGCAGGGTTTCAATATTAGTAATTCCCCTTCGGGTTGCCTTTTCCCGGACTATTGTCAGCATATCCTCCGCAAGGTCGGTGATGACTACTTTACCACCAGTCAGCATAGAAGCAATTGTTAATCCCGGCTCCCCCGTTCCTGCCGCAATATCCAATATTATATCATCTTTTTGTGGATCAATCAACCGGATAATTTCAGCCCCGGTTGGCTTTAAAAAATCCATCACGAGATCATCCCATTTTTTCCAACCAGCGGAAAATTTGTTCCAGGATTGTCTTTGTTGGTTGCGAATTTGTTCAAGTTGCTGCTCCATTCTATTTATTTTAAATTTCGGTTTACTACAAGTTTCGGTTGCCAAAGGTTGCATAACGTCAGCCGGGGTAAAGCCTGGTTGAAGTGTATTATTGAAGTTAAGAATTAATGATGAGAATAGAACGTCGAACAATGACAGCCCACGTTTCGTGGCTTGGCGGAGCGCCGGACATCCGTGTTGCGTCAGCCTTGCCAAAGGTATGGTGCACCCTCTAAAAACAAAAGAAGAGTTCTTGTACTTCACCCGGCATTTTGCCAACCAGGCAGTGTGTAGTGTTAGTGGTCGCCATAAATCAACTTTTCGTTCATGGTAAAATGTTTGTTAATTACATTGCTCACTTTGTCACCAATAAAATCGCCCGTTATCAAATTGTGTGGCGAAGATTTTCTTCCGGTGTAGACGTTTACAGTCAAGTCAACGTCTTTGTATGCAAGTTGATCAAATATTTTCTTTGGGAACTTTAAATTGTCAAAACTTGCAATTTGCCCATAAGAAATTTCTCTTTTTGCGGAACCAACAAAAAAAGAACCATCTTCTTCTAAATGTGCTTTTGATGGGTTTTTAGGCGTGCCCTCCAAAAAAACATCTATAATGATGGTCTCGTTGGCATTGATAATCCGCTCCTTTGCTTTGGAGCTTAATGAAATTTCTATTTCAAATGGAGGAACAAGAACGGAGTCGCCTTGGAGCATATAAAAACCTAATTTTTTTACTGCTGTCGTGTCAGACTTTTTTAAAGTTATGGCTTTGCCCATCGAATCTTGCCTGGCCGGAGTTTTAATCTTCGGGATGTCTGGAGATTTACATGAAAACAGAAAGGTGAATAAGGAAACAATCAAAACGGATTTTGTCATAAGCCAATTTTTGTCATTACACACAACTTGTATATTGATTTGTTACACGCAGGTAAAACAAAAAATTTTGTTTGAAAGGCGTTGTATCGTTAGCGTGCGCATATCATTTAATTATCCCTCTTTCCAGTAACGCTTCCAACTATGCAAGATAGCAGAGCCGGTAAAGCTGCGCCAGGTTACATGAACCAGGCCGCACTTTTTATTGCTCCTGGTACACCCGCACATAATCCACTTCAAACTTTCGGGGAAAGCTTGTACGGCCGGGGTCACCACCATTCATTCCGCCAACGGCCAGGTTGAGCAACATGTAATGCGGTTGTTTAAAAGGATTAAAACCGGTGCCGTCTTTATTCTCCAGCGAATCAAGGGCTACCTTATTCAGCAACTGTTCATCTACGTACAGGGCAATATATGCAGGTGTCCAGTCCATCCTCCATACATGAAACCTGGATGACCAGCCGGCGCCACCCATTGAATCAACGGGGAGCCTGTTGCTGAACCATTCAGGATTGCCATCCTTTCCCAGGCAGGCAATATTGGCCAGCAGCTTTCCTTTGTAGTATTCCATGATGTCTATCTCCCCGTTGGCAGGCCAGGGCTTTTCAACACCCAGTGTCCACCAGGCTGGCCACATGCCTTGGCTGATATCAATGCGTGCCTTTATTTCAAAGCGGCCGTACTGCCAGGTCTTTTTACCGGCAGTTACCAGGCACGAAGAAGTGTAATTAATAACCGCTCTTTTTTTTGCCCAGTTATTGCTGCCTGGTACATAAACAGGATTTGGCTTTTGCTCCCGCTTTGCTTCAATCACCAACATGCCATTTTTGCAACGGGCATTTTCGGGCTGGTACCATTGTGCTTCTTCGTTTCGCACAAAGCCATGCTCGTATCCCCATTTGCTTGAATCCGGTCGTCCATCTTTTTCAAATTCATCCGACCATACCAGTTGATAGTTAGAATGCTGCTGTGCCGCCGATGAAAAATAATTTCCGGCAAACAATACCATAAACAATATTTTGTACATAATAATTGATGAATAATTTAACCTACATGAATGATAGTTATGCTACGCAAATGTAGCCATCCATCATTAAGAAAGTGGACGCACGATAGTTGATTTTGTCACTTGGCTGCAACTGTCTTACAACCGTCGGCTAATTCAGTAAAAACCTGGCGTTGTCAGAAAGCATACTCTAATTCGCCTCCCGTTTTTTATACATTCATACCAACCATGCATTCTACTGCAATTGCAGGTAAAATTAAAATAAGTAGCTTACATTTTTTTAGCAACCGAAATAAAACAGGTGGCAGCAAAGTATCGGCTGCAAAAAAATAATAACCAGTTATATGAAGCATCTTCAACACCGCCCCGGTTTAATTATTATTTTCCTGTTGATTTTTTCTTGCGCAGGAGCACAGAACAACAACAAAAATGTTCCGGATGCGGTGATGCAACAAGTGTACAATGAAGTAAAGACGCCCTATAAATACGGACTGGTAATGGTACCGCAGGATGATAGTAAAAAACTGGATTGCCCTACCATTTTTAAAAAGGGAAAAAGCTGGTACATGACCTACATTGTTTATGACGGCAGAGGCTATGAAACCTGGCTGGCAAAAAGCAGTAACCTGTTACAATGGAAAACGCTGGGAAAGATCCTGTCTTTTTCTGATACTGCTAACTGGGATGCCAACCAGAAAGCAGGTTACAATGCTTTGCAGACGATGCAATGGGGCGGCAGCTACCAGTTGCAGCAATATGATAACAAATACTGGATGTCTTATCTGGGCGGTAATACAACGGGGTACGAAGCAGGCCTGCTCTCTATCGGGATGGCCTGGACTGACAAAGATCCTGCGGTTGCACAGGAATGGCACCGCACCGGTTCGCCTGTATTAAAATCAACCGATGCCGATGTTCGGTGGTACGATAACGGCACCCTGTTTAAATCTTCTGTTATATGGGATACATCGAAAAAAACGGGCCACCCTTTTGTAATGTATTACAATGCCCGTGGCGATAGTGTGCACTCCGATAAAAGTGTGGAGCGAATCAGCATGGCAGTATCTGATAATATGGTTGACTGGAAACGGTATGGTACCATGCCCGTTATCGATCATCATGCAGGAATATCCGGTGATGCCATTATTCAAAAAATGAATGATTGTTATGTGATGTTTTATTTTGGTGCCTTTTGGAAAGAGCGCAAAGAACAGGCTGCCTTTAATCGCTTTGCCTGTTCGTACGACCTGGTGAACTGGACAGACTGGAAGGGGGAAGACCTGGTAAAACCAAGTGAGCCCTACGATGAAACCTATGCCCATAAATCTTTTGTGATAAAACACAAAGGCATTGTATACCATTTTTATTGTGCCGTAAACAGCAAAGAGCAACGGGGCATTGCTGTAGCAACTTCCGTGGATAAAGGGAAAAGCAATAGTACGTTTTCAAAATAGGTGTGTGTGTTGGCTTTGCGTAGCTTGCTAATATACCCACCGGTGCGGCCGGGGCTTTCGGTTATTGTTCTCAATGTTGGCAGCTGTTCTTTTTTTGAACAGGTGTAATATTTGTAACATACTATGTGATAAATCAGGAGCTAATGTAGACATCAATTTGGTCAGCTGCTTGAACCAGCATGTGCCGTTATCTGATTTAGATTAACTGCTCTATAATTATTTTTTTTCTGGGACTTTTCCAACGCTAGCTAGCACACATTTCCATTTTCCACGTTCTTTAATAAAAATATCTTGCGAAAAATAAGTAGCGTTAAATGGAACTCCATTTGCAACCCCTTTTTCTTTCGATTTGCATAACACGATGACAGTATTTTTGTATATCTTATATTCAAAATCGAAAGGAGTACAATATTCGTAAATAGAACTGTCCTTCTTAAAATTTTCAAGGGTTTGTTCTTTATTATTTCTTCCGCCAGTTCGCCCCAAATTAATAAAGTCGTCAGCTAAAACATTCTCTATTAATTTTATATCATGGGTAACATAAGCGTTATGCCAATCAACTTCCAGACTTTCTATCGTCTTGATATTTTTGGGCTTTTGTGCCTGCGAATTTGCATTTGCAAAAAGAACAAACACTATAACAAACAAGCTGTATAGAACCGCTTTAGATTTTCTTGCTTTCATATCTCAGTAAATTTTGAACTCGTCGTGGCATTGCCGCTAACTTTTTGCATTGCCGAATGCAAGGAATTTGTTGATGGTCCTGCCTGGTGCCGATCCTAAATTGAAAAATAAAATCGAAGGTAACAACAAAAAGCTAAGCAGCTAATGTCGAGCTCGATATGAAGTACAATAGCGAACAAAAAATTTGAAGATAACTTCCGTCTGCCAGTATTTTGACACCACGTGTTGTACGTTCGCCCTTTCTCCTTGGTAATCTGGAATGTGGGTCTATGTCACAAAGCAGTCTCTTTTGCAAGGTTGGGTTTTATATGTCGACTTTATGTGCCTTGCAAATGTGCCTGACCCTGTGCCTTGGGCAGTCTTTAAGCCCTCTAAAATTTTTGCAGTTCACATCAAGCTTTTCCTAGTTTACATCATTTTCAAATTCTTTTAGCTTCTGTTAAATAGGTTTGTGTTGAAAAAAGATACAACATGAAAAAGTTATTAATCGCTTTTATAATAGTCGTCCTTGCCACTAAAAGTATAGCTCAAACCATAGTAACCTCTGTCTCCGGCAGTACCGTGGATATAAAGAATTTACCTGTTGAATCAGCAACCATTTCATTAATAAAATCTAAAGATTCTTCTATAATAAAAATTGCTGTTTCTGATAAGGCAGGAAAATTTTCATTTACTGGAATTTCATTTGGAAGTTATTTTCTTACAACAAGTTCTGTAAGTTTTACAAAAACCAATTCACCCGTATTTATTATTTCAGAAAATAATACAACGATAAGACTTGGTACTTTGATTTTACAGGAACTACCAAAAAATCTTTCTGCTGTTGTTGTTACCAGCAAGAAGCCACTTATAGAACAAAAGATTGACCGCATGGTAGTAAATGTAGATGCTTCTGTTACCAATGTCGGGTCAACCGCTTTGGAAGTGCTGGAAAAATCACCCGGTGTAACTGTTGATAAAGATGGCAATATCAGTTTAAAAGGGAAGTCATCAGTAATGGTAATGATTGATGGCAAACCTTCCTATCTCAGCGGTACTGAGCTGGCAAATCTTTTGGGCAACATGAATTCAAACCAGTTAAGCCAGATTGAAATAATGACCAACCCATCAGCAAAATATGATGCCGCAGGCAATGCCGGAGTAATTAATATTAAAACAAAGAAAAGTATTACACAGGGATTTAATGGCAGTGTTACACTAAACTACGGACAGGGAGTTTATGCAAAAATAAATAATAGTATTATGCTCAACTATAGAACCAGTAAGGTAAATACTTTTTTGAATTATGGTTACAGCATCAATAAAGGCTTTATGGATTTTGACATTCAAAGAAATTTTTTCGGAACTACCGGAATAAAGATTTCTGAACTTGACCAGCAGTCTAACAGAATAAATCAGAGCCAAAATAATAACCTGAAATTAGGGATAGATTATTTTATCAATAAGCAAACGACTTTAGGGATTGTAACCACAGGTTTTTTAGCGCCGCAAAAGCAGGATGGCTTTACTACGAGTTATCTTAAAGACGGTAATGAAAATATTAATACCATAGAAAAAACAATTAGAACAGTTGACAATACATGGAAGAACGGGGCTATCAATATCAACTTTCATTCTTCATTCGACAGTAGTAAAAAAGATATAGCTGCCAATTTTGATTATCTTCATTATGATTTTTCAGGCAATCAAAATATTACCGGTCTTACTTACAATCCAAATCAAATCTTACAGGCATCAAACTATTTAAAAAACCTGCTTCCTTTAACAATTGATATTTATTCAGGTCGCCTTGATTATGCTCAGCCTTTGAGTAATGGCATTAAATTGGAGACAGGCATTAAATCAAGCCTTGTAAAAACAAACAATGTTTCTAACTTTTTTAATTTATCAAACAACAATTGGCTAACCGACAGTTTGCTTAGCAACGCTTTTAACTATTCAGAAAATATCAATGCTGCATACCTTAACCTCAATAAAAAAATGGGTAAGTGGATGGTGCAGGCAGGCGTAAGGCTTGAGAACACTAATTATAAAGGTTTGCAGTCTTCCCTTTCACAAAAGTCAGATTCAAGTTTCAGTCGTAATTATACCAGCCTTTTTCCAACAGCTTTTATAAGCTATGAGATGAATGGCAATAACCAGTTTGCACTTTCTTTAGGTCGCCGGATAGACAGACCAGCATACCAGGAATTAAATCCCTTTATTGGCTTTATTGATAAATATACCTACTCAACAGGCAACCCTTTTTTGCAACCGCAGTTTAGCACCAATATTGAGTTGAGCCATTCCTATAAAAATCTTTTAACTACTACAATCAATTACAGCGTTGTACGTGATATGATTAATGAAACCCTTGTCCACAAAGATTCTGTAATTATCAGGAGTGTGGGCAATATTGGCACAAGGTATAATTATGGTATTACCGAAACTGCTACTATCCC
>JBBQWL010000007.1:0-160152 GCA_038210625.1 Chitinophagales bacterium | reverse complement strand
GAGGCCGCTTTGCTGCCATTGTAATATCTTATCAAACATCTGAACAGTTACATCTTTTTTTACTACCATGAAATGAGGATTTGGCAGTAAAATTATTTTATAGCATTATCATAAAAAAGATGGCGTTGGACGATGGCTTACGTTGTTACTACCTTTTTACCTCTTTTAGCTTCCGGTTCTTTTAATGCAACATTAGACACATGCCCACCATGTTAAGTTACTTTTTTGTTTCCTTCAAAAGTTTCAAGCAGTACGGTTTGCGAAATTTTTTTGGTGGATGCTTCGGCAAGTATATTTAAAGTCGAAAATATTAATCTTATTGATGATCGCGTTCTTTGACAAAAGGGATGGTGACGGAAGTATCAAGGGTTTCCATTGTCAGGCTCTTTTCATCCATTGTTGTGTAAACCAAGAGCCGCCCATTTCAAAAATGTAAATAGTTGTTACAGTATGATTGGTTTCACTTCGCAGTAAATATTTAAACTACCTAATAGTCTATTTGTTGTACCTATGTTTTGCGAAATAAAAAGACTTTGAGTTTTTTATTCTCAAAGCCTTAATTAACAAGTGGTGCGAGCCGGGGTTGAACCGGCGACACATGGATTTTCAGTCCATTGCTCTACCAACTGAGCTATCACACCGTTCCCTTTCGGGGCAGCAAAAATAGGAGTTTCTCCTCAAATATTGCAAAACAAGGCTATCAAATTATTAAAGAAATAAAAAAAGGCGGGCAAAATCACGCCCACCTTACATTTAGGTAGTAAAAAGATTTATTTTAAAGAGGCAATATCTATTACAAAACGATACCGCACATCAGCTTTCAGCATCCTTTCATAGGCCTCGTTGATTGCGGATATATTAATCACTTCCACATCGCTCACTATGCCGTGTTCGGCACAGTAGTCCAGCATTTCCTGCGTTTCTTTAATACCCCCAATCATGGAACCGGCTATCGAACGGCGTTTGCCAATGAGGTTAAAAGCGCCGACTACAGAAGGCTGCGGTGGTACACCTACTACTACCATTGTTCCGTCTAAAGTGAGCAGGTTTAAATAATCATTGTATTCGTGAGGAGCTGAAATGGTACTTAAAATAAAGTCAAATTTGCCCTGGAGTTTTTTCATCGTGTCCGCATCTTTTGTTACTGCAAAATGATGAGCGCCTAAATTCAGCGCATCCTGCTCTTTTGATTTGGAGGTACTCAGCACGGTAACATCTGCCCCAAACGCAGCCGCAAACTTAACCGCCATGTGGCCCAGACCGCCCAAACCAACTACAGCCACTTTATGACCCTTTCCGATACGCCAGTGTTTTAAAGGCGAGTAGGTAGTGATGCCCGCACACAATAAAGGAGCCACGCCTTCAATGGGCAATTTATCTGATACATGCAGCGTGTATTTTGCATCTACCACCACCTGGGTAGAATAACCGCCATAAGTAGGATTGCCTTCTTTATCACGGCCGTTGTAAGTGCCTACCAGTCCGTTATCGCAATATTGTTCTTCATGGGCGAGGCAGCTGGCACAAACCCGGCAGGAGTCTACAAAACATCCCACACCGGCCAGTTCACCGATGGTAAAGTCTTTTACGTCTGCGCCTATTTTGGTAATGCGGCCTACTATTTCATGGCCCGGTACCATCGGGTAAATAGAGCCGCCCCATTCGTTGCGCACCTGGTGAATATCGGAGTGGCAAACGCCGCAATATAAAATTTCAATCTGTACATCATTGGCTCCAACTTCTCTTCGTTCAAAATTAAAAGGGGTCAGCGGCGTGGTAGCACTTTGGGCCGCGTAAGCGTTTACTGGTGTCATAAATATTTTTATTTTAGAATAGTTACAAACAGTTTTTGCTTACTGTTTGTTGAATGAAAATTTAACTATCGGGAGCAACAACAAAAACCGGTCCCATATAATATGTCAGGCAGATGGCGCCAGCAATGAGTAAACGGCAGAGTCGAGAAACCGGCCATTGGAAAAATAATTTTCTTTAAAATAAGCTTCCTGAACAAAATTATTATTCAACAATATTTTTTTAGAAGCTTCATTGGCTGGATTAATATTGGCTTCAACAGAATGCAGGCCCATGGTGGAAAAGCCATACACCAATGCAGCCGCTATAGCCTCCTGCATGAGGCCTTTTCTTTGCTGCATCGGATGCAGCAGGTACCCTATTTCTGCCCGGTAATTTGGCTGGTCAATTTTCCAGAAACCAATGGTACCGATAAGTGTGGGATCATTGGTGAGTGAGATGGCCCATGTAATTGCCTCGTTGTTTTTTATGCCGTCCATTATTTTTTGAATCAGTTCCATTGCGTCGGCTGCCGATTGGGCGAGCGGCCGATCAATGTAAGCCATCACTACTTTATCTGAACGCAGTTCCAAGACTTCATTCACATCAGCCGTTGTTATTTCTCTCAACACCAGCCGTTGTGTAAGCAGCACCGGAAAAGGATTGAGTTGCAGTGAAAGCATAATTTGTATTTAAAAAATAATGGTTCGGGCAATGACAGCTTTGTGGAAAATTGTTGTGTCACTCTCTTATACTTTTTCAGCTTTGTGCATCGCCTTCAATTCCCCGGGTATTGGTTTTCGGAGTGCTCGCTATGCGGTCAGACCGCGGTAAAAAATTAAACAAGTTGATTGCCAGCCTGAATATATTGCATGTACAACTATAAAAGCAACCTGGTAAATATCTTAAGCCATATTATTTTGCCCCTTTAAAATTCCGCACTCTTCGGATACCTCGGAAAAGGAATTACATCCCTGATATTGCCCATGCCGGTTACAAACTGTACCAACCGCTCAAAACCAAGCCCAAAGCCTGCATGCGGACAACTGCCGAAGCGGCGGGTATCCAAATACCAGTTCAATTCTTCTGCAGGAATATGCATTTCGTTCATTCGGGCCGTTAATTTATCCAGTCTTTCTTCCCTTTGAGATCCTCCTACAATTTCACCAATACCCGGCGCCAAAATGTCCATCGCCGCCACGGTTTTGCCATCGTCATTCAGGCGCATGTAAAACGACTTAATATCTTTTGGATAGTTGGTTAGTATCACCGGTTTTTTAAAATGTTTCTCTACCAGGTAGCGTTCATGCTCGCTCTGCAGGTCAACACCCCAGCCTTCAATTAAATATTGAAATTTCTTTTTCTTATTGTGATTACTTTCTTTTAAAATTTCAATCGCTTCCGTATAAGTCAATCTTTCAAAATCGTTGTTGACTACAAAATTTAATTTGTCCAGTAAACCCATTTCGCTTCTGTCTTGCTGTGGTTTTTGTTTTTCTTCTTCTTCCAGGCGCTGGGCTAAAAATTCAAGGTCTTCCCGGTTTTGTTCCATCGCATATTGAATTACATATTTGATGAAGGCTTCTGCCAGGTCCATATTATCTTCCAGGTCGTTAAAGGCAACTTCTGGTTCAATCATCCAAAACTCAGCCAGGTGGCGGGTTGTATTGCTGTTTTCTGCCCTGAATGTTGGGCCGAATGTGTATACATCGCTAAAAGCCATGGCAGCAAGTTCGCCTTCCAGCTGTCCGCTAACGGTAAGGTTGGTGCTGCGGCCAAAAAAATCATCTTTAAAATTTACGCTGCCATCTTCGTTTTTTGGTGCGCTGCCGTCCACAGGCAAAGTAGTTACGCGGAACATTTCGCCGGCACCTTCTGCGTCGCTTGCGGTGATAATGGGCGTATGCAGGTACACAAATCCTTTATCGTTAAAAAAGCGGTGAATGGCAAAAGCGAGTGAATGTCGGATGCGGAAAATAGCGCCAAAAGTATTAGTGCGAAAACGCATGTGTGCAATCTCTCTTAAAAATTCAAGACTGTGTTTTTTAGGCTGTAAAGGAAATTTTTCAGCGTCACTATCCCCCAGTATTTCTATGGTAGCGGCCTTTAATTCTACTTTCTGTCCTTTGCCTAAAGATGCAATTACCTGGCCGGTAACTTTAATACAGGCGCCGGTGGTAAGGCGTTTTAAAGTGCTGTCTTCAAACTCGCCCAATGAAGCAACTACCTGTAAATTATTATTGGTACTGCCATCATTGAGGGCAATAAACTGGTTGTTTCTAAAAGTACGAACCCATCCCATTACGGTTGCTTCAAAGCCGGTGTTTTCTGCTGCCAGCAATGCTTTTATCTTTATTCTTTTGTTGAACATAACGTTTAAATTGGCTGCAAATATAATACTTTGTAACAACGGGCTGGGTTTCACACAACGAAAACAACGGAGACAAAGATTACAACAAATTTTCTTCGCAATATTTGTAGATATTTTTCAAATTACCGATGCCTGGGTGCCACAATCATTTGAGTAAATGGGTTAGCACGCAAACGGAAAAGCGTTGCGTGCTTTGTATTCATTGTTCACTTTGCGTGAAACAAAAATCGGCGTTACCTTTACTACATGAAAATTGCGTTCTTTTCCTCCAAGATGTACGACCGGGAATTTTTTGACCGTTACAATACAAAACACGAAATCATTTATTTTGATGCGCCGTTAAACGAACAAACCGTGAACCTGGCCTGGGATTGCAAAGCCATCTGCGCTTTTGTAAACGATAAAATTACCGCGACAGTTATTGCCGCTTTAAAAGCCAATGGTGTTCAACTAATAGCCTTACGCAGTGCAGGGTTCAATAATACAGATATTACAGCGGCTAAAGCAAATGGCATACCGGTAGTGCGGGTACCAGCCTATTCTCCGCATGCGGTGGCAGAACATGCACTGGCATTGATTTTAACCCTGAACCGTAAAACACATAAAGCCTATAACCGGGTAAGAGAAGGTAATTTTTCGCTGGAAAGATTGATGGGGTTTGACCTGTTTGGAAAGACCGTGGGTGTTATTGGAACCGGTAAAATTGGCCAGCTATTTTGTACCAGTATGCTGGGCATTGGTTGTAAAGTACTGGCTTTTGATGTAATAGCAAATAAAGAATTGGAGGCTGAAGGCGTTGAATACCTGCCGTTGATAGACATCTTTCAACAGGCGGATATTGTTTCGTTGCATTGCCCGCTTACAGAACAAACCCGTCATATTATAGACGCCACCAGCATTGGCATGATGAAGCAAGGCGTAATGCTTATCAATACAAGCAGGGGAGGGCTGGTAGATACACCCGCTGCTATTGAAGGCCTTAGAACCGGCCGCATCGGGTACCTTGGACTCGATGTATATGAGCAGGAAGAAAAATTATTTTTTAACGACCTTTCAGAAAATATCATTGATGATGATGATATTATGCGCCTCTTAAGCTTCCCCAATGTATTAATCACTTCTCACCAGGGATTTTTTACCCAGGAAGCCTTGGCGGAAATTGCCAAAACTACATTGGCCAATATAGATGAATTTGAGGCCGGAAAAAAGCTTACCAATAGCGTTGCATAAAGAAAAGGCGGGCTAAAAGCAATCTTGAAAAAAGACGTAAGGGTGATTTTATATTGTGATGCCGACCATAGTAAAATTGCCTGTTTGGAGGCAACATTTTATCTTTGTTACCAATTGCGTTATACTGCCATTAACAAAAATTTTTTTAGTATTTAGCAAAAACGGCGTAATATTGTGCAGGAATATTGCTGATAAGGTCTTCCATATAACTACTGCATCAGACAGTCACATTCCATCAAACAAAAATTCTCACCCGAACAATTGGGATTATTTCAAGACTTTAAGACCGGATTTTTTTGAAAAAACTTTTTTCATTTCTTTATGTATGACACTTTACAACTGAACGATATGCTCGTTCCTGAGTTGCATGATATTGCAGAGCAACTCACTATCTCCAATTATAAAAAACTAGAAAAGCAGGATCTGATAGATAAGATACTTGCCAGGCAAACTACTATGAACACACCAGCAAAAAATGATGGCGAGGAAAAACCCAAGCGTAAACGCACCATCAAGGCTGCAGCCACAGCCGCTCCTGAAGCCGCCGCCGCACCCGTTGCAGAAAAGCCAGCACCAGCACCGGCAGAAGCTAAAACCACAGAACACAAACAACATAAAAGAACTGAACATACTGCCGAAAGAAAAAGGCAACCGGTTATTAAAGACGAACCGGAAGAAGATCTTCAGCCAATTACAGACGAGCAAAGTACAATACCTGCAGCCATTGCATCGCTGCTGCACGAAGAAGATGATGTACAGCAACAGCAGCCCGAACTACAAATGGCGGAAGGCGGTCAGCAAAATGCTTATCCCAGCAAACAATACCAGCAGCGCAGAGATCAGCAGGTTTTTAATATCGAATTCGACGGCATTATATTAGGCGAAGGCGTATTGGAAATGATGCCTGATGGCTATGGTTTTTTAAGAAGCAGTGATTATAACTATCTTTCTTCGCCGGATGATATTTATGTATCTCCGTCACAAATAAAATTGTTTGGTTTAAAAACCGGCGACACTGTTTACGGATCTGTTCGTCCGCCAAAAGAAGGTGAAAAATATTTCGCTTTACTAAAGGTAGAAACCATCAATGGCAAAAGCCCGGAAGAAGTAAGAGACAGGGTTCCGTTTGATTATCTTACCCCTTTGTTTCCGTTTGAAAAATTAAACCTTACTACCACTTCCAATAATTATAGCACCAGGATAATGGACCTGTTTACGCCAATAGGTAAAGGCCAGCGTGGATTGATTGTTGCCCAGCCTAAAACGGGTAAAACTATGTTGCTGAAAGAATTGGCCAATGCCATTGCAGAAAATCACCCGGAATGTTACCTGATGATTGTACTGGTGGATGAAAGACCGGAAGAGGTAACAGATATGGAACGCAGTGTAAAGGCAGAAGTTATTGCCAGTACATTTGATGAACCTGCAGAAAAGCACGTAAAAGTTTCAACCATCGCGTTGCAAAAAGCAAAAAGACTGGTTGAATGCGGACATGATGTGGTGATATTATTGGATAGCATTACCCGTTTGGCACGTGCGCACAATACCGTTGCTCCTTCAAGCGGAAAGGTATTGAGTGGTGGTGTGGAAGCGAATGCCATGCAAAAGCCAAAGCAGTTTTTTGGTGCTGCCCGTAAAATAGAATTCGGAGGTTCATTAACCATTATTGCAACGGCATTGGTAGATACCGGCAGTAAAATGGATGAGGTTATTTTTGAAGAATTTAAGGGAACGGGTAATATGGAACTACAGTTGGACAGAAGATTATCCAACCGCCGTATTTATCCTGCAATTGATATCGTTTCTTCTTCCACACGCCGCGATGATTTGCTGCTTGATAAAGAAACCTTCCAGCGCATGTGGGTATTGCGCAAACACATGGCGGATATGAACCCTGAAGAAGCATTGAACACGTTGCTTAAAAACATGAAGGGAACAAAAGACAACGTAGAGTTTTTAACGTCAATGAACGGGTAAAAGCCATGTGAAAATTTTACAATAGCTCAATTTGAAAATATGAACCGCCGCTGATTAATCAGCGGCGGTCTTTTTATATTCACGGGAGGGCCGATGCGTTATAACCTTGAAAATCTGGCAGCGGCTCAATTTGCTGGTTGAACCATTTTAGAAAGGGGTAATTGCCTGGTTATTCAGTGGCTTTTTCTTTTACAAAAAACATAATAACAGCGGCAATCAGCATGGCTGCTCCACCCGTTAAAATAGTTAGGTTAGTTTGGCCAGAAAAATAATGACGGGTTAAAAAGCCCAATAAAAAAGCGGCGGTTATTTGTGGTATTACAATGGAAAAATTAAATACGGAGAAATAGGTGGTCATTTTATTTTCAGGTGCCATATCACTGATAATGCTGTATGGAATATTGCTGATACTACTCCAGCCAATGCCGATGAATGCAAAAGATATCAGCAACAGGTATTGATTTTTAATACTATAAATCAGTAGCAAGCCAATGCTTCCAATAAGTAACGCCACGGCGTGCAGCTTATATTTACTATACCGTTTAGTCAACACCGGAATTGTAAAAGCCAATACAGCGGCCAGCGTACTGTAAAAGGCAAAACAGATGCCTACCCAGGTGGTTCCATTTTCAAATGCCCTGCTTTCGGCATCTGTGCTGTTGAAAACGTATTTGGTAATGACCGGTGTGGCATAAATCCAAAGCGAAAATAAAGCCAGCCAGGTGAAAAATTGTACAATAAATAAGGGAAGTAAATGTTTAATAATTCTAAGCATCAATAAATGTACTTTGTTTTTTAAGGAAATTTTCTGATGACTTTTTTCTTTATGTATCTTGTGTAGTCGCATTTTTCTTACAACAATGGCCATACAAAAAATTTTAATAGATCAGTTTTTAGCACTCGCTTCGCAGCATCCTGTATTGGATGTTCGTAGTCCGGGAGAATATTTGCATGCACATATTCCCGGTGCATATAGCCTGCCGTTGTTTACTGACGAAGAAAGAAAAGTAGTGGGTACAGCTTACAAACAGGAAAGCAGAAAAAAAGCCATCAAAATTGGACTGGATTATTTTGGGGTAAAAATGAGGGCAATGGTAGAAGAGGTTGAGCGATTGTTTGTTGAGTTAAGTGGCAAAACAAAAGACGAAAGAGACCCCATTGTGTTAGTGCATTGCTGGCGCGGTGGAATGCGAAGTGCGGGTGTAGCCTGGCTGCTGGACCTGTATGGGTTTAAGGTATATACATTAACGGGCGGTTATAAAATGTACCGGCAATGGGCTAGAGCCCGTTTCGATCAGCAATACCAGCTAACAATACTTGGTGGGTACACTGGCTCGGGCAAAACATTATTGTTGCACCAATTGCACCATAATGGGTATAAAATAATCAACCTGGAAGCGTTGGCAAGTCATAAAGGCTCCAGCTTTGGTGCACTCGGCGAAAAGCCTCAACCTTCGCAGGAAATGTTTGAAAACTTACTGGCGGGTGCACTTTATGCAATCAGCAATAATGTGGTTGACGCCAGGGAAATTTTTATAGAAGATGAAAGCCAGCGTATCGGATCAATGAATATTCCGGATGGTTTTTGGAAGCAGATGCGCAGCAGTCCTGTTGTATTCCTGGATATTCCCTTTGAAGAAAGGCTGACTTATCTTACTGAAGAATACGGCAAATTCGACAAGGCTGCGATGGTAAATGCAGTCATTAGAATACAAAAAAGGCTGGGAGGTCTTGAAACAAAACAGGCCGTGAACTACCTGCTTGAAAATAACCACCGGGAATGTTTTCGTATTTTGCTGAAGTATTATGATAAGTATTATGCAAAAGGATTAGCGGCGAGGGCCACCGATCCTGCCTTAATTAAGAAAATTAATTGTTCAACCGTAGATGTAAACACCAATATCCAAAAACTACTGCATGAAAAAATTACTGTTCAATAAGTTTTGTTTACTTTTTTTATTATTACCTGGAGGGCTGCTGGCGCAGGATCGTGATATTACCGGACTTTGGAAAGGCGAAATGTATGTCGATTCAACAAAACAATACCTGCCCTTTGAATTATCCATCAGCGAAGTGAAAGGCAAATTGGTTGGTTATTCTCATATCACTTTTGAAGAAAACGGAAAGAAAGAAACCGGGTTAAGGGATGTTACTATTCAGCGAAAAGGGGATGAAGTTATTATTGAAGATGTGAGCCTTATAGACAATTCATTTAGTTTTACTCCTCCAAAAAATATTAAAAAGACCATGGTAGTTACCCTCACTATTGAGGATACCGCTATGATATTGAAAGGTAGCTGGAGTACCAACCGAACAAAACGTTTTTTATCTGCCACTGGTACGGTGCAAATGCAACGCAAAAATGATTTCAAAGAAACAGTGCTATTTAAAAAACTGGAACAGCTAAAACTGGAGGATAAACTGGTGTTTAAGGAACCCGAAAAGAAACCAGTAACACAGGTTGTGGCAGCGCAGTTGCCGAAGCCTGTAATAACAGCCTCACCACCTATTGCACCTGACCCTGATGCCAAACAAAAAGCAGAGAAACAACCTGCCGAAACCAAACCAGTGATTGCGGTAGCACCTAAACCTGCAGAAGTAAAGCCAACAGTTATAGTACCTGCGCCAGCTGTAGCTACTGTTGCTAAACCTGCCGAAACAAAACCCGCTATAGCAGTTGTGCCACCACCGGCTGGGGTAGCTAATAAACCAGTTGAAGTAAAGAAGCCGCCTGTGGTAGTAACTCCACCGACCGTGATTGCCACACCTAAACCCGTCGAGGTTAAAAAAGCGCCACCTGTTATAAGCAAACCTGCACCAGCTGCGGTAGTAGTTGTAAATAAAACGGTAGTAAACAAGCCGGCACTACCGACTGTTGTAGCACCGCCGGTAGTGGTTCAAAAGCCCCGTGAAACGGTAGTGCCCGTGGTTGAAAAGAAACCGGAACCAGTGGTATTGCCCAGCGTAGTAAAAGGCGCCGCAGATATTGATAAAAGGAGCATTGCTACCTCGCAGGCCGTCTATTATCAAAGCGATAGCCTGATACTCACCTTGTATGATAATGGCTATGTAGATGGTGACACCGTTAGTGTTGTAATGAACGGCGAGGTGATTTTTTCAAGGCAGGGCTTAAGTACCAAGGCAGTGAGTAAAACAATTTATATTACAAAAGAAACGCCCGACTCGATAAAGCTGGTAATGTATGCAGAAAACCTGGGAAGTATTCCGCCCAATACAGGTTTACTGGTTGTACATGACGGCGACGCGGTATATGATGTTCGTTTTAGTGCAGATTTAAAATCCAATGCACAAATTATCCTGCAACGAAAAAAGACGGAATAAAAATTTTATTGAAATGAAGAGCGACGACCTGATTAATATAGACGGAACAACGGTTTCCATGGAAAATATACCGGATACTGCCATTAAGCTTACTCAATATTCTCACGGCGCCGGTTGTGGGTGCAAAATTTCACCAAGGATATTGGATGAGATTCTCACCAGTAATATTGCCCGGCCGGACAATGATAAACTCATTGTAGGTAATCATAGTAAAGATGATGCTGCGGTGTACGACCTGGGCAACGGTACAGCCCTTATCAGCACCACGGATTTTTTTATGCCTATTGTGGATGACCCTTACGAGTTTGGTCGCATTGCATCCGCCAATGCCATTAGCGATGTGTATGCCATGGGCGGCAAACCAATTTTAGCCATTGCAATATTAGGCTGGCCCATCAATATTTTGCCTCCTGCTGTTGCACAAAAAGTAATTGAAGGCAGCAGAAGCATTTGCCTGGAAGCAGGAATACCATTGGCTGGTGGACATAGCATTGACAGCCCGGAACCTATTTTTGGCCTGGCTGTAAACGGCCTGGTAGCAATACCCAACATCAAACAAAATAACCTGGCGAAAGAAGGCGACCTGTTGTTTTTAACTAAACCACTGGGGGTTGGAATTTTAACTACGGCAGAGAAAAAGGGCTTGTTACAACCAGCGCATAAAGGCGTGGCTGCCAAACAAATGATGCAGCTGAATAAAGTCGGTGAAGCATTGGGAGCTGTTAAAGGCATTCATGCAATGACGGATATTACAGGGTTTGGTTTACTGGGTCACCTGGTTGAAATGGCAGAAGGCAGTGGCGTAACGGCTGTTATTAAAATGGATAATATTCCTTTGATTACAGCTGAGCTTAAAGCCTATCTGGATCAAAATTGCGTACCCGGCGGAACCCATAGAAACTGGGATAGTTACGGAGAAAAAATTGGCCCTATTACGCCATATCAAAAAACAATTCTTGCCGATCCGCAAACCAGCGGCGGTTTGCTTATTGCAGTGAGTGCCGAGGCTGTGCATGAAGTAAAAAGTATCTTACAACAATCCGGACTTGAAAAATTTACCACACCGGTTGGAAATATGATCGCATTGCAAACAAGTGCTGTGCTGGTGCAATCTTAAGCCAGCGCATCAATTTTAATAGATAGCATTCTGTCTTTTTCTGTTATGGTATCTCCCGCGTCATGAGTATTTAACCATATTTCCACTTTGTTGTATACATTGGTCCATAGCGGGTGATGATCCATTTTTTCAGCGGCCAATGCTACTCTTGTCATAAATCCAAAAGCTTCAGAAAAGTTTTTGAATTCGAATTTTTTATAGAGGGTATTGTTTTTTTCTTCCCACATGATATTTAATTGAAAATGATTGAATGGATTATTGATAATTTTTTCCGGTTTGAAAGCTATCTATCGCTTTAACAGAAAACCTGATAAACAGTGTATCTAATCTGGTGCCAGTATTTCAAGACGGCTATTCATTCAACGGCCAGTTGTTATCAAAAAATAAGATGCTGCTTGTGCTTAATTTTTTCGTTGGTCATTTCATTTACCAGTTGCACACCCGGCAATGTTTTAATAGAATAAATGAGTGCTTTTAATTCTTCCTTGCTTACATATTCACCTTTCATCAGCCACAAAAAATCAAGGTGTTTAAACTCGGGTAATAAATATTCCCCGTCGAACTGGTTGTTGTACAAATAGTGTGTAAGGCAGGTAGAAGGTACCAGGTATTCATAAATGGAAAAAAAATATTTCCTTTCTTTTTTACTAAGCTGAATTTCAAAATCATTATTAATGCGGAAATCAAAACCAAGTACCTGGTTTAACTGCCAGCACAACTGGTAATCTTTAACCGGCGCAACAATGCCTAGCAGGATAGAGTCTTCGAAAAACTCCTGGGCAATTGTTTCATTATCTATTTTAAGTTTCATATTTAACTTCGCTGTAGCGTAGCAACTGACTATTAAAATTGTACAAAATTATTTTAGCGAACCTCTGTTTTCATTTTACAATCACCTACATCAGCTATAGTACACCACATTAAAAAACAATATCAAATACCAGGTCCTCTCTTCCTCTTTTTACTTTTACTTTGGTGGCATCTCCCTTATTAAATTTACTCAATGCCTCCATGTAAGTCTGCACATCCGTAAATTTATAATCGCCCAGCTGCACAATTACATCACCGGCTTTTATACCAGCCTTTTGTGCAATTTTTCCTTCGCTGATGCCATCCGCTCTTACACCGATACCACTAAAAGTATAATCCGGCATTATGCCCAAAGTAACCTTAAAACTGGTTTTGCTACTCATAGCGCTCTCCCTGGTTTTGGCAAATGCAATCTTCCCCTTTTTGTCCGTATGTTCCAATAAAGAATAAATGTATTTCATCACCATCAACTCCCCTGTATAGTTTAGTTTATCCGCATCATCAGTAGGTTTGTGGTAATCGCTGTGTATACCGGTAAAGAAAAATAAAACAGGAATATCTTTTCTGTAAAAAGAAGTGTGATCGCTTGGACCAGTGCCACTGCTATCAAACTTTATTTTAAAAAATTTATCGTTGGAGCTGAGTGTTTGGCCCCATACAGGCGATGTGCCGTAACCGCCAATATTTAATCCGTGCGTAGTGTCGTTTAATCTTCCTACCATATCCAGGTTAATCATAAAATTAACGTTAGACATATTAATGGTTGGATGATCTGTAAAATATTTTGAGCCAAATAAACCCAACTCTTCGCCGCTAAAACAAATAAACAGGTAGTTGTTGTTTTTAAGTTTTGATGTTTTTAATTGTTTGCCCAATTCTATAACAGCAGCGGTGCCACTGGCGTTATCATCCGCACCATTGTGTACCTGCGGCGTGCTGCCACTGTATAAAGAGTTATGATCTTCACCATACCCCAGGTGATCATAGTGAGCGCCAATTATGATGGTATTGGCAGCATTGTTATCAATGTAACCAATCACATTATGGCCATATCTTTTTTTGTCGGTGATAAAAATTTTCAACTGCATATCCAGCGAAGCAGTTTCATCTTTTAAAAATTTTTCTTTGCCCGCCTTGGTTATATAAATAACAGGTATAGCAGACTGTTCTGATTTTGCTTTCGGGTCAAACTTCAATTCATCTGCCAGGGTGCCGCTATTATAAACAAAAAAAGCAGTCGCTCTTTTTTTAGCAGCATCGGCAGCTTTCAATTTGATCGCATCAGTAAGGTCAAAATGAGGATTGTTCTTATTGGCTTCGAGCATTTCTTTTATATCATAAAACCAGGGCGATCCATTTTCCTGTAAAGCGATAGACCCTACTGCAGTTAAAGAAGCATTGCAACTGAAGGCCAGTGGAAAATAATCTTTATCAAGTACAAGGTCGTTCCCATTAATGAGCAGGTGCGATGAGCTGGCAATCATTCTTCCATCGTTTACTTCAAATTCCTGCAGGTAACCACCATCGTTTCCTTTCGCTGCCAGGCCAGCTTTTGAAAATTCTGTGCTGATGTATTCATAGGCCATCTTTTCCCCTTTGCTGCCAGTTCTTCTTCCTTCCAATGCATCACTTGCCAGGTAAGCGGCATGGCTTTGTAATTGTGCAATAACAACCTTATCTGCTTTTTTTAATTTTTGTGCGTAAGTAAATTGTACGGAAAACAGGAGGCAATAAAAAATACATTTCATAAAATGTGTTGGTTAAGGAATTGTAAAGATAATTCACACAAGGGCTATTGGAAGCAAGGTGATATAGAAATTTATAATACCAAAAGCATGCCTTAAATTTACCGGCTTATCAAACTGGCCGTCTAACCATCCGCATTATGTTCCGCATTGCGGGGATGATCTTTCCAATTTCGTAATATTTAAACAACGATAGCCGTTACTTTTGCATCTAATTTAATTTTGATAAAAAAAATAAACATAGCATTAGTTGGTAATCCTAACAGCGGCA
Source organism: Chitinophagales bacterium (assembly GCA_038210625.1). Taxonomy (GTDB): domain Bacteria; phylum Bacteroidota; class Bacteroidia; order Chitinophagales; family Chitinophagaceae; genus Ferruginibacter. The sequence continues at coordinate 145,498 of JBBQWL010000007.1, read as the reverse complement.
AAAGTTCTTTGTTCAATGTATTAACCGGGTTAAACCAAAAGGTGGGTAATTTTCCCGGTGTTACGGTCGATAAAAAAACCGGGCAATGTACTATTTCTGAAACACTCTCCGCTACACTGATTGATTTGCCAGGTACTTACAGTTTATATCCCAAACGGGCAGATGAATGGGTAGCCTATAAAGTATTGCTGCAACAGGATGATGACATTAAACCAGACATGGTTTTGTTGGTAGCCGATGCCAGCAATTTGAAACGAAACCTGTTGTTCTGCAGTCAGATCATCGATTTGAAAATACCCGTAGTGCTGGCGCTGAGCATGATGGATCTTGCAGGACATAAAGGTACCCAGATTGACCTGGCTGGTCTTGAAAGAGAATTGGGTGTGCCCGTTGTAAGTATCAATCCCCGCAAGGGAAAAGGCATACCACAGTTAAAAAAAATAATTGATCAAACTGCGGCGCATATTACTGCAGTGCCAAGAGAATTTATCAACAATGCTGAACTGGCTGAAAGCCCGGTAACGGCGGTGAAAAAATTGTTTCCTGCCATCAGCGATTACACGGCTTTACACTATCTGATCAATCACGAACATTTTAAGTTGGGGCATTCAATGCAGGATAGGATTGAAGGCATTGAGCAGGAAAATAATTTCAACCCAACCCGTACGCAAGCCGAAGAAATCATGCAGCGCTACAGCCGCATCAAACAAATCATGCAGGTCACAGTAGTGGAAAATGATCCGTTAAAAAAAGCATTGTTTACCGAAAAGCTTGATAATATTTTGCTGGACAGAAAATGGGGCTACCTTATTTTAATTGCTGTTTTATTCCTTTTGTTTCAAAGTGTATTTTGGATAGCGCAATACCCGATGGATGCTATTGAGTGGATATTTGGTAAACTAAGCGGCTTTTTAGGCAGCAGCCTTCCGGATACCTGGTGGAGTGATTTACTCATCAATGGCGTGATAGCGGGCCTTAGTGGCATCATGGTTTTTATTCCGCAGATCATGATTTTATTTGGGCTGATAACACTGCTGGAAGATACCGGTTATATGGCCAGGATAAGCTTTTTAACGGATAAACTGATGCGCAAAGTTGGACTAAACGGTAAAAGCGTAATGCCTATGATTAGTGGTTTTGCATGTGCTGTACCCGCTATCATGAGTGCACGAAATATTGAAAATAGGAAGGAGCGTTTACTCACTATTATGGTTACGCCATTAATGAGTTGCAGTGCCAGGCTACCCGTATATACTATTTTAATTGCCCTCGTAATTCCTTCTAAATTATATTTTGGTTTTATTAGTGTTCAGGGGCTGGTGATGATGGGGCTATATTTATTGGGTACCATCATGGCATTGATTGTGGCGTATGTAATGAAGTGGTTTATAAAAATAAAGGAGAAGAGTTTTTTTATTTTAGAGCTACCTGTATACAGGGCGCCACGTTGGAAAAATGCGCTTACTACCATGATTGAGAAGGCAAAAATATTTGTATTCCAGGCGGGTAAAATAATTATGGTGATCAGCCTCCTGCTGTGGGTGCTGAGCACTTTTGGGCCTGCAAAAAATATGGCGGCTGTTACAGCAAAGTACGATCAGCTGGTACAGCAAAATCCACAACAGGCAACCGAATTAAACCGCGAGCGTAAAACCGCTTTACTTCAAAATTCTTTCGCCGGAACTTTAGGTAAATTTATCGAACCTGCTATTAGGCCCCTGGGGTATGATTGGAAAATTGGTATTGCTTTAGTAACCTCATTTGCCGCCCGGGAGGTTTTTGTTGGTACGATGGCCACGTTGTATAGTGTAGGTGAAGATGCCAGTGAAAACAGCAGCACATTACGGCAAAAAATGAATGCCGCCGTACGAGCGGATGGTACTAAAGTATATAACCTTGCTACGGGTTTATCATTATTGGTTTTCTATGTACTGGCCATGCAATGCATGAGTACAATGGCCGTGGTAAAAAGAGAAACCCGCAGCTGGAAATGGCCGCTTATACAATTGGCGTATATGACCGGGCTGGCCTACTTATTAAGCTGGGGTATCTACCAAATATTTAAATAGTATTTGTACGGATACGGTACGTTTTATTAAAGCGCTAATTGCCCGCCACTGTTGCTAATATTATTTCCTTAACTTTCAAATAGGCGGATTCTTTTATGCCGGTAAGTAACTTTTCCATCGGCTGCTGTTGCCCGGTCTCGGGAATATTTATACCAGTGGTGGAACCGCCTCCCGCCCTTGGATCGCCGGTGTATGTTCTTGTAAAAGTAGCAGCGGCGCCGCCGCCGGCAAAAATGTTGGAATATATAAATTTGCCGGTGTTTACTTCTATGATATCAATATTGATTTCCGCACTCGAAGCATAACTTGCTGTTTCATTATCAACAGACCCGTATACGGTTTCATAGATATTTCTTCCAAGAGAATCTCTGCCATTAACCACTTTATTGGTATAATTATTTGTAGTGGTCGAAACAACCGGCGCCTCCATTTCTACATTATTTACAGCAACATACACGGCCCAATCCGCCTCAATGTTTTTCTGCTGTGCTTCCTCCGCCGTAAAGTATTTTGCCGGGTATACATTCTTGTTTTGAAGTGCCAACTCTTTGCATAATCTTGCTTCAAAATTATTAAGGTTCGGCGATGGATTATTAATCAAAGGGTAAATTGCAATTTTAACAAATGCACTGTCATAAGCCTGTTGCATTCTACTTTTACTGTCTTTATAATTATTTAAGAAAGACATACAATTTTTAAATGCTTTCATAGCTCTTATCTGGTCATCTCTTTTGCCAGGTTTGCTAAAATCATTTGCTATAATATAATATTTCTCTGCAGCAGATTGCCTGGTATTAGCGATTTCTTTCTCATAAGAAAATGGGGTAACCAACGACGAAGCAACCGCGGATTTTATTATTGCCACATGTAAATTTTGGAGCAAAATATATTGGTCTATAATCTTGTGCTCGTAATCATCCTGTTTTGATTCTCCGAAAAATGCGATTGCTTTCAAATGTTTTTCTCTTGCCTGGGTGTACACAACAGGCAGTGCTTCAAGTGCAGATTTATCTGAAGATTTTTTTTCAAGTTTTTTCAATACTTGTTTTAAAGCAATGTCCTGGTCTACCTGCTTTGTATAATAACCTGATGTTGCACAGGAATACAATACAATTACAGTAAGAAGCGGGTAACAAATTTTTTTCATAAAGTTCGTTTGGCAGATTAAAAGGTTATTGCAGGTAAGGTATGATAAATTTTTACTGTGAGATAGATGTGGTAAAATTTAACATACCCAGTGTGGCCCTTGCCGTACAGCAAAACATGTACACCCGTCTTTGCGTAAGGGCCATTTGTAATAACAACATGCTATAAATTTTTCAGTGTAAACTGATAAAATTCAGTTTTTCAAAAGAGAACAACCGGTGCTATAATTCAATGCTGACAATGCTTCAGTAAATTTCGTTGAATAAAGAAACGGTATATTAGTTGATCAATTCAGAGTATAAATATTTTCTTTAACCAATTTAAAAAGGAGGTAATTATGACACCCGTAAAAAGAAACGGGAACCTGATGCGTGCATTTCCAACATTGTTTGATGATTTTTTAAACAGGGATTTATTCAATGGGGGCCAGTCTAATTATTCTAATACTGGTACTTCTCTGCCCGCTGTAAACATTAAAGAAACCAACGAAGGTTTTGATGTGGAAATGGCGGCACCGGGTATGAAAAAGACTGATTTTAAAGTTCAGCTGGAAGGAAATATGCTGACCATCAGTTCTGAAAAAAGTAGTAACACCGATGAAAATGAGGGAGACCGCTACTCCCGTAAGGAATTTAGCTACCAGTCATTTGAGCGTTCTTTTACATTACCAAAAGATGTAGTGGACGTAGAAAAAATCAACGCGAAATATGAAGATGGTGTACTGCAGTTGCATATTCCAAAAATGGAGCAAGCAAAGCAAAAAGCACCTAAAATGATCCAAATTTCTTAGCCTTTTCTATACAAATGAAATGGTTTTTGCGATAGCTGCCTCTCCCGGGCAGCTATCGTTCTTTATTGCCCTGTCAGCAGAAAAAACTCAAAGACGGTTAAGGTATTAGATATTTTAACACTCCAATTGGCAATTTTGCCACCGTTCAACTTACGAATAATACCAATTGTCATTATCCAACAAACCTGTCTTACTACTCATATTTGTATAAAACCCTTTAACGTAAAGCGTTTCAAAGGGAGTGGCATTAATAGTTACCGCCAACTACTAAAAAATAAATGGTACTATGTGTTGTATAGTACTGTAAAGTTTATATCTTTGTGTTGTAAAGGCGAGAGGGCAGTAAAACAACAAGTGTATTTCCGGACGATCACTTGTAAAAAACCAAACTCAATAAACCCAACCAAATTGAATTTAAAACATTGAAGCCATGAACATTGATAACACAGCCAGCCAGATGCGGAAAGGAGTTTTGGAGTTCTGTATTCTTTCGGTGATCAAACAGGGCGAAGCGTATCCATCGGATATTATCGATAAGATGAGAACCGCCAACCTGAACATCTTTGAAGGAACATTGTACCCGCTGCTAACCAGGTTAAAAAATGCAGAGTTTCTTACTTACCGTTGGGTAGAAAGTAACAGCGGTCCACCTCGTAAATATTTTTCCCTTACCGAAAAAGGAGATGCGTTTTACAAGGAACTGGAAGCAACCTGGAACGAACTTGCCAATGCTGTAAAAGCACTTTCAGAGGCCGAACAACAACATACCAGTAACACCAACTTCAACATCCCGGAATAAAAATTATATAGACTGTTTTTATTGGGACCCGAATCAACTAACGAATACGTAACACAATTAACCATGAAACAAGTAATAAATATCAACTTCCACGGACAAGTAGTACCGATAGAAGTGTCTGCATTTGACTTGCTTAAACAATATACCGCCAGCCTGAATACTTACTTTGCAAACGAGGAAGGCAAAGAAGAGATCATCAATGATATTGAAAGCCGCATTGCAGAGTTATTTCAGGAAAGGCTGAAAAAAGGCGTTACCTGCATAACAGACGATGATGTAAATGCGATCATTAAAAGCATGGGCCGTCCTGAAGAATTTGAAGGCGAGGACAGTACAGCTTATACACAAAGTTCAACTGCTTCTTCATCAACAACTGGTAATCAGCAATCCCAGCAAAATACCACCAGTGCCGGTTTTAAAAGGCTGTACAGGGATGAGAACGACAAAATTTTGGGTGGCGTTTGTGCCGGCCTGGCCAATTATTTTGGCATCGATGTTTTAATTGTAAGGATCATTTTTGTTGTACTTGCTATTTCTTTTGGCTTTGGCTTAATACCTTATATTATTTTATGGATAGCGGTGCCCAGTACAGCTACCAAAATTATTGGAGGTACACGCAAAAGATTGTTTCGTGATCCGGACGATAAAAAGATTGCCGGTGTATGCTCAGGTATTGGTAACTATTTTGGCATTAACCCCTGGATACCAAGAGTATTGTTTTTACTTCCTTTTTTGACTTTTGTTTTTCACTGGAGTCACTGGGGTTTTATGGAATTTCCTAATTTTTTAAGATTGGGATTTAGCCCAGGCGCACTTATCATCTATATTATTTTATGGCTGGTAATTCCCGAAGCTGCGAGTACTGCGGAAAAACTGGAAATGAAAGGTGAAAAAGTAGATTTAAACTCAATAAAAAATTCGGTGGTGGAAGAAATGAAGGGTGTTCAGCAAAGAGCTGAAAGATTGGGCCATGAAGCAAGGGCATTCGCTGAAGAAAAAGGAAAAACAATGGGTGCTGAAATGGGCTCCGCTGCAAGAAGAAGCGGCAGGTCGCTGGGTGATATCATCGTGTTTATCGTAAAGGGATTCGCCTACTTCATTATTGGCTGTTTTGGTTTTGCTTTTGTTGTAGCGCTGTTTGCATTCGCTGTAGCATCTATCGGGGTGTTTCCCTTGAAAGACTTTCTATTAACAGATGGCCTGCAAAATTACCTGGCCTGGGGTACCTTGATATTTTTTATAGCCGTGCCCGTGATCGGCATTATTACCTGGGTTATTCGCAGGCTTGCCAAGATGAAAAGCAACCGCAAAGTACTGCGTTTTACATTTATCAGTCTGTATATCATTGGATGGGCTTGCTTTATATCTTTAGTAGTGTCAGTTGGTCGCGATTTTAAAAGCATGAATAATATTATTGAACAGGACATTAACCTTTCAAATCCTGCTATTGCCAAACTGCAAATCACCAACAATTCTCCCCTTAAAAAATACTACCGTAATAACTGGTTAAAGTTTGAGCCCTTTCAAAACCTGGATGACGATACAGTTTTTGTTGAAAACGTTTCGATAAAAATTATCAAATCTACCAACGACAGTTTTAGGGTTACAATGATAAAAATGGCCAATGGTGAAAACAGGCGTGCAGCGGATACATTGGCAAGATTGATTCAATTCAATGTGGCGCAAAATGACTCGATGTTGTTGCTGGATAAGGGAATTCCTATCACCAAAGATGATAAATTTCGCAACCAACGGGTAATTATCACCGTGTATGTACCTGTGGGAAAACAAATTAGAATTGACCGGAACGTTGGCTGGAATAACAACATTCATTTTAGCGGCCCATGGAATGATCATTACAATGAACTGGATATTGATGATGAGGAAAGAGGTTGGCAAACAGATGTAAACTATGTGATGCGGGCAAACGGGTTGTATACCTTAACCGGGAAACCTGCTGATGAATGGAAAAATGGTGACAGGAATAAGCGGGATGAAGATAACGATGACAGGGATGATGACGATACAAGTAAAAATACAATTAATGGCGGTGGTACTTACCGGTACAACAGCATTCAAAAAATAGATTCTTTAAAAACTGACCTGCAAAAAGTACAGCAACAATACAAAGATTCTTTGTTGAAAGAACAAAATGAGATTAAAAAAAAGCAGGAAGAAAATAAAAAGAAACTTGAGAAATTGAATGTTACCATAAGCGATGCAGAACCAGCCGGTGATACATTATTACAGTCTTACAGTCCGGTGGCAAGCATTGGATTAATATAGTTTCAATAGTTGAGTTGAAGTGAAACAAAAGCAGGGTCCCGCCGTAATTGGCGGGATTTTGTTTTTGCCTGCGCAGAAGTATAGCAACGCCGCAGAGCGTTGCCCAATGGTATGCGGTAAAAGAGGGCGACGCAACAATGCTGCCCAAAGCTTCCCAGCCTGGACAATAATTTTTTATTTGCAATACCAGTTTACTCTATTTTTGTGGCTTCTATTTTTTTAATAAAACTATACAATGAAGACCACTCCTTTTACAGAAAAACACATTGCCCTAGGCGCAAAAATGGCTGAATTTGCCGGATACAATATGCCAATCAGTTATAGCGGTATTAATGATGAACATGCAACTGTGCGCAACAATGCGGGGGTATTTGATGTAAGCCACATGGGTGAATTTATTTTGAAAGGAGAACATGCGCTGGAACTGATACAGCGTTTAACCAGCAACGATGCATCCAAATTAACTGCCGGAAAAGCTCAGTACAGTTGCCTGCCCAATGACGAAGGCGGTATTGTTGACGACCTGTTGGTATATTGTATTGAAGAAAACAAGGCATACATGTTGGTTGTAAATGCGGGTAATATTGATAAGGATTGGAAATGGATCAGCAGTCACAATACCAATGATGTGGAGATGCATAACATTTCGGATAAGACCTGCCTGTTGGCGATACAGGGTCCTAATGCCAATAAAATTTTGCAATCGCTTACCGATGTGGATATTCTCAATTTAAAATATTACACGTTTGTAAAAGGAACTTTTGCCGGGGTTGACAATGTATTAATAAGCGCAACAGGCTACACAGGAGCCGGTGGCGTGGAAATATATTTTGAAGATAACGCCGGTGATGCAGATAAAATATGGGACGCTATTTTTGCAGCCGGTGCTACACAGGGAATAAAACCCATCGGGCTTGGCGCGAGAGACACACTGCGGCTGGAAATGGGATTTTGCTTATATGGCAACGATATTGATGACACTACATCTCCGCTGGAAGCTGGCTTGGGATGGATTACCAAGTTCACAAAAGACTTTACTTCAAAAGCCAAATTCGAAAAGCAAAAGACAGTCGGCGTTGCTAAAAAGTTAATCGGTTTTGAAATGCTGGAAAAAGGCATCGCCCGCCATGATTATCTCATCAAAGATTTTGAAGGAGCCATTATTGGTAAAGTAAGCTCCGGCACACAATCGCCTTCCCTGGGCAAAGCTATAGGAATGGGATATGTAGAAAGTAAACACGCTGCGATTGATACAGAAATTTACATCAGTATACGCAATACACTGTTAAAGGCTAAAGTTGTCAAAATGCCTTTTGCGTAATAAAAATGCAACAGCAATAAAATGCTCTGCGTACAAAAAAAGGAAAATCATTACCGGGCTATTGTATCAAAACTACAGGCGAAGAAGAATTACCCGGCGATAAAAACATGCTTATTTGTTGATAACATTTTTTCGCTAAAATGGGCGCCACAGGCAAAGCCAGCTAAATTTTCTTATCTTGAGAATCATATTTTATCTGACAAATGGCCCATATTCATTTAACGACATTTATTTCAGCACCGGCCAAAAGAGTTTTTGATTTAAGCCGCAGCATAACATTGCATAAAAAATCGATGGCGCACACCAACGAAACTGCCATTGCCGGAACAACCAGTGGTCTTATAAATAAAGGCGAAACGGTTACCTGGCAGGGAAAACATTTTTTTAAAGTGCGGCAGTTCACTTCATCTATTACCGAAATGGAATCCCCCCTGATGTTTACCGATGAAATGACCCGGGGTGATTTTAAAAGTTATATTCATCAGCATCATTTTAAACAGGTTGCCAACGGCAGCATCATGATAGACATTGTTGATTTTGAAACGCCGTACGGCGCATTGGGCAAAGCTGCCAATGGTTTGTTTTTAAAAAAATACATGGAAAAGCTGTTGACCAAAAGAAACCAGGTAATTAAAGAATATGCTGAAAGCGAAAAGTGGAAAGCGATATTAAATTAAATTTGCAGGAATGAATTCAGTAAAACCCTCGTTACATACTTCACTGTCTCCTGCCCTGTTGCACTTGTATAATGTAAGCAACAGTATAGTAGTAATCATTGATGTTTTAAGAGCCACTTCTACCATCGCAACTGTTTTACACAATGGCGCCAAATGCATCATTCCTGTAGATAGCGTAGCGGCCTGTATACGCATTGGCAAACAAATCGAAGGCATTACTGCCGGGGAAAGAGATGGTCAGATAGCAGAAGGCCTGGCGCACGGGAACTCCCCTTTTGAATATCCCAGGGAATTTGTAGGAGGTAAAACATTGGTGCTTACAACAACCAATGGCACTAAATTGCTGCATATGGCACTGGAGAAAGGAGCCAAAAAAATCATCACCGGTTCGTTCGGCAATTTATCCGCAGTATGCGATTACTTAATTGAACAAAAACGGCATGTAATTTTGGGCTGTGCTGCATGGAAAGACAGGGTCAATATAGAAGATACTTTATTTGCAGGCGCTGTCATTAACCGGGTAAAAGAGCATTTTAATATCAACTGCGATGCTTCGCAACTTGCGGAAACCATGTATACTGATGCCAGGGAAGATATGTTTGAATTTTTGAAAAATAAAAATGCCTCCCATTATCACCGTCTTACAAAATTCGGCCTTGAAAAGGATATCCGTTATTGCCTTACTGAAGATGCAGCCAATGTTTTATGTGTGTACGAAGGTGGAAAACTGGTTGTAGGAGTGCAGGGAGAACAGGTTTAATAATACTGCTTTTTTTGAAAAGATATTACCTTCATTTTCTGTTTAAAGCTGTTTCGTACACCACCTTTCTTTATTTTTTGTTACTTTTGCAAATTGCCTTTTCGAAAGCATTACTTTAATCTAACCCTTTCAACAAACCGGTTGCGGTAAGGGTTAAAAAAATGTGCACGAACAAATTCAGGCTGGTAATCAAAAACATTGTATGGCCCTTTCACATCTCATTAAATACGTTTACAATACCGGATCCGACGAAGTAATACGCCGCGGAAAAAAAATTCATGCTATCGGCTATGTAGAAATGGTGGAACACGATGAACTGATGAACAGTGTAGTGTTTAGGGTAAAAGATGATACCTACAGCACTTTTTACAAAGTGGCTGTAAACAAATACAATGATCCGCAGGCACTTTCCCTCCGCTGCGGCTGTCCTTATAACTTAGGCGATATCTGCCGGCATGAAGTAGCTGCACTTTTTAAATTACAGGAACTGGTTGATAAAAATTTGCTCGGTTCTTCCAACTTGCAGTATAACCAGTTACATACGGTGGCGAAGATGAAGAATATTGAACTGAAAGTAATGCGGGTATTGTCATCTCCCGAAATTTTTGAAGCTGCTGAAAACTTTGTACTGAAAAATAAAGCTAAGATTATTGTAGCTGCCAATGAAAGAGTGGAAGCATCCCTGGATTACGAGGGTCAGACTTACCCCCTTGTGATACAAAAAAATGATGAGCGCAATTTTGATACCTCATGCCGGTGCAGTGAAACAGACCATCCGCTTTGTGTGCATAAAACCATTTTGTTTTTACAACTGCTGCAAACATATGGTCCATATTATTTTGACACCATCCGTAACTGGGATAAAGAAAAAAATAAATTACTGCAGATATACGGCTACAGTTTAACGGATGACCTTGCCGGTAAATTTGAATTTGTTTATAAAGATGGCAAGCCATTTTTAAAAGTGTTGGATACCAGTATAAAAAGAGTGGCTGCAGTAGCGCCGGTTGAAAGACCATCGTACATGCAGGAAGCTCCAAGAGCGCAACCTGAAGTAGCCACGGTTGAAGTTCCTTTAAAAAGATTGGGATTAATCTTCAATTTCAACACCACTGCATATCCATATTTTGTTGTTGATGCGGTGCAGGGAGATGCTGACGAAGACAATAAAAAGTTATTGGGTAAGATTGAAAAACTGGATCTTACAAAATATGTAAATACCGAAATTTTCAGTGAAGATGATAAAATTCTGCTGCAGCAGATCAGGAAATTGCAGGCGTCAGAAGTCAATAAATACCTCAACAGAAATTCACCCTTCAGCGGTATTTGGGAAAATATCATACAAACGGATGGTGATGAATTTCCGGAAGAAACCAAATTGCTGATAACTGAATACCTGCAACCCAAGCTGAAGAAACTGTTTGAAGAACAGCGGGAAAATCCATTTGTATATTACCTGCCGCAACACAAGGCTTTTAAAACAGAAAACCTGGTTGAAGTAGCATTGAGCGATAATTTTATTGAACCGCAGTTTAAAATAGTAGCCAAAGAGGATTATTTTGAATTGCAGTGCCGATTCAATATCAATGGTGCGGCTCAACCTGTTACGGGTAACGAATGCAGCAACAGCCTGTTGTTTTTATACAATCATATTTTTTACCTGTGGCAAAAAGCAGAAGATGTTTTGCAGGCAGAAAAATTTATTAAAAACGGCAATATAAAACTGAGCAAGGAAAACTGGGCTGCCCAGATGCAAAAGACTATTATGCCTTTGACAAAGGAATATAAGGTGGAATTCGACAAGTCGCTGGTAAAAGAAATAAAAAGTGGCGAACCGGAAGTAAAGCTGATGTTGCAGGAAAAAGGAGATTACCTGGTTTTTCAACCCATTTTTACGTACCAGGGATTTGAAACAAGGGCAACAGATAAAGAAACCATTACCATACCAGACGGGGACAAAATATTGATTGTGCATCGCAACAAGGAGGCTGAGCAACGGTTTACAGATATGCTTTCTTCCCTTCATTCACAATTTATTCAGCCCCAGGAAGGCAATAGTTTAATATTGAAAGGGTCAGATGTGTTGCGCAATAACTGGTTCTTTTTGTTTGTGGATGCAATGAAGGAAGCCAAAATTCCCGTTTTTGGTTTTGAGGCATTGCGGAATTTTCGTTTTAATACTGCCCGGCCATCTACCCATATCCACGTCAGTAGCGGACTGGATTGGTTTGATGCCAAAGTAGAAATTGATTTTGAAGGACAACGTGTAGGCATTAACGACATTAAAAAGGCCCTGGCTGCCAAGCAATCTTTTGTGCAACTGGGAGATGGCACGCTGGGTATTTTACCGGATGAATGGTTGAAACGGTATTCCTTGTTGTTTAAAGTGGGAGATGGTAAAAATGATAAACTGCGGTTATCAAAATACCACATGAGTGTGATTGATGAGCTCTATGAAAACAGGGATGCAACTGAACTAAGCTTTGCTTTAGACGAGAAATTTCAGCGCCTGAGAGAGTATAAACAAATTCCGGAAATAGCCGTTCCTGCTGAGTTACAGGCTGTATTGCGGCCGTATCAAACTGCAGGTTATCAATGGCTGAATTACCTGAACGAAGTAGGCTGGGGAGGAATTTTAGCGGATGATATGGGTTTAGGTAAAACCGTGCAGGCCCTCACCATGCTACAACAGTATAAAACACAGGAAGGTGGTTTAAGGGCCATTGTAATTTGCCCAACCACCCTGATCTATAACTGGGAGAACGAAATTAAAAAATTCACACCCGAACTTACCTGGTTAATTCACCATGGCAGCATGCGTACAAGGGATGTGGCCGAACTGCAGAAGGTAAACGTGGTTATCACCACTTACGGAACACTGCGCAGCGATATACAAACGCTGATGAAAATTTTGTATGATTATGTGGTGTTGGATGAAAGCCAGGCGATTAAAAATCCTGCATCAAAAGTTACCAAGGCTGCGTGTTTATTAATTGCCAAAAACCGGTTGTGTATGAGCGGTACACCATTACAAAACAATACGTTTGATATTTTTGCCCAAATGAATTTTTTAAATCCCGGACTTTTGGGCAGTATGGATTTTTTCAGGAATGAATTTGCCACACCGATTGACAAATTTGGAGAACAGGAGCAGAAAGATCACCTGCGTAAATTATTATACCCGTTTATTTTAAGGCGTACAAAAGAACAGGTGGCCAAAGATTTGCCGGAAAAAACAGAGACCATTTTGTTTTGCGAAATGGAAAAAGAGCAGCGTAAAATTTATGATGCTTACCGGAATAGTTATCGCGATAAGATTATGGGTGTAATTGATCAGCAAGGTATAGATAAATCGCAGCTGACCATTTTACAAGGCCTGATGAAATTGCGCCAGATATGTGATAGCCCCGCTATTCTGAACGAAGAAGAAAAATATCCGAATCATTCCATTAAGTTGGATGAATTAACAAGGGAAATATTTGAAAATATTGGGGAACACAAGGCGCTCGTATTTTCACAGTTCCTGGGCATGCTTGCACTTATAAGAGAGAAACTTACGGAGCAGGGTATCCCGTACGAATATTTTGATGGTAGTACCAGCATTACCGACAGACAAAAGGCAATAGATAATTTCCAGAATAATGATGACTGCAGGGTATTTCTTATCTCATTAAAAGCCGGTGGCGTGGGTTTGAACCTAACTGCAGCAGATTACGTGTATATCGTTGACCCCTGGTGGAATCCCGCGGTTGAACAGCAAGCCATTGACCGTACGCATCGTATTGGGCAAACAAAAAATATTTTTGCTTACCGCATGATTTGTATAGATACAATAGAAGATAAAATTCTACAGCTGCAGGAACGTAAACGCAAACTGGCGAGTGAATTAATTTCTGATGATATTAATTTTGTAAAAGCACTCAGCAAAGCAGATGTGGAATATTTATTCAGCTAAGCAACGGCAATTTTTTTCTTAATTAAGCTCTTTATTAAGATGCAATAAAATTTTTCAGCCTTGAAAATTCATTCTGCGATTCCGAAGTGAAAACGCTTTTAAAGGCATTGTAAAAAAATTTTACAAAAGAAGGCATGGAGGAGGATTTTGGTTGGGTTGGGTTTTTCATATCATTGGTTTTTTAATTCATAAAGCTAAATCATAGGGTCAAACATAGCAAGCGTGGATGTTCGTAATTTTCGAAGTCGTATTTTCCGAAACTTTATCCACAATAATGACTGACTTGTTAATAACTCGGCAATTTAAAAATTATTGTATTCCAACAAAAGTTTTTTAAAAAGTGGATACAACCGGTGCTGGCTTTCTATCCCGGTAAAAAAGTAGCATGCCAATGGCACCTGCGGTTACACAAATATCAGCTACATTAAAAATACCAGTCCTTAATGTCCCTAGTCCAATGTTCAAAAAGTCAGTAACGTGGCGGTCAAATAATATGCGGTCAATGATATTGCCAATACCCCCTGAAAATAATAAAGCCAATGAAAATACCTTCATGGGATGCATATTACGGGCATTTTTTAAAGTATATCCCAATACTCCCAGCAAAAAAACCAGTGGTACAATACTCAACAGCCAAAAACTTGCTTTTGCCGGAAGGTCATCGCCCAGGCTAAGTGCAGCCCCGGTATTTTCTACATATTCCAGCCGGACCGTATCATGCAGGTAGGAGTATGGTTCCTTGTTTTTAAGTTCTTCTTTAGCAATGTTTTTGGTAATTCTATCGCAACTGATAAATGCAAAACAACAAATGCAAAACAATAAAATTTTACTCCTGGGTTTCATATCATGAATGTAAAATGTGAGAATTTATCATTGTTATCGTAACATCACTATATTGTAAATTAAAAAAGAAAACACTGTTCATAGTAAGTCGGTCACCCGAAAAGCAGTACGATTCCCTCGTATCTCTATTTTAGTAATCAATAACCTGCTCTTCCATCACAACAGGCATTTGCCTGAACTCGTATTGCTGATTGCGTAATTGTGGTTCAAAGCCCGCTTCCCTAATGGCATCCTGGATACCCTTACTGGTAAAACGATGTGGTGCACCCGCGGCACTTACCACATTTTCCTCAATCATAATACTGCCGAAATCATTGGCACCAGCATTCAAACACAATTGAGCTGTTTTTTTACCCACAGTAAGCCAGCTTGCCTGGATATTTTTTACGTTGGGTAACATGATGCGGCTCATCGCAATCATGCGGATATATTCCTCGGCTGTTGTTAAGTTGTGCACTCCTCTAATCTTCGCCAGCAAGGTATCTACATCCTGAAACGTCCAGGGGATAAAGGCAATAAAGCCTTTGGCACTTTCCGGTTTGCGACTTTGCACTTCCCTTATTTTCACCAGATGTTCAAAACGTTCGGTAATGGTTTCCACATGTCCAAACATCATGGTAGCACTCGTTGTAATATTAAGTTTGTGAGCTTCATGCATTATGTCCAGCCACTCCTGGCTTCCACATTTTCCTTTGCTGATTAACCGGCGAACCCTGTCTGTTAATATCTCAGCTCCGGGTCCGGGTAAACTGTCGAGGCCTGCTTCTTTTAACGCCATCAAAACTTCCCGGTGAGTACTTTTTTCCAGTTTGGTAATATGAGCCACTTCCGGTGGTCCGAGCGTATGGAGTTTTATATTAGGATACAAGCTTTTCAATTCTTTAAAAAGGCCAGTATAATAACTCAAACCGAGGTCGGGATGGTGGCCTCCCTGCAACAACAATTGTTCCCCTCCATACCGGATAGTTTCGTCAATTTTCCGTTTATAAGTTTCTATGTCTGTTATATATGCTTCGGGATGACCAGGAACACGGTAAAAATTACAGAATTTGCAATTGGCAATACATACATTGGTAGTATTCAAATTCCTGTCAATGATCCAGGTTACTTTTCCATGAGGCACTTGCTTTATTCGCAGTTCATTGGCCACAAACATTAATTCTGCCAGTGGTGCATGTTCAAATAAATAAACACCTTCTTCTACACTTAAAAATTCAAAAGCCAGTGCTTTTTGATATAATTCGTTTAGTTGCATAAAACCTTTTAAATAATAAGTAACAAAATTACACTCATTAGGTTGTATATTTATTTACAGGCAAAATAATTATACGTTGCCTTTTACTAACTGTTACAGCTTTTGCCATATTGAAGCTACACGCAGGTTATTTTATACGTATCAGTGTCGTAACCAACTGATCACCGGGATAACGTAAATACATTTGGGATGATTAAGAAAATCTGCTTACTGATTGCTATTTTTTTTGTGGTAAATTGTTATGGGCAGGAATTGTTGACACCAGTTTTTAAGGCAAATTATATTACCAGATTTCCATTCAAACAATTCAGTGGCGGCGTTATGGTGGTAAAAGCCAAACTGAACAATATCAAGGATTCACTCAATTTTATACTGGACACCGGCAGCGGCGGCATTTCTCTCGATTCAACTACGGCATCCAATCTGAACATTAAACTTACACCTTCCGACACAATTATTACCGGTATGGGCAATAGCCATAAAGTAAGTTTTGCCTTCAATCAAAGGCTGCATTTTCCCGGTTTAACTATTGAACGATTAAATTTTCATGTAAATGATTACGACGTATTAACCAGTGTATACGGTGAAAAAGTGGATGGTATTATCGGATATAGTTTTTTCCGACGCTATATTGTAAAAGTTAATTTCGACAGCTCAATAATAGAAGTGTATAGTCCGGGAGAAATAGCCTACCCTAAAAATGGCTCATTGTTACACCCGCTTTTTACGACGCTGCCTATACAAAACCTGGTTATAAAAGACAGGCGGAAAATGGATTTCAATTTTTATTTTGACACCGGTGCAGGACTTTGTTTTTTAATGAGCGACCGGTTTGCAGAAGACAGTGCTATTTTGCTTTCAAAACGACGACCTATGTTAACACAGGCAGAGGGAATGGGGGGTAAAATCCAGATGCGGGTTACAGTGATAAGAATGTTGCAGGTGGGCCGTTATAAGTTCAGAGATGTACCCACTTATTTATATAGCGATGAATTCAATGTAACCTCTTATCCAAATGTAGGGGGGCTGTTGGGCAACGATCTTTTAAGACGCTTTAACCTGGTTATCAATTACCCAAAACGGGAAATCCATCTGCAGCCAAATACACATTTCAATGATCCGTTCGATTATTCTTATACGGGCATGGCAGCCTATTTTGTTGATGGAAATATCCTGGTGGATGATATTATACCGGGTTCGCCTGCAGAAAAGGCAGGCATTTTTAAAGACGATATTATTATAAGCGTCAACAATAATTTCAGCAATAATATCATGCAATACAAAGATATTCTGCAATCTGCCAAGGAAAAAATTAAAATCATCGTACGGCGAAAAGGCGAACTGAAGCAACTTTTTATTAAACCAAAAAGTATTTTATAGCAAAAGTTTATAACAACTCTACCCTAACTTTGCCCCATGATTCAGTATGAGAAATTTACCCTTGATAACGGACTAAGGGTTTTGGTACACACCGATACGAGCACCCCAATGGCAGTAGTGAACGTTATTTATGATGTAGGTGCAAAAGACGAAAATCCCGAAAAAACAGGCTTTGCGCATTTATTTGAACATTTGATGTTTGGCGGCAGTATTAACATTCCCACCTACGACGAACCCTTACAGGTAGCGGGCGGCGAAAATAATGCCTTTACCACCAACGATCTCACCAATTATTATTGCCAGTTGCCGGCCGAAAATATTGAAACTGCTTTTTGGCTGGAAAGCGACCGCATGTTAAGCCTGGCTTTTGATGCTAAAAGCCTGGATGTACAACGCAAAGTGGTATGTGAAGAATTTAAAGAGCATTACATTAATAAGCCCTATGGAGATGTATGGCATAAAATGCGGGCATTGGCGTACAGCGAACATCCGTATCGCTGGATGACTATCGGCAAGGAATTAAAACACGTGGAAGATGCGACTTTACAGGACGTAAAGGATTTTTTTTACAAACATTATACGCCGGTAAACGCCATATTGGTGGTGGCGGGAAATATAACTACTGAAACAGTAAAGGCACTGGCAGAAAAATGGTTTGGCCCTATACCTGCCGGTAAAAAATACCTTCGAAACTTACCCGTTGAACCACCACAAATGGTACCCAGAACCGCAGAAGTAAAAGCCAATGTGCCGATAGATGCCTTGTACAAATGCTGGCATATCTGTTCCCGCCTGGATGACAGATACTACGTGACCGATTTAATTACAGAAATATTAAGTGGCGGAGGGTCATCCCGTTTATTCCAGGCTTTGGTAAAGGAAAAACAACTGTTTAGCAATATTGAATGTTCACATTCCGGCAGTACGGATGCCGGTTTGTTAAGTATAGAAGGCAAGCTGGTAAAAGGTGTGCAGATGAAAGATGCGGAGGCAGCCCTGATGGAGGAAATTTATACCCTTCAGCAAAAAGGGATTACTGAAAAAGAACTGCAAAAAGTAAAAAACAAAACAGAAAGTAGCCTGGCTTTTGAAGATATGAGTGTGATGAGCCGAGCTACCAATCTTGCTATGTACGAATTACTGGGCGATGCGGAACTGATTAATACGGAACTGAACAAATACCAGGCTGTTACAACAGAACAATTGCTGAATGAAAGCAAGGCCATTTTTAATGAAAATAATTGCAGCACCCTGTATTATTATTCCAATAACTAACATAACGGTTCCTTTTGCAGGAACATGAAAAGCACACTTTACAATGCTAAACAGAACAACGCCTCCCTATATAAAAGATGCCATTGAATTTAACCTGCTGCTAAAGCCATACGATAAAATGGTATTGGACAATGGGCTTGAAGTATACGCGATTGACGCCGGTGCCCAGGATGTATTGCAGATGGAAATGGTGTTTTATGCAGGCAACAGCTTTGAAAAAAGCAATGCTGTTGCTGCGGCTACAAGTTACATGTTAAAAAACGGCACTTCCACCAAAAATGCTTTTGAAATAAATGAGCACTTTGAATACTATGGCGCCTACTGTAGCCGAACCTGCAAACACGAAACAGCTTCGCTTACGCTGCATACACTAACCAAACATTTAGGTGAAGTGCTGCCCGTTGTAACGGAAATGATCGCTGATTCCATTTTTCCTGAACAGGAGCTGGCCATTTACAAACAAAACAGCAAACAAAAATTAGCCGTCAATCTGCAAAAATGCGATTTTGTTGCCAACCGTTTAATTGACGCCTATGTTTTTGGTGAAGATCACCCGTATGGTAAATACATAATAGCTGCAGACTATGAAGCATTGACTACCGAACAACTGAAAGATCATTTTAATCAATATTACTTGAATGGACACTGTGTAATATTTGTGGCAGGTAAATTACCAGGCAATTTATTCGATTTATTAAACACGCAATTCGGAAAACTAAGTCTAAAGCCGGGAGGATTATTGGTTACAAAAAATATTGTACCAGCCACCACAAAGAAATACCGGGTAACCAACGATGCAGAGGGCGTACAAGGTGCTATCAGAATTGCCCGGGATTTCCCCAACCGCCATCATCCTGATTTTATGAAAATGATGGTACTTAATACAGTGTTCGGCGGCTTTTTCGGTTCCCGGTTAATGAGCAATATCAGGGAAGATAAGGGCTATACTTACGGTATACACAGTTATGTGCAAAACCATTTGCAGGATTCTGCTTTACTAATCAGCACAGAAGCAGGTAAGGATGTGGCAGAAGCTACCGTAGCAGAAGTTTATAATGAAATGAAAATTTTGCGGGAGGAACTGATTGATGAAGAAGAATTATTGTTGGTTCGCAACTATCTTATCGGTAGTATTCTCGGCGACCTGGATGGCCCCTTCCATATCATTGGCCGCTGGAAGAATATTGTGCTTAATAATTTGGACGAACAGTATTTTTATGATTCGGTAAAGATGATCAAAACGATTCCGGCAGCAGCGTTAAGGGAGTTGGCCAACAAGTACCTGCAGCCCGAAGCATTTTATGAATTGGTTGTTGTTTAAATTTTGCCTCGACGCAAATTGTATAGTGTTGTGCAGCAACTTCGCCGGATAAAATTGATATGCCTAAATAAATTTGTTTAACCCCAATCAATTTTCAACGAACTGTTTAGAATTTATAAATAATACTATTATCTTTAAAGGATAAGTACAGCAAATGAACTTTGTATATAAAATTCTGATTACAACAGTAAACGTTTTTATACTTGCTGCCATTTTACCGGGAGTAGATATTGTAAACAATAATATTATTACCGCAGTAATAGTAGCGCTGGTATTGGCCGTGTTGGATGCAGTTGTAAAGCCCTTGCTGATTTTATTAACCTTACCAGCCACCATTTTAACTCTCGGGCTTTTTCTTTTTGTAATTAACGCCTGCATTATATTACTGGACGCCCATTTTGTACACGGTTTTCAGGTAGATGGTTTTTGGTATGCATTATTGTTTAGTGTGGTACTTTCCTTCTTTAATTCGTTTGTACACAAACGTGCTTTTCCCGATCAAAAAAAAAGTTAGGTGCATAACATAGCTTCTACTGAATTGGGAGATATTTTTTTAATTGGCCTTAATAAATAAAGTAGCACTTCTAAAGTTTTGATGATACTACTTAATGGCCAGCTCTTTCTTATATTCATATCCGACATACACTTTAAACAACCAACATTTTTATTAAGACTCAGGATAAATAATGGCGCTTGAATTTAAAGAAATCAGCCGTCCAAAATCGGCCGTGCTACATTTCCACAAAGCGTTTGTACGCTCACCAACATCCATTAACTTCACGTCCTGATTCATCCACTAAATAAACGGGTATGCAATTCCATAGAAAAAATTATTCCGGCGAAGACCTTATCAGCCTGTATAAAAATCTGTTGCTCCCGAGAATGATTGAAGAAAAAATGCTGGTATTATTACGCCAGGGAAAAATTTCAAAATGGTTCAGCGGCATCGGTCAGGAGGCCATATCCACCGGCGTTACCATGGCACTGCAACCGGACGAATGGATTATGCCATTGCATAGAAACCTTGGTGTATTTACTACCAGACAAATGCCGTTGAATAAATTATTTAAACAATGGCAGGGCAGTAAAGATGGCTACAGCAAGGGAAGGGAAAGAAGTTTTCATTTTGGTAGCAAGGAGCATCATATCTGCGGTATGATATCGCATCTTGGTCCGCAAATGGCCATTGCAGATGGGGTAGCGCTGGCTTATAAACTGGCAGGCCGTGATAAAGTTTCGGTGGCCTTTACGGGTGATGGCGGTACCAGTGAAGGAGATTTTCATGAGGCATTAAATGTAGCCGCCGTATGGGACCTGCCGGTAATTTTTGTTATTGAAAACAATGGCTATGGTTTAAGCACACCGGTGAGTGAGCAGTACCGCTGTTTTAGCCTGGTAGAAAAAGCCCGTGGTTATGGAATGGAAGGTATTCAGATTGATGGTAATAATATATTGGAGGTGTATAATACGATTAGGGGTGTAAGAGACTATTGTATCAATAACCAAAAGCCTTATTTGGTAGAGTGCATGACCTTTAGGATGCGTGGCCATGAAGAAGCCAGTGGTACCAAATATGTACCGGCGCATTTATTTGATTTATGGCAACAAAAAGATCCCATTAAAAATTTTGAAGATTACCTGCTGCAACAGGAAGTGTTGACTGAAACGGTCATTACTGATATACGCAATGAATGCAGGGAATATATCGAAAGTGAATTAAGCATCGGGTATGATTCAGCCCCTGTTATTGCCGATATGGAAGAAGAATTGGAAGACATTTATGCCTGGCCGGAAAAAAAGCCGGTGTACTTTAATGAAACACCCGGCAAAGCTTATCCTGAAAAACGCTTTGTTGACGGGATAAAGGAAGGGTTGTATCAATCCATGCAACAGCATGATAATTTGATATTGATGGGCCAGGATATTGCAGAGTATGGAGGCGCTTTTAAAATTACCGAAGGGTTGGCAGAAAAATTTGGCAAAGAAAGGGTACGCAATACACCTATTTGTGAAAGTGCTATTGTTGGTGCAGCGCTTGGGTTATCAATGGAAGGATACAAAGCGATGATGGAAATGCAGTTTGCTGATTTTGTTACTGTGGGTTTTAACCAGGTAATTAATAACCTGGCAAAAATTCATTACCGCTGGGGGCAAAATGCCGATGTGGTCATCCGCATGCCCACAGGTGGCGGCGTAGGTGCAGGGCCTTTTCACAGCCAGAGCAATGAAGCCTGGTTTGTACATACGCCCGGTCTGAAAGTGGTATATCCATCCACTCCAATGGATGCCAAAGGACTTTTAATCGCAGCCATTAATGATCCTAACCCGGTGTTATTTTTTGAACACAAAGCTTTGTATAGAAGTATCAGCGGGCCTGTTCCCGAAGCATATTTTGAAATTGAAATTGGTAAGGCGAGGCTGGTACAGAGCGGTAGCGATCTTAGTATTATCACGTATGGCGCGGGCGTGCACTGGGCACTGCAATATGCAAAAGATCATCCTAAAGTATCTGTTTATATCTTGGATTTGCGTACTTTATTGCCCCTGGATTATGCGGCCATAAAGACAGCAGTACAAACTACGGGCAAGGTATTGCTATTGCATGAAGACACGTTAACCGGTGGTATCGGCGGCGAAATAGCGGCCTGGATTGGAGAGCATTGTTTTGAATTTCTCGACGCACCCGTTATACGTTGTGCTAGCCTGGATACGCCTATCCCATTTAATATTGAACTGGAGAAAAACTTTATGGCGTATAGCCGTTTGCATGCAGGTGTGGAAAAGCTGATGAATTACTAACGGCCCATATTGGCTAAACACTTTTATAATTCTAATTTAAGCAGCATTTTAAATATGTTTTCTGTATGAAAAAACGCATTCCACTGTTGGTACTTTTTTTTACTCTCTTTGCAGGAAATTTCAGCTATGCCCAAATATTGAAGGCTGCTGCCACTATAAGAGTAATTACACCCAATCCATTATTACCTGTATCTGGCGGTGTTGGCTTACCTAATGCGGTTACTTCTAAAAAAGGAGATCTATTTGTGCGGGCGCTTATATTGGAAAAAGGCCCCACACGTATTGCGATTGTAAGTGTTGATAATCTAGGCTGGTCATCTATCCTTGGCAATAAATCGAGGGCATTGATAAAAGGTATTGCACCGGAAAATATTTTGATCGGCAGTACACATACGCACAGTGCGCCGGATGCCTACGCCTTTCCGGATGAGAAAGGAAAAACCGGTGCAGATTTAAAGTACCTTGACTGGTGCACCAAACAAATAGCAGATGCTGTAAATGAAGCAATAAAAAATCTTACCCCGGCGGCTTTAAAAATTGCAGTAGGCGATGCGAAAGGAAAGATTGCTTATAATTATTATGCGCCGGATTTATACGATCCCCGTTGTGGCGTGCTACAGGCAATTGCTACAACCGGAAGCAATAAAGGAAAGGCAATAGCGACACTGGTAAACTATGCAATACATCCTGAAGTGATTGGCTCAAAACAAGGCATATTAAGCCCTGATTTTTGCGGTCCTTTGTATGAGCGAATAGAATCCACTATTGGTGGCGTTGCACTCTTTATGAACAGTGCCCAGGGCGGCATGGTAACGGCTGATACCCGGCGTGAAAACGGTAAGGAGGCAAATGACTGGCAGGAATGTGTACGCATTGGGAATTTGCTTGCAGATGAAGCGTTGCGATTAATATCAACTGCAACTGAACAGAAAGATCCTGGTTTATATTGTACATCCAGGTTGATTGAATCTCCTGTGCAATCACCGATGATGCAATACATAATCGAAAATTCGCCGTTGAAACATCCCGATATAAAACCTGGTATAGTTAGAGCCCAATTAAACTTGCTAAATATTGGCACAGCACAAATTTTAACCATTCCCGGGGAAGCGCTTCCCAATATCGGCTAATATGTAAAACGGCATATGAAAACAAATCTTCCTTTTCTTTTTGGTCTTACTAATGATGCCTACGGGTACATATTAAGCAAGGTAGATTTCAACAGTTTTAAACGCTATGATTACATCAGCCGAACATGCCTGGGAGAGTTAACAGGAGAAATTTATATGGAAGCAGCGCTGAAGCTGATAACAGAAAGTCCATCTGCTGCCGAAGATATAAAATAACCAGTGGCCGCCCATATCCGCTTCGCCATCCGTCATACTTCGTCACAAAAAAATTGTTTCTGATACAGCTGCATAATTTAAGTACAACTTTTACCAATCTTGACTGCAATGCCAGCAATGCTTCTGTTGGATAATTTCTACAAAATCTCCATCAAAAAATAATAGCTTTTTGCTACCAGTTTATTCTCTCTATTCTGCAAAAGGAATTTAGTAACTAATTGTCTCCGCTCTTATCTCCCACAAACCAATGTTCCTTGTCTTTAAATAACACATTGAAGGTAGTAAGCGAGCCGTAACAACGTGTAATGTATTGTTGCATGTTCACCTTTTCTTCATCACTTAATTTTTTATTACTATTGATGTTTTGTTCCAACACCCTTAACCTGTCCCGCAGCATCACTACCTTATGAAAAAAATCTGCTACCGGAATTTCTTTCGGCTTTAAATTTTTATCAGCGGGTTGCAATAACATAGTACCGCCAATCCACTTTTCGCCTAGTGGAACAACTTCTGTTACGTTACCCCATAAACGCAGTATTTTTAAAAGCGACTTTTCTGTTTCGGAAACTGTTTCTACTTCAACAGTACAGTTTTCAGGAATAATTTCATCCAGGCTATTATCTGTTTTATCAATTTCTTTTATGCCGTGGTGAATAAACGAAATAAGATAAGTAGCATACCGCACACCAATGATAACGCCGGGGCCAAATTGGGTATGTTGTAACCGGGTACCTATGCCAAGGGTATTTTGATCCATATATTTTTTTTCAAAAATATCATTTTCAAAATAATCAGGGCGTTTCTTTTTTTGCTTCCCCGGTTAAAAGTTCTTTTTTAAACTGGTAAGATGCATTTAAAATATACTGGTAAAAAACAGCAGTGGAAGTACGCTGCGTAAAATCATAATCCGGGCGGTAGCGAACCATAAAGGTATCCAGGTCTTTGCCCTCCAGGTGGGTAATTCTTTTTACGAGTGTTTTATTAAAACGGTAATTGATATAGGTTTCCTGCTCCTGTTCCAGCAAGCGATTCTGCATAAATTTTAATCGCTTATTTCTTTTAAAACGAAAAATATTAATAAACTCGTCCAAGTCAAGTCCACCCCCGCCGGAGTAATCCGAGACCGAAGTGCTGATACCCGGCCGCTGGTAATTAAATATTTTCGCATACTCTTCCCTGTTAGCAATTGAATCTTCTTTAAAACTCCGCGTAAAGACCCGTACTTCCTTTAAAGTCCTGAATTTTTCGGGTAGTCGAATGTGTAGTGAAATATCAAAGCTGCCAATATTTTCAATGTTCTTTATTGCAAACCTGGCTGTGGGCTTATTATTATAAATAAAAGTAAGCGAATCTTTATCGTTAGCACCAATATCATAATGTCCGCTTGAATCTGTAACTGCCGTCGTGCCGCCACTGCTTTTTACCGTTACGTTTTTAACAGGAATCGTTCTACTGGAATCGTATACTGTACCACTTATGGTTAATTGGGCTGCAACTGACCCAGCTACTAACCAAAAAAAAATAATACAACAAAAAGTTTTTATAAAATGCTGCAAGAGGATGAAAATTAAAGCGCAATATTACACGAACATAGGATGTTCCCACAACATAATAGGGCTTTTAACGGCGATTTTGCAATTTTAATACCTGTTCAATAACGGCAGGATAATGCTGGTGTTCCAATAAATGAATTTTTTGGGCTAATGCGTTCGCATCGTCGCCCACTTCAATTTTACAGGTTGCCTGAAAAATAATATTGCCGTGGTCATACAACTCGTCTACATAATGAATAGTAATACCACTTTCACTTTCTCCTGCCGCAATAACCGCTTCATGCACCTTGGTGCCATACATACCCTTGCCACCATATTTGGGTAACAATGCAGGATGAATATTTATAATTTTATTGGGATAAGCCTTGATCAGCGGGGAGGGCACTTTCCATAAAAAACCTGCCAGTACAATAAACTGTACACCGAGCTTTTTCAATTCGTCTATATAATAGTTAGAATGAAAAAATTGCTCTTTGTCCAACAGCATCGTATTAATATGATGTTGTTTGGCTATATCCAATACGCCGGCTCCAGGTTTATTACAAACAATTACAGTTATTGTACCTGTAGTTGGGTGTGCATTAAAATAATTGATAATTTTTAGAGCGTTGCTGCCAGCTCCGCTGGCAAAAATAGCTATCATTGGAGGGATAGGTAATTTTTTACCCAATATTATATTGCCAATTTTTATGAGATAGCTTTTAAAAAATGAAAACTGACCAAAGGGAAGGCTAATGAGCAGAACACAAAATGGCCACAACAGGCTAATCAGTATTATATAAGCAGGTATCCAAATCCATGTATTTTCTATTGAAGTAACTGCTAATACTTTTTTCGCCGCAACCCCGCAAATACTTCCCCCAACAGCAAAAGTAAAGATGATCAGTAAGAGATTAATGCCATTGACTTTCCAGCGATGTTGTAATTTTTGCAGCATCCGGCAAAAATCATTCAAAAAACTGGTAGTTGCTAACCAAGATGCAAAAATTATTGGCAAAATTCTGTTTACAAAAAGATGACAATATGTATTCTAACTGTAAAACAATCCGCTGAAAATCAAGCTGGATGCGGAAAAATTTTTTTTAACAATGTTGATATTATGTGGACATACTAACTTATTTTTGCACCCACAGAAGGATATTCTTCCACTTAAGCATTCGAATAACTGTATGAGTCGCTATAGAAAAATCTTAAAAAAAGTCTTCGCAAGTTTACTTTTCATCGCATTGGTTTCGTTAAGCAAAATAAGTTTCGCCGCTGATGGAGAAGCCTTATTTAAAGCAAACTGTGCCAACTGCCACAAACCGCTGGAAGATTATACAGGTCCGAAATTACAGGGAGCAAGAAGCAGAGAACCCGACCCAACCTGGGCATATAAATGGGTAAACAATGTAAATACCATGGTAGAAACAGATCCTTATGCGAAAGGACTTTTAGCCAAATATGGTGCCAAAATGACCCAGTTTCAACTGAAGGAAGAGGAGATAAAAGCGATACTGGATTATGCAGATAATTATAAAGCCCCGGCCGCTCCAACTGCAGGTGCAGCAGGAGCTCCCGCCGAAGACAATTCTTTATTATTTGGCATATTGACGTTGGTGCTTGCTGTAATAGCCTTGATATTATTACAGGTAAATAGCAGCCTTCGCAAGTTATCAGACGAAAAAGATGGTATCATTCGTACAGAACCTGTTCCTTTTTATCGTAATAAGACTTATATAATGATGGGTGTTCTGGTGTTGTTTTGCCTGGGTGGATACATTACCATTAATGCAGCAATTGGCCTTGGTCGTATGAAAAATTACCAGCCTGAACAACCTATTTATTATTCCCATAAAGTACACGCAGGTACTAACCAAATCAGTTGTTTATATTGTCACGGTGGCAGTCAGGATAGCAAACATGCAAACATCCCCTCTGTAAACGTATGTATGAATTGCCACATGGCAATTAAGGAGTACAAAGGCGATCCAATTGTAAGAGAAGACGGTCGGTCAGTGAATGGAACAGCGGAAATTCAGAAATTGTATCAATATGCGGGATGGAATCCTGATGCGAAAAAATATGATAAGCCCGGTAAAGCAATCGAATGGACAAAAATCCATAACCTGCCGGATCATGTTTATTTCAATCATAGCCAGCACGTAAAAGTAGGCAAACAACAATGCCAAACTTGTCATGGGCCAATTCAGGAAATGCCGGAGGTATATCAATTTGCTGATTTAAGTATGGGCTGGTGTATCAATTGCCACAGAGAGAGCAAGGTCAATTTTTATAATAAAGAATCAGGCGAAGGAAATAAATTTTATAGTATCTACGAGAAATTTCACAAGGATATTAAAGAAGGCAAACTTGACAGTGTAACTGTAGAAAAAATCGGCGGAACAGAATGTCAAAAATGTCACTATTAATTTAACGTGCAAGCATCAAATGGCGCGGGCTGAAAATGAAGCAGAACAATAATCATTTTCAAATTTTCAAATTTTCGAATTTTCAAATTGTATTATGAGTAATAAAAAGTATTGGCAAAATTTTGGTGAATTAAACGAGTCAGACGCTTTTAAAAAGGCGGCAAAAGATGAATTTAAAGAAAATTTGTTGCCATTAGAAGATCTGGACGATGGTTTGCTAAATGCCAAAGCGCCCCGCAGGGATTTCCTTAAATACTTGGGATTCAGTACAGCCGCGGCAACCCTTGCTGCCAGTTGCGAAATGCCCGTACGCAAAGCGGTACCCTATCTGCATAAAACAGATGATATGATTCCGGGAGTTGCCAATTATTACGCATCAACGTACGTAAATGAAGGCGATGTTATACCGGTGCTTGTAAAACAAAGAGATGGTCGCCCGATTAAGATTGAAGGAAACGAGGCTTCCGCTATAACGGGTGGTGGTACCAGTGCGCAGGCGCAGGCATCCGTTCTGGATTTATATGATACCACCCGCTTGCGCTATCCAATGCAGCTGGATGGTAAAGATTTTAAAGAGGTAACTTCATTTGAAGCATTTGATAAACTGGTTGCAACTGCAATGGGCGCTGTGGCTGCCAAGCCAACAGTAATACTTACCTCTACTATTACTTCTCCCGTTACACAACAAATAATTACAGAATACCTGGCTAAAAGTCCTGCCGGAAGTAAGCATGTGCAATATGATGCCATCAGCTATAGCGGTATGATACTGGCCAATGCAGCTTGTTATGGAAAAAAGGCGTTGCCTTCTTACCATTTTGATAATGCAAAAGTAATCGTTAGCCTTGGAGCGGATTTTTTAGGAACCTGGTTAAGCCCGGTTGAATTTTCCGGCCAGTATGCAAAAACAAGAAGGATTACAGGCGAAAAGCCGGAAATGAGCCGTCACATTCAGTTTGAAGGCGCGTTGAGTTTAACAGGTAGTAATGCTGATGATCGTTATTTACATAAACCTTCTCAAACCGGTGCCGTTGCATTAGCGTTATTAGCAAAGCTGGGAGGAGCAGTAAGTGCACCAGCAATAAGTGATGCCAGTTTAGCTAAAGGGATTGATGCTGCCGCTACGGCTTTAAATGCCAATAAAGGTGCAGGCCTGGTAGTTTGCGGAAGCAATGATGTCAACTTACAAATTGTTGTAAATGCTATCAACGAAGCCATTGGGGCAAACGGTAAAACCATTAACTGGGCGGTAACAAGTAATTACCGCCAGGGTATAGACGCAGACATGGTGAAACTGACAGAGGAAATGAATGCCGGTGCTGTTGGTGCGTTAATGATATATGAAAGCAATCCTGTTTATACCTATTACGATAGCAAAAAATTTGCCGATGGTTTAAAGAAAGTTCCTGTTACTGTTTCTTTTAACGGAACAATGAATGAAACCACCGAATTATGCAAATTTAGTATTCCTTCGAACCACTGGCTGGAAAGCTGGGGCGATGCTGAAGCAAAATCAGGCTTCATAAGTTTACAGCAACCAACTATCAACCCACTGTTTAAAACAAGACCGTTCCAGGCTTCATTGTTGAAATGGAGTGGTAGCGCCGCAGATTATGAGACTTATTTTAAAACATACTGGACTGCGAAAACAGGTTCTGCAGATAATTATGATAGTGCACTACAATCAGGATTAATACAGCCGGCAGCCATGCCCGTTGGTACAGCTACTTTTAGCAGTACACCTGTAGCTGACGCTGCTGCAAAAATTGCCGCTGTTAAAGGGGGTAATTATGAGGTAGTTATTTATCAAAAGGTTTCAATCGGTAGCGGCAAGCAGGCAAATAATCCCTGGCTGCAGGAAACACCAGATCCAATTTCAAAAGTAACCTGGGACAACTACGCGATTATGAGCCCTGCTATGGCGAAAGCGGTTTTGGGATTGGATATAATCGGCAGCCAATACCAGGGAGATGGATATGAAGTACATCCGGAAAAGCCCACTGTGAAATTAACCGTAAATGGTAAATCACTTGAGTTGCCGGTTTTGATATTGCCTGGCGTTCATCCAAATGTAATTGCGGTGGCACTGGGTTATGGAAGAGAAAGTGCGGATAAAAACAGAACAAGTGAAAATATAGGGAAATCAGCAGCGGGAGCCGGTTTTAATGCTTATCCGTTGGTTGGTTTTGATGGTACGGGCTTTAGTTATACAGCTGCGGCGGATATTGCCAAAACTGGTAATACTTATCCGCTTGGGCAAACACAGGTTCACGGATCTTCTGAAAGCCGCCCGGTTATTTATGAAACAAGTTTGTCTAAATTCATAGCCAACCCTGAACAGGTATGCGCAGAACCAAACGAGGAAAGAGCAAAGCTGATTCCTTTTGGCGGAACAGAATATAGAAAGGATGCTACTATTTACCCCGACCTGATGGAAGAAAAACCGGGTATTAAGTGGGGTATGAGTATTGACCTGAATACTTGCACAGGTTGTAGTGCTTGTGTGGTGGCCTGTACAGCCGAAAATAATGTGAGCGTGGTGGGTAAAACACAGGTAATGCGGGCGCACGAAATGCATTGGTTGCGTATTGACCGTTATTTTACCGGCGATATGAACAACCCAGATGTTGTTTTTCAACCGATGATGTGTCAGCATTGTGATAACGCGCCTTGTGAGAATGTTTGTCCGGTTGCAGCTACAAACCACAGTAGTGAAGGCTTAAACCAAATGACTTATAACCGTTGCATCGGTACAAGATATTGCGCCAATAACTGTCCATTTAAAGTACGTCGTTTTAACTGGCTTGATTTTAATGGCGCTGATAGCTTCCCTGACAATCAGAATCCATTGCTTGGTGTAGATCTGAATGATGTAACTCTTCAAATGAATGATGATTTAACAAGGATGGTGTTGAATCCGGATGTTACAGTTCGTTCAAGAGGTGTAATTGAAAAATGCTCTTTCTGCGTACAACGTTTGCAGGAAAATAAACTGATTGCAAAAAAAGCAGAAGATCCTACGCTGATACGCACTGTGAAAACAGCTTGTATGCAGGCATGTCCTACACACGCCATCAGCTTTGGAAATGTTCATGATAAAGAGAGTGATGTTTATAAGATCAGGTTTGTTGATCAGAAACACAGAAATTTCTATGTACTTGAACAACTGCACGTATTGCCGAACGTAAGTTACCTGGCGAAGATCAAAAATTCAGACAGGCACGTAACCAACGAAAAAGAAGAAGGTGCTGAAGCTCAGCCTGAAGGCGCAAAAACAGCAGAAAAAGAACACGCATAAAGATTCACTAAATATCCCAAGAGGGATTTTAGGAGGGCTTGAGAATAAATAAAACGTAATATCCCCGGTACTCCCTTTTTGGGATTGGGGCAAATTAAAGATACTATGTCATTATTAAAGTACGAATCGCAAATCAGGGAACCTCTTGTTGATGGTAACAAAAATTACCATCAGGTTACAGAAGACATTATACGTCCCATTGAGATGAAGCCAACCCGCTTATGGTACATTGGTTTTTATATCAGTGTAGCCTTATTATTGTTCGGGGTGTATAGTATTTACCGGGAGGTAACTTATGGTATCGGTCAGTGGAACCTCAACAAAACTATTGGATGGGGTTGGGATATTACCAACTTCGTGTGGTGGGTAGGTATCGGTCATGCGGGAACGTTGATTTCAGCAATCTTACTGTTGTTTCGCCAGGGCTGGAGAACCGGCGTTAACCGTGCAGCTGAAGCTATGACGATTTTTGCGGTAATGTGCGCCGGCCAGTTTCCGATATGGCATATGGGTCGTGTTTGGCTCGCTTTCTTTATCATGCCGTACCCAAATACAAGAGGTCCTTTATGGGTTAACTTTAACTCTCCTTTATTGTGGGACGTATTTGCGATCTCTACCTACTTTACAGTATCATTATTATTCTGGTATTCTGGTTTATTGCCTGATTTGGCAACTGTAAGAGACAGGGCTAAAACCAAGCTGAGAAAATTATTATATGGAGTTGCTTCTTTTGGATGGACAGGAAGTACCAAACACTGGCAGCGCCACGAATCATTGTCACTTGTACTGGCAGGTTTGGCAACACCGCTTGTATTGTCAGTACATACTATTGTATCTTTCGACTTTGCCACTTCCGTAATACCGGGCTGGCATACTACTATCTTTCCTCCTTACTTCGTCGCAGGAGCTATCTTTAGCGGATTTGCCATGGTGCAATCGCTGATGATTGTCTTAAGAAAAGTATTCGCTTTAGAAGATTACATCACATTGGGCCACATTGAAGCAATGAATAAAGTAATTGTATTGACTGGGTCTATTGTGGGTATCGCTTATATTACCGAATTATTTATCGCCTGGTACGGGCAAAATCCTTACGAATGGTATGCCTTTAAAGAAAACAGGGCTAACCTGTTCAGTCCCTATGGCTGGAGTTATTACCTAATGATGTTCTGTAACGTGGTATCGCCGCAGATGTTTTGGTTTAAAAAATTAAGAAGGAATATTGGATTTACTTTCTTTATGAGTATCATCGTAAATATTGGTATGTGGTACGAACGTTTTGTAATCATCGTTACTTCTACTTACAGGGATTACCTGCCATCATCATGGAGTACATATTATAGTCCATCAATTTATGAAATTGGGTTTTATGTGGGTACTTTCGGATTGTTCTTTACCTGCTTCTTCCTGTTTGCAAAATACTTCCCCGTAATTGCAGTTGCAGAAATCAAGAGTGTATTGAAAACTACCGGTGAAAGTTATAAGATGAAGATGACAGATTTGGAAAAAGCAGACGCAGAAAAGTTTTATATAGAAGAGGTTGAACATGCACAATAGAATTAATAATTGATAATTAATAATTAATAATTAACATGGCTGGAGGAATTAAAAAATTTGTAGTTGGGTGTTTTGATGATGAAGCAGTATTGTTTCCTGCGGTGAAAAATGTTCGCCGTAAAGGTTACAAAATTCATGATGTCTACACTCCGTTTCCCGTACATGGTCTTGATCATGCAATGGGTTTAAGAGAAACCAGTTTACATACCGCCGGCTTCATTTATGGTATTGCCGGAACAGCGACTGCATTAACCAGTATGAGCTGGATTTTTACAAAAGACTGGCCTTTGAACATCGGTGGCAAACCGCATTTCGCCTTGCCTGCATGGATACCAATTACTTTCGAATTAACAGTATTGTTTGCTGCGGTAGGTATGGTGCTTACTTTTTGTTATCTGTGCCAGCTGTCTCCTTTTGTAAAAAAACATCATTTTCATTTAAGGGCTACAGACGATCTTTTTGTAATGGTAATTGAATGCACTGATAAGACAAATGATGACGAGGTGCAGGCTTTTTTAACGACAGCAGGCGCATCTGAGGTAAATGTACAGGTTGCTGAAACCGGATGGTGGTTAGGCAGATACGACAAAGGGCAAAAATTATATAGGGAGCTGGAAAAAGGATACTAGTGTTTCGCTTACTTAAGTTTAAAAGATTTACACAGATACTACAACACAGGCAATGAAAAAAAATAATATTATTATCGGTTTAGTGCTGGCATTCACTGCAGGGGCTGTTATGACAGGTTGCGACAGCAAACGTCAGCCAGGCAAAATTTATATGCCCGACATGGCATATAGCCGTGCTTTGGAAACATACGCTTTGCTAAACGACACTGTATTTACTGACAACCCTGCCAATCCGGGGCATGAAATATTTTACAACCGCAAGCCCGTAGATGGCACAATTGCGGTAGGGGAATTGTTTCCCTACACGTTGCCAAATGATAGCAATGGATATAAGTTAAGTGCTGAAGTGAAAAATCCGTTGCCGCCTTTAAATAAAAAAGACATGGATGAGGCGGGAAGGTTATTCAACATCAATTGTGCTGTATGTCACGGAGCAGGGGGAACCGCCAATGGGCCGCTGTCTACAAAAATAGGTGCGATCGCAAATTTAACTACACCACCTTATGTTGCTATGGCTGACGGAACAATGTTTCACTCTATTAATTATGGAAAAAACAATATGGGAAGCTATGCTTCTCAATTGAGCAGAAAACAGCGCTGGATGATCGTTCAATATATAAGAACATTGCAACCCAAGCCAGAGACCGCAACAGGAGCAGCGACGGAAAAGAAAGACAGTACTGGAGCAAAGACCGATACCACCGCAACAAAGAAAGCATAGAAAATAAAAGAATTCACTCAAAATAAAGATTAGATGAATCAGTCATTCGAATTACCAGGCAGTTATAAAAAGTGGACGATGGGCCTCATAATCGTTGGTGCGGTTGCTTTACTGTATGGTTTTATTATGTATCATCCTTTTGAACATTCAGGGCATGGTGTAAATACAAGCGGTACCCGCTTTTGGGCTGTGTTGCTTCAAAATAGCGTGTATTGGTTACTGGTAGTAAATGCCGCCATGTTTTTTATAGGGGTAACAACTTTAGCAATGGGTGGCTGGCAGGTAGCCTTGCGCCGGGTACCCGAAGCAATATCCAGTGTGGTGCCTGTGTTAGGTGTAATTGCTTTTTTTATTTTAATGGCAATCGTTTGGGGTGGCCACGATGATATCTATCACTGGGTAAATAAAGAAACTGTTGCAAACGACAAAATTATAAAAGGAAAAAGCGGATTTTTGAATCCTGCGTTTTTTACGATTTGGAGTGCAATTACAATTGGACTTTGGTCATTCCTTGGGTATAAAATGCGCTCTTTAAGTTTGAAGAGTGACTCAGACGGACCGATGGATTATGAAACCGGGAACGCCTGGGTAAAGAAGAATATTTTATGGGCGTCCTTGTTCATCGTTTTCTTTGGCTTAACCGTTGGTTCAACTATTCCATGGCTTTGGTTAATGAGTATTGATGTTCATTGGTATAGTACCATGTTTAGTTGGTATACTTTTGCAAGTACTTTTGTGGCTGGCCTTTCACTAATTGCTTTATTTGTTGTATTTCTAAAGAACAATGGTCAGTTGGAATTTGTTACTGATGAACACATACATGATATTGGTAAGTTTATGTTTGCCTTTTCAATTTTTTGGGCTTACCTATGGTTCTCGCAGTACATGCTGATATGGTATGCCAATATTCCTGAAGAAACTGGCTACTTTAAGATCCGTGTGCAGGGGCCATATAGGGGCATATTCTTTCTTAACCTGATACTCAACTTCGGTTGCCCGCTTTTAATTTTAATGAAGAAGAGTTCTAAGCGCAGTTATACCCTACTAACCTTTATGGCAATATTGATTATTTTTGGTCATTGGATAGATTTCTGGCAAATGGTAATGCCGGGCACTATGCACGAAAACGCACAAGTAATGCCTTTCGAATTTGGGATAGCGCTCTTGTTCATCGGTATCATTATGTGGAGGGTCGGCGTATATTTCAGCACTAATCCGCTAACCGCAAAAAATCATCCTTTCCTGAAAGAAAGTATGATTCATCATACGTAATTGGTAGAATAGAAGAAGCAGAAAATAATATAATACATAAGAATAATAATTACTGAAAATAACTTTGAGCATGACACAATTTTTGTTAATAGCGATCGTAGTAATGATATTCGTAGTCATTTTTCAGATTGCGAAAGCCAGTGAATACGTGAGCGTATTAAAGGGAGAAGATAAGGCACGCAAGCAAACGAATAAGATCAATGCTTTTATGTTGATTTCTTTTTTGATTGTTGGACTAATTGGTGTTTGGTGGTGCAACGATTTGTTTTTTGGCAAGACATTGTTTCCACAAGGAGCTGCATCTGAAATGGGGCAGAAAATCGACCTGATGCTTTACATCACCATTGGTGTTACGGGTGTGGTATTTGTAATTACACAAATATTGTTGTTTTGGTTTGCATTTAAATACCAGGAAAATGACGACCGAAAAGCGTACTATTTTCCGCACAATACCAAATTAGAATTGCTTTGGACAACGGTACCTGCTATATTCCTTACCGTGTTGGTTGTGTTTGGTCTAAAATATTGGTTTAAAATTACCAGCGATGCACCAAAAGACGCGGTAGTAGTTGAAGTAACAGGCCACCAGTTTGGATGGGAATTTCGCTACCCGGGGCCCGACGGAATTTTAGGTAAAAAGGACTATAAGTTGACAAAAGGAGCCAATGGCCTTGGTGTTAACTTCGATGATGAAGCAAGTCACGATGATATACATGTATCGACTACCATGCATATCCCGGTTAATAAGCCTGTAAAATTTGTGATCAATGCGCAGGATGTTATACACGACGTTGGTTTATCGCATTTCAGAATGAAAATGGATGCGGTTCCAGGAATTCCGACAACACTCTGGTTTACTCCAATCTATACGACAGAGGAAATGAAAGTTAGATCCGGCAATCCTAATTTTGTATACGAATTGAGCTGTGATCAGATGTGTGGTAAAGGACACTTTTCTATGAGGGGTGTTATTATTGTTGAAAGCGAAGCTGATTATAAAAAATGGCTCGCTGAGCAGGAGCCGGAATACTTTACCATTTTCCCGGATAAAAAGCCTAAGACAGACAAAGCAGCCGTTACAGACAGTAGTGCGAAACCAGCACCACTTGCAGCAATGGTTGAGAAAAAATAATATTGGTTACCGAAAAAATAGTTTAACAATGAGTACCACCGCAGTTTTACACGGAGAAGATATTCACGCAGGACATGATGCAGCGCATGAACATCACCATCACGAAACGTTTATCAGTAAATACGTTTTTAGCCAGGATCATAAAATGATCGCCAAACAATTTCTTATTACGGGGATTATCTGGGCTATTATAGGAGGCTTATTTTCGGTATTGTTTCGTTTACAGTTAGGATATCCTGAATCAACTTTTCCTTGGTTGGAAGATTTATTGGGCCATTGGGCTAAGGGTGGAAAATTACAACCGGAATTTTATTATGCCCTTGTAACAATGCATGGTACCATTTTGGTATTCTTCGTATTGACGGCTGGCTTGAGCGGAACTTTTGCCAACTTCTTAATTCCACTACAAATTGGTGCAAGAGATATGGCATCACCAATGTTAAATATGCTGAGCTACTGGTTCTTTTTTACTGCTTCTATTATCATGTTTGCTTCTTTGTTTGTGCAAACAGGTCCGGCCGCAGGCGGATGGACAATCTATCCTCCACTGAGTGCATTGGGAGATGCTTCAAGTGGTTCTAAAATCGGTATGGATCTTTGGCTTTTCAGCATGGCTATGTTTATTGTTAGCTCACTATTAGGTGGTCTGAATTATATCTCAACTATTTTGAACCTGCGGACTAAAGGTATGAGCATGACAAGAATGCCACTTACCATCTGGGCAATTTTGTTTACCGCTATCTTAGGTGTATTATCTTTTCCTGTATTATTATCCGGCGCCATACTATTGCTTTTTGACAGAAATTTGGGTACCAGCTTTTTCTTAAGCGATATCGTTATCAATGGAAAAATTTTACCAAACGAAGGTGGAAGTGCTATCTTATTCCAGCATTTATTTTGGTTCCTGGGTCATCCTGAAGTGTATATTATTATTCTGCCAGCCATGGGTATTTCTTCAGAAGTAATGTCAGTAAATGCCAGGAAACCAATCTTTGGCTATATGGCAATGGTGGGGTCTATGTTCGCTATTGCGATACTTGCTTTCCTGGTTTGGGCGCATCATATGTTTGTAACCGGATTGAACCCATTCCTGGGGGCTTTCTTTGTATTGCTCACACTACTTATTGCTGTGCCTTCAGCAATTAAGGTATTTAACTGGCTTACTACTTTATGGCGGGGAAATATCAGGTTCACCGTCGGTATGTTATTCTCCATAGGCTTTGTAAGTATGTTTATCTCAGGTGGTTTAACCGGTATTTTCCTGGGTAATTCATCGTTGGATATCCATTTACATGATACCTATTTTATCATAGCGCATTTTCACATTGTAATGGGAGTTGCAGGCTTCTTTGGTATGTTTGCGGGAGTTTACCATTGGTTCCCTAAAATGTATGGCCGGTTCCTGAATACAACATTGGGCTACATTCATTTCTGGGTTACTTTAATTGGTGCCTATTTAATATTCTGGCCAATGCACTACGAAGGTTTGGCGGGTATGCCACGTCGTTACTATGATTTTAGCGGATGGGAATCTTTCAAAATGTTTGCAGAATTAAACCAGTTTATCAGCTTTGTTTCTATACTCGTATTTGCAGCGCAGTTGTTGTTTGTATTTAATTTCTTTTACAGCATTTTTAAAGGAAGAAGGGTTACCAGCGAAAATCCATGGGGTTCAAATACCCTGGAATGGACTACTCCAATCCATGCAGGGCATGGTAACTGGCCAGGCGAAATCCCTGAAGTTTACCGTGGCGCATATGATTATGGTAAAGATGGAAGAGATTTTATACCGCAGACTGAACCTATTGGGGAAAATGAAAGTCATCACTAAATGGAGAAACAGCCGTGTGAATGCTGTTGTAGATAGAAGAGCAGATTTCAAAGTGTTGCTACCTATCATTCAATTTTTATAAAAGTTCATTTAAAATATTATCCTTCTGGTGGAACTTGTTGAAAAAAAGGGGGTAAGGCATATGTCGAAGGAAAATACAACCATAGCCAATTCAACATCGTTTGCGCTGGCCGCCAAGGTGAAAGATTATTTTCAATTAATCAAATTCACTTTGAGTTTCATGGTGGTGTTTAGTACCGTTGTAAGCTTTTTGATTGCACCTAATGAATTATATTATGTACGGTCAAAAGTAATATCAGTTCTTTTACTTTTTATTGGTGGCATGTTAATCACAGGGTCAGCAAACGCAATTAACCAGGTGCTGGAAAAAAGTACCGATGCAATGATGAAACGCACTGCCAGCAGGCCAGTCGCCAGTGGCAGAATGCATGCCAACGAGGCAACAGCTTTTGCGGTAATAACGGGTATCACCGGCATTTTTATTTTATGGTACTATTTTAATTACCAAAGCGCACTGGTAGGGTTATTTAGTTTATTGTTGTATGGGTTTATTTACACGCCATTAAAAAAAATTAATTCAGTAGCTGTTTTGGTAGGAGCTATTCCGGGAGCGCTGCCTTGTTTAATAGGATGGGTGGCAGCTACAGGAGATTTTAGCATTGGAGGATGGATATTGTTTGGCATCCAGTTTTTATGGCAGTTCCCTCATTTTTGGGCAATTGCGTGGCTGGCGCACCAGGATTATACAACAGCAGGATTTAAATTATTGCCCGGCGATAAAGGACCGACAAAATTTACCGCACTGCAAACCATTATATATAGTGCAATGATGATCCCGTTTGGTTTGCTGCCTTATTTTGCAGGCATTACAAATACAGGCACCAGGGGAATTATTTGTACCGCAGTATTGTTCGTTTGCAATTTGTGGATGGTATATGTAAGTATATTGTTGTTTAAGAAAATGGATTTAAAGAGCGCAAGAAAAGTGATGTTCAGTTCTTATTTTTATCTGATGATTGTATTGCTGGCATTGCTGATAGGAAGAGCATGATTTTTTTGATTTTTAACGAAGTGCTTTGGCGATAAAACAATACAGTTTTATTCAGTATAAAGCATTTTGGTGTGAATAAGATTTAGTAAAAAATAGCAGATGAGTACAGTGGTAATGGAGCAAAAAAAAAGAATACATCCACATAAGTTTACACTTTGGGTTGGCCTTGCAAGTATTATTATGATGTTTGCAGGTTTCACAAGTGCTTATATTATAAAGCGCAACCAGGCAAACTGGGTTACATTTGATTTACCTGGTGTATTTTGGTACTCAACTGCAGTCATTATTATAAGCAGCATTACCTTGTGGCTCGCTCACAAAGCTTTTAAAAACCGGGAGATGATTCAATACCGGAACCTGGTGGTAGCAACCTTAGTATTGGGAGTTCTTTTTATAGTGTTGCAAATTATTGGTTTCAGGCAATTATACTTGAATGGAATGACGTTGAAAACCAATGTATCGTTTTCATTTTTATACGTAATAGTAGGTCTGCATGCAGTACATGTATTAGGTGGAATTATTGCACTGGTTATTATGTTTGCGAAGGCATTTAATAAAAAGGTTAGGAATTATGATATTGTGCCGGTTGAGGTAATGAGTACCTATTGGCATTTTGTTGATTTTTTATGGATTTATTTATTGGTGTTTTTGATATTAATCAAATAGTGTAATGAGCAGAAAATAGTGATGAAGCTTAAATAAAAGAATAGTAGTTTTTCAAATAACATAAAGTTTTATTAATGTCTACAGTAGCAGTACAACAAGGAACAAAATGGTGGAGTGGTGGAAAAAGCCCCTTCAATGCCAGCTATGGTAAAGTGATGATGTGGTATTTTTTAATGAGTGATGCTTTTACATTTGGCGCATTTTTGATAAGCTATGGAACCATTCGTTTTAGCCAGAACCATTGGGTTGATCCCAATCATGTGTTCAATTCTTTTCCTTTTGCAGGACATGCTAATTTGCCGCTGGCTTTTGTAAGTTTAATGACCTTTATTTTGATAGCCAGTTCTGTTACAATGGTATTGGCAGTGCACGAGGGGCATAAAATGAACAGGCTGGGAGTTGAAAAATACATGCTCTGGACAATCTTAGGCGGCTTATGCTTTCTTAGTTGCCAGGCTTGGGAGTGGACGCATTTATTGACAGGTCAGCACGAGGTTTTGGTGAATGGTCATATTGAATTGTGGAATACAACTGTTTCTCATAACCCTTTCGGTCCGGAAGTTATGTTTAACGGAAAAGAAGTAGCAACCCCCGGTCCTATCGCCTTCGGTAGTTATTTCTTTGAAATTACCGGTTTTCATGGTTTCCACGTTTTTAGCGGTGTTATCATCAATATTATTATGTACATTAAAACAAGGATGAAGCATTTTGAATTGAGAGGCCATTATGAAATGATTGAAAAAGCGGGATTGTACTGGCACTTTGTAGACCTGGTTTGGGTATTTGTATTTCTTTGTTTTTATCTTATCTAATATAATTTATCTGTTACAACACCAATTGAACTTTCAATAAATAACTTATTATGTCAGCATCATTCACTTCTTCAGAAATATCTTTTCACCCGGAGCATTCGGATAATACTAAGGCCATCTGGAGAACATTCTGGATATTGTCTTTTTTAACAATTGTAGAGTTAACAATAGGACTTGTAATTTATAACATTCATAAAGGAGAGCATCCCAATGCAACGTTGGTACTTGCCTTTAAAGGAATGGTATGTATTTTAACACTTGCCAAAGCATATTACATAGTGTCGGTTTTCATGCATTTGGGGGATGAAGTAAGGAATATGATTATGACCATTATTGTACCTTTGTGTTTGTTTGTATGGTTTATAGCTGCTTTTTTATGGGACGGAACAAGTTGGAAAAATCTTAAAAACAGGTATAACAGGGTAGATGTTAACCAAACCGAGCAGGTAGCACCCGCAGCAAAAGAAAAAGGGGCGAAAGATTAGTTTGCTAAATAATAAAATTATAATAAACCATCGTTCCACCCATAAGAGCGATGGTTTTTTGTTACAAAAAGCGGAGGGATGAAGTATGAATAAGCGTGCAGTACTAGGATTAATGTTGGCAATTATCTTGCCCCTGGCAGGATATTATATTGTAAAGTATTATGGAGAATCAGCCGTGCAAATGCCGCGTCAATATTTCTTTGACAGCGTTGTTACCAATACCAGTGACGGCAAGCTAACGGTAGACACTATCTGGCATAAAGTGAGTAATATCAGTCTTACAAATCAGTTGGGAAAGCAGGTTACTTTCGATGACCTGAAGGGAAAAATTTTAGTGATTGACTTTTTCTTTACACGCTGCCCATCTATTTGTCCAAAGATGGCGACCGCGATGAAGCGCCTTCAAAATTCTTTTATTAACAGCAATGACAGCATCGTGCAATTTATTTCGGTTAGTATTGATCCGCAACACGACTCGGTAACACAATTAAGAACTTTTGCCAATCGCTACACTTCCAATCACGACAGCTGGTGGTTTGTAACAGGAAATAAAAAAGAGATTTATGATTTTGCCCTGCATGAAATAAAAGCCAATATCGCAGACGTAAATATTGATACCGCTTTTATACACACAGAAAATTTTTTCCTGCTCGATAAAAACCGGGTTGTAAGAGGATTTTATAACGGACTTGATACAATAGCACAGGCACGACTGGTAAGGGATATTCCCTTGCTAATGCTGGAGAAGAATAAGAAAAAAACTTTCAAAGAATTTTTGAAAGAGTTGTTCGGGCGGAGTTAGAAACTGTAGGCACGCTGCCATTTGCTGCGGTGAACATTATATAAGTATTCAGAAAAACAAAACGAGATGACTCCGGAAATATTTCCCCCTTCGATGGTAAAAAATGATGCAAAGGCAAAGACACTGATATGGATTGTATCAGTCGTAGTGTTTGCTGCTGTTGCTTTTTTAGCAAAATTTAAATTAACGGTTGACCTGGGATTTAACGTACACCTGTTCGCAAAATTAAATGCCATCATTAATTCCGCAGTAGCCATTTTATTAATAGCAGGGTTGATTGCGGTAAAGAAAGGAAACTACCAGTTGCATAGAAAAATCATGCTTACCGCCATTATTTTGTCAGTACTGTTTTTGGTTTCTTACATCTGTCACCATTTATTGGCGGGGGACACTAAATTTGGCGACATAAACCATGATGGCATTTTAAGTGGCAA
The DNA here is from genome assembly GCA_038210625.1 of Chitinophagales bacterium. Lineage (GTDB taxonomy): Bacteria > Bacteroidota > Bacteroidia > Chitinophagales > Chitinophagaceae > Ferruginibacter. Next base: position 102,801 of record JBBQWL010000007.1, on the reverse strand, counting down.
GGAAAAGTCAGCTGCCGGTAGCGGACGAATTTTTTATTACATCGTTTTAATAACGCATATACCATTGGCGGCCATCATTTTACCCTTTATTTTATTTACGGCTTACAGGTCGTTAATTGGCGAATATGAACAGCACAAAAAACTGGCAAGAATTACCTGGCCAGTTTGGTTGTATGTGGCAATAACAGGTGTAGTGGTGTATGTAATGATCAGTCCGTATTATAGTTAAAGAAAGGGAAGGCAATTTTTTATTACGAATGGATAAAAATAAGACTTAATAATTTCTTCTTATTTACCGATGTTTGCACTACTTATTTATTGTTAAGTTTGGCATTGTAAAGTAAAATATTGTTCTATGCAGGAAGATATCATTGTTCAGATAATGGCCAAACTGAAAGATATCCGTAAAGAAAAAAATATCACTTTACAGGAACTTGCCGAGTCTGCCGGCGTAACCAAAGGCATGCTTAGCCAGGTAGAAAATAATCGTACCATTCCTTCCCTCACCGTATTTTTAAGTATCATTAAGTCAATGCAAATTGACATCAATGACTTTTTTACAGATTTTAATACACCCCAAAGCAGCAAGGTAATTTTTAAAAAGTCCTCCCAATACCACCCTTTTGAAAAAGAAAATACGGTGGGCTTTCATTACCACCGTATCATGTCATCCACCATTGAGGAATACCATGTAGATTTTGTATTGCTAACCTTAATGCCCGATGCACAACGGGCTTCCGTGCAAACAGACGCCTTTGAATTTAAATATATCTTAAAAGGAACAGTAGAATACACCATAGGAGAAGAAGTTTTTTTAATGGAGGCAGGGGATTCCATTTTTTTTGATGCTACAGAACCCCATAACCCCAGGAATGTGGGAAATACAGAAGCCCAACTAATCGTATTATATATATTTAATACGCCTAAATAACAGGCGCTGCTTAACAATAACTTCACTTAAGTTTACCTTCATTAAACATTTTAGAAAAAATATTGCAATAAGTTTACTTTAACTTAACTTAGAGTCAACAATTTGTTAAAACTGCACGCATATTTTTGTCACCTAAACTAAAAACTGTTTATGAAGCAAACCAAAATCAACCTCTTTAGGCGTATACTGGCTTTTGCCATATTATGCCTGCCATTATTTCTACACGCACAAAACGTAGAAGTAAAAGGCAAAATTTCAGACGCCGCCACCGGTAAACCCATTGATGGAGCAACCGTCCTGGTGAAAAATGCAAAAACCGGAACAAGTTCCAATGCAGCCGGTGAATTTTCAGTTTCCGCTACCAAAGGTGAAAAGTTAACGATTAGTGTAGTTGGTTTTGAAACACAGACAGTTTCTGCGTCCGCCAATTATATGACCATATTTCTTACCGCTGATAATAAGCAGCTGAATGAGGTTGTTGTTACGGCGTTGGGTGTAAAAAAAGAAGTAAAAAGAATTGGCTACTCAGTACAGGAAGTAAAAGGCGCCGACCTATTAAAGGCGCGTGAATCAAATCCTGTAAACAGCCTTGTTGGTAAAGTTGCGGGCTTAAACGTTGGTATCAATGCAGAATTGCTGGCAACGCCAACAGTGCTGTTAAGAGGTTCACCACTTAATTTTTATATTGTAGATGGTATACCTATTAACTCTGATACCTGGAATATCAGTCCCGATGACATTGAAACCTATTCTGTTTTAAAAGGACCAACTGCTGCTGCGTTGTATGGTAGCAGGGGTATTAATGGCGCCATCATGATTACCACCAAAAGAGGTAAAAGAAACAATAAAGGATTTACTGTTGAAGTAAACAGTAGTACACAAATCAATAAAGGGTTCATAGCCATACCAAAGGTTCAAAACCAGTACGGTGGCGGTGATAACCAACAGTATGCTTTTGGTGACTATAACAGCAATGGTACAGGATCTGGTAAAAACGATAAAGATTACGATGTGTGGGGACCACGTTTAGACGCTGGTTTATTATTACCTCAATATGATGGCGAATATGATCCCAATACAGTATATACCACTACATTTTTAGATGGATCAACTTTTAAAGGAAATATTAAACCTACGCCTTGGGTTGCAAGGGGTAAAAATAACCTGTCAAACTTTTTGCAGGCAGGCTTATTAACCACCAATAATATTAATTTCTCTTCCGTTACAGATCGTTCCAATATCAGGATGTCTGTATCAAATGGCTACCAACGCGGCATTACACCCAATACGGGTTTAAATACGCTTAATTTAAATCTTGTTGCCAGCTATGATGTGAGTGATAAATTTAAAATTGAAGGCAATGTTAATTACAACCGCCAGTTCTCAAAAAATATTCCTGATGCGGTGTATGGGCCTAACAGTATCATATACGGGGTGGACATTTGGACAGGTGCTGACTGGAATGTATTGGATCCAGCCATTAGAAATTACTGGCAGCCCGGTAAAGAAGGTGTTCAGCAAAATTATGTTGAGTACAAAAGATATTCTAACCCCTGGTTTTCCAGCTACGAATGGCTTAGGGCACATTATAAAAACGATTTGTATGGATGGATGTCATTCACTTACAAATTCAACAAAGACCTGGATGTGATGTTGCGTTCGAACGTAACTACTTATAATGTACTCAGGAGCGAAAAAGAACCATTCTCAGCACATCCTTATGGAGATGAACATGGAAAAGGAAACTACCGTGAAGACAGGCGTGACCTTTGGGAAAATAACACCGAGTTACTAGTAAGATACAATAAGGAAAATCTTGCTAACACCGGATTTGCTTTAAGTGCATTTGGCGGAGGCTCGATGCGTAATATGAAATACGGTTCCAGCTATGTAAGTACAGACCAGCTGATAGTACCAAACGTATATACGTTTGCTAATTCATTCAAACCTATACGTGCTTATTCTTTCGGATCTAACATGATCCAGGTGAGTGCCTATTACTCCCTTGATTTGACATACAAAAAATACTTTACAATCGCCACAACAGGTCGTGTTGACAAAACATCAGCCTTACCTGTTGGAAAGAATGCTTATTTCTATCCTTCAGTTACTGTCAGCTCAGCAATCTCTGATTATATTGATTTGCCAAAAGCAATCACATTCCTGAAAGTAAGGGGCGGCTTTACCAACGTAAAAGATGGTGGAACAAGGGCCTTTGCCGGTGCATCATTCCAGGATCTTGGCAATGGTGGTCCCGTTGGATACGGCAATAATTATTACACCCCTTATGATGGTCCATCATACGAATTACAACAACCAGCTTATTCTACTTCGCCTGTATACAATAATCTTACCGGAGCATATGCACCTAATTATGCTATCAACCCAGGAATAACACCTTCATCAAGAAGTAACTACGAAGCTGGATTTGATATTCGTTTTCTGCAAAACCGGCTTGGATTTAATGCTACGTATTTTCAATATAAAGATGGTCCGGTTATCTCCAACCAATCTATTTCAGAAGCAAGTGGTTTAAGCTATTTTAAAACTACCGGGTTAACAACAAAAAGAACTGGTGCTGAATTATCTCTGACTGGTACACCCATTCAGCATAAAGATTTTAGATGGGACGTGTTGATCAACTGGGCTACGTACAAAGAAGTATTTGCAAAATTTGCAGGCGGAGCCACTACTTTGGGTAACGGTACAGGGTATCCTTACCATATTGGCGACAGGGTAGATCAGTTATACGGAGCTATGGAAGCGATGACACCAGACGGTAAAGTGATTCATGACGAAGACGGATTCCCAATGTATTTGCCAAAAGCGCAGTACCTGGGCCATGCTGATCCTAGCTGGTCTTGGGGTATCAATAATAAGTTTTCTTATAAATCTTTTAGTGTTTCATTCCAGTTTGATGGCATGGTCGGCGGAAAAATTCAGGACCGTGTTTTACGTAAGTTAACAGAAGGTGGTCGTGGTGCCAATACCAATAGTGGTAAAATTGGAGAAGCCCGTTTGTATGAATCAAACCATTGGGGAGATGCAGGTTATGCAGGGGCGGTAGATGCAAATGGCATTCCTATTCTTAGTGGTGACGGCGTACAGGTTGTTGGAGGCAGTGGTTTAATTGAATACGATCCAACAACAGGGGTGATTACAAATAGCAAGGCGCTTTCATATGCCCAAAACAAAACAGCTACTTTCTGGATACAGGATTACGTAAGCAGTTTCTTTAACGATCCGCAACATACAATGGTTAATAAAACCTATGCCAAATTGCGTGAACTGGTTATCAGTTATTCTCTGCCTAAAAAATTTCTTGGAAAGGCAGTGAGCAAAGTGGATATATCTTTTGTAGGAAGAAACCTGTTGTACTTTTTCCCCCAGGCGTTTAAGGATATGGATGTCGATCAGTATCCTGGTCGCAACCAGTTCAACGGTATTAGCAGGGAGTATGACTTACAAACACCTACAACCAGAAGCTACGGTTTTAACATTAATGTAGTTTTCTAAACATAAACATCAACCAAAAAATATTTGTATGAAATCATTGAAATATAAAATAGTCTTTGCTTTAGCGGGTCTTGTATTCATTACAGGTTGCAGCAAAAAATTTGAGGACTTTTCACAAAATAAAAATAAGCCGGTCGCTGTACCACCGGGCGTTATTTTAAGAGCAATACTGAATGACGTTGTTGTTTACCCGGGTGGGGGTGAAGACAAAGCCGGCCAGTACATTGCATCGAATTATACCTATTATGGCGATAATAAATACTGGACCGGAAGCGCCAACTGGAATTTTGGTACTTTAAATAATGTGCTGGCGATGGAAGCTACTGCAGAAAAGCTTTCAGGCACAAGCAACAATCCATACCATGCGCTGGGATTGTTTTTAAGAAGCTTTTTCTTTGTTAACATGAGCGAAAAAGTAGGGGATGTACCAATGACCGAAGCCCTTCAAGGCATTAATAATATTGCACCAAAATACGACTCACAAAAAGACGTGTTTAAGCAGTCACTTGTATGGCTTGATTCATCCAACATTATTCTTACAGACATTTTGGCCAATGGATTCCTTGAATTTTCCGGCGACTTCTACTATAACCCAAGCGATAATGCAAGTAGCGCCCGTGACGCATTAGTACACTGGCAGAAAGCGGTAAACAGTTATCGTTTAAGGGTGCTGATTGAATTAAGTAAAAAAACCGGTGAAGCAGACCTGAATGTAAAAGGCCAGTTCAACGATATCGTTACCAACCCAACAAAGTATCCCATCTTTGGAAGTAATGGCGATAACCTGCAGTACGTATACAACGATAAATTTAACTACTATCCGGACAATGCAACCAACTATGGTAATAACGCAGGGCGTTTAAACCTTGGCTCTACATTTTTAAATACCCTGAGTTCTTTAAATGATCTAAGAGCCATGGTACTTGCGGAACCAGCTCGTGGTTTGGGTTTTGCAGACACCGATTTTAAATCGTACAAAGGTGCACCGCTGGGTGAGAACCTGAGTACACTGGCAACCGAATCCGGGGCAGGTAGATTATCCCTCTACAATTACAATCACTATTACTCAGGCCTAACCGGTGAACCAACTTTGATAATAAGTTATGCTGAAGTTTGTTTTAGTATAGCAGAAGCAATTAACAGGGGATGGACCACAGGAAACGCCGAAACCTGGTATATGAATGGGGTAAAAGCGATGTTTGATTTTTATGGTATCAAAGATGGAGATAACACCGTAACACTGCGCAGGGCGGATGGAACCGGTAATCTTGTTTATACAGTTCCTTTCAGCTTCACTACTTATTTTAATCAAACAGCGGTAAAATACAAAGGTGATAATGCAGATGGATTGGGTCAGATAATAACCCAAAAATATCTGGCCTATTTCCGTAATTCTGGTTTACAGGGATATTACCTGTGGAGAAGAACAGGATTACCAACATTTGACATAGGTGCTGGTACAGGAAACGGAAATAAAATTCCTAAAAGATTTCAATATCCAAATAATGAGATATCTGTAAACGGATCTAACTTAAGTGCTGCAGTACAAAGCCAGTTTAGTGGCACAGGCGATGATATCAATGCTGATATGTGGCTAATAAAATAGGCCTGTTATTCTTTGTTCTTCATGACTTTTCTTAATATCTAAAGCGAAACTACTCCATGTAGTTTCGCTTTAATCTTTGCTCTCATTGTTTATACTAAAATCAATCCCTTGCAATCCATCATTAAGCAAACCATTGCTACCGCTTTTTTAGCGGCATTACTAGTAACCAATGTACAGGCACAACAAAAAAAAGTCAGCATACTATCTGTTCCTGGCAGTAACCAGTATTGTAAAATTGATGCTGCCGGAACTTCCGTATTGCCTAGCGGGCGTTATGTTACCCCCGCAGGAAATTTAGTTCGAATTACCAATGATCCCTTTGGAATGGCCATTTCCCCTAACGGCAAAAAAGCAGTTACGCTTCACAATGGAGTATTTACCATCATCGACCTTACTACACTGAAGGACACAAGAATTCCCGGGTATGAAAATAAAATAAATTCTCCCCTTACGCACGAACCCTTAAACAGCAAGCCTTTCACTACAGATTCTGCCACCAACAATATTATACCAACAGCCTTACCACAAGGCTCTTTTTTAGGGGTTGCATTTGCACCAGACTCTAAAACCGTCTACCTCAGCGGCGGTGATAATGGAGCCGTAATTGTATATGACATTGAAAAATTACAACGCATCGACTCTATTTCTTTAAATGGAAAAACAGGAGGCATTGACTTTGGAGACAGCTTTACATCAGACTTGTTGCTGAACGAATCCAATCACGAATTATTGATTTTAGACCGGGGTAATTTCCGGTTGGTGCGATACGATATTGCTGCCAAAAAAATTACCGCTTCTATACCGGCAGGCCGCCAACCTTTTGGCCTGGCATTAAGTGCGGATAAAAAAATGGCTTTTGTTGCCAACGTTGGCGCCTATTCGTATCCGCTGGTGGAAGGAATGACGAAAGACAATTACAACTCCATGATGATATCGCATCATCCTTATGGTGACAACACAAAAGAATCTATCAACGGAACAGAAATAGAAGGAAAAAAAATTCCGGGCGTTGGAAGCCCGCATTCACCGGAGGCCATGAGCGTTTTTACCATGGACCTTACCACCAACAAAGTGATCGATAAATTTAAAACCGGGTTCCAGGTAGGCGAAATGATTGAAGAAGCAGAAGTAGTGGGAGGTGCAAGTCCTAACTCCATCGCTGTGGGTAAAGAGTTCGCTTATGTAACCAATGCAACCAATGATAATATTTCTATCATCGATTACAAAAAACATAAAATACTTGGCCATATTCAAATAACAGTTGACAAACGCATTGACAAATTTCGTGGCCTATTGCCTTTTGGTATAACACTAAGCAAAGATGAAAAAACATTGTATGTAGCGTTGCTCGGGTTTAATGCCGTGGCACTAATTGATGTGGCCACTAAAACAACCAAAGGATTAATTCCCGCAGGCTGGGGCCCAACAAGAGTTAAGCTAAGTGCTGACGAAAAAGAATTGTACATTATCAGTTGCCGTGGCCTTGGCGCAGGGCCCAATGGTGGCGATGGTTTTGTTGCCCCACCGCAGGGGACTTATATAGGCGATATACAACTGGGCACTTTTCAAAAAGTAAAAATGCCCACAGCAAATGAACTGGCAGCTTATACAAAACAAAGCATCAGCAATACTTTTGTAAGTAGCGTAGTAACCGATGATGCTAAAAACCCTTTGCCGGCATTACCTGGCTCACATCAAACCCCCATTAAATACATTGTATACATTACCAAAGAAAACAGGAGCTACGATGAAGTATTAGGCCAGTTAAAAAATGCCAAAGGGGATACAACCCTGGCAAGGTTTGGAGTTGATTGCGACTTTACGTTACCAGATTCTTTAAGAGCAAAATATGCACATTTAAAAGTTACTCCCAATCATCATAAAGCAGCAAAACAATTTTCTTTCAGCGATAATTTTTATTGCGATAGCGATGCCTCTATTCATGGTCATCACTGGATGATGGGAGTAATACCCAACGAATGGGTAGAAGCCAATTCAAGTGTTGATAAAACAGCCAACTTTTTTTCAAAAGCCCCCGGCCGCCGCTTTCCCGGGTCTACCGGCAGTATGGATCCGGAAGATTATGGCGAGATTGGTGGTATGTGGGAAGCGATGGAAAGAAAAAAAGTAAACTTCTACAATTTTGGCGAAGCGAACGAAACAGCCCATGTACGGGAAGAATGGATGGATACTGCAACAGGTGCCGCACATGGCGTAATGGTGCCAATGCAAAAAGCATTGTTCACCCGAACAAGCCATAATTACGCCGGATTCAACATGAACATTCCCGACCAGTTTCGCATGAACCAGTTTGAGGAAGAGTTTACAAAAATGTGGATTAAAGGCAAAAAGCCATTGCCTTCTTTAATTACTATGCAGGTGCCCAATGACCATACCGCTGGACCAAGGCCTGAAGACGGATATTATTTCCCCCAATCTTTTGTAGCCGATAATGATTTGGCTGTTGGTAGAATCCTGCATTTTTTATCCCGCACCAAATACTGGAAGAATATGCTGGTAATAATCACAGAAGATGATCCGCAGGGTGGTGTTGATCACATCGACGCACACCGTAGTATTTTAATGATGGCGGGACCTTATGTGAAGAAGGGCTACGTTAGTCATACCCATGCCAACTTTGGGTCTATCTTAAAAACCATTTACAATATTTTGGATGTAAAGTATGTAAACCAGTATGATGTTACAGCTTCTTTATTGCAGGACTTTTTTACTGATAAACCAGATTATACGCCTTATACTTTAGAGCAGCATGATCCACGGGTTTTTGACCTGGAGAAAGCGATGAAAAAATACGGTCGTTCAGTAGACTGGCGTAAGGTAATGCAAGGTCCAGACATGGATGATGAAGATGATATGCGCAAAAATCATTACAAACAAACTAAGGGAAAATAGTTTAAAATTTAAGTATGACTTTTTGCAACAGAGCAAAATGGTTGCTGGTAATGCTGATTGGGATAGGTCCTTTTGCTGTTGCGCAAACCGCTGATACTACTGGTATGAAACAATTGGGAGAGATAAAAATTGTTGGTTTTAAATCAATGAATGGAATTGGCCATTTTAATGAAGTGCATCGTTCGGTTATTTATGCGGGTAAAAAAACTGAGGTGATTGAAGTCGACAGCATTGATGCCAATAAAGCAATCAATAATACCCGGCAAATTTTGGGCAGGGTGCCAGGATTGAATATAGTGGAAAGTGAAACAGGTGGTTTTGTTGCGAATGGTATTGGCGTACGGGGATTAAACCCCTCGCAGTCACTGGAGATGAACGTAAGGCAGAATGGCTACAATGTAGCAGCGGATGTTTATGGTTACAATGAAACCTATTATCTGCCACCTATGGAAGCAGTAGCCCGGGTAGAAATTGTGAAAGGTGCATCGTCTATACAATTTGGATCGCAGATAGGCGGCATGATCAATTATATTTTAAAGGAAGGCAGTGATAATACGCCTTTTTCATACAGCACCATGCAAACTATCGGTAGCGATGGATTATTTAATTCATATCATGCTGCAGGCGGTACTGTAAAAAAACTTAACTATTTCGCCTTTTTAAATTATCGCACTTTAAACGGATGGCGCCCCAATTCCGCACAACAACAATTAACAGGCTACGGAAAAATGAGCTACCAGCTAAATGATAAAATCACGTTCGCACTTGAATACTCTTTGTTGCGTAATAAAATTAAAATGCCCGGCGGTTTAACAGATGATCAGTTTGAAGCAGACACTAAATCATCAGTGAGGAGCCGCAACTGGCTGAAAAGCCCGTGGAATGTAGTAACGGCTTCAATGGATTATGCCATCATGAAAAATACTTCTCTACAGGTAAAAACGACTTTTTTAAAAGGCGAAAGAAGCCTGGTGTGGTTTAATAAATTGCCAGGTGAACCAGATAATGTTGATGCACTCACCGGCGAATATGCCGACAGGGAAATAGACAGGGAAATGATGAAAAACATAGCCAATGAAGTTAGAATATTACACACCTACCAGCTGGGAAAAATGAAGAGTACGCTTGCAACAGGACTGCGTTTTGCGGTGTCTGTTTTCGATAGAAAAGAAGAAGCACCGGGTACAAATAAAAGCGATTTCAATTTGATACCAACAGCCGATTTCGAAGAAAAATATCATTTCACCACTACCAACCTGGCCGTATTTGCTGAAAACACGTTACAGGTAAGTGACCGTTTTTCCGTTACTCCCGGAATACGTTTTGAAAGTCTTGCATCTGAGGCAGAATCCGAAATTGAGGTGGACGGAATAGAAAAAGAAACCGAACAAGAAAAGGAACGTGGCTTTTTACTAATGGGAGCAGGCCTACAGTATAAGGCAAGTAAGTCGATGAGCTTGTATGGTAATATTACAGAAGCCTATCGCCCGGTAGATTACGCTCAACTGGTGCCACTAGGCACTGTTTCGCAGGTGGATCCCAATATGAAAGATCCAAAAGGATGGAACACAGATATTGGTATAAGAGGGCAGGTTCAAAATTATTTCAATTATGATATAAGCCTGTTTTACCTGGCGTATAATAATCGTATTGGTGTTGTTCAAAAAGCCGATGCCAATGGGCAGCTCTACACCCTGCGTACCAATATTGATGAAAGCATTCATAAAGGGATTGAAAGCTATACCGAATTGAATATAACCCGTGCAGCAAAGGCTGACCGATCTCTTGGTAACCTGAGTATTTATAATTCGTTTTCTTATACAAGGGCACGTTACACCAAAGGGATTTATAAAGGCAACCAGGTAGAATATGCGCCGGAGATTATCAACCGGGTTGGTATTACCTATACAAAAAAAATATTCACCACTTCTTTTCAACTGTCTAATCAATCCAAAGCGTATGGTGATGCCGCCAATACAGAGCGAAGCATTAACCCGGCAGTAGGTCGAATACCGGGTTACAGTGTGATGGATTGGTCGCTGTCTTTTGGGTATAAAAAATTGAAATTAAAAGCGGGCATCAACAACCTGGCTGATAAAAGATATTTTACGCAACGCACTGATGAGTATCCGGGGCCGGGTATAATACCTTCTACAGGCAGAAGCTATTATATGGGTATTGGATACAATCTATAATTTTTAAAACAACAACATAACAATGAGTATTTCAACCAATGAATTTTCTGTAAACGGCAAAACATACAAACCTGCCGCCAAACCAATTGTGGTAATTTGTATTGATGGATCAGCCGATGAGTACCTGGATATTACAATGGCGCATGATCGCATGCCTAACCTGAAATCGATGACAGTGAAGGGTTACAGGGGAATGGTGAGAGGGGCATTGCCATCTTTTACCAACGTAAATAATTCGTCGATTGTTACAGGGGCATCGCCTGCTGTGCATGGCATAAGCGGCAACTTTTTTTACAATGCAGCCATCGACCAGGAGGTGATGATGAATTCATCAGAATACCTGCGGGCCGAAACACTACTCGCTGCAGCAGGTGATGCAGGCCGTAAGGTTGCCGTGGTTACTGCCAAAGAAAAACTGAGAGACATCTTATCTTATAAACTAACTGGTATTGCGTTCTCTGCTGAAAAAGCAAACCTGGCTAAAAAAGAGACACACGGTATTGAGAACGCCGAAGAAGTAATTGGATTTCCTACACCGGCCATCTACAGCGCTGATGCAAGTTTGTTTGTATTGCGTGCCGGCGTTGCCTTAATTGAAAAAGGAATTGCGGATTTTCTTTACCTGTCTCTGACCGATTATATGCAGCATACATATGCGCCCGAAGCGGAAGAATCATTGGCGTTTTATGAGGCCATGGACGCAGAGATAGGAAAGATGATAGCGCTTGGTGCGGTCGTTGGCGCTACTGCAGATCATGGAATGAATGCGAAAGTAAAAGCAGATGGTACACCCAATGTTTTATTTGTAGAAGATATGCTGGCTGCCAAATTCGGCGAAGGCTTCCGGGTGATTTGCCCTATCACAGATCCTTATGTAAAACACCATGGCGCTTTGGGTTCTTATGTGGTGGTGCATGTACCCGATCAGTCTAAAGTAACAGAAATAAAAGACTGGCTGATGATTCAGCCTGGCATTACTGAAGCCTATGACAGGGCAACAGCGGTAAGGGTTTTAGAGCAACCGGAAGATAGGATTGGTGATATCGTTGTATTATCTGGCAGAGATGTGGTGGTTGGCAGAAGACCCCAATACCACGACTTATCTGCATTGGACGGCAGCCTGCGATCTCATGGTGGCCGCTACGAAGAAATGGTACCTATGATTATTTCACATCCGTTAAATAATGCCTATAGAATGAAAGCCGCAGGCGACCCCCGCAATTTTGACATTTTCGATTTTACTGTAAATGGAACCAATTAAAAAATGAACGACATGAGCGAAACCGTTGAAAAACAAAATCCACCTAAAAGCATCAATCACATGCCCGTACTAAACACCGGTTGTTACATTGCCGGCAAAAAGATTGAATCAGAAAACAAATTAGAGGTAAGAAGCCCTTACGATAAACGGTTGGTAGGAACCGTTGCGTTAGCCAATGCAGCTGATGCCGAACAGGCAATAGCCGCGGCTTTAAAAGGCGGCCAAAAATTAACCCGTTACGACAGGTTCAGCATTCTTGATAAAGCAAGACAATTACTGATTGAACGGAGGGATGAGTTTGCAAGAATAATCAGTGCAGAATCAGGATTGGCCATAAGAGAAGCCATTTACGAAACAGGCCGTGCGCACGATGTACTAATGTTCGCGGCGATGGAAAGCCTGAAAGATGATGGACAGATTTTTTCCTGCGATATTTCTCCCCAGGGCAAGGCACGAAAAATATTTACTACCCGTGATCCTTTGTCGCTGGCACTTTGCATAACACCTTTTAATCACCCGTTAAACCAGGTAGCCCATAAAATTGCACCAGCCATCGCAGTAGGTACGCCGGTAATTTTAAAGCCATCCGAAAAAACACCGTTAACTGCTATCAAGTTTACTGAGTTATTGTATGATGCAGGCCTGCCGCATTATATGCTGAGCACATTACTCGGCCCAACCAATGAAATTGCAGAACCGTTGGTAAAAGATCCCCGTGTAGAAATTGTTTCTTTCACCGGCAGTGTTGCGGTTGGTAAAAGAATTTCAACTGTGGCAGGATATAAAAAAGTGATTCTTGAATTGGGAGGAAATGATCCCATTATTATTTTGGAAGATGCGGATATTGATACCGCCGTGCATCTTGCTGCGGAAGGATCTTACCGTAACAGCGGACAGCGTTGCACTGCGGTTAAACGCATCTTGATTCATGAAAATATTAAGGACGCTTTTATTGAAAAGTTTGTAGCCAAATCAAAAATATATACCTGCGGCGATCCTTCAGATCCGGCTACAGTGGTGGGCACAGTGATTGACGAAGCATCCGCTATTTACCTTGAAAGTGTTGTAAACAGGGCTGTTGAACAAGGGGCGAAAATTTTACTGGGCGGTAAGCGCACAGGTGCTTTGATAGAACCAACTGTAATTACAGATGTGCCACGTAATGCGGATATGGTAGTACACGAATCGTTTGGCCCGCTTGCTCCTATCCTTTCATTTAAGAATATTGATGATGCCATTGCATTGAGTAATTCAACCGCTTATGGTTTATCAAGCGGCATTATTACCAACAACATGCAACATGCTATCCGCTTTATAAAAGAACTAAAAGTAGGTACAGTAAACATCAATGAAGTGCCCGGTTATCGCATCGAAAGTTCACCATTCGGCGGTATAAAAGATTCTGGCCTTGGTGTAAAGGAAGGTGTTATTGAGGCGATGAAATGTTTCACTTTTGTGAAGACTTTTTCAATGCCCTGGTAAAGGACATCGTTCTCATTACACGAATTAGTGTAGTGAGTAAAAATCAGTGTAATAAAATGTTTGTACCACAACACAATTAAAATAACATCAGGAGTTTAAATATTTTACATGAAAAAATTATTGTTTACACCCGGCCCCCTTTCAACTTCTGCAACCGTAAAAGAGGCAATGTTGGAAGATATGGGCTCAAGAGACCATGCATTTATTGAAGCCGTAAAAGAAATAAGAAGCGGATTACTCACCCTCGCAGGCGTTTCAAAAGAAGCAGGGTATGAATGTGTAATCGTACAGGGCTCAGGAACTTTTGGCGTAGAAAGTGTTATCGGAAGTGTAACGGGAGAACATGATACGCTGGCTGTTTTGGTAAATGGAGCGTATGGTGAGCGCATAGTAAAAATGGCCAAAATCAATCGCATTCAACATGTGGTGCTGAGGTTTGATGAAGACGAAATTGTTACCCCCGAAGCCACTGAGCAATTTTTATCGGACAACCCCGGTATCACGCATGTAGCGTGTATTCATAGTGAAACTACAACCGGTCTTTTTAATCCGATTGAAGCCATTGGCGCTGTGTGTAAAGCGCACAATAAAGTTTTTATTGTTGATGCCATGAGTAGCTTCGGTGGGGTGGAAATGAATATGCAACAAATGCACATCGACTTCCTGGTGTCTTCTTCCAATAAATGTATTGAGGGTGTGCCGGGTTTTTCTTTTGCTTTATGCAAAAGAACAGAGCTGGAAAAAGCAAAAGGCCAGGGCAGAAGCTTAAGCCTGGACTTATACGACCAATGGAACGGACTGGAAACAAGCGGTCAATTTCGCTTTACACCGCCCACACTCAGTATTATGGCTTTTCGCCAGGCCATGAAAGAACTGGAAGCAGAAGGCGGAGTTACGGCAAGGGCTAATCGTTACAAAACAAACAAGCAGTTGTTGGATGAGGGTATGGCAGCACTTGGTTTTAAGCAGTATTTAAAACCCGAAATTCAGGGGCACATTATTTCGTCTTTCTTATATCCAGCTGATGCTTCCTTCAATTTCGAATCGTTTTACAACAAGTTAAATGATCGGGGCTTCGTTATCTATCCCGGTAAATTAAGTAAGGCAGATGCATTTCGTATCGGTAATATCGGCCAAATCTTCCCGGACGATATCAGGGCACTTGTAGCGGCTGTGAAGGAAGTATTATAATCACCCCGGAAAATTATTTTTAATCCATTATGCTGATTGATTCTTCTGAAAAGGTGGATGCTATTGTTATTGGCGGCGGCATATTTGGCTGCTCCATTGCGTATTATTATACAAAAAATAATCCTGGTAAAAAGATAATAGTACTGGAACGAAATGAAATTTGCAACGCTGCCACAAGCAGGGCTGCAGCCCTGGTTACACGAATCAGAAGCAAGCAACATTTTATTCCGCTCTCTTTAGAAACCTATCGTGCCGTTGCTGAAATGGAAAAGCAATTGAATGAAAGCATGGACATGAAAAGAGTAGGCGTACTGCATGTAGCGGCGAGCGAATCAACTGTGGCAGATTTGGATGACATGATGCGTATTGCAGATTCATTTAACGAGCCTGCAGAATACCTCACGCATGAAATGGTAAAAGCCAAAGTACCCTGGTTAAAAACGGATGAAGTATTGAAGGTTGGTTTTATGCCAAATGAAAGTTATTGTGATCCTTATTTGCTGGGAACTTTTTTTGCAAGGTGTGCGAAAATGCAAGGTGCAGAGATAAGGCAAGGAGTTGAGGTAAAAAGCCTGTTAATGGAAGGAAGTAGCGCCATTGGTGTAAGCACTACTGCCGGTAATATATACGCCAATGCCATTGTAATTGCAGCCGGTGCATGGTCGCCGGTATTAGCCATGCAGGCAGGTATTGGTCTGCCAATGGCGCCGGTTAGAAGTCAATACTGGATTACCGAAAGGAATGACATTTTTCCTGTTGATTCACCAATTGTTTTATTACCTGATGCGCAGGCGTATGCAAGGCCCGAAGGCGGCGGTTTACTTTTTGGTATCAGGGAAACGAAATCATTCACCATATCATCGTTAGATATTCCAAAAGATATCAGCGATTTCTCTTTTAGTCCTGATCGTGGCTTGAGTGATTTGTCGGAAGTGATTGACAGGCTTGGCCGCTTTTTCCCGGCAGTATATGACATTGGACTTAAGTATTACATCGCAGGATTTTCAGGGTATACACCCGACAATAATTTAAGCATGGGTATTGTACCGGGGGTTAGCAATTTGTTCGCTGCAACAGGTTGTGCAGGGGCGGGTATTTCTGTTTCGGGCGGGGTTGGGCTTGCGTTCGCAGAGCTGATTGTGGGGAAACCAAACCCTTATGACTTCACTCACTTTAATATAGATCGTTTTGGTAAAATAGACCCGTTTAGTAAAGAATGGCTGGATAAATGTGCACTTGCAAGGTCGCAAAAAAGAAGTGGTTGATTAGTAAAATATTATTTGAGCAAGCATTAAAAATAAGGCCGCTATAGATTGCTTGTATTGCTGTATAAATGCACAATTGCTACTGTGCATTTTATTTGAAATGTAGCCAACCAGGTACAATAATTTATGAATCATTCTTTTTGAAACTTTGAACAACATGGCAACAACGATTTCATTTAAATTACAGCAACGGCTTTCCCGGTCCAAAGGTTTTTTTATAGTGTGGTGTATGATGGCCGCATTTGGCACCTATTTCTGTATGTATGCTTTTAGAAAGCCATTCAGTGCCGGTACATACAGCGAGTACAAACTTTGGGGGCTGGATTATAAAGCAGTGTTGATAATTGCCCAGGTATTTGGTTACATGTTGTCAAAATTTGCAGGCATTAAAATAATATCGGAGCTGGAGGCAGCAAGCCGCAAAAAATTGATTATTGGCCTGATTATTTTTGCCGAATTGTCACTTCTGCTATTTGGTGTAGTGCCTTATCCCTACAATTTTATTTTTCTTTTTGCAAACGGGCTTCCGTTAGGAATGGTGTGGGGTGTTGTTTTCAGTTACCTGGAAGGCCGCAGGTTTACAGAGGTATTAGGAACCGGGTTAAGTATTAGCCTGATTGTTTCATCCGGCATTTTAAAAACATTTTATTTTTTCCTGCACGAATTGTTGCCATCCATTACAGAGTTTTGGCTGCCGGCGGTTATTGGATTAATCTTTCTTCCCTTGTTCATGTTTTTTGTGTGGATGCTTTCCATAATACCTGCGCCCACCCAGGAGGATATTGCTTCCCGGTCAGCCAGAACACCAATGAGTAAAGAAGATAAAAGAAAAGTGCTGCGGGACTATGGCTTAGGATTACTCGGCTTTATTGTCATTTATGCATTGCTCGCTACCATGCGAGATTTCAGGGATAATTTTTCAGTAGAAATATGGAAAGAAATTGAAGTTAAATGGAACAAGGCGGTGTTTGCACAAACAGAAACCATTTCAGGCTTTATCGTGCTGATGGTATTGGCCAGCTTGTCGCTGATTAAAAGTAATGTAAAAGGATTTTGGGTTACCTCTGGTTTAATTGGTTTCGGGCTCCTGTTGGGTGGGCTTTCGACAGTCTTATTTCAACTGCACATGCTATCCCCTTTCTGGTGGATGGTGTTGCTGGGCATGGGCTTGTTTTTAGCGTACATACCTATGCAGGTTGCTTTGTTTGAAAGAACTATCGCGTTGTTTAGAATGAGAGCGAATGCCGGTTTTTTCGTGTATATCTGTGATGCCACCGGTTATCTTGGCAGTGTTGGCTTAACATTGTACAAAGAATTTTTTATGAAAGATCTAAACTGGAGCAAATTGCTGATCAACTTCTCTTACCTGCAATCCGTTGTTTCTTTGGGTATCCTGTTATTTACCATCATCTTTTTTTACCGGCGTAAAAGATCGCTGCCAGTCATTGAAAAAATGCCAGTTACGCCCATCGTGGTTGTTCCCCAGCCGGCCTGAGAATGTAAGTGAACAATTTATATACATTTTCAATTTACCACCATCACTTCAATTGTATGGAGGATACATTGGTATGCGGCCAAAAGCAAGACTAACTTTAAAGACCGATTTTTGGGTTTGTAATAGAAGAGAGTTTTTTGCGACAAAGCATTTTACTTTTAATGAATAGTGCTATTTTGTACAACTTTTTACAATTGCTTTATAAACCCGACACATACATGTACACCTCTGCGCTGCTCCAAAATCAATTAAAAAAAATGCCGGTATGGGCACTCTCTATTTATGCGGCATTGAGTGCGTTTTGTGTGTACTTCTGCATGTATGCTTTTCGTAAACCCTTTGCTGCTGCAGGTTTTACAGGAATGAGTTTTATGGGGTTTGATTACAAAGTATGGCTGGTTACAGCACAGGTCATTGGCTATATGCTGAGTAAATTTTATGGTATAAAATTCATTTCGGCCATGAAGGGTGAAAAGCGGGCGATGACCATTGTAAAATTGATACTACTTGCCTGGCTGGCTTTATTACTGTTTGCTGTTACTCCTGCTCCCTATAATATAATCTTCCTGTTTTTAAATGGTTTTCCGTTAGGCATGGTTTGGGGCCTGGTGTTTAGTTTTTTGGAAGGCCGGAAATCTACAGAGTTTATGGGCGCAGTACTTGCCATCAGTTTTATATTTTCTTCCGGGGTTGTAAAAAGTGTGGGTAAATCACTTGTATTGTACTGGCATGTAAGTGAAATGTGGATGCCTTTTATCGCCGGTTCCTTTTTTGTTATCCCGATGATTTTATTTACCTGGCTACTTAATCATATTCCGCCTCCCTCTCAGGAAGATATTCTTTTGCGCAGCGTGCGAAAACCTATGACAGGAGTGGAACGAAAGGCCTTCATTCGTACCTTTTTACCAGGTATCGTTATCATCGTGTTTACCTACGTATTGCTGACTATTCTAAGAGATTTCCGAGATAATTTTTCAAACGAACTATGGAAAGAATTGGGGTATGGAAATAATGCTGCGATTTTTACAGAAACGGAAACTTATGTATCCCTGATAGTGCTGCTCTGCATGAGTTTGCTGATACTGGTTAAACACAATATCAGTGCTTTTATGATCAACCATTTTATCATCATTGGCGGGTATGCACTGGCATTTATTTCAACCCTGTTGTTCCTGGCACAGGATATTAACCCTGTAATTTGGATGACCATGATTGGTACCGGTTTGTACCTGAGCTACGTTCCTTTTAATGCGTTGTATTTTGAAAGGATGATAGCCACTTACAGGGTAAAAAGCAATATTGGGTTTATTATGTACGTGGCAGATGCCTTTGGTTACCTGGGAAGTGTATTGGTACTATTTTTAAAAGAATTTATCGGGGTTAAATTATCCTGGACTAATTTTTTTATAGATGCAGTGTTAATTATTTCTGTAGCTGGTATAATAGGAACTTTTATCGCAGCATTTTATTTTAAGAGAAAGTATGCCAATATGAATATAGAAAAATAAACGGTGACCCAACACTAACAAAATAAACGGTTTTCTTATACTCTTTCTACAATAATTTTTGAAGTGCCCAGGTAAGTAATATGTACTGGTACAACGTCTCCGATTTGCGCAGCCGGCGCCTGTTCATTTTTATCGGGGGTAATTTTTGCCTGTATTTTTTTATCTACCACATTTACAAAAATACCGTGAGGCGTTACTTTAAAAACGGTTGCATCAATCACAGTTTTCTTTTTAAAGCATTGCATAGCGTACATATATTCCGGAATGTATTCACTTTTAAATAAAGCGGCTGTTGCCTTGTCGGGCTTATCTGTATTTTCCAGTTTAAAAAATACAGGCTCGTTTAAATGGTCTTCTTTTGGCCTTTTTTCCCAAGGTGATAATATCAACGGAAAGAAAATATAACTGCCTGTTTCTTTAACAAAATAGTCGTCATCCACTTTTTTTAAATAACCAACAAAGCGGTTTTCTACATATGATTTATTGATTAGGTTATCCAGTGCGTTGTTAAAGTGAAACTGCAAACAATCTGCAATCATCTTATCCCCCCTCGCGGATAAAGCGACAACAAAACTCACTTCATCTCCCACATGAAACTGGTGCACCTTTTTTATTATTTTTTCTTTTTTTAATTTCAGCTGTTCCTTTTCACTGATGTTACCGCTGATGCTTTTCTTTTTACCATTTAGTTCATATTCAATGGTGGCGTACTCTTTATCATGATTGATAAAAGTTATTTTGCCCATAATCGTCTTTGTATCCATTGCAATAAAGTTAAATGTTGTGGGGTAAAAGTAAGTTTAAATGGATAAGGAGTTATTTATAAAACCAGTTCCGCTGAAGGATCCCAGAAAATGCTTTTAAAGTCAATGATTTTATCGTCTTTCACCATCACCTTCTCTTTCTTTAACAGCTCTTCCATTAAAGTGGGTGTTGCAAAATGATGCCTTCCGGTAAGCATCCCGTTTCTGTTAACTACGCGGTGTGCCGGAATTTTCGGTGTGGCAGTGTGTGCTGCATTCATTGCCCAGCCCACCATCCGTGCGGAAAGTTTTGTGCCTAAGTAAACGGCAATGGCCCCATAGGAGGTTACCCTGCCCTTTGGGATTTGTCTTACTACATCGTACACATCGGCAAAAAAACTATATTCCTTTACAGTGCTTTTGGCAGTTTCTTTTACAGGATCTTTTTTAGTGGCTGGATTCTTTTTCATTGTTTAAAAGGTACAAAATTTATAGCGCTTTAATCTCTTCATTACTTTTAAAACTGTCGGGCGTTATTTTTTTTACAATCGCATCCTGCACATTGCAATGGTTAAACGGGCAATGCCTGCAACCATTACCACAACAGCTGCCCCTTTGTAAATGATAGCTTGCAGTAAATACAACATTCCTGTCTTCGTTGTAATAAAAGTCTTTTCCTTCCTTTAGCTGGCGCATACACCTGTTAATTGGTTTCTGTTATTTTTAGTTCTTCCTGTAATGCTTCGTCCAAATCGGGAACGGTAGCCGGCAGGCTGAATTTAAGGTAATGAATTTTTTTACTCTGTGCTATATCGAGCGCTTCGTAATGGGTTTTTATCTGCAATTCCGCAGAAGGGTTGGCTGCGTAAATATCAGCGTTATCTTCCTCCAATTTTAAACCATACAATTCAATAACCCGTTTGGTAAAGCGATACAAATCCGGTGAATCAGTTTTTAAATGCAGGTATCCCCCGGTTACCAGTACCTGTTGATATAACCGCAAAAATTGGGGATGGGTTAATCTTTTTCTTGCCTTGGAGGTCCTCAATTGCGGATCGGGAAATGTGATCCATATTTCAGCTACCTCACCAGGTAAAAAATAGCTGGGCAACATGGCAATCTGCGTTCTTAAAAAGGCAGCATTGCTGAGTTTTTCATCCAGGCATTTTTTTGCACCGATGTAAATACGGTTACCCTTTATATCTACCCCAATAAAATTTTTTTCAGGAAATAATCTTGATAAACCTACCGTGTACTCGCCCCGGCCACATGCAAGCTCCAACACAACAGGCTGGGTGTTTTTGAAGAAGACATGCCATCGCCCCTGCATATTTTCCGGATACTCCAGCACATTGGCAAAGGTTTTAATGTCTGCAAAGCGTTGTAATTTTTTTTGTGCCATAAAACGCAAATATAAACACACAAAGCGCAGTTACACCCAACCCTTTTTCTTAATATAAAAATATTTTAGCTCACACTATTCAGCCGAAATGGACGTTGATATATTTTAGCCGGTGCGTTAACAAGGGGCTGTTGCACCAAAAGTGGCTGAAAAAAGTTGCCTTTTGAATCCAACATCAAAAAAATACTATTAAAAAAATGAAAAACCTCTTTAGAGTGCTGACCGTTTTTTATATTTTATTTCCATTGATCCTGGTGCCTTTAATGCAATCAGGATTTACACAATCACTATTCGACAGCCGCTTTTATTTATTGGGCGTAGTGTTGTATTACCTATGTATTTTGCTGATGGTATCAAGGCAAAAAATAATACTGATGATTCCTGTATTATTTTTTGGGTGGTTTTGGTATACCTGCGGCTTTGATTTGCATGGCTTTACTTTTTTCCTGTTTATTTGTATGTTTTCGGGTGCTGCGTTTTACCAGCTCGCCCAAAATGTAAAGTACTTTGTTCGCCGGGTTTTGCCAGAAAATAAGGAGGCCCGGGACTATGAGCTGAAAATAGAAAAAATGTATGCCAAGCTAAACTTATACAAACAAAAGCACCCAACTGCTACCATTACACCTGATATAATTGACAGTATAAGAAATGAGGTTTTCTTTGCATAAATGCTTAAGTCTCCTAATTGTTGTAACGTCACTTCGTACAAAAGCTCTTTTACCAAAAGGGCGGGTAAAAGGCATCTTGGCGGATAGTCGATAAACATTATTAATTTTACAGCGAATCAAGTCAAACTTACCGGTTGTACCATGAAGGGAATGTTTAAAATACTTACGGTTTTCTATATTTTATTTCCACTTGTTGTAATTCCTTTTATGGCGTCTAAAGCTGGTAACTGGTTTTATTTATTCGGGTTAGTGTGCTATTATGCGGGGGTAATATTGGTGGCTATTAAGCAAAAGATAATTTTTATGATTCCGCTGTTTTTTTGCGGCTGGTTTTGGTATACCTACGGGTTCGGGTTGCATGATTATGTTTTTTTTCTGTTTATGTGCATGTTTGCGGGCGCTCTATTTTACCAGCTTGCCCAAAACGCAAAATATTTTAGCCAAAGTGTATTACCCGAAAACATGGAGGCGCAGGAATACGAATTGAAGATTGAAGAAATGAACGCCAAATTGAAACTCTATAAACAAACCCATCCCACCGAAATTATCACTCCCGAAATTATTGATGGGATAAGAAACGAAGTTTTTTTCAAATAACTCTATAGAGATTACCGACAGCTAAAAGAGGGCTGCAATTTGAATATTTTTATGCTTTATCTTTGCATTGCAATGAAAAAAATGCTCACCTTATTTTTACTGCTTTTGTTATCCACGGCTTTTGCGCAAACTGCACAGGCACAATGTTCTATTTGCACTAAAACTGCCCAACAGTTGGGCGAAGGGCCTGCCCAGGGCTTAAATAGCGGCATCATGTACTTAATGTTTACCCCTTTTATTATTGTAGGCTTTATTGGCTACCGCTGGTGGAAAACAAATAAGGAGCCGGATGATATGCCAGGCGCCTGATTATGGTTATTGTTTTCCGGCAATATGCTGACACTTGCCCCTAAAATTGTTGTATAAACCGGTACAGGTTAAAGTCTTTTCCAGCCTGTTCAATTTGTGTTTTCAAAAAGGATTTTTTAATACCCGCCATCTTTTTTTGTACAATGAGGTAGTAGGCTTTTTCTGCTAACAGCCAGTATTTTTTATCTGTATTTTTTTGATGTATAATGCTTTCCTGGATGGCTTCCATCAATTCACTGATACCCTTCTTTTGCAATGCGGCTGTTTTAATTACCGGAACGGGTATTTGCCTGCTATGAAAGGCAGGGGCAAGCATCAACCGCAGGTTTTTTACAAAAGCATCGGCATCTGGCCTGTCGGATTTATTCACAACAAAAATATCAGCAATTTCCATTAAGCCTGCCTTCATCGTTTGTACATCGTCACCAGATTCGGGTACCATCACCACAACAGTACTGTCTGCTAATCCGGCGATTTCAATTTCACTTTGTCCTACGCCAACAGTCTCAACAATTATATAATCAAATGGAGCGGCTTTCAACAAATCAGTGATCTCAATAATATTTGGATGTAACCCTCCTAAAGATCCTCTTGAGGCCAGTGAACGGATGTACACGTTGGGATTGTTATACCATTCATTCATCCGGATTCGGTCACCTAAAAGCGCTCCCAAATTAAATGGCGAAGATGGATCTACACAAAGTACACCTACCTTTTTTCCTTCGCTGGTAATTTGACCAATCAATGCATCTACCAAGGTGCTTTTGCCTGCGCCGGGCGGGCCTGTAATACCAATTACAGGCGTGGCAGATGGGGGTAAAAGCTGCAGCAGGTGCTCATGCCCGGCAACCTGGTTTTCTACCAACGAGATACACCTGGCCAGTGTTTTAATATTGCCTTCCTGAATTTGTTGCAGGTATTGTTGCCACATGCAACAAAATTCACTGTAAAAAAATCAAATTCCAAATAATTGAAACTACCCTATGTTGGCGCAAACAATGCAGGTTCTGTGAATGTTTTATAGCGGTTATTCCGTAAGGACGGCACGATTTTATCATGGCTGTTTGTTATTAACTTCGGCTAAAATTTCAGGGCGTATTATGACTAATTTTATAAATATTTTTCCGCTGGGTATTGTAGTATATCCTGGTGAAGAACTCAATCTGCATATTTTTGAACCCCGTTATAAACAGCTGATCAACGATTGCAAGGAGCTTAAAAAGCCTTTTGGTATACCGGCAGTTATTGATGATAAAGTCGGTGAGCTTGGCACGTTGGTGGAACTGGTTGAAATAACTGAATTGTACGATAATGGCGAAATGGATATTAAAACAAAAGGACTGGAAGTGTTTCGCATTTTGGAAATTGTAAAAGAAGTGCCTGGTAAATTATACAAGGGTGCCATCGTAAATTATCCTGAAAATTCAGAAAAAAGCAATCAACTGTTAATGCAAAAAGTAGTGGAAATTATACGGCAGCTGCACACTATTTTAAAAGTAAAAAAGAAGTTTTCAAAAACGGAGGAGCTGTTGCGCAGTTACGATGTAGCTCACCATGCGGGCCTTTCGCTGAAGGAAGAATATGAACTGCTGGGGCTGTTTCATGAAATGCAGCGGCAGGAATATTTAAAACAACACCTGTTAAAAGTTTTGCCCATTGTGGCCGAAATGGAAACGTTGAAAAAACGGGTACAGTTAAACGGGCATTTTAAAAACCTGGAAGGGTTTAATTTGTAGCGATTCAATGTTTCCGGCATTCGTATTTAAGGTACATCTTTGTAAAAACAGATTCAAAAGAACTCATTATCTTTCCCGTTTTAATTATCGGCCAAAAGCTAATAACTATGGCTATAGGCTCATTGAGAAAAATACCTACATGAAAAAAACACTTTGCTTTGATTTTGGCAATACCCGTAAAAAATGCGGCTACTTTGAAAATGATGTATTTAAAAATGAAATTGTAGTAGCAGACGACAACGTGGACACAATTGAAAAACTGCTGGAGCAGTATCATCCATACAATACTATACTATCATCAGTAATAGAGCACAATGCCGCAATTGAAGTGTTGTTGGCCGAAAAAACACAATTTCATAAACTATCACACCTGAGTAAAGTAAATTTTACAACAGCTGTGGGAAAACCCCCAACCATTGGCGCAGACCGCCTGGCTTTGATTGCCGGAGCAGTACATTTTTACCCCAACAAAAATAGCCTGGTCATCGGCTTGGGCAGCTGCATTACCTATAATTTTATCACCCAAAACAACCAATTTATCGGGGGAGCCATCTCGCCCGGAATGGAAATGCGGTTTAAATCAATGCACGATCACACCGCATTTTTGCCGATGGTGCAAAAAGACTGGAATTTTCCGGTAATTGCCTACGATACAAAAACGAATCTTCAAAGCGGCGTAATAGCCGGAATTGCCTTTGAAATAGATGGTTTCATCGATTATTACGCAGGTAAATACGGCAACTTTAACGTGGTTTTAACCGGGGGTGATTCGGCCTATTTTGCCGGTCAACTTAAAAACAAGATATTTGCAGACTTAAATTTTTTATTCAAAGGACTTTACGCAATCAGCGAAGTTAACAACTGCAAATAATGATGAGACTGACAGGCCTGGTTTTAACCGTACTTTTTTACACATCTGTCTCTGCGCAGGAAAATTCTCCCTATTCCCGTTATGGCCTGGGAGACCTTAGTCCGAATCACAATATCATGACCAGGGCCATGGGTGGTATAGCTGCAGGATACTCAGATTTTCAAAGCGTCAACTTCACCAACCCCGCAAGTTATGGAAGCTTGGGATATGTAGATCCTGCTGTAGTAAAAAGCAATCCCAATTATCAACGCAGCACAATATTTGATTTTGGAGGAGAAATAGATACCAGGATTTTAAAAAGCACAAATCCCCTGACAAAATTTACATCCAACAATGTAAGTATGTCTTATGTGCAGCTCGGCTTTCCTATAAAAATGAAACGGGCAAATAAAAAAGGCGTGTTCTTAGGTGCCAACTTCGGACTTAAGCCCGTATCAAAAATAAATTATAAGATTGCAAAATTTGAGCGATTGCAGGGTATTGATAGCCTGGCGACGGTTTATGAAGGCAACGGAGGTTTAAACGAAGTTGCAGGTGGCCTTGGTATACGTATTAAAGGCCTTAGTCTTGGCTTTAATGCAGGCTATGCTTTTGGCAATAAAGATTATAGTACCAGGCTAACATTTTTAAACGATACAGTACATTACTATTCTTCCAATTCATCCGAAAGAACCCATTATGGCGGCGTTTTTTTTAATGCTGGTATGCAATACGAAATTGCACTGAAAAGCAAAGCTGTATTGAGACTGGGCGCCTATGGCAACCTGAAGCAAACATTCAAGGGAACGCAGAGTAAATTGAGAGAAACATTCGCCACTGATGCCAATGGAACAAATACCAGGATAGATAGTATTTATGAAAATGATATAAAGGGCGATGTAGTACGGCCTTCGTCATATGCGGTTGGCTTTACGTACCGCGACAGTGCTGGTCACTGGAGTTTTGGTGCCGATTATGAAGTTACCAAGTGGCAGGAATATAGCTTTTATGGCCAACCGGACCTGGTTACCAATAATTGGAAAATAAGGGCAGGTGTGGAATACTTTCCTGCATCTTACAATACGCCGGTAAGCAAATATTTCAATTTTGTACATTATCGCGTTGGTTTTAATTATGGTCCCGATTACATTAATATAAACAGCAAGCTACCCGAGTATGGTTTTACTTTTGGCGCCGGCTTTCCGTTAAAACTGAGAAGAGGTTATTTTGAAACACAATCTTCTATGCTAAACACAGCCGTAGAAATTGGCAGCCGGGGAGATAAAAAATCGAATGTTAGGGAAAGCACGATAAGAATTAGTATTGGTTTATCTTTAGGCGATTTGTGGTTTAGAAGATACAAATACGATTAAACCCATATCAGTTAATGAACTATAAAAGTATTCACATATTCATTTTTGCAGCCGCATTTGCAGGCTGCTTTTTTTTATGTAGTTGCGAAAATACACAGGAGGAGATTGATAAATTCAATCATAAAGACATTGCGCTGGAGGAAGGGAAAGATGTGGTGATTAAATATTCAATTGGAGGTAAGAGGAAAGCCATTTTAACCGGGCCTGTAATGTATAGGGTACAGGACACTATTCCATATATAGAATTCCCTAAAAATATTCACGTAGATTTTTTTGATGTGCGGGATAGCCTTGACAGTAAACTGGATGCAAAATATGCACAGTATAAGGAAACCCAAAGCAAAGTGTTTTTAAAAGATAGTGTACGTGTGATCAACGTAAAAGGAGACACATTGTACTGTAATGAATTGTATTGGGACAGAAGTAGAACCGGAACGGAATTTTACACAGATAAGCCGGTACGCATCCGTACCCGGACAGAAATACTGGATGGAATAGGGATGGAGGCCAGCCAGGATTTCAAGGAATATCACATCATCAAACCTACCGGCATTGTGTCGGTACCTGCCGCACAGTTTCCTAATTAAGGAAATTCATTGGCAACAACAATACAGTTTTAATTGTTGTTGTATTTTTAATTGCAAAAGACAAGCTGAGACTTTGCGGTTTTTTTAAACGAGTGCAGAACAAATAAATTCGTCGGGAACAAGCCTCATTTCCACCACATCACCATGAATAAAATTATCGTTTACGGAATACTCAATTGTGATACAATTAAAAAAACACTCGATTGGTACAAGAATAAAAACATTGCAGTAGAATTTGTAGACTATAAAAAAGCAGGTATTACAAAAGAAAAGCTATCTGCCTGGAGCAAAAAAGTGGGGTACGAAGTACTCTTAAATAAGAAAAGTACTACCTGGAGAAGTTTGCCGCCGGAAACACAACAGCAAATTACAAACGAAAAAGCCGCTATACAATTGATGCAGGAATACACGAGCGTTATCAAAAGACCCGTGGTTGAAATAAATGGCAATATATTGGTAGGGTTTAATGAAACAAATTTTTCCAAACAATAAAAACAACAACATGAAACGTAACGCAACGGCCGTATGGAACGGCACCGGTAAAGAAGGTACTGGTAATCTTACCACTCAAAGTACTACTTTAAACAAAACACAGTATTCTTATAATTCCCGTTTTGCGGAAGGTGTAGGTACAAATCCTGAAGAATTGGTAGCGGCGGCCCATGCAGGGTGTTTTAGCATGGCATTGAGTTTTGGCTTAAATAAAGCAGGTTTTACTGCTGATGAAATTAATACAAAGTGCGACATTACTTTAGATCCGGCGGCCGGGGCTATTACTGAATCCCATTTAACGGTGTCTGCAAAAATTCCGGGTATCAGTAAAGAACAATTTGATACTGCCGTTGCGGATGCAAAAGCAAATTGCCCGATCTCAAAATTGTTGAATACAAATATTACACACGAAGCGACTTTGTTGTAAGTATAACAAGTAAAAAATCAAAAATAAAAATTAAAAAGCCGTCGATTTGGTGCGTTTGCCCTAAATCGACGGCTTTAAACTTATACCCTATCACTAATAACTTATAACTGCTTTAGTGCATCGCTTCTCCCAGATCTATCTTCTTTTGTTTATTGCCTTTTACCATCAATACAAAGGGAACACAAATTAAAAACATAATGCCAAGTAGTAAGAATACATCCATATAAGATAATACTGCAGCCTGCCTGGTAACCACATGATCCAGGGCGGAATAACTGGACTTAAGTGCGACATCTGCATTCATACCCTTGCTAACAAAATTATGTTGCATTGCTTGTACCCGTTGTTGTACTGCAGGGTTAGTAGCGTCCAGTTTAGTTACCAGGTCGCTTCTGTGCATCATATTTTTACGGGCCATATAGGTAGTGATCAACGCTATTCCAAAAGATCCTCCTAACTGTCGCATCATTCCTGTAAACGCTGCCCCCTGGCCTATTTGCCGGCCTTGTAAGGTCGACAGCGATAGCGCCGTTATTGGTATAAATAACATTCCCATTCCCATACCTCTTACAATTAGCATCCAGAAGAAAGCATCAGAATCGGTATCGGGGGTTAAAATAAAATATCCCCAAATGGTAAATACTGCGAATGATATCATGCCAATAGCTACGAGGTATTGTTGTGGTACACCCTTTTGTAATATCTTACCTATAACCGGCATCATAACAGCAGTAGTAAGCGCCGAGGGCACCATTAACATGCCTGCTTGCTGGGCCGTCCAGCCGAGGATAGATTGTGTGTATAATGGAATGATAAAAGTTGAGCCATACAATCCAAAACCCATTATAAACGACAGAATCGTGCCGACCCTCAAATTGCCGTTTTTTAATACTCTTAATTCTACAATGGGGTTTTTAAAACTGATTTCACGCCAGATAAAAAAGAACAAACCCAACGCGGCAGCCACGCCAAGGTAAAGAATCGTACTGCTGCTAAACCAATCGTCATCCTGGCCTTTTTCAAGTACATATTGTAATGAACCAACCGTGAGGGCAAGTAACCCAATGCCCAACCAGTCAATATCACTAACGGTACTTTTTTCTCCGTATTTAGGACTGCGAACAAACTGTAGTGTAAGCAAAGTGGCAATTACGCCAATGGGAATATTAATGTAAAAAATATAGGGCCATGAAGCATGGTCTACAATATAACCACCTAAAGGAGGTCCTAAAGTGGGGCCTATAATTACACCCAATCCGTAAATGGCCTGGGCCATACTTCTTTTTTCTGGCGGGTAGCTTTCTGTAATGATGGTTTGTGATGTAACCAGGAGTGCCCCTCCGCCAATTCCCTGCAAAAAACGAAAAATTACCAGTTCCCAAATACCGGTGGCATTACCACATAAAAAAGAACATACCGTAAAAAGTATAATAGAAGCAGCGAAATAATTTCTGCGGCCAAATTGCACAGAAAGCCAGCTCGTCATTGGAACAATGATAACATTACCAATGGCATAGGCTGTAATAACCCAGGCAACCTCCGTTAATGTTGCGCCCAGTGAACCCCGCATATCGTTTAATGCCACATTTACAATGGTGGTGTCCACAATTTCCAGCAGGGCGCAAAAGATAGCGGTAATGGTAATGATTACACGCCTTGAGCCATATTCAATTAAAGAATCCATTTGTTGTTGCATACAATATTTTTTATTGCCTTAAAAGCACTTGTGCCATGCGACAAATTGTTTGTTGTTAAAACCCCTCATGCTGACAAATCATGGTCTATAAAGCTCATCAATGGTATGTTGTACAAGTGTGCGACGCCAATGAAGCTTAATAGTAGTAGTATGCCTGGTTCAAAATATTTTACCGGCATTCATCCAGGAGAAATATACTTCACAATGTACCCGCTGCTGAAATTTGGGCAGATTATAAGTTTATATCCACATCTACATTCATACCCGGCCTTAACTGCTTTACGAGCGAATCTGATGGATTTGCAAATTCAATTTTTACAGGAAGCCGTTGTACCACTTTCACAAAATTACCACTGGCGTTATCCGGAGGCAGCAACGCAAAACGAGAGCCGGTAGCCGGAGAAAAGGATGTTAGTTTGGCTTCAAATGCATGTCCGGGAAAAGCATCTGCACGCAATACAACTCTTTGACCAATCCTCATTTTTTCAAATTGTGTTTCTTTAAAGTTGGCTACCACCCAGATATCGTTGTTTAATACTATACTAAATACGGATTGCCCGGGTTGTAAAAATTGCCCTTCCTGTACATTTACTTTTGATACCATGCCACTTTCCTGTGCGGTAATAACTGAATAAGATAAATTCAATTTTGCTTCTGCAACATCTACCTGTTTTTGTTTAATGATGGCATCTGCCACATTGATTTGAGAAGAAGTAGCATTGCTTTGAGAACTAACGGCAGAGGTTTGCTGAGCTACCTGGTTTTTTTGCTGAACCAATATTTGCAACTGGCGTTCTGCGGTTTGTTTGGCAGCTTCTGCCTGGTCAAATTGTTGCTGGGTTATGGAGTGATCTTTAATCAGGTTTGCATAACGGTCATAATCCTGCGCCGTTCTGCGTACATTAATTTTGGCAGCTTCTATTTGTGCATCTGCTGTGGAAATGCCCGCCCGGGTGGTAGCAATATTTGCCCTGGAAGCATTTGTATTTGCTTTAGCAGCACCCAGGTTAGTTTGCGCTGTAGCCAATGCAGCTTCTGCCTGCTGCACCCTTACTGCCAGGTCGCGGTCGTCCAAAATTAAAAGGGTATCTCCTTTTTTTACTATTTGGTTATCTTTAACCCGAACTTCTTTTACATAGCCTGCCACCCTTGGTATTACGGGGCTAATGTTAGCTTCAATCTGTGCGTTATCAGTTTCTTCATGGTGTTGTCCGTGAACGTATTTGGTGATGCCAAACCAGCCGCCGGCAATAACCAGCGCTATCAGTACAATTAAAAAAACCTTGCTTTTTTTAGGTGCTGCTTTAGCTGTTGTGTCGTTTTGCATAAAAATGTATTGTATGTTTTGGTGTTGATATTAATTGTTTAAAATGCCTGCTGTTTGTAATAATTTATTGTAGGCCACTACAGCATCAGCGGTAGCATTGCTTACGTTTAATTTTGTTTGCAGTTGTGCCACATCCGCATCCAGTAAATCAGTGGTGGTGGCCAGTGCATTATCGTATTTGTTTTTTGTGATGCGGTAATTTTCCGCCGCCTGTTCAACCGCCTGCTGGTAAACTTCTATTTTTTTGCGGCTTAGTACATACGCCTGGTAGGCCTGGTTAATCTGTAGCCTGATGTTATCATTTAGCATATCCTGGCTGGCGGCAATTTGTTGTATTCTTGCATCCGCCTGCTCTATTTTAGATTTTGTTTTCCATAAAGACGAAAGCGAATACTTAACGCCAAGCCCTACCGTTATAGCATTGGTGACCGTTAAAAATTTAGGAATGTCGGCCGCAATGTACCCGGTGGTTAATGCAATGTTGGGATAGTAATCTGCTTTTGCGGATTTGATGCCCAGTTCAGCCGATTTTTTTCGCAATGCCAGGGCGCTGATATCATTGCGTGACTGAAGCGCCAGTTGTTCATATGCGTCAATACTTTTTACTTCACCGGGTTGTTGCAGGCTGGCTGAATCGGCCACCAGCAGGGTTTGCTCCGGCAAGCCCAGCATCAGTGCCATGTTTACGCTGGCAATTTTATAATTGCTTTGTGCATCCAGTAACGTTAGCTCAATATTGGAAGATTGCAGTTTTACTTTCAGTAAATCGTTTCTTGCTATCAATCCGTTTTGTTCCAGGTTGGTAAAATCTTTTACCCGCTGGTTAGATTGCTCCAGGTTTTCTTTTACCAGTGTTACCGCCTTTAATGATTTATACAAATTACTGTAGGCGTTAATGGTATTAATGATTACCGCTTCCTTGTTGTCAGCAGCATCAAGCTTTGCAGCCTCCTGCAGGTATTTAGCCGACTCGATACCATATTTTAATTTGCCGCCCGTATAAAGTGGCAATGATGCATTCAGACTTCCATAAACCACCTGGGAAATTTTTGGTCCGCCAAAGCCCTTACCAGAAGTATCAGATGCCATATGAATGTTGGGCGTAGTTGGCAGGTACATATAGGTACCGCTCACATTAACATCGGGTAGCAGCCGCTCTTTTGCTTCCTGTATCGCAGCCGTGGCTTCGCTAATTTTTGCTGTGTTGTTTTTTAGCAGGTGACTGTTGGTTACACTCAGGTCAACTGCTTCTTTTAAGGTAATTGTTCTTATACTGTCCTGCGCCTGTAATGCCTGTATATTTAGCAGGCACAGCAATACGATCAATCCTGCTGTTAGTTTATGCTTCATTGGTTAATATTACTTTGAATAAAGTTTTTATGTGTATGCTTAGTCTTCTTTTGAAAATGGTTTTAAATTCTTCATCGGGCATATCCTGTTGGTTATTAAATTCCTTATAATACTCCATGCTCATGATACTTTGCGATGCGGTGCCTACCATGGTGTTCAACATCAATACCACATCAATTTTCTTTTTAAAAATGCCTTTTTTCTGCCCGTCTTTTATCAGTTCTGCCACTACAGCAATGCTGCGTAGTTTTACATTGTTGGCTGCTTTTAAAATGGCGGGGTTTTTATTGGTTACCAACACACCCTGCATTACTTTTTGAAAACACGGTTTTAGCATTACTCTTTCAATGTGTTCGTCAATCAGCATATTTACCTTTTCAATCGAGCTCAGACTTTCATCTTTTATAAGTGATTCTATGCGCATCTTTACCGAACCCACCCTTAATTCAAACAACGCTTCCATCAATTTTTCTTTGGAGCCGAAGTAGTAAGAAATCATTGCAACGTTGATACCGGCTTCATCCGCTATGTCGCGAACGGAAGTGCCGTCAAAACCCCGCTCGGCAAAAAGCTGCTCGGCGGTTTCTATTATCTGTATTTGTTTGTCATTAAATTCCATGCCATTGACTAATTGAAACGCAAAGTTAAACAAACGTTTAATTAAAATCAAACAAATGTTTAATTAATTTTTTGTTAACTGCTGGTAAGATTAAACGAACAAAATTGAAATGAAATGATACAAAACGGTTGTGCAATGGCTTTTTGATTAGATTTGAAAAAATATTCGCTATGCCATTTAAAAATAAAACGGTTGTAATAACCGGCGCCAGCCGGGGAATAGGTAAAGCCATTGGCCTTAAATTGGCAAAAGACGGAGCTAATATTGTGATCGCCTCAAAAAGTGTGGAAGAAAATCCCAAACTGGGCGGTACTATTTTTTCTGCAGCCGCGGAAATGGAAGCAGCCGGCGGGAAAGCCCTGGCGGTGCAATGCGATATACGGTTTGAAGACCAGGTGCAACAAATGGTTGACAAGGCCGTGGAAAAATTCGGGGGGATTGATATACTGGTTAATAATGCCAGTGCCATCAACCTTACTACTACAGAACAAACCGAACCCAAACGATTTGATTTAATGTACGATATCAATGTGCGGGGAACCTTTATGGTAAGCCGTGCCTGTATTCCGCATTTGAAAAAAAGTACCAATGCGCATATCTTAAATTTATCTCCACCCATCAATATGGATATGAAATGGTTTGCCAATCACCTGGCTTATACCATCAGCAAATACGATATGAGTATGATTGCACTCGGGTTGGCAGCAGAATTAAAACAATTCAATATAGCAGCCAATACCTTGTGGCCACGAACAACCATTGCTACGGCTGCGGTGAATAATTTACTCGGTGGGCAAATGCTGATGAATATGAGCCGCACAACGGATATCATTGCAGACGCCGCCTGGTATATTTTATCGAAGCCTGCTAAGGAATGCACTGGCAATACATTTATTGACGAAGCCGTATTGGCTGCGGAAGGCATTACTGATTTGGAAAAATATTCGGTAGTACCGGGAGCTAAATTGTATACTGACCTTTTTTTGTAAATACTGTTCAATCAAAAGTTAATCTACAGTCCTGCAGTTGATAACTGCAGGACTTTCTTTTTATTAGTAGAATGAGTATGAATTTTTTGTTGGCATAGAGCTGTTAAAGAAAGCCTAATCCTTTTTTATTTTGATAAGTGGTAACATTCTACCCCTATTGTACGTCTAATTTCGTAACCGCTTTAATTGTTATAATTAGGGCCACTCAATCGAAAAATAATTACCATGACGACCAAATTTGCAGGGATGCTTATTGCATTGCTTGGAGGCCATTTTTTTGCCTGCGCACAAACAGAAGTAAGAAAAATGACTGCGGTTAAATCTAATGCCATTTTTAAAATTGATGGTATTCTGAATGAACCTGCCTGGAAAACAGCACCTGTGACCGGCAAATTTATTGAGTTAAGACCTGTCCCTTTTAGAAAGGAAGATTCTGCCAACAGAACTGAAATGTATATCCTATATAATAACCAGGGCATTTATTTTGGTGGATACTGTTACGAAAAAAATAAAGATAGTATTGCAACCGAACTAATAGGCAGGGATAATTTTGGTAATAATGATTTTATAGGGGTAGTACTGGACACTTATCTTGATAAAATTAATGGCTTTGAATATTTTGTTACGCCCCTCGGCGAACAAATGGATGCCAAGGCAATACCGCAGGATAATAATGGCAATTCAGAAGATTTTTCATGGAACAGTGTTTGGCAAAGCGCCTGTAAAATGCAACCGGACGGCTGGAGCTTCGAAATGTTTCTGCCCTATTCTGCTTTGCGCTTTAGCAAAAAAGATGTGCAAACCTGGGGACTGAATATTGTAAGAAGAAGAAATAAAAGCGGCCAGCAATTATTCTGGAACCCGATTGATCCTAAAGTAAATGGCTTCCTTACACAAGAAGGTCTATTAACGATTCCTGATAAAATTTCGCCGCCGGTACGCTTGTCTTTTTCGCCTTATTTTTCAAGCTATGTAAACAACTATCCTTATAACGAAACAGGTGTAAAAAATACCAGCTATGCGTTTAATGGAGGGATGGATATTAAGTACGGTATTAATGAGAGCTTTACCCTGGATGCCACGCTGGTACCGGATTTTGGACAAACACAAAGCGATAACCATGTTTTAAATCTCAGCCCTTTTGAAGTGAAGTACAATGAGAACAGAACTTTTTTTACAGAGGGTACCGAACTTTTTAATAAAGGCAATTTATTTTACAGCAGGCGAATTGGAGCAACGCCCATTCATTACGGTGATGTAAGCGGAAGGCTTGATAGTACGGAACATATTGTCAGCAATCCTGTAGAGACTAAGTTGTTAAATGCTACAAAAATTTCGGGCCGAAACAAACACAAACTAGGCATTGGTTTTTTTAATGCAATTACTCAGCCTATGTACGCCCTCATAGAAAATGATAAGGGACAGCGGGAAAAATTTGAAACCAATCCTCTTACCAATTACAATATTTTAGTGCTTGATCAAAGCCTTAAAAATAATTCTTCAGTAACCTTAGTAAACTCAAATGTGTTGCGCAATGGTAAAGATTATGATGCCAATGTAACTGCTGCATTGTTTAATTTATACGATAAAAAAAATAAGTGGAACCTTTACGGCAATGCTTATTCAGGTACCATTTTCACCAATACAAAAACTACCGGCTACAAGTATGGCGGAGGTTTTGGCAAGGTAAGCGGTAGCTTTGTTTTTTCATCAACGGTGCAGGTGGTTGATGATAAATTTAATCCCAACGACCTGGGCATACAGTTCTATAACAACAACATCAATACTTATATGTATGCCGGCTATTACTTTACCAAACCAACTAAATGGTATAACCGCTGGTTCAACAATTTTAATTTTAATTACGACCAGCTTTTTGTTCCCCGGGCATTTCAGACAGTCAGGTTCAATTATAATGGCAATGTGCAATTAAAGAATCTGTGGTGGTTTGGTATGTTTGCAAATGTATCACCAAAAGGAAATGATTTTTATGAACCTCGTATCAGCGGACGTGTTTTTAAAAGCCCATCCCTCTATACGCATGGCGTATTTGGTCAAAGCAATTCAGCAAAAAAATATAGCGTGATTGCAACTGCCATGTTAGGCAATACTTATCTTTTTAATTCGAAAGAATTTTATCTTGACTTTACCCAGATAATGCGCTTCAATAACAAATTTTCTATTTCGCATTATATCAATTTTGACCCTGTCAGAAATAACGTGGGTTTTCCGACAAGCAATAGCAGTAATGGTTTGGACGGAATATACACCAATGAAATATTGCTCTTTGGAAGAAGAGATCGTATGACTGTTGAGAATCGCCTCAATTTTAAATACAGCTTCAACAACAAAATGTACATTACCATGCGGCTGCGGCATTACCTGGGTACAGTAACGTATAAAGAGTTTTTTATTCTAAACCAGGCAGGTAACCTGGATCCGATTCCTGCAGGTAGCAACGATATTAAGC
The DNA here is from genome assembly GCA_038210625.1 of Chitinophagales bacterium. Lineage (GTDB taxonomy): Bacteria > Bacteroidota > Bacteroidia > Chitinophagales > Chitinophagaceae > Ferruginibacter. The sequence continues at coordinate 65,803 of JBBQWL010000007.1, read as the reverse complement.
AATACATCAGCAATAACCACAACTTCAATAACAGCTACAATACGTTTAATATAGACATGGTGTATAGCTGGCGATTTGCACCCGGAAGTGAATTTAACGTTGTGTGGAAAAATGGCATCAATACCTATGAGCGGGATGTAATAAACGGGTACTTTAAAAATTTCAACAACACCATCGCGGCACCGCAAAACAACAGTGTTTCTGTAAAGGTATTGTACTACATCGACTACCTGCAATTGCACAAAAAAAGGGCGTAAGTCTAAGTACTAAGTATTTAGTACTTAGACTAGCACTTAGATTATTTCAACATTGATTTATTCACCGGTTTTTGCAGCAAATATTGATAAATGAAATTGGTTTTTAAATTCATGTAGTGTAACCATTTGTTGCCGCCCCAGCCATGCCTGCCACCGCTATATTCCATAAATTCAAATTCTTTTTTGGCATCCTGTAGCTTGCTGATAAGGTTGATGCTGTTTTGTATGTGCACATTGTCGTCGATTACACCATGTACAATTTGTAACATACCCTTGTATTTGTCAACATAATTCAGCACAGAGCTCGACTTGTAACCTTCCGGATTCTCTGCGGGTGTGTCCATATAGCGCTCTGTATAATGCGTATCGTAAAAATTCCAGTCGGTTACACTTCCGCCGGCCATACCATGTGTAAATACATCGCTGCCATAGGTTAATGCATAGCAGGTCATGTAGCCGCCATAGCTAAAACCTGTAATACAAATTTTTGTTGGGTCTGCACTGCCCTTTGCAATCAGCCATTTTACCATGCTGGTATAATCTTTCATTTCCCAGTAGCCCAAATTCCGGTGCATAAAATTTACACCTTCTTTGCCAAAATGCCCGCTGGCACGGTGGTCCATCACTACCTGTATTAAGCCTTCTTTGGCATAAAACTGCTGGTTGCCGTTCAGTGACCAGGTATCCCAGCAAGTGCCGGCGTTGGGGCCTCCATAAATAGAAATCAGTACGGGATATTTTTTACTCTTGTCCATATTTACCGGCCAGGTTACTTTCATCGGAAGATCATATAACCCATCATCACTTTTTACCCGCAGTAATTCTGTTGTAGCAAGGTTATACCCCGAAAATTCTGCAGCTTTTGAATCGCCGATTTCTTTAATGATTTTTCCTTTGTTGTTAACGAGGGTCATCCTGGTTGGCGTGCTGGAATTGGAGGAGGTAGTTATAAAATAACTGCTGTTTGGTGAAAGGTTAATATTGGTATTGTTATATTCGCCGGAAGTTAACCGCAAAAGATTTTTACCGTTCAGGCCAATGCTGTAGAAGTCAATGCGGGCTGTATTTTCCCTGCTTCTTGCAGTAAAATAAACAACGGCTTTTTTTTCATCTATCCTGGCAAGATTCAGCACAGTAAATTTTCCTGAAGTGATTGGGTTTATTAATTTTCCGGCCATGTCGTACAGGTACAAATGATTCCACCCCGTTTGGTCACTCTCCAAAATGAAGCTTTTGCCACTGCTTAAAAAGTGTAACCTTTCATACCCATCTTCCAACTGTATCCATGTTTTTTGTTTTTCATCATAAATCTCTTTTTTATCACCTGTACCCGGGTTTACACTCCATATTTTTAAATTATTCTGGCCCCTGTTAATCCATTGCACCCATAAGGCGCTGCCATCAGGCGTCCAGTAAGGAGCTCCGAAATATTGATCATCTTTATCATTAAAATCTGCAAACGTAATGTTGCCACCCCCGGGCGCCACCATACCGATTTTTATTTGTGGATTGGCATCACCTACTTTAGGGTAACGCTCTTTTTCAACATAGCCATGTTGCCCGTTTCCGTCAGTAATCGTATACACCGGAACGGGTGAATCGTCTGTTCTGAAGAAAGCCAGGTGCTTGCTATCGGGGCTCCACCAAAAAGTACGGTACAGGCTTGCCCTGCCTAAAATTTCTTCTGTATACACCCAGCTTGCATATCCGTTTAAAATAACGTCGCTGCCATCTGTTGTTAAGCGGTTTTCTTTTTTTGTGGCGATATTGATCGTGTAGAGATCATTGTATCTTGTAAAGGCTACATAATTATTGTCGGGGCTGATGACAGGATTAAGTTTTTTTGTTGTATCGCTGGTGAGCTGTGTGTCAACGCCATTTACCTTTATAAAAATGTTGCCGCTTTTAAGATAAGCGCCCGCCTTTACCACTTCGGTCTTTGCATCCGTTGCTAAGGCATCCTTTTCAATACCAGTTTTGCAATCCAGTATAACCTCTTTTCCACCCCTGGTGATACTTACATGGCTGTCATCTATCCATTTATTAACAACAGGTAAGGGTTGAATAATGCCCTTAAAATTATTTTTAAAATATTGATCATCGGCGAGTTCTTTTTTTTGTGCCGATGTACACAATGACACCAAAGCCAATACAGTAACGGCAGTTAATTTCTTTACAAAGAATAGCATAGTTTACCTATTTAAATTTTTGCAGACAAGATAGTTTTTTTGAAGGAGATGAAAAAGTGAGGTTGATGAATGGAAATATGAAATTTTGCAAGCTGATTTAAATATTAGCAAAACGACCAATCAAATTTTTGATTGGTCGTTTTGCTAATGGTGTTGTTGATTATTTTCTAGTCAAAATTCTCCGGCCGCATCATTGGGAAAAATAAAACATCCTGTATAGAATGCTGGTTGGTTAACAGCATCGCGATTCTGTCAATTCCAAAACCAATACCACTTGTTGGCGGCATGCCATATTCCAGCGCCCGTAAAAAATCGTGGTCAATAAACATGGCTTCATCATCGCCACGTTCCATCAGTTTGGTTTGTTCTTCAAAGCGGGCTCTTTGCTCCAGCGGATCATTTAACTCAGTGTAGGCGTTGGCAATTTCTTTTCCGTTACACATCAGTTCAAAACGTTCTACCAGTCCCGGTTTGCTACGGTGTTTTTTTGTAAGCGGGCTCATCTCAACCGGGTAGTCAGTGATAAATGTGGGTTGTATATAGTTGCCTTCGCATTTGCCGCCAAAAATCTCATCAATCAATTTGCCCTTTCCCCATTTGGCATCTGCATGTATTCCCAGCTGGCGACACACGTCGCGGATACCATCTTCATCCATTGCGCTAATATCAAAACCTGTAAATTCTTTTATAGAATCATACATGGTAATTCTTTTGTACGGCGCTTTAAAATCAATTTCTTTATCACCCACGGTTACTTTTGAATTGCCGTTGGTAGCCAGTGCAGCCTTTTCCAGTAACTGCTCAGTCGTTTCCATCATCCACTCATAATCTTTGTACGCAACATAAAATTCCAATACGGTAAATTCAGGATTGTGTGTTCTGTCCATCCCTTCATTGCGAAAGTTTCGGCTAAATTCATACACCCATTCAAAGCCGCCAACGATTAATCTTTTTAAATACAATTCATTTGCAATGCGCATATACATGGGTACATCCAAGGCATTGTGGTGTGTTGTAAAAGGCCTTGCTGCAGCGCCGCCGGGTATAGATTGCAACACTGGTGTATCAACCTCCAATGCACCACGTTCATTTAAAAATTCGCGGATAGCATTCATCATTTTTGTGCGCTTGATGAAGGTTTCTTTTACACCGGGGTTTACAATTAAATCTGCATAGCGCTGGCGGTACCTGAATTCAGGATCTGTTACTTCATCAAATGCTTCTCCATCTTTTTCTTTTACAATCGGCAATGGCCGCAACGATTTGGTAAGAATAGAAAACTCTTTTACATGAATGGAAGTTTCGCCGGTTTTGGTTGTAAATACAAAACCTTTTATGCCGATGATGTCGCCAATGTCAACCAGTTTTTTCCAAACGGTTTGGTACAAAGTTTTATCCTCGCCCGGGCAGATATCGTCCTGCTTGATATAAAACTGAATCTTTCCCACAGCATCCTGCAACACAGCAAAATTGGCCTTTCCCATATCCCGTACACTCATAATTCTGCCGGCGATACACACATCTGCAAACTGGTCTTTATTTTCTTCGCCTTTATAATTTTCTTTTATAAATACAGAAGTGGTATTTACCGGGTACAATGCAGCCGGATAGGCATCAATGCCCAAACCGGTTAAGGTGGCCAACTTTTCTCTTCTGATAATTTCCTGTTCTGACAAATGCGTGGTGCTCATGAAATAAAATTATAATGACTAAGTGTAAATTGTAATATGAGTTTTATAATTTTGCGAAGATACCGCATGAAACTGATTTGTACACTTACATTGCGGGCCTGTCTTATAATGGCAGGATACTTGTCTATATTTGTCTTATAAAAACTTATCTATGAAAAAACTTGTTTTGGTATTAACGATTGTAGTGTCATTCAGCGGTTGCGATGTATTGCAACAATTGCCCCAGGCAGCCGGAGTAGGGGGTGCTGTTACAGAAGCTGATGCCGCCAGCGGAATTAAAGAAGCCCTAAGCCAGGGGTTAGCAAAAGCAGTTTTACAATTAAATAAAGAAGACGGATTTTATAAAGATGCGGTATACAAAGTACTGCTTCCGCCGGATGCAAAAAAAATAGAAAATGCGCTGCGCACGGTAGGTCTCGGCAACATGGTAGACAAAGCTATTTTACAAATCAATCGCGGCGCAGAAGATGCAGCAGGGTATGCCAAACCTATTTTTGTTGAGGCCATCAAAAATATGACACTGACCGATGCTATCGGCCTGGTAAAAAATGGAGATACCAGCGCCACCCATTTTTTCAGGGAAAAAACTACGGCGCAATTAATGGCTGCATTCATGCCGGTAATAAAATCATCTCTGGATAGAGTAGAAGCCACCAAATACTACGGCGACATTGTAAACAAGTACAATGGTTTTCCAACCACGTTTACCAAAATAAATCCAGACCTGGCTGGTTATGTTACGCAAAAAGCAACCAATGCTTTATTTGACCAGGTGGCTTTGGAAGAAAAAAATATACGCACCAATTTTGCCGCACGAACTACTGATATTTTAAAAAAGGTGTTTGGAGGGCAGATAAAATAATCTGCCCTGGGGAAAAATTTATTGTTGTCATTTTTTAAACTCATTTTGTTACAAAAGTGTGGGCGGATGATCAGGCTATTTTTTCGAACAGCGGACATTTATTTTCTTTAACGGGTAATGTTTTTTCATCAGCACGCACCAGCTGGATAATATTATAAGATTTGGTATGGCAAAACGGGCAGGCATGCACATCGCCGGCTGAGTCAACATAAACACTTCTACTGCCCGAAAAACACCCAACTCTTCTTTGATGATACCCATGATATAACATGGTGGGGTAATCGCTGTAAGCGGATGAATGATTGATGCGTTTAAATGTAAACTCCAATTCAATAATGTGCTTTTCATTCAGCAATACATTTTTGCCCTCATAGTGACCTATACTTCGGGGCTCCAGCACCTGCACAAATTGTACACCCAGGTTTTTTGCAAAGTCCATGTAAGGCATTAAATGATTGCCATCAAGAAATTGTTTGGTAGCACATACACTTACAGACGTAACCATGCCAGCCTCCTGCGCTGCAGCCACTGCGTTTACCGCCATATCAAAGGCATGGGTATTGCCACGAAACATATTGTGCAGCTCAGGTATATAATGATCGATACTCACTACAATACCCTTGCAACCAGCTTTCTTCAACCGCCAGGCATTTTCAGGCGTAAAATTAAAACCAGAGGTCAACACCCAGCAATCGCTTTTTTTGCTGGCATATTTCATCAGTGGAAGTAAGTCTTTAAAACGTGTCATAGGTTCACCGCCACTAAAATGAAATTGCAGTACACCTTCTTTTTGATAGAGATCAACCACTTTGAATAAATCTTCCTTTGTAAAGGATTCTTTTTGGTTCAGGTTATCCCATTCAAAACAATGCTCACATTGCATCGGGCATTTTCGGGTGATGGCTAAAAAAACAAAGGATAGTTTCTCGGTAACTGTTAACGGTGAAGCATGCCTGCGCAATTCACTTTTTATCAGTGAATCGTACGCACGGGAAGGCCATCCTGGTGTGTATTGGTTGAAATAATATTTGCCGTCAATTTTATACATCTTTTTTAAATCACCACCCCACACATTGTTTCTTAAACTCAGCATGGTTTTAAAAGTCGCGATTATTTTACGGGGTTGTTTTAAAATAATGCAGGCAAAATAAAAGATGCGAAGTTTAATAAACATCCAGGTAGAATATTTTTCAATGTTGCCCGGCATATTTAAATTGTTTGCCCGGTAAGGTGTACTGGTAGCGGCGGTTGAGGTTGTATGAGTTTCTACAACTGGAAGCGTAATGGCTGTTTGCATATAAATATTTTTATTGCTGAATAATTTCTTTAAGGTATACTGTTGACCTTTTTAATGTGATGCAGTTAGAGACAAGTTGTTTTGCGCAGCCATTTTTTTATACAGGCTAACACCAAACAGGGGAAGTGCATTCGCTTTTTTAAATTGGTTTAAAAAGGCAATATTCGGCGGGTTTTTAAAATCTCTTATGTGTTCGTAATACCCCTTGCTATGTAAAATATAGGTCCTGCTTTTGGTTGCATCGGTAAGCGGACTTGCTTTGTATACTATGGTAGCCACATTGCCAATGCTAGGTTGGGAAAGATAAATCGCATCTTCTTTTTCCAAATCAGGCGACACGTTTTTGCCCAGCTCATCGGTGGCTTCTGAAGGAGCTAATTTTTGCACCGTAAAATTATTATCCTCTGTAAAGTCCATTGCGGCATAATCAATTTCCCAAAACATAAATCCGCTGGATAGTTTTATCGCTGTAAACGGTTCAGCATTGTCAGAGAAATCAACAGGCACTACAATACGCCTGGTTGCCAAGGGGCCGATGGTAGTAACCTCGCTGATTTTTTTCCAGCCACTGGCGGTTTTTAAGGAAACCTGTAAAGGTATTTGCTGGTCTCTGGTCCACTGCACTAATTCTGCCAATGTTTTTTTGCGCTGCTGTGTAATGTAGGTGTTGTAATAGCTGCCAAATCCTTTTGCAAGTTCACCATATAAAAGATCCAGGAAGTATGAATTTTTTAAACTTAAAATGAGCTTGCCTTTTTTGGCAGCTACCGGTTTACGAAAATTCAATACGGCCTCATTGGTTGCATTTAACGTAGTGCTGTCGTCCATATACATCAGGTAATTATCGTCTGCGTTTTTCAATGCCGCAGTCATATCTTTTTTCCCGTTCAGCAGGCAATTAATCAGCGGCTGTGGATCGGATATATTATACAGATTTCCTTTTTCATCTGCTAAAACCTTGCTGTTTTTATCGTGGGTTATCATCCACAATTCCGCCTGGTCGGTATATTGGTTCTCATGCAATTCATTGCTTATTTTTACCTGTAAAGAGCCATCGCTTAAGGGGTCCATTTGTAGTGGCATATAATCATGTCTTGCCATTTGCGGGTAAATGGCGCCTCCATAAATTTCACCTTGTAGCGAAAACCCGCCATTGGCATAGGCACTTACAAAAGGACATGAACTTTTTGTTGCAACAACTATTATTGATACTACAGCAAGCACACCAAGTGTATACCCTATGGCACCAGCCACATAACTGCCGGTAGTTCGGTTCCTGTCTTTTTCTATCACTTCAATTCTTTGAACCTGGTTTAACTGTAACGTGTATGGTCCCAACGCGGCTGTTTTGTCAAACGGAATTTGAAAATGAACTTCGTTCAATACAAACGATTCAATTTCGTTTCCAGGATGATATTTTAGATTTCCGGATTTTCCTTTTTGAAGGTAAACCTGGTGATAAAACGGTACTGTATCTAATGTGCATTCAATACTTGTTTGATCGCTGCTCAACACAGCATTTTTCATATAATAAGCATCACTGCCATTTCGAAGAATAAAATATCTCTCAGAAAGACGCAGGCTGTCGATTGCTGAGGCAGTTGCTTCGCTACTCTTTCTTTGAAGCAGGCTTAATTTATAATAATTGTGACAGGCAGTAAGCACCACCGTTATTACAAGTGCAAGTAAAAAAGTATCAATTGATTTTTTGCTAGGTACCATAAAAAATATTTTAAGGTTAGGTTAAAAAATTAGTTAAGTAACAACAGTAATTAAACTGGTTCTTTAGATTGTGTATTTTAAACTTGAAACGGCGTTAAACCGCACCAGTCGTACTTTTAATGGGAAGCAGCCCCCAATCGTTTTAAAGTTTAGGTAAAACACTCCAAGGCATATAAGAAAGAAGACATCATCAGGGAGTAGCGGATATTATTATTACGGCGGAAAACTATTGTTAAAGTGCAGCTTGTTTTATCAAATTGCAGGCGGCAGTTTGTAGCATAGCTTTTCGGTATTTTCTTTTTGTTAGAACTTGTAGGCTAACCTTAAAGCAACCTGTCCCAATGTGCCATTTTTAACCCAGGCTTCATAACGAACGCCTGTCTCAAAACCACCTTCAAAAGTATAACCGATGCCAGGTGCATAAACGAATGATGTAAAACTCTCGCTTCCTGTATATATAGAAGCGCCCACCTCGGCTTCTCCAAAAAAGCCATTCTTAAAATAATATTTTAAACCGGCTTTTAAAGGAACATAACTTTCCGCAGATTTTGATCCCGGGATTTTAAATTCACTCTTTACCAGGAAAGCTTCATACCCGGCAGATACAGTAACATCCAAATCGACGGTTGCGGGCAATTCGTATTTAATGGATCCACCGATTGCTATATTGTATACCATACTTGCAATACCGGTTGGCACTGCTACATCTGCACCAATACTGAATTTTTTGCGAGTTGGTGTTTTTGCATTTTGCGCCACACTGGTAAAAATTATTGTTGCCAGCAGCAAGGAAGTAAATAGTAATTTTTTCATGACAGAAGTTTTTATGATTATTAAAAAGATTGTACGTAAAACTACTTTTGGCAAAAGCCGATTCAAAATTGCAAATTCACCCGACGGCATTGAGTTTAGTAAAGAATAATTTTCAGGAGCAAGTTGTTACACAATAGCTTTAAAATTTACTATATTTAAAATGTCAAATATCTGATTAGTATTTTTTGCAAATAACAAAGGTGCCCGATTGCATTAATTCCTAAACTTTTTAAAAAACGTTATATGGACACCAATCAAACCCAGCAATTATTTTTTAATCACATTAAATCAAAACTCCCACCGCATTTGTCTTTTGTAGATGAAGTTGCAGCGTTGCTAAATATCAGTAATGACAGCGCATACAGGCGCATCAGGGGCGAAAAGCCAATCGGCCTGGATGAAGTGCAAACATTGTGTAACAAATACCAAATTTCGCTGGACCAGTTGTTGCAGATACAATCCAACACCGTTATTTTTTCAGGTAACAAATTGGATAGTGTTGCATTTGGCTTTGAAAAATATCTACAGGAGATATCAGATAACCTGGTACTTTTTAAGAAGTTGCAAACACCCCATATTTATTACTTTAATAAAGACCTTCCGCTTTTTCATTACATGCAATTCCCTGAATTGTGTGCGTTTAAATTTTTTTTCTGGAAACGCACATTCCTCAGTTACCCGGAATTAGCAAGGCAGAAATTTAATGGCGAAGAAAGTGATAAAGCAAATGTTGAATTGGCAAAAAAGATAGTTGACCAATACAGCCAAATTCCTTCAACCGAAATATGGAATGAAGAGAGCATACAAGTCACCATCCGGCAAATTGAATTTTACCGGCAATCAAATATTTTTGCCAATAAGGATATTCTCCTAAAAGTGTATTCGCAACTTGAAGAATTACTAAACCATATCGAACTACAATCTGCAGAGGGAAAGAAATTTTTATACAACCAACCTATTCCTGATACCAGCGCCGCATATGATGTCTATATCAATGAAATACTTATAGGAGGTAATACAATTTTTGTAAAAGGCGGTGAAAGGCAGATCACTTTTTTAAATCATAATGGGCTGAACATTATCGCCACCCAGGATAAAAATTTTTGCGATTTTACATTTAAAAATCTGCAAAACATAATGAGTAAATCCACGCATATTAGCATAGTTGGTGAAAAAGAACGTAGCATGTTTTTCAATACACTCCGGGGAAAAATCTACGAGTATAAAAAAAATCTTCAATAAGAAAGCTGCTAAGACTGGGGTTACCGGAAGTTAATTATGTGCTTGTAGAAAGTCAGCCGTTGCCTGCATACCGTTGTTAAAAAGCATTTCTTTTTCTGCAGGCTTCATTCTGCGGATCCTTGCACTGAGCGTTCCATAACTAACATAAATCGTTCTGTTCTTTTCATTTTCCCGGTCGGGATACTTTTGGTTCAATGTTTCTACAATAAGGTTATTAAAGGCATGAATGTATTCTTTAAAAGAACGGATAGTATAGGGGGGAATACCGGTGCTGTTTTTTTTGAGTGAGTCAATTTGCGCAGGACGCTCCAGTTTAATGCCGAGTGTTTGCATGTTAAACCACAGTTTATCTGACTGTAATGGGTTTACATTGTTTTCACTGCTGTCAAAAATACTGATAGGATAATTGGCCAGCATGCCGCCATCTACATAATAGTTTTTGAAAGAAATGGTATCGGTCTCGTCAATTTTTTGATATTGATCGTCCAAAATAACCGGCTCAAAATAAATGGGTATAGCGCCACTAATTCTTACTGCCAGCGCAACAGGCATATCAGGCGTATGCTCGTAAGAAAAAATATCCAGCTGCTGTTTGCTTAAGTTGGTACCGGTACAATAAAAATCTTTGTACAAATTATTTTGCTGGCGAAGCGCATGTAGCTGGGCAAAAGTAAGATTACTGTTGCCTGTTTTAAATTGTATCAGTTGTTGAACCCAAAGTTCAAATTTCAGCCCTCTGTACAGGCCAAATTTGTTTCTTACCCTGCGGTATTTGCCGACAATGCCACCCCTGCCATCGTTGAATTTTTCAATGGGTAAAAAGCGCATAATACTGTCTACTTCTTTGGCGCTGTATCCAACGCTGATCATAACACCTGCGATGGCTCCGGCAGATGTACCCGCAACCTTGTCTATTTGTTGTAAAATGTTTTTTTCTTCCAGCACTTTAAACGCACCTGCGTAGGCAAGCCCACGTACGCCACCGCCTTCCAGCACAAGGTTTCTGTAAGGATAATTTTGCTGGCCAAAACAAAAACAGGGAAATAGCAGCGCAAGAAGAGTTGTCTTCATGAAGTGAAAATAAAAAATTGCGGCGGTTGAAAACGTTAAATACTGATTAAATTTATTGGAACAATTATTATTGCCATATGTCGGTCATCAACACATTGGCTTCGCAACCTGATTCCATCACAAATGTATAATAACCCGACGGCGCAGTTTTATCCAGCTGGTATTTACCTTCTTCATCCAGGTGATAAATTTCTATTTCATTTTTATCAACATCAACAATAATGTAATAAGGAATTTTTTGTGACTGATAAATATAAAATTTATTATTGCGATCTTTCATCGCTGTTGAAGGCGACAATACTTCCACTACAAGGGCTGCCGGAAAATCAAGATAACCTTTCATTATTTCCTTACAAACAACTATTGCATCGGGTTGTATAACGGTATCGTCCGCCACTTTAATATCAATGAAATCGTACACTTTACAATTTTTACAAGCTGCTTTTTTTATGGCATCTTTTAATTGATATTTAATATTTGAACTTACCCATTGATGCCTTGGTGACGGCGCCGGACTCATGGCATACGGAATGCCTCCAATTATTTCCCAACGTCCTTCCCATTTGCAATAATCTTCGTAGGTGTAATATGGTAATATTTTTATTGCGGACGACATGAAACAAATTTACAATAATTAATTTAAAGCAAGCAGCACCTGCCAGGCCTCGTTTACCTTGCCCGCATTCAGTAATTGTGCTGCGTAAATATGTAATTCGTTTTCCATTTCATCAGGATTAATAGCGTAATATTGGATGATGTTTTTGAGTGTATCATCATAAAAAGCCGGATCAACTAATGGTAACAAACTTACATTGGCCAGTTGGCCCAGGTTATTGCCGGTTAGAATACTGCTGTTTTTTATTGAGTTTGGCAAGGCATCTATACCGATGCCCAATTTTGTGTTTGGCTTTTCTACTTTAAAGAGGTTGCTTTCGTCTACTTTACAATACCAGTCCCCACCAAGCCTGGCTACCAGTTGCAATTTGGTTTGATCTATTTTTCCATCGCTGGTTAAAATATCTTCAGCTATATGTACTACCTGAACGGTTGCTATAATTAAATTTCCGGCACCACCTTGCTCACCAAGCGGTTTTATTTCAGTAACGATGCACTCTAATTTAATTTTACTTTGTTTAACCATTGGCGGTTTAACCAATGTTGCGGCTTCCATTTTAAAACCAGCCTTCTCAAATTCATTAACGCCTTTCGCAAATTCGCAGCTGGCCAATGACATTTGTTGTACCATATCATAGGTTACAATATTGATCACTACTTCTGGAACTTCAGCGATGTTTTCTAATGTGTGTTTGGTAGTGTTGTCTCTGCCTCTGCGTACCGGCGAAAAAACAACCACAGGCGGATTGTAGGAGAATAAATTAAAAAAGCTAAAAGGGCTTAAATTAATATTGCCGGCCTTGTCAATAGTAGAGGCAAAACAGATCGGCCTGGGCGCAACAGCGGTTTGCAAATAATGCTGCACTTCTGCCATACTGCTATCTTTCAGGAATATCGTTTTCATCATTTTTTCAGGGCCAATATGGAAAAATCACTTTCGTCTTTTACAATTGTATTAGTTAATTTACCAAGCCCTTCAATTTCCATTTCTACCACGTCTCCTTCTCTTAACCACTGTTCTTCATAATTGGGATCGTTCAATTTTGCGGTGCCATTTAATTCTAAAAAGCAACCGGTACCTGTTGTTCCGCTGCCAATAATATCGCCGGCAAATAACTGAACTCCATAACTGCAACGTTCAATTATTTCTGCAAAGGTCCATGACATATCTTTTAAATTGCCTTTACTAACCTGGGTACCATTTACTGAGCAGGTCATACCCAGATTCCACGATTTACCCGTGTGGTTTTCAGGGCAAGCCACTTCGTATGTTTCCAGTTCATCCAACGTAACCAGCATTGGCCCTGTTACGGTTGCAAAGTCTTTGCCTTTAGCGGGACCGAGGCTTAAACGCATCTCTTCCATTTGCAGTGTTCTGGCACTTACGTCATTCATAATCATCAACCCACCAATATATTCATCGGCTTCTGTCGCCGGGATATTTTTTCCGGCTTTACAAATCACGATGGCCGCCTCCAGTTCAAAATCAAGCTGCTGCAAATGATCAGGCATACATACCACGTCTCCCGGGCCTTGTATGCTACTGTGATTGGTAAAATAAAAAACCGGGAACTGATCAAACTCAGGGATCATTTCCAGGCCCCGGTTGCGTCGTGCTGTTTCAACATGCTGGCGAAAAGCGTATGCATCACGCACGCTGGCAGGATAGGGCACCGGTGCTAATATGATGGCGTCGTCCATTGCAGTTGTATACACATTGCTTTTTAAGCCAGTTTTAATACGTTCAAGTGCATTTTGTGCTATCGGATAATAATCTTCCCAATAGTTTAAAAACATTGCCATACTGGTTGGTAATTCCGGGTGTATCGAATCCATATCGTACAATATACCCTCTATACACATTGCCAGGTGATCGTGGTCGTCCTTTAAATAAGTTACTAATTTCATAGTCTGATATCAGGTACGAAAATAGGGTATAAATATTGATATGTAATGCCAATTAGAATAGCTTTTTAATTAGAGATTAAGTAATTTCACAGTAGATTTTATACTATGAAATTCGAAAAAATTCATAACAAGGGGCAGGCAAGGCTATTTAAAAATGAATATATAGAATACCTTACCAAAACTCATCCACTGGTGATATGGGCGATCTATCTGCCGGTGATTGTATTTATGTGTTATTACAGTCGCATTTTACTCGACCTCACGTCTGAGCATATTTTACTGTTGTTTTTTTCGGGTATGTTTTTCTGGACTTTTTTTGAATACATGCTACACCGTTTTGTTTTTCATTTTATTGCAACAAATGAACAGGCAATGAAAATTGTATACATCATACATGGAAATCATCACGAATATCCAAGAGACAGGGAACGTTTATTTATGCCACCGGTTCCAAGCCTGATTCTGTCTTCTACTATTTTTAGCCTGATGTATTTTATTGCCAGACTGATAGGGGGTACGGAAAATGCTTTTGCCTTTTTTCCTGGTTTTATGCTTGGGTACCTCATTTATGGATCAATGCATTACGCCATCCATGCCTGGAACCCACCTTATAAATGGATGAAGCCACTCTGGCGCAACCATCACCTGCATCATTATAAAAATGAACACCGGGGGTTTGGGGTAAGTACTACTTTATGGGACCGGTTGTTTGGTACTATGTTCGACCTATCCAAGGAAAAGGAAGACAAGGAAAAGGTTAAAGACCTGATGTTTAAATAACCGGCTTAAAAAACCGCTCACCATTTGTCTTCTTCGTTTATGCCATCTTCTTTTTTTGTAAACTGTTTGCGCAGGGTAATTTTCTGTAACTGCCGTTCTATTAGCAGGCGGGCAATTATTTTGCCGGCATCCTGCTGTGGGTTTTCTTTTAGTACATTTTTTAATTTGGCTTCATCTACATCCACCCTGTATAGTATGTATACCAGGTGATCAAAATTATTTTTTATGAGGCCGTTAATTTTGTCTGCCAGGTAATTTTCAGCTTCCTCCATTTCATTTATGGTGACAGGTAGTTGAAATGTTTGTTGAAGGTAAAAGTGGAGTTCCTGGTTCATGAAATTTGTTTTATAAAAGCAGGCTGTATAAATGTACTCAGTATTTTTCAACAACGCCTAAACCAAATAAAGCAAAATCGTATTTTACCGGGTCTGTTTTATCCAGCGTTCTCAAATAGGCTGTCAGTTCCAGCGCTGCATTCCAATCAGTCTGATTGCCATGTAATAAATTAAATCTTTTCGACACCCTTGCTACATGTACATCAATTGGGCAAATTAACTGGGCTGGTGAAATGGTTTTCCAGATACCAAAATCCACGCCCATCTGGTCGTTTCGCACCATCCAGCGCAAAAACATATTCAGTCGTTTGCAGCCTGAATTTTTGTCGGGTGAAGCAATGTGCTTTTTTGTTCTTTGTGGTACATCAGGCAATGAAAAAAAATAATTATAGAATTCCTTTAAGCCATTTTCAACAGTTGTATCTTTTTTATGCATGCCTTTTGTAAAAGCAATTTCCAGGGATGGATGGTGCGAATAATGAAATTTAAAAAATTCAACAAAGTACAGCAAGTCGGTAGCGTTAAAGGTGCGATGTTTAAACTGCTCCAGTTTTTTTAAGTCTGCCGGAGTATGCTGCATGCAAAAGTCGTAGGGGGCATTGTCCATCAGTTGCAGCAACTCTTTGCTTTTATTTATAATGGTAGTCCGGTTACCCCAGGAAAATATAGCTGCGAAAAAACCGGCTATTTCAATGTCCTGTTTTTTTGAAAAGAGATGGGGAATTGAAATGGGATCATCTTTTATAAAATCAGGCCGGTTATAAAAAATAACTTTTGCGTCTAATTCTTTTTTTAAGTTCGTTTTCACTTTGTCAGGCTGTCCTCGTGGATTTAGTATTTTTAAGAATTGCCGCGATGGCAATGATAACCCAAATAATATTCACCATCATTGAAGGGTAAGCACCGTGAGCAAAAGTGTTAATGGTAAACAAAATTCCACCCAGTAAATTACTAACGATATAGGTTGCCGAAGAACTTTTTAGCAGGCCATTGATATTAAAAAAATAGGCACCTACAATCAATACTGCCGCGATCCATCCAATAATTTCTATCAATATATTCATGGGTTATCCTATTGCATTGTTTAAATCTGTTACAAGGTCCGCGGCATCCTCAATGCCAACACTTAGCCGTATCAATCCGTCGGACAAACCATTTTTTATTCTTTCTTCTCTTGGTATGGATGCATGTGTCATACTCGCTGGATGATTGATAAGTGACTCAACACCGCCAAGGCTTTCTGCCAACGCAAATATTTTTGTAGATGATAAGACTTTATTGGCTGCTGCAATACTCTCGTCTTTTAATTCAAAACTAATCATGCCGCCAAAATCACGCATTTGTTTTTTAGCTATGGCATAACCTGCGTTGTCTTCAAAGCCAGGCCAGTATACTTTATCCACCGCCGGATGACTGCGTAAATGATGAGCGATGATGGCACCGTTTTCACAATGCTGTTTCATGCGTACATGCAACGTTTTTATACCTCTCAAAACTAAAAAGCAATCCATGGGTCCCGGTACAGCACCGCAACTTTTTTGTATAAAATACAGCTTTTCCCTAAGTGCAGCGTCATTCATCATCAGGCATCCCTGTATCACATCGCTGTGCCCACCCAGGTATTTTGTGGCACTGTGCATTACAATGTCAGCGCCCAAATCCATCGGGTTTTGCAGGTATGGCGAAGCAAAAGTGTTGTCTACACAAAGTAGTGCACCCGCCTTTTTAGCAATTGCCGCAATGGCTTCAATATCGGTGATGTTCATCAAAGGGTTGGTGGGCGTTTCTACCCAAATCAGTTTTGTATTGGCGGTAACGGCAGCCTGTACATTGGCAGGATTAGTTGTATTAACATAAATAAACCTGATGTTGTAGCGCTCCCATACCTTGGTAAATAATCGGTAACTGCCGCCATACATATCACTGGCTGCTATCACTTCGTCGCCTGGATTCAGCAATTTTATTACACTGTCAGTTGCCGCAACGCCGCTACTGAAAGCGAGGCCATATTTTGCATTTTCAATAATCGCGTACGCTTCTTCCAGCGCCTTGCGGGTAGGGTTCTGGCTGCGGGCATACTCGTAGCCTTTGTTTACGCCAGGCGCTTCCTGCACATAAGTAGAGGTTTGATAAATGGGCGTCATTATTGCCCCTGTGCTGGGATCAGGTTCGGCACCGGCATGTATTATTTTTGTAGCAAGTTTCATGGTGTCTATTATTTTTATTTATTGCGCAATGCAAAGTAAATGCTTTTGCCGCTACGCTTATATTTTAGCAATCTTCAACTAAAGAGCTTCTGTAGATTTACCTATACAAAGTTGATCACACTATTTATTAACCGAAGTTCTATAAATTGCTGGCAATCATTTGTGCTGCGCACAAATAGCGCCAGTCGAAATTATTGCTTTCATGTGCTGCTTTGGGTGTTATTTTCTTGTTTAATGAGGCCGCCTTTAAAACGCCTTTATTCACTAGTTTTCTTTTTGCTTCCTGTATATAATCCTGTAAAATTTCATTGTGCATCCATTGAAACTGCGGTGGCTCGTAACCCACCTTTTCTTTGCGCCATACCACTTCATCAGGTAATTTTTTATCCATCGTTTTCCGCAGCAACCATTTTGTCCATCCATCATGTATTTTAAAACCGGCAGGCAGGGTAAAAATAAACTGCACCAGTTCATGATGTAAGAAAGGCAACCGTACTTCTGTACTATGTGCCATGCTGTTGCGGTCGGCGAAGCGAAGCAGTTCTTCCAAACCCATTGTTTGGGTATTAAAATACAAAATATCGTTTAGCTTGGTAATGATTGGTTTCCGGATGCCTTCCCATTCCCGGCCTTGCAATCCCAATACAAAATCCTTATTGATGTCCGGCTGTCTCACACTTTTAAGATATTCATTTTGCTCTAATTGTATAGACGCATGAGAAGGCAGGTAGGCAGCCAGGTAATTGCTGATGCCCCATCTAAAGGGCAGTTTGTTTTTCAACAACATTTTTCTTTCACGATAGGCAGCCAAAAACCTGCTTTTGCCCGCCAGTTGCTGCAGGTACCAGTGAATATATTTATTATACCCGGCGAGTATTTCATCGGCGCCCTGCCCATCCAGTAAAACTTTTACCTGCTGCTGATGCGCCATTTCAAACACTTTATATTGGGCATATATACTGCTGGATGGAAAGGGTTCTTCCTGGTGGTAGCAAAGCGTTTTAAAGTCTTTTATCAGACCAAGGGCAGATGGCTCAATAAAATGTTGTTTTAAAGGCCCGTTAGCAGTTGATTTGGAAAGATGTTCTGTAACGGCTTTGATATAAACAGATTCATCTTTTGCAAAGCCGGGAAATATAGCCGAAAATGTATGAAATTGCTGCCCGGGGTGATTGATCATTGCAAGTATGGAAGAGCTATCCAAGCCGCCGCTTAAACTGGTACCTACGGGTACATCACTGCGCAACCTGTGCCTGACTGAGAGTGAAAAAAGTTCGCGAAATTTTTCTATTGCTTCGTTAGCAGAAATGGGCTGTGCATTGTCTTTATCAAGCTCCCAATAAATATGTGTACGATACTGCAGGGTATTAACATTCAGCTTCAAAAAACTTCCGGGCGCAAGCGAATAAATATCCTGAAAAAAAGTTTGCTCTTTATCATTTGCATTTTGTACGTACCCCAATGCCAGGTAATTCAGCAGCATTTTGTCGTCGGTATTTTTTCCAATGCCAATGGCCCAAAGCGACTTCATTTCACTGGCAAATGCAAACATATTATTGGTAGCCGTATAATAAAACGGCTTCTCTCCAAACCGGTCTCTGGCTGCAAATAAAGTCCTTTCTTTTTTATCCAAAATAGCAAACGCAAACATCCCATCAAACTGCTCAAGGCAATCTTCTTTCCAGCAATCGTAGGCAGCCAGGATAACTTCCGTATCGCTTTTATTTTGGAAGCGATAGCCCATTTTTTGTAGCTCTTCCTTTATCTCAATGTAATTGTAAATTTCTCCATTGTAAACAATGGTATACCGGTTAAGATAATGCATGGGCTGGGCGGCGGCAGGCGATAAATCAAGAATGGATAATCTCCTATGGCCAAGGCCTACATTGCCCCGGTGGCTAACCCATTGGGCTTCTCCGTCGGGTCCCCTATGGGCAATTGCATCCGTCATTTTTTTCAAACGTTCCCTGGAGACTGCATTGGTATCAGAGCTTATTATTCCCGCTATTCCACACATAGTTGTAAATATCCCAAAAAAATCCCGGCTGGCAGCCGGGATACGCAATTTTATTCAGTATCATTTTAAAACACAATCGGTAAATCTACACGGCTATCATCCCATCCAATTGCCAGGGTTACGCCGCTGGTAGACTTATCAAAAGTCATTGAGAAAGATTCCAGCACTTCCGTTTGTTTTTGTATTGGTAAATCAATCCTGGCCACATCCTTGGTAGAATCATATTTAAAAGACCCCCAGGTATCGGTTTCTTTATTTAAGATAATAGTCCATTTGTCCTGGTTGGGAATGCAATACAATGTGTAGCGGCCTTTTTTTATTTTGGCACCACCAATACGTGCCGGACGGTAAAATTCAATTTCAGTAGCTTCGTTGGCGCCCAGCCGCCATACCTGGCCAAAAGGGATTAAATCACCAAAGATAACGCGGCCGTTTTTCTGCGGTCTGCTGTAAATGACTCTTACCGCCACAGGCTCTGTCGCTTTATCCTGAATTTTTAAAACAGGGTAGCCAGACGGATAATAAACCATGTCCATTGGAGACTTATCTACCGGCGGAAATTTTGATTGGGCTTTTAATGCATTGTGCATGCAACAGATAGCAAAAGTTACTACGACGATTTTTTTCATATTAATGTACAAGTGATTTAATTACAAATATAAAAGATTCAGGTGTTATTCAATTTGATCAGTGTTTCAAAGGCAAATTGTTTTAATTCCGGAAAAAATTCATTGTAGCAGTTTTGCAGGTCATCGTACTGCTCGTTAAAAATAGCAAAAGCAACAGCCGATTCAGATAAATAGGCTGCCCGCTTTGAAAGGCCAATAAAACTTTTTTCAATGCCTGCTTTATACCGGTAATTGTATAACCAGTTGTGCAATTGCATATGCGGCAATACCTGCTGAAATTTTAAAGGAAGCAAATCAACGTCTGCCTGCAGACTGGCATAGGTAAGCTGGCAAAATGAATTTAGGGCGCCTTCTGTTGAAAACTCCCTGGTATCATTAGCTAAAAAGTGATCGTACAATACATCCACAAAAGCACCGGCATACAACCGGTATTGCGGTCTGAAAAATTGTTTTGCCTGCGCCGTCACTTCATGTTGATCTGTAAATGTGTCAATGGCCCTGTGCAATGTCATTCCTTTTTGTATAGACAAAGGGTAATCGAATTTTTTTTTGCCCTTAACATAATCATTAATCATGTTGCCTGATAAAACACCAGGTTCATTAAAGGAAAGATATGCATGGGCTAAAAAATTCATTGTGATAAAGGTATAACAATACCCTTGCAGCAAAAGTTGTAAACCGCTTTTACTATTTAACAGATTCAATTACAATTTTAGTATTTCATTAGGAAATAATTTGTAATGCTTGTCAGCATTGATTTACAGCGATTTTTTTAAAATGGAAAAAGATTTATTGATACCGTTTGTACAATAAACAAATGTTGTGCTGTTACTCGTCAATAACTGGTTGCATATGGACTGCCCTGTTTATAGATTTGTTTCATCAATCAAAAAAAGCTGCCGCACAGGCAGCATCACTAAATCAAAAAACTTTAAAAACATGAAAAAAGTAACCACCATTTTAACAGCAATTGTTCTGCTGTTTTCAGCAACCGCTTTTGCCGCCAAAGGCGATAGTGTAACAGACCAGGTAAAAGGCGCATTTGAAAAAGATTTTGGAAAAACAAGAAATGTAACCTGGCAAAAAAACGGGGATTTTTATTTTGCGTCTTTTCTTATGAATGATATGGCAGTTAATGCTGCCTACAATGATGACGGGCAACTCGTTGGCACGTCAAGAAAAATCGCCCTGACACAAGTACCGTTAAGTGTTTCCCTTGCCCTTTCCGAAAAATATAGCCAATATACCATACCTGACCAGGTAACAGAACTAACTTTTGACGGCGACACAATGTACCAGGTTTTTGTTAGTGACGAAAAGAAAACCCTCCAGTTAAAAATACGGGCTAATGGCGATATTTCAGTTGAAAAGAAAATCAAAAAAAAATAACGCATGAATAAATTTTATTGAACCCTTCATTTTTTTGAAGGGCTTTTTTGTGCTTCACATACGAAAGCAATTCATCATTAATGCTCCGGCTTTATTAGGACTGTTTAAGGTGGAGAACAAAAAAATGACGGAATATGCTGATGTAGAAAATATAGTTTACGGCAGAACAGAAATCGCCTTCCTTAATAAAAAAAACTATTTTTGCTGCCGTTCTTTTCCGCACGAAAAGGCGGCGAGTTTAAACAATTATCCAAATAAATAAATAGTATTATGAGCAAGGGACCTGTTTCTGGTTTTATAGAACACCATTACCGCCATTTTAATTCTGCCGCCTTAATGGATGCCGCAAAGGGCTATGTGACGCACCTGGAAGAAGGTGGAAAAATGATGATAACACTGGCCGGTGCCATGAGTACGGCAGAGCTGGGATTGAGCTTGGCAGAAATGATCCGGCAGGATAAGGTAAGTATCATTAGTTGTACCGGTGCCAACCTGGAAGAAGATATCATGAATCTTGTTGCACACAGCCACTATAAAAGAGTTCCTAATTACAGGGATCTTAGTCCGCAGGAAGAATGGGATTTGCTGGAAAATCATTACAACAGGGTAACTGATACCTGCATACCCGAGGAAGAAGCCTTTAGAAGATTGCAGCAACACATCCATAAAATATGGAAAGAAGCAGAAGATAAGGGGGAGCGTTATTTTCCGCATGAATACATGTACAAAATGTTATTGAGTGGCGTGCTGGAACAGTATTACGAAATTGATCCCAAAAACAGTTGGATGCTGGCAGCTGCACAAAAAAATATTCCCATTGTTGTACCGGGCTGGGAAGACAGTACGATGGGAAATATCTTTGCCAGTTACGTCATCAAAAATCAGTTGAAGGCAGTTACAATGAAAAGTGGTATTGAATACATGGTGTGGCTGGCAGATTGGTACAGGAACAATTCAAGTGGAAAGGGTGTTGGTTTTTTTCAGATTGGTGGCGGCATTGCCGGCGATTTTCCTATCTGTGTAGTGCCGATGATGTACCAGGATCTGGAATGGCATGACGTTCCATTCTGGAGTTACTTTTGCCAGGTAAGTGATTCAACTACCTCGTATGGTTCTTATTCCGGAGCGGTGCCCAACGAAAAAATCACCTGGGGAAAGCTGGATATTAAGACCCCGAAATTTATTGTAGAAAGTGATGCGACTATCGTTTGCCCGCTGATATTTGCCTGGATATTGGGGTGGTAGATAATTCAAATATCTTTTCTGATAATACGGATTTCCCTGTTCTGAATTTGGTTTAACTTTAAGTTTATAAATTTTTTGTTATGGATATAAATGCAGAAAAAAAACAAATTATAAATGGAATAATTGAAGAAAAAGATGAGTGGGTTTTAAAGGCTATCAAAAAATTATTAGACCTTGATTATGGCGAAGATATTTCTGACGAGCATAAAAATATTTTAAATGACAGGATAGCTGATTATAAAACAAACCCTGCTGATTTTATGGATTGGGAAAATTTTAAAAAAAATCTTTTGAATGATCAGCAGGTATAAAATAATCATTTTACCAAAAGCAAATGAAGATGTATTGGTAAATGCAAGCTGGTATCAAAAGCAAGACGGGGAAGCATTGGCTCTTAAATTCAAGCATCAGATAATATCAACAATTGAAAAAATTAAGGATGACTTCATATCGTATGCTGAAGTATATATGGGATTACGAAGAATCTTTGTTAAGCAATTTCCTTATTCAATATATTTTGTAAAAAGTGAAGAAGAAAAATTGATCATTGTTTATGCTGTTTTACATAATAAGCAAACCCAACGTGTTTTAAACAAAAGAATTTAAAAAGAGATTCTTTTGTTTAAAACACATGATGTTGTTACCTGCTTCCTTCCGGCAGCGGAATATCCCTCTTTAGCATATCATCCCTGTTGGCAATTTCCCATGCGGTATAAAATATCATCCGCACTCTTTTTTCGTATAATTCAAAATTGATTTTATCAACAGTGTCAGTTGGTTTATGATAATCTGCTTTTAGCATACCATCATAAAAAAATAAAATCGGTACGCCTTTACGGGCAAAATTATAATGATCGCTGCGGTAGTAAATTCTTTCCTGGTCATTCGGGTCATCAAATTTATAATCCAGCGTGATGGCGCCATTTTTTGTATTAGCCGCTTCGTTTATTACAGGCAAATCACTGCTTAATTTATCATGCCCAATTACATAAACATAGTTTAAACTGTCGACGCTTTTGCGCTCTGTATCTACTCTTCCCACCATATCCGTATTCAAATCGGCGGATGTTTTATTTAAATCAAAAAAGGGATGATCACTGTAATATTCACTTCCCCACAATCCTTTTTCTTCGCCGCTTACTGTCATAAAAATCATTGTTCGACGGGGGCCATTACCTGCTTTTTTTGCTTTCGCAAAAGCTTCGGCCATTTCAAGCACCCCGCAGGTTCCGCTGCCATCATCATCTGCGCCGTAATAAATTTTTCCGTCGTGCTTTCCCAGGTGATCGTAATGTGCAGTGCAAAAAACGTATTCATCTTTTTTATCTGTTCCTTCAATAACTCCTGCCACATTGCTGGCATTTATCGTTGTCCGAAAACGCGTATATTTAAGTTGAACCGGCAGCTTATTTTCGGTTAACCAACTGGTAGCAATTGGCTGTGCGGCTTTTACCTGTTTCAACAGCGTATCAAAAGTATTTACCAATATAGTTTTTGCATAAGCGTGTGACAGCAATGCGTAGTTTACTGGTGTGCCCGCACCTTCATGCGGAAAATACAGCGTGCTTTTTTTGCTGTTGTCAATCGACCTTTGTGTAAAGCTTTCCTGTACCTGGCTAATAACAAATGCACCAACAGCACCTTTTGCTTTGGCAGCAGCCAGTTTTATACTTAAACCAGGATAGGTCCATTTGCTTGAACGATTGGTTCCGCTGATGATATATTTACCTTCCCTCTTAGGTTCGCCCAAAAAGAAAACTACTACTTTTCCTTTTACATCAATGCTGCTGTAATCGCTGTAAGTTGAATCATCGATGCCGTATCCTGCGAAAATAACCGACGTCGCAACTTTGTTACCAGTTTCATTATTAGTTGCAGGACTGATATAATCCTGCCCATAAACAAGCGGTTGGTTGTTAACCATTAATTCGCTGCTAAGGCTATCCTGGTAAAGCGGGTACAATTGCTGATAACCGTTTAAACTGGTAACAGGGGCAAGGCCCATTTTTTTAAACTGGCTTTCAATATACGCTGCAGCTTTACGCTGGCCTTCCGTACCGGTTTCGCGGCCTTCCATTTCATCGCTGGCAATAATTGTCAGTTGTTTTTTTAAATCGCCGGCGGTGATGGTGGCGGCATATTTGGCCGCTTTATCTTTTTTTTGAGCGTTCGAAAAGGAGAAACAGCAAAGTGCCAACGGCAAGAGGTAAATTGTTTTTTTCATGCATGAAATTTATATCAAAATAAACTGATCGTAATCAGCTGTAAGTTTTTTATTGATGAATGGAGAAGAAGTTTGATGGATGATTTTTTAAGGTACAATTTTGGGACTTTGTTAAACCTGATAATATCTAAAAGGTATTTTAATTACTCTATTACCCACCATTCTTTTTACAGAATAGGTATTGAGGAGGTACGATATGAAAGGAAAAATGCGATATCAAATGAATGATGTTGCGTTTTTTATAAAGTCGATTGTTACAAAATCAGCAGGCCATTTTATTTATCCTTAGCTGATGTCTTTCACCTTCAAAAGCGGTGTTCATAAATATATCCAGCATTTTTTCAGCATCGCCATCGCGTACAAAACGGGCAGGTATACAGAGAATATTGGCATTGTTATGTTTGCGTGCAAGTTCTGCCAGCTCTTCACCCCAACAAATAGCGGCCCGAATGCCCTGGTGTTTATTAGCGGTGATGGCAACACCGTTTGCGCTGCCACACAGTAAAATGCCAAATGCCGCTTCACCCTTTTCAACAGCACAGGCTACGGGGTGAGCAAAGTCCGGGTAATCTACCGAATCTTTATTGTAAGTGCCAAAATCATGAAATGCTACACCTTCTCCTTCTAAAAAAGAAATAAGGTCTTCTTTGCAGTCGAAACCCGCATGGTCGCAACCGATAGCGACAGGTAGTTTTAAATTGAATGTAGACATGGCTTTAATTGATATTTGGTGAACTGATAATTGATAATTAAAAGACACTACAAATTTAAAGTTTATGCATTAAACATTCGTCAATTATCCATTAAACAATTATCCATTAGCTTAGCTCCATTCTTTTTCTTCGTCTTTGGCTCTTTTCCTGTCAACACTGCTTGCCAGCAAAATACTGATCCAGTATAATAGCACCAACGGAATGGCAACAATAAACTGGCTGGTCCAGTCTGGCGAAGGCGTAATTACCGCCGCCACTACCAGGATAATAACAAATGCAAACTTGAAATATTTTTTTAACATCGCTCCTGTGATGATACCAATTTTGGCAAGCACAAACGCAAGTACCGGCAACTCAAATGCAATACCACATCCCAGGATAAGGTTGGTAAGACTATCTACATAATCATTAATAGAAGGGCGGTATTGTATTACGGCCGATTTACCCAGGGTAAAACTGGCGAGGAAATTAAAAGTAAAAGGAGCCAGCAAATAATAGCCGAAAGCTGCGCCACTAAAGAAACAGAGTGATACAAAAAAAATACTTTTTTGACCATATTTTTTTTCCTTAGGAGAAAGCGCTGGTTTTACAAATCGCCAGAGCTCCCAAAAGATATAGGGAAAAGCGGCAATAAGTCCACCAATCATGGCAATATTGATTGCTGAAGTAAAAGTGCCGTTTACTTCAGTAACCTGGAAGTTAATTGCGATAGCCGGCATACAAAAACTATTACCCAGGTGCAACCAGCGGCCCATGTTACACAATGCACCATAAGTAAAAAAGGTGGGAAAGGTGGGCGCAAGGATGATATGATCGTAAATCCAATCGATGTAAATAAAAATGAGAACTACTGCTGTAAGCCAAACCGCCACGCTGCGGATAAGGTGCCATCGCAGCTCTTCAATGTGATCAAAGAAGGTCATTTCTGCCGGTTCTTCTTTGTCTTTACCGCCGATTCGTTTAAAAAATGTTTTTCTTTCGGATGCGTTTGTTGCCAATTTATTTAGTTGTTGAGTATTTTAATATGGTTGTATCGCAATGATATTTAGCTGGCAAAAGTAAAACAGTTTTACCATTGCTGATGCTGCCAGTTTAATTATTGAAATGTTACCGGCAGCTTTGACTGAAATAATGGAATTGGGCAAACTCTTATTACACATTCACATCCATTTTAGACGAAGCTGTAAGCTGGTTAACATTACCGGTGCGTTTTAGTACACCCCAACCTTGTAATTCGCCCTTGATTGCCTTACTGAATGACTTGATAATGATATAGTACATCAATTGACGGTACACCAGCCGTTGCGGAATCATCCAGATTAATTTTTTATAATCTTCTTTTTCAAATGCAAAGGCCAGCGCCGCACCAGCCACATCTACCAACGTAAAAATTAAATAATAGATCACGATATGTGAGATACTGGCGGGTATAATACCGAAACCTGCGGCAATTAAACTCAGTACCAGTATAAGGTCAGCAAGCGGAGCCAAAAATGGCAGTATCATTTGAAAAACAAGAATATTAGGCATGGCAATCATACCAAAATTTTTATATTTTGGATTGAACACCGCATCCCTGTGTTTCCAGAAACATTGCATTACCCCAAAACTCCAGCGAAAACGCTGCTTCATAAACTGCCGCATTGTTTCAGGCGCCTCGGTATATGAGATGGCATCATTGCAATTTCTTACCTCGTACCCAATTCTGTGCAAACGCATGGTAAGGTCACAATCTTCCGCCAGGGTATCAGAAGTTAAACCACCGGCTTCAATTACCGCGGCTTTTCTAAATGCACCAATGGCGCCAGGTACAACAGTAATACAATCCAGTAAATCAAATGCCCGGCGATCAAAATTTTGAGACGTAATGTATTCAATACTTTGCCAATTGGTAATCATGTTTACCTCATTACCTACTTTTACATTGCCGGCCACCGCGGCTACTTTTTCGCTGGTAAAATGCTGCATCAGTTTTGTTACCGCATCCATTTTTAACTGGGTGTCAGCATCAATACAAACCACAAATTCACTTTCAGCTTTTTGTATACCAACATTCAGTGCAGAAGCCTTACCACCATTCACTTTGGAATATACTTTTACGCTGGCAATATCTTTAAACGCTTCGTTCACCCTGGCATAAGTAGCATCTTTACTGCCATCATCCACAAAAACTACCTGCAGGTTAGGATAGTCCTGCTTCAGCAAACTGTTTACGGTTCTAACGGCATTTATTTCTTCGTTATATGCCGGCACAACAATGCTTACCACAGGCTTTTCAACGCCGTTGGCAAAAAAAGGTGGCAGCTGTTTGGACTCCCTTTGTTTTTGAATGCCCGCAAGTATGGCCATAACTACCATTCTACCTACAGAAAGAATAATACCTACTATAAATAAGGCAAATAAAATATGGCTTCCCCAATAGGCTGCTTCTGCAAAAAAGAAGTTAAGTTTCCTCATCCAACTGTCTTTGCTGGGTGGAAGCGGGGGCATAACATCGTCTCTTTTTTTACCCATTAAATCTGCCACGGTAGTAAATACACAGCCTCTTTTTTTAAAGTAGGCAATGATTTTTGGCAGGGCGTCTACTGTGGCCTGTCTTGTTTCGCCGCCGGCATCATGTAGCAGTATAATGTTGGCGTTGGCAGATTCTGCCAACCGGATAGTTCTGGCTACAATGCTATCTGCGCTTACATTTGCCTGCCAGTCGTTGGGGTCAATACTTTCACCTACTGTAATATAATTGTCTTTTTTGCTGCGGGCTATCGGCTCAATTTCTTCATAGGTCTGGGGCTCACTATCCGCATTGTATGGCGCCCTGAATAAAATGGTAGAATGACCCGTTATGCTTTCAATTAAAAGCCGGGTAGATTTCATTTCCAGTTCGGCCCTTTGCGGGCTCATTTTGGCAATATTACCATGGGTAAAAGTATGATTGCCTATTTCATACCCATCTTTATAAATGCGCTGAAACAAAGGAATATTTTGTTCAGTATTTAGTCCAATTACAAAAAAAGTGGCGGGTACTTTTTCCCGTTCCAGAATATCCAATATTTTGGGTGTAAACTCAGCACTGGGTCCATCATCAAAGGTTAAAATTATTTTATGTCCTGGTCTGCCGATATCGGTTTTATCCTCAGCAAATTTTTGGTACACATAACCGGAAGGTAGCACCTTGTAATCCTGTTCGGTAATAAGTAATTCCGAACTATCGATCTGTAAATCAATTTTTCCTGCCTGCGGAGTATAAATTATTCTTAACAATTCGCCCTCGCCGGTTGCAGTTGGTTTTCGGTTTACATTAAAAGGAATGTTGCTTAGCTGATTAAAATCAAAGGGCTTTTTTTGCAACGCCTCATTGCTTAGATCTGTATTATAGTAGTACCATAACCTGGGGTCTTCACCACCAAGCCGCCACAATGCAGATCCGGCAATACCGTATTCATCGCTAAAGCGAAGTACATTAAATGTTGTAGCAGCGTCGGTAAACCATATATCATGATTTTTTTTAACCATTTCTTTTGTGCTGTCGTCTCGTTGTTCATCGGTATAACTAAAGTGAAGGTTGTAGCTATCATCATCGTAATTAATGGCGGAGTTGGATAATTTCGCTTTATCAATAATTTCAGCGTAGGTCTTTTCCTGCACAATGGGTTTATCTTCTTCATCTGTTGTCCAGTCGTAACCATAGCCCGCTACACCCAAAATTATTTTTTTGCTGTCAATTTTAGATGCCGTCCAGTCCAATGCTTCTTCAATCCATTTTTGCCCGCTCACAGGGCCGGGTTTGGTGCCAGCGTTATACTGGTCGTATGCCATTAGAACCAGATAGTCGTTGTAGTCTGATAATTTTTTATAATCGTAGTCGTCATTTTTTACAGCTACATCCATTGTTACAACCATATTTTTTGCATGCAGCGCATTGTACAGTTGCTCCTGAAACCGGGTGAGCGGCTCGTTCGTTGGTTCAACCAGGTCTTCAAAATCTATATTAATACCTTGAAGGTTATAAAAAGACAAAGTATCAACCACCTGCTGAATGAATTTTTTTTGTTTATCAGGATTGTTTAATATTCCGTGGATTAGTTTGCCATCAAAATCAGGATTAATGCGCCCTGCAGCATCTTTTCGTGTTGAATTAAAATTGTTTAGTATAGGCATTATGCGCAATCCTTTTGCCCGCATGGTTTTAAGTCCGGCACTATCTATCCTTGTTTGCAACCTGAAATTATTGGCTGTGTCAATAAAAAACCATTCAGGAAAAATGGTGTTGAGTTTATCTCCGTATTTATCTAAGTCAGGTAAAGACGTAGAGGCTGTCCAGGGCGTGTAAAACGCGGCTCTGATAAAAGGCAGTTTGTTAACGGCTTTATTTTTTGATTGACGAATGGCTTTTAGCGAATCTTCCTTAATTTTTTTTATCAAAAAATCTTTAAAGCCTTTGTATTTTTTATTTTGGCTGTTAGCAAAAGTTAACGGGTTAGAAGGATCCAATTTGTTTTCGTAAGATTTTGACAGGTTTTCAATATTAACCGGGGATGGATTTACACCCCTAACCAGTGCAACGATCAACACAACAAAAAAGAACAGGACAATCATTAGTAAAACCCTGAAAGACCATTTAAAACTACGCCAGCGGGCAGCGCTGCTGGTTTGAAATATTTGTGAACTATCACTCATGGTGTAAAACTATACCGTTTATATGGCTTTATAAAATTAGTAAGCCTTTAATCTGTTAATACTGCCGCTTTACCAAATATTTAGAAAAATTACAAACAACATAATCTGGTTTAAATTTTTGTAATCACCATAAATTGCAACAAAGACGGCTTTCAATAACCAGCGAAAGGTCCGTTTAACATGCAATTAACCAGTATCAAAGCTTTATATTAACAGTAAAGATGAACTTTGTAATGATGAAGTCAACTACACTCCGATGGATCATGCTGAGCATTACCATTATTATTACCCTAATAATTGTTTCTCAGTTATATTGGCTTAAAAGAGTGTACACTTTGGAAGAGCAACAATTTAGTACAGGTGTAGTCAAAAGCATCCGCGGCCTTTTTGAAGATGTAAAAATTGCTGATAATCCGGCCTTCCAGGTAAAACAAATTGTTGAAGTAATAGATCCCAATACCTACCTCGTTAAGTTAGACTCTATACCCAATAAAGATTCTCTTTATTATCACCTCAGCAACGAGTTTGAAGATTTTGACGTGTGGACGGATTGTAATGTAGGTGTTTTCAGCAGCAGAAAGTCGACCTTTTTATACGAGTTTTATTTATCTACGGCTGCCTCCCGATACCCACAGGAGGGAACGGTAAAATTGCTGCCGGTTAAAAAAAATTACGATTACCTATTGCTTAACTTTCCACATCGCAATAAATACATTATTCATGAAATGCTTTTTTGGATTGTTACTGCCATTGTACTGTTGCTTGTTCTTATTGGTCTTTCGGTTAGCCTTATTTATTTATACAAACAAAAGTTTTTAAACGAGCTGCAAAAAGATTTTGTAAATAATTTTACGCATGAATTTAAGACGCCGCTGGCTGTTATGAAGATTGCCAGTGACGTGCTTATACAACCAGCTATTACAAATCAACCCGGCAGGTTGCTGAAATACGGTACGGTAATTAAAGAGCAGACAGAACATCTTCAAAACCAGGTAGAGCGCCTTTTAAAAACAGCTTCAGGCGATAACAGGAATATTATTGTACATAAAGAACCCTGTACGATTAACGAAGTAATTCAGCACGCAATTGATCAGCTGGAGCCACTGATAAAAGAAAAAAATGCAGATGTTCACTTCACGCCTGACGAAAATGATCCGGTTGTGATGGCAGATAGGGTACATTTGCAACTGGTAGTGATCAACCTGATTGAGAATGCTTTGAAATACAGCAATGGAGCACCTTATATAGCCATCGATGTGCAGCATGAGGCGAATAATTTTTATGCAGTTTCGGTAAAGGATAAAGGCATTGGAATTGAGGAAAAGAATTTCAAGTATTTGTTTAAAAAGTTTTACCGTGTACCTACAGGCAATATTCACCAGGTAAACGGATTTGGGCTTGGATTGAATTTTGTTAAAAAAATTGTGGATGCCCACGACGGAAAGATTGTATTGAAAAGTGTACCTGGCGTTGGTACCGAATTTAAAATATTGTTACCTGAAAAATAAACTCCTATGGCCGAGAAAGCAAAAGTTTTGCTGGCGGAAGATGATACCTCGCTGGCTTTCGTAATAAAGGATAATCTTGAAGAAGCTGGCTATGATGTATTGTGGTGCAGCGATGGTGAAGCAGCCTGGCAGCAATACCAAAAAACTCATGTAGATATTTGTTTGCTGGATGTTATGATGCCTGTAAAAGACGGGTTTACTGTTGCAAAAAAAATCCGCCAAAAAAGTGATGTGGTACCCATTTTATTTATCACCGCCCGATCTATGGAACAGGATAAACTTGACGGTTTTAAAACGGGTGCAGATGACTATATTACAAAACCATTCAGTATGCAGGAATTGCTGATGCGGATGGAAGTTTTTTTAAGAAGAACTAAGAAAATGCACTTTGAGAAATCTCACGAATATGCCATCGGCAGAATGCGTTTTTCTTTTGCAGATTTAAAAATTTATGATGGAGACAAAGTGATCTCGTTAACACAACGGGAAGCCGATCTTTTAAATTTCTTTTGTCAGCATACCAACAAAGTTTTAAAAAGAGAAGAAGTGTTGATAAATGTTTGGGGTAAGGATGATTATTTTTTAGGAAGAAGCATGGATGTTTTTATAACCAAACTCAGAAAGCATTTCAAGGAAGATCCTTCCATCGTTTTAGAAACCATCCACGGGATAGGTTTCAGGCTCAACGCCTGATCCAGGCAGATTTTACAACTTAATTTACGCCATTAAAGCTTTAATGGAGGCTCGTTATTGAACAGTATGGGAATACCATAAAAAGAGAAGCCCCGATAGAAATCGGGGCCGTTTACCAAAACTAACTGCTTATGAGAAAAAGTTTATTTTAAATTTAAATTGTTCTATTTATAAAGTTGCAAAATGAATGCCATAAAAATCGGGACTTTGTTAATATTACCCTAATGTAAAGTATTCCTTTTTTTGCTTAAAATCAAATAAATAAGAACTTTTGGTAGGCCAATAATTGAATTATTTTCTACACTGTAAAGTTAAGTAATAATTCAAAGCGGCATTCAATTTAACTACCATTTAGCGGCTGGTTTAACAATACTTTAAAATGGCTATTTCATAAAGCCACTGATGATATCCATTAGCCCACCGCCACTACTTTGCGTCTGCTGTTGTTGCTGAGCACCCCCGGTAACTTTACTGATAAGATCGTCCATACCGATATGGCCGTCGTTATTAGCGTCTAGCCCCCCGCTTGTAAATTTACTTACCAGGCTTCCAATATCCAACCCACCGGCACCAGCCTGTGCATTTCCGCCCCCGGTTAAAGAACTGATGATACTTCCAATATTAAAGCTTGAATTATTTGGATCGTTGGTTCGGTTCACAAGGCTGCTTAGTACGGAAGGAATCAGGCTGCTGGCGATACCACCTGCCTGATCCGGAGCAATACCATGGTTACTGGTTAGTTTGTTTGTGAAGCTGTTGATAATGTTACTCACTATGGGGTTACTGAGTAATCCATTCCCCCCAGAATTATTGTTATTGCTAAAAAGGGATAAAACAGATTGCAACCCACCGCCGGCCAAAACGCCCTGCAGCCCATCTGCTACCGAGTGCGTTGCATCGGCAATTACTGCGTCATTTTTTTCATTTGGGATAGCGGGATTGTTAATTACCGCGTCTGTACTGTGTTCTTTAATCAGGTTAAAAAGGTTTTCAAGCATAAACTATATTTTAATGCTCAAAGTAATTAAAATCAATAATAAAAGCAATTAACATGTAATATATTATAGCTAAGAAAATCCTATGATCCTTCTGTTGCCATCTTCTCTGCATTTTCAGCAAATTGAAGGGCGTCAATAAATTCCTGGATGTCGCCGTTCAGTACATTATCCAGGTTATACACTGTAAGCCCAATGCGGTGATCGGTAACCCTTCCCTGCGGATAATTATAGGTTCTTATTTTGGCGCTGCGGTCACCTGTACTTACCAAACTTTTTCTTTTATGTGCGATGGCTTCCTCAGCTTTGCGTACTTCTTCATCATATAATCTTGTACGCAGCATATCCATTGCTTTTTCTTTGTTGCCTAACTGGCTGCGTTCTGTTTGACACATCACTACAATACCAGTTGGCTTATGGGTTAAAAAAACTTTGGTTTCTACCTTATTTACATTTTGACCTCCAGCACCGCCACTGCGTGCCGTTTCCATTTTAACGTCGCTTTCCTTTAATTCAAAATCTACTTCTTCCGCTTCAGGCATTACTGCAACGGTTGCAGCACTTGTATGCACCCTGCCACTGGCTTCAGTATCCGGTACACGCTGTACACGATGAACGCCGCTTTCAAACTTTAAGATGCCATATACATCATCGCCCACTACTTCTACCTGTACTTCTTTAAAACCACCTGCCGTACCTTCACTTTCACTCAGCAAGGCAGTTTTCCAGCCTTTTTTCTCACAATATTTCATGTACATCCTTAACAGGTTGCCCGCAAACAACGAGGCTTCATCTCCACCGGTTCCCGCCCTTATTTCTAATATGGCATTTTTCTCGTCATAAGGGTCTTTTGGTATCAGCATATTGCGCAATGCTTTTTCCCAGGCTTCCTTACCTTCTTCCAAGGTAGGAATTTCCTGTTTCGCCAGGTCCCGCATTTCGGCGTCATCGCCATTCAGCACTTCTTTATTAAACTCAATATCATCCAACACTTTTATGTAAGCGTTTCGGGCATTCACAATTTTTTCCAAACTGCGGTATTCTTTACTGATAGCGGTAAATTTCTTATTGTCACTTACAATTTCGGGGTTGGTTAATGCTATTCCCAAATTGTCAAATCTTCCCTTAATGGCGTCTAATTTATCTAACATAGTGTAGTACCTCTGTTCCCTAAAAGGGAATAATTGTTTTTTGTAATAATTTTTGCCTGTCTTGTGTAATCAAAATAAACAAAGCTATATCCATTGGCAACAGGCTGTACGCTATAACTTTGCAGCAACCAATTGCTTTTGCAATGTGGCGGCAAAATTACAGTATATCAACCAATCAATTTGTACAGAAAATTTACAGCCCATAACATTTTTAACGGGTACGATTTATTTCCGCAGCACACTGTTTTAATTATTACGCCCGAAGGCGTGGTGACAGATATAGTTGATAAAGCCGATGCAGGTGATGGAATTGAGTTTTTGGATGGCTTGCTTACACCAGGTTTTATTAACGCCCATTGCCATACTGAATTAAGTTATTTAAAGGGGGCTATTCCCGCAAATACAGGGCTGGTGCAGTTTGTACAAGAGGTGATGAAGAGCAGGGGTGTACTGGATGAAATGAAACTGGAAGCTATACAGCGG
This sequence comes from Chitinophagales bacterium, assembly GCA_038210625.1. GTDB lineage: Bacteria > Bacteroidota > Bacteroidia > Chitinophagales > Chitinophagaceae > Ferruginibacter. Next base: position 31,090 of record JBBQWL010000007.1, on the reverse strand, counting down.
GCAGACGCAGAAATGTTTCAAGGGGGTATAGTGGCGGTAGGCGATATCTGCAATACAACAGATTCAATTGCAGTTAAACAAAAAAGCAGGTTATACTGGTATAACTTTATTGAAGTAAGTGGATTTGTAGGTGCCGCTGCCGCAACAAGGGTGGATGGCGCAAAACAGGTTTACAACGAGTTTACAGCCCGGTTGCCGCAAGCGGTCTCATTATCACCACATGCACCGTATTCTGTTTCAAAAACGATGTTCCATCAGCTTAACATGGCCACCGCCCACCAGCTGATTTCTATCCATAACCAGGAAAGTGTAGCGGAAAATGAATTGTATCAACACAAAACAGGCGATTTTTTAAACCTATATAATAATTTCGGCATCGATATTTCCGGTTTTGAACCAACGGGAAAAACCAGCCTGCAAACCTGGTTACCTTTATTTTACAACCACCAATCCATACTTGCGGTTCACAATACGTTTACCAGCCAGGCAGATATTGATTTTTACAAGGCGTACGATGTACAGAAGGCCAGCCTTTACTTTTGTTTGTGTGTAAATGCCAATAAATACATTGAGCAGCAATTCCCCCCGATTAACATGTTGCGCAAAAATAATTGTAACCTGGTTATTGGCACCGATAGTTATGCCAGTAACTGGCAGCTGAGTATACTGGACGAGGTAAAGACGATTCAACAGGGGGCAGCAGAAATTCCTCTAATAGAAATATTACAATGGGCCACAATCAATGGAGCACAGGCCTTAAAAGTGGATGACCAATTAGGAAGTTTTGAAAAAAATAAAAAGCCTGGGATTGTTTTGATTGATCATGTAAATGACTTAAAACTTACTTTAGCGTCTACCGCAAAAAGAATATTGTAGTATCGTCTTTAATTTTATACAATGAGTGAGTTCATCCCAGCACTTCGTGCAGTACCTGCAAGGTTTTCATTGGGCCAAAGTCAGTAATGTGCAGCGCATAATAATCCTGGTAGTATTGTAATAACAATTTTCTTTTATCATGATGCAACTTTATATCTTCCAGCTCAAACGGCTGCATTACTTTTAGCAGCTGAGCGGTTACCATTGCGAGTTCCCCGTCAATAAAATTCGGGTGGGCGGGCTGTTCGCCTACAAAATTTCCCTCCCACAGGTCTAAAATATGCTGTTGCTCATTGAAGTCATCATTCATTTTAAAACCAAAAAATTGAGGAAGCTGCAGCGAAAAATAAAGGGCGAAATTGGCGGTTACCGCTTTATTAGCCTTGTCCAGTAGTATCAAAATATCTTCGCAAAAATAAAAAAGAGGTGTATTTTGTTCCGGCTCGGGCAAACATTTGTGCAATAGTTCTACCATGTACAGTGCAATGCTGTTTTTAATTACATCACTTAATACCTGGTCAAATAAATAATCCCATTTAAATTCCTTGATGCGCTGCATACTGTGCAGGTCGTTATGGTAAACAATCATATCCAGGATAGCGCCGGGCTGAAAATGATTGGCCTTGGACGAAGATTTTTTTGATGACCGCACACCATTAACCATGTAGGTTTGCACTCCAAACAGTTCGGTAAAGATGGTAGCAACCAAACTTGTTTCGCCATATTTGATGGTACGTAAAACAATACCTTTTGTTTTGTGTGTCATTACAGCAGAAAATTGTTTAAATATCGGCGGATATTGGCGCCTGCAGACCGGTTATTTAACCGCAACAAAAAAGGCGCAAAATAAATTTTCTAAATAATTTTGACGCGTTTTGTCACTGGCAGGTAAAACGCAATACAAAATTGAAGATAGTTTAAACAACATTGACTACAACAGATATGGCTAAGCGGTGCAAAAAGTCTTTCTTTGCAAATCGTAGCTGATTTACCAATAAAACAACAATACTATGTGGCAACGCCTGGCAAAATTTGTGTTACAATACCGGTTACCGCTTTTAATTATACTGTTTGCAACTACAGCCATAATGGGATATTTTGCCAGCAAAGTAACTTTGAGTTACGAATTTGCAAAGGCTATTCCATCTGACAATCCGAAGTATCTTGATTACGTGGCCTTCAGGCAAAAATTTGGTGATGACGGCAATCTACTTGTAGTGGCCGTACAAACAGATAAAATTTTTGAGTTAAAAACTTTCCAGGCTTACCGGCACCTGGAGGCAGAATTAAAAAAAGTAAATAATGTAGAAAATGTGCTGAGTGTACCTTCCTCAATAACACTGCACAAAGATGAAGCAACCGAAAAATTGGTTGCTGTAAAAATATTCCCAGATTCAATTTCTACGCAGGCAGAATTGGATACAGCCAAGGCTCTTTTTTTTAATCTTCCATTTTACAGAACGCTGCTATATAATCCCGAAACCAAGGCTTACCTGCTGGGTGTTCGCATTAACAAAGATTCACTCAGTTCACCCAAGCGAACCCGCATTGTAGGAGATATCAGCAAGGCTGTTACCGCATTTGAAAATGAAACAAAAATTACTACCTATATCAGTGGATTACCATTGATACGAACGCTGGTATCTGACATGATTAAAAAGGAAATGCGCCTTTTTTTGATCGGGTCTCTGGTTTTAAGCGCATTAATTTTACTGATATTTTTCCGATCTTTTAGCACAATGCTGCTTTCTTTGCTGGTGGTACTTTCCGGGGTTATCTGGAGCGTGGGAGTATTGTTTCTTTTTGGATATAAAATTACTTTGCTTACGGCATTAACACCTCCATTGATAGTAGTGATCGGCATTCCGAATTGTATTTATTTTATCAATAAATACCACACCGGCTTTTTAGCCAGCCACGATAAAAATAAGTCGCTGATAGATATGGTGAGTAAAATGGGGGTGGTAACGTTATTCTGTAACATCACCGCGGCTATTGGGTTTGCCGTATTTGCTTTAACCCGCAGTGCTATTTTAAAAGAATTCGGTGTGGTAGCAGGTATCAGCATCATGCTGATTTTTGTGATCTCATTTATTTTACTACCAGCCGCGTTAAGTTATTTGCCTGCTCCCAAACCGGTACAAACAAAATATTTAAGCAACAAGTGGATTACTTATTTACTATTAAAAATTGAGCATTGGGTAATGAACCACAAAGGGGTTGTTTTTGGCATTACCGCAGTTGTACTGGCAGCAGCCATTGCAGGTATCTTTAAACTAAAAACGGTGGCCTATATAGTAGATGATTTGCCCAAGGATAATAAAATTTACACCGACCTTAAATTCTTTGAACGCAATTTTAAGGGTGTAATGCCATTGGAAATTATGGTAGATACCAAAAAACGGCGGGGCATTAGTGGTATGAGGGCGTTGACTGTTTTTAGTAAAATAGATTCTTTATCTCAGTATGTCGCCGGGCAGAAGGAAATGAACAGGCCATTGAGCATTGGAGAAGGATTGAAGTTTGTAAAACAGGCTTTTTATGAGGGCGATTCTGCCAATTATCAATTACCCAATTCATCTGACATTGCATTTTTAGGGGACTATTTAAAGACGGGTAAAAGCGATAGTAGTAGCAAAAATAATGTATCTAATATGCTGGCTTCTTTTATAGATACTGCAAAGCAAACAACCCGTATCAGCATTAGTATGGCAGATGTAGGCACGGAAAGACTGCCAGTATTGTTAAACGGCATACAACAGCAAACGAACCAGCTTTTCGACAGCACACAATACAAAGTAACCTTTACCGGTAGTAGTATTACTTTTTTAGAAGGCAGCCGTTTTATTATTAACGGTTTAAAAGAAAGCATTTTTTATGCTTTTTTACTAATAGCTGTTTGTATGCTATACCTGTTTCGATCGGCCAGGATACTGTTATGTTCTTTAATACCCAATATAATTCCACTGATTATAACCGCAGGTGTAATGGGGTGGGCCGGCGTTCCACTTAAACCCTCTACCGTGCTGATTTTTAGTGTAGCCCTGGGGATTGCCATAGATATTACTATCCGCTTTTTAGTAAACTATAAACAGGAACTACCCATGTATGGTAATGATGTACAGGCTACAGTAAGCGCTACTATAAAAAGTACCGGCTTAAGCATTGTTTATACCTCACTTGTGCTTATTGCCGGGTTCGTTATTTTTTGCATGAGCAGCTTTGGCGGCACACAATCTCTGGGGTGGCTTACATCAGTTACGTTGTTTGTAGCCACTGTAACCAACCTGGTACTTTTGCCTGTATTGTTGCTGTTAATGGCGCCAAAGAAAAAGCTGCCTGCTTCATAAACTAAATAAGATTATCAATTTCTTTTAATTATAAAAAAGTCTGGCTGTCTCAGGATTATGAGACAGCCAGACTTTTTTTGTTGCAGCGTATATTATTGAAAAATCTTTTCCTCTCTTGTTAACTGGCCCAATTCATTGATGCCTTCTATGATTACTCTTAGCTTTTTACAGTTGTCGCTGTTGTAAAAAGGAATGGTAATGCGGCGGTTGCTTTTGTCCATCAGCAAAAATGAATTCCAGTAAAGTGTGGTTCTGTAATCGGCCACTGTAGGATCATTCTCCGTTTCGTAATTGGGCGAATAAAATTGTTTGATAACCGAATAGCCCACAATATTGGTAAAGTCCAAACCTTTAAAGTTATTATTTAAAGCAGCGCCCTTTTTGGTATACACCGCAATGGCACCACCTGCACCACCACCCATGGCGCCAAAAAAAGGAGGCCGAAAAACTTTGATCATAGCGACATCATTCATGTTGATATTTTGCAACTGGTTTACATCTGAATTGATTTCATTTAAGAAAAAGCTGGTAGCACTGCCCCGCCAGGTAGCGCCACCTTCACCTGTAGTGGATATCTGTAAGCCTGCTACTTTGCCCTGAAGGTATTGTAAAACGCTTTGCGCCGATTTTGCAAAAGGATCATCTTCTGTTGTAAAAGTATATCCATCACCACCACTGAACAAACCTGAAGTATACTCTTCGTCCATTTTTTGTTTTAAGCTTTTTTGTTTGGTTTTTACAACCACCGTGCTGAGTGTTTGTATTTTATTGCGCTCGTTCTGCTCCCGCTGTAATCTCGCCAGGGTACTGCTTCTTAATAATATTAAACTATCTGTTTTTGAAGGAGCGTATAAAGCTGACAGCAAATTAACTGATTGCGAAGGAGATTTTACAAAGCCGTTTTCAAAAGCAAAACTTGCTGCGCTGGTAAGCGTTTTATCTTTATCATTGTTAAACTGGTAATACAATTTCGCAGTATCAAAAAAGTAAAGTTTGTTCAGTTTAAATTGTCCATCCCTGGTCATAGGGATGTTTAAAAACTGGGGCGCATTGGTTTTTGTTTTTAAAATGCCGGTTAAATCCTTATTGCTTAACTGCAGTTTAGATAAACCCAGCACCTTGCCTTTAATAGAAATATAATCTGCAGGCGAAATAGTCAGTACGGGCCATTTTTCGGCTAATACATTTTCCCATTTAAACCTTCTCCAGCCGTTGGTCATCATCACCAGGTCAAGGTGTTGCTTAACGGAATCTTCATCACTTGAAAAATAATAGGCCGGGTTATAAACATACCCTTTCAAATCGCCGCTGAGCAAAAGTTGTGTGAAAATGTTTTCTTCATTATTGCTTACCGGATTGATGCCTTCGTCCGTTACGGATATCGATAAATTAGTAAGCAGGTTATTACCTACATCTATCTGCAACACATTGCGGGCCCGTTTCGCCATGTTTTTTTCCACCGCATGTAAATCGGTATTGAAAAAATAATTATTGTTATTGACAAAGACGATTCTTTCCGCCACCGGTAGTTGTTCTGCATTGAAAACGGTTAGTTGTAAAACTCCGGTAGGCATACTATCAGTTACAATAGGCGCGGTAACCGTATTTTTTTTTGTAAGATTTATTTTTGCGCTGTAAACAACCCGTTGCTGCATTTGGGCTATTACATAATACTGCGCCGCAGCGGGCGATTCAACTTCCGGCCGGGTGAGGGTATATTGTATGCGGCGGTCAGCATAAATGGTACTTAATGTAAGGCCATCTTTTTTTGCATCCGGCAACGCTGTTTGATGCTGCGCCCCTTTTTTATCTTTCCATACGGCTTTATATTTCACCCCGGCCACCGGCACTAAAGAGAAATAGCCCATACCATCATGCGCCGACGAAAAAGAAGTCACGGTTTTGCCGTTATCATCTACAATGTTTCCTGTAACAGCAATGGGCGTACCCTCCTGGTCGGTGGCTTTAAACGCTACAAGTGAACTAATCTGCTCAACAAGATCGCCACCTTCGGGAAACAAGGTAAGTATGTAAGTAGGAGCTACAGCGACTTTTTTTAAGGTAGATTTTAAAGGTATAATATGTACCGGGTGCATATAAAACAGGGAAGAATCAAAATTCATCATCCAGGATGTGTAAGCCCGTATGTATAATTTGTTGCCATGCAAGGTATCAGGCAAATCAAAACTTGATGCCGCGCCGGATTCCAGCACCGGCATTATTTGCCTTTTTAGCAGGGTGCCTTTTTCATCTACCAGTTCTGCATAGCAGGTTTTACTAAGTGCTGCGGGCTGGTTATCTGCAGTAATATAAGCTTTAAACCAAAGGGTTTCACCGGGATTGTAATTGAGTTTATCCATGTGCAGGTGAATTTTCTCCTGCGGATAATTTTCATCCAAAAGACTTAATAACGAATCAATATGTTGTGCCTGAAGAGAGGTAAAAGCTGCGGTAAAAAAAATATAAAAAACGATAATTTTATAAAATCTGTTTGTCATCATTATAAATAATTTCAGTTTGTTGGCTGTTAGCAAAGTAAAGGTTTGTAAAGCATTAAAGTTATTAATCAAATGCTAACAAAAAAAAGCCCCTGAGGGCTACTGGTTATTATATTTCCCGTTCTTCTTTGCGGGGCGGCTGCAAATCGCTGATGCCTATTTTATCTACATCCTCTTCAACATCATCAGGCATTTTTTTAAGCAAGGCGTTAACATATAAATACCCACCAAAAGCACTGACTAATGCAAGTGCTGATAAAGCGTATAAATCCTTCATGCCAAATAACGCTAATCCGAAAATAAGGCCCGCCAGTTCTGCTATCATCCACGCCGCTACTGTGTACCATTTCCATTTAGTTGCCGACAGCCCTTTACGTTCGGCCAACAACCCGTTATTTCTACATAGAAAAACAAGTGCGAAAATTTCAATTACTATCATCAATTACTAATTATGATACAAATTTAATCAACTTAAAACAGTTGCCTGCTTTTTTTAACAAGCTGTTTTATTGGCCGCCATATTGTTTAAGCGCCAGTTTTACAGCTTCATAGGCATTGATGATTTTACCACTTCTGCACAATTGCAGCATCGGCACTTTTTTATCTCCACCAGGCACAGTTACATTTTCTTTTACCGGGTATCCTGTTTTCATTAACAAGTCAATTATTTGTTCCGGCGTTAATTGCGGGAAATAAGATTTTAATAAACCTGCTACGCCCGCTGCCACCGGGCTCGCCATACTGGTACCATCAAAAGCTTCGTAACCATTGCTGAACGTAGTTGAGTTAATGTACACACCCGGGGCAAAAATATCAACCAACTGGCCGTAGTTGGAAAAGGAGGCGGTAAGTGAACCGGTACTGTAATCGCCACTTGCGCCAATGGTTAAATAATTAGTTGCCCTGGTGCCGTCCATAAAAACGGGACTTGGATAAAAAGGTTCTTTAACGATATCTTCTGCATCATTGCCTGCGCCGTGTACCAGCAAAACGCCACGTTCGCCGGCATATTTAACGGCATCATCCACCATTTTTTTATAAGGCGAAACGGGTTTACCAAAACTCATGTTGATAATTTTTGCACCGTTATCCACCGCATAGCGAATAGCGAGTGCTACGTCTTTGTCATGTTCGTCACCACCTGGTACGGCCCTGATAAACATGATGCGTACATTATCCACGATACCATCTACACCAATGTGATTGTTGCGAACCGCCCCAATTATCCCTGAAACATGTGTACCATGATTGCCCGCATGATCGTACAAATTGTTATTGCCATAGACGCTGTCCGTAATGTCTTCGTATTTATCTTTTGTCATAGCGCCCCGGTAATCCACCGGCTCCTCTTCCATCCTTTTTTTATTGGCGAGCAAATTGTTTTTGTATGAATCGATTTCACCAATGAAAGCAGTATTGGTTGCATTGCTGTCACTAGTCATTGTAAACAGGTCGTTCCAAACGGCCATTGCCCAGCCAAGACTATCAGTTGACTTTACCTTTACAATATCGGCTTTTGTAAAACTTGGTTTATTAAGATAGGTAGTGATAAGCCTGTTGGTAGTATTTAAGCCGGTAGAAAAGTTGTCAATGCCCGGATAGCTTTTTTTATATTCACTATAAGCTTTATCAAGTAGTTTTTGCGCCCGCTGCCATTGATGAAAAAGAAACTTTTTTTCTGCGGGGATTTCAGTTTCCACTTTGCCTTCAAACTCATTTTTAAAATGATGGTAAACCCGGCTGATTTCATGGGTATTTACACCAAGGTTTTCTCCATTGGCCGCACCGCAAAAATTCCAGCCGTGAATATCGTCAGTATATCCATTGCCATCATCATCTTTTCCATTACCCGGAATTTCTTTGGGGTTCGTCCACAAAATACTTTTCAGGTCTTCATGCAATGTGTCAATGCCACTGTCTATTACGGCAATAATTACCTGTGTACTTTTTTTACCAGCTAATAATTCATAGGCTTCTTTAACGCCCGTGCCAACGTAACCATCCTGTTGGTAATTGAGTAAATGCCATCCTTTTAATTTGGGATGTGGTGGGTTAGGCTGCGCTTTTGCCGCAGTAAAAAACAGAACCAATAAAAACAGTGCAACGATTTTTTTATGCATCGGTAATAAATTTAGGGCCGGTAATTTGATGGCCTGTAAATGTATCAAAAATTAAAAAGCCGGCATTGCGAACACCGGCTTTTATAATAAATTTTTAACGGGTTATGACACCACGTCAATCTCGAAGTTTACCAGCTGTACAAATTCATCCAGCCGGGCATCTATATCTGTTTTGGTAATTTCCTTCATCCTGTTGGGGCCAAATTTCTCAACACAAAAACTGGCCATTGCACTGCCTACAATTACAGCGGTTTTCATATTGGAAAAACTGATGTCTTTTGTTTTGGCCAGGTGGCCGATAAAACCGCCTGCAAAAGTATCTCCGGCACCTGTTGGGTCAAATACTTCCTCCAATGGTAAACCCGGTGCAGAAAAAATATGGTTTTTATGAAATAATAATGCGCCGTGTTCTCCCTTTTTAATAACTAAAAAAGCGGGTCCCATTTCCATAATAACTTTGGCGGCTTTCACAAGCGATACTTCTCCGCTCAGCTGCCTGGCTTCGCCATCATTTACCATTAGCACATCTACTTTTTTTAATACCTGCTTCAACCCATCCAATGCAATTTCCATCCAAAAATTCATGGTGTCCATTACAATTAACCTGGGTCTTTGTTTTAACTGGCTGATGACGCTTAACTGAATATCCGGTGACAGATTGCCCAGCATTAAAAACTCAGCACCCTGGTAGCTTTCCGGCACCACAGGGTTAAAATCTGCCAATACATTCAGGTCGGTAACCAGCGTATCCCTGGTATTCATGTCTGTATGGTATTTACCACTCCAAAAAAACGATTTTTTATCAGGCACTACTTCCACGCCTTCCATTTGTACACCCCGTGCTTTTAACAGGTCCATTTCCTCTGCCGGAAAATCATAACCAACAATAGAAATTTGTTGAACCGGGGTAATAAAATTACTTGCTGCATACGCTACGTAGGTGCCTGAACCACCTATAATCTGATCTACTTTTCCAAAGGGAGTTTCAATGGCATCAAACGCCATAGTACCTACTGAAATTAACGACATATCCTGTTTTGGTTTTGGGTGCTGAAAAATGTGCAATAAGCTGCAAAAGTAATGGTTTTTACTTCAAACACAGTGGCAGCGCATAGCCGGTTCATCTACTTTTTTGTTAAGTGCAGCTACATACCAGCATGCAACATAACTGTGGGGGTATTGGCAGGCTTAAGCTAACTTCGTTACACCATTGCAGCAAGGGTAACCACCCAATACCGAATGTTATTCGCCCCTTTGCTACTATATAAAATAGAATCTATGCTCATCCAGGTACATCCACAAAATCCGCAGCCAAGGCTGGTTAAACAGGTAACTGAATGCCTAAACGATGGTGGCGTTATCATTTATCCAACCGATACCATTTATGGTTTGGGCTGTGATATTTTTCAGCATAAGGCAATTGACAGGATTTGCACCATTAAAAATATTGATCCGGCCAAAGTTCAGCTGAGCTTTATTTGCCGCGATCTTAGCCATTTGAGCGACTACACCAAAAGCATAGGAACCCCTCTTTACAGAATGCTGAAAAGTTATTTGCCCGGCCCTTATACTTTTATTTTACCGGCCAGTAAACAGGTGCCTAAAATTTTACAGACAAAGAAAAGTACTATTGGTTTGCGTATACCCGATAACGTTATATGCAGGGATATACTGGATGTGTTGGGTCACCCAATTTTAAGCACATCGCTACCGGGCGAGATGGTGGAAGAATATACAGACCCGGAGATTATTCACGAAAAATTTGGTCATGTGGTGGATATGGTGATTGATGGCGGAACAGGGGGTATGATCCCTTCAACCATTGTAGATTGTGTAACAGACAACTGGGTTATTACCCGGCAGGGAGCGGGAGAGTGGACAGCTTAAACAAGCGGAATTTTAAAAATGCCGGCTTGCAATAATAAATAAAGGTACCAGCCAATGCCAGTACCTGAAGATTAATCCCCGCTTATAAAAATTTAATTTCTTTCCCTTTCGTTATGCTTTTTACGGAAGATTTTTCGGCTTTCCTGCTTTTGATCTTTCCGGATGTCTTTCGCTTCATCTTTGGTTACTACGCCATCAGCTTTGGCTGCTTGCTTTTCCTGGCGAATTTCTTTTTGATCGTTGCGCAGGTTAGTCGCCTCTGTTTTTGTTAACTCGCCGCTTTTAACACCCTGGCGAATGCGTTGGTGCTGGCGATGGGCTACCGTATGGGTTTGTGCATTTGCACTTGTTATACCAAGTGCGAGTACGAATGTTGCGATTGCAATTTTAATTGTCATAATAATTGGTTTTTGATTTAGTGTTTTGTTTTAAAAAATATATAGGGTTAAAAATTTTCTTGAAAAGAAACCTTACACTGGCCCCCAACGTACACTCGCAAAATATGCGTGGTAATTGGTGATGCATTTGTTGGGGTTACTAATAAGCAATAACTGCTTGCTTATGCACAGACGGTATCCGGTATACAAAGTTTAATCACACGAAATGAAAAGAAAATTATTGTTCAGCGAAAGGGATGGGAGAAATATCAAAACTTTTGCGGTGGTAGCAACATAAGCCGTGAGCTGCAATAGCATCCCGGTGAAAGGAAGTGCCATAGCCCTTATTATTATGCCAGCCATAGTGGGGATATTGCTGATGCAGCTGCTGCATATATTCGTCGCGGTAAGTTTTAGCTAAAATGCTGGCTGCGGCAATGGAAGCATACAACCCATCACCTTTAATAATACACTGGTGAGGAAGATTTCTGTAAGTTTTAAAACGGTTACCATCTACCAGCAGTAATTGCGGTACTGCGGCTAATTTATCAAGTGACAGATGCATGGCTTTAAAAGATGCCTGCAAAATATTGATGGCGTCTATTTCATCATTATCAATTGATGCCACCGCAAATGCAATGCTTTCACTTTCAATAATGGGACGAAGCAGGTTCCGCTCTTCTTCTTTTAACTGCTTGCTGTCATTTAACAAAGGATGGCAAAAATCCAACGGCAAAATAACGGCAGCGGCAAATACCGGCCCTGCATAACATCCTCTTCCGGCTTCGTCTAACCCGGCTTCAATTAATTCTTTTTGATAATAAGAAAGTAACATGTGGAACAAATATCCATTAAAAAATGCAAAAACTAATTCATTGTGTAAATACAGCCATCGCTGCGCTAAATTTGCACCGCTATGGATAAAATTATAGAGCAACGAAATAATAAACAGGTAGCTTTTTGGCTGTTGACCGGGGTGGCAATGATTGTAATACAAGTGCTGATAGGTGGAATTACCCGGTTAACAGAATCTGGCCTTTCCATTACGGAATGGAAGCCCATCACAGGAGCATTGCCTCCCTTAAACGACGTAGCCTGGCAGACAGAATTTGATCGCTATAAGGTAACAGACCAGTTTAAATATGTGCACCAAAATTTTTCGCTCAGCGATTTTAAAGACATATTTTTTTGGGAATGGTTTCACCGTTTGTGGGCAAGAACGATGGGGTTGGTTTTTTTGATTGGCTTTATATATTTTTTGGCTACTAAAAAATTCAATAAAAAAATGATTTTGCCGATGGTAATATTATTTTTATTGGGTGCTGTACAAGGCGTCATTGGCTGGTTTATGGTAAAAAGCGGGCTCGTACCTGAAAAATATTTCGTAGGCCATATAGAATTGGCCACCCATTTTATCGCGGCCTTGGGGTTGCTATGTTATACCTTATGGTTTGCACTTGGGTTGTTGCAAGCGCCGGCAAAAAAAGTGATTAATGCCAGGCTTCAGGGAATAATGCTGGCTATTGTTATTATATTGTTTTTCCAGTTAATTTACGGCGCATTTATGGCGGGCCTCAGGGCGGCTTCCACCGCTCCCACCTGGCCGGATATCAACGGCCAAATCATTCCTGGCGGGTTAGCTGAACTATCGCCCTTTTCCAAAAATTTGCTGAATAATAAAATTACCATTCATTTTATACACCGTGGCCTGGCTTACCTGCTTTTTGCACTGATTATGTATTGGTATTTTGCAGCTTCGGCTATAAAAGACAATCTACTCTTTACCAAATTACGATCATGGGTATTGTTGCTTGTTATTGTGCAGGTGGTTTTAGGGATATGTACCGTTTTAAATGCCACTTATCCCACCCGGCTGGTATTACTTGGCGTATCGCACCAGTTTGTAGCCATGTCATTATTAATCTGTGTGGTAGCTATTTTATTTGTGTTAAAAAGAAAATAAAATATTCTTGCAAAATAATTCGGCGTTGCGGATGTTATGTACTTGTGTTTAATAAGTGTACATTTAAAAAAAGTCCATATACATGAAGCTTTTGCTGAGGAATATATTTTATTCTTTCCCCATTCAGTTACTGATCCTGCATTTTAGAAAGTACCAGGTATTGTTGATTTTTTGGTTCCTGATGGCGAGCACTATCAACAGTGGCTTTATGAAAAATTTTGGGGCGGATGCTTTGTTTTTTGTTCCGGAATACCTGGGCAAAGTAAATGCACTTAGCGCCTCCGCGGTGGGGATTGCAATGGGTGTATTTTTTATGAGCTGGAATATAACCACTTTTATTTTGCATACCCGCCGGTTCAAGTTTTTGGCAACAGCATCTACGCCCTTTCTGAAATACTGCATCAACAATGGATTGCTGCCTTTATTTTTCCTCGCATTTTATTTAGTGAAGTCCATACAGTTTAATACTTACAAAGAGCTGTTGAGTACAGGTGAAGAAGTGGCCCTGATACTTGGTTTTTTGGGTGGATTTATAGCCCTGGTGGCTTTTTCCTTTGCCTTCTTTTTTGGCGTTGACAGAACTATTTTGCGAACGATTACCCCGGTAGTTGCCAATCCTGAATTTTTCAGAAGTAATTTTGATCCGGCAAAAAAACAGCATGCCGATGGCTTTGGTATGAAGGTGAGTTATTTCCTGAGTGGCCGTTTTAAATTTCGCAAAGCCCGGTCAGTAACGCATTACAACCAGGATTTTTTAGACACTATTTTTAAACGACACCACTTTGCCGCCATGGTGGGTATCATTCTCGCTTTTATTTTTTTGATTGTATGTGGATTTTTTTTAGATGTAAAGTTTTTTCAGCCACCTGCCGCTGCAAGCATCGTTGTCTTCTTTGCCTTAATGGTGGCTGTTATTGGCGCATTGACTTATTTTTTACAAAGCTGGAGCCTGCTTTTTGTAATTGCCCTTGTTGCTATATTGAATATTTTATATCAGAAAGAAATCATCGATCCACGCAACAAAGCCTATGGTATAAACTACACCAATAAAGATCAGCGACCGCAATACAGCCGCCAGGCCCTGCAGCAAATTTGTTCGCCAGCCAATATAACGGCAGATAAAAACAACATGCTCCAGGTGTTGAATAACTGGAAAAAAAAACAGCAACAGGATAAGCCCGCCATCCTGTTTTTAAATGTTAGCGGTGGCGGATTGCGGAGCACTACGTTTGTAATGAATACCCTGCAACAACTCGATAGTATTACAGGCGGCAGGCTGATGCGCCAAACGTTTTTAATAAGCGGCGCCAGCGGCGGTATGCTGTCGGCAGCATATTACAGGGAATTGTATAGAAGAAAATTACAGGGGCAAAACCTAAATCTTCACCAGGAAGCCTACAGGGACAATATTGCACAGGATTTACTGAACCCTGTTTTTTCATCCATGATCAACAGGGATATTTTTTCTCCGGCACAAAAATTTTCGGTAGGGCCTTACAGTTATATCAAAGATCGTGGGTATGCTTTTGAAGAAAAGCTCAACGAAAATTCCGGCAAAATTTTAAACCTGCAGTTAAAGGATTACGCGGTTGATGAAAAAACAGCGGCCATTCCAATGATGATATTTAACTCTGTGGTTACAGCAGATGGGCGCAAAATGATGATTGGCACACAGCCGCTTAGTTTTATGATGAAGCCGAGGGCTTTTGAAAATGATAGCGGTGTTAGCCCGGATGCAATTGATTTCGCCGCATTGTTTCAGCAACAGGACCCGATGAACTTACGGTTGCTTACTGCCATGCGCATGAACGCTACGTTTCCCTATGTGTTGCCTAATGTGTGGTTGCCCAGTAACCCGGTAATTGATGTGATGGATGCAGGGTTAAGGGATAATTTCGGCCAGGAATCTACGTTACGCTTTATCGACAATTTTAAAGAATGGCTTGCTGAAAACACCAGTGGTGTTTTAATTGTACAAATACGTGACAGGGAAAAAGATAACTGGCAGCATCCACTTGAAACAGGCACTATAACAGATATATTGGTAAAGCCAGCCACTATGCTGCAACACAATTGGTTTCATTTACAGGATTATTTTCAAAACCAGGCCTACAGTTTCATACCCGAACAAACCAGGGCAAATTTGCACCGGCTGGAATTTATATATACTCCTAAAATAGGTGACCAGGGTGCAGCACTGAATTTTCATTTAACTGCGGCTGAAAAGGTAGATGTAATTGCCTCGTTTAATGCAGCAAATAACCAGCAGGTATTGAAAGAATTGTTAACCTTGCTTAAATAAAAAAACCTGTTTGTTACAACAGGTTTTTTGATAAAACACATTACAACAAGTTTAAAAAATCTTATCCTGCCATTCCATTGCCTGGTTGAGCGTTAGTTCATCAAATACCATTTCCTTGCTCTTAAGTGCTTCTCTTAGTATGTCGTTGATAGTTACAACGCCTTTAAACTGGTTATCCTCAAATACAATCAGGTAGCGGGTTTTATGTGTATTTAGTAATTCCATACAATGCTCTGCAGTATCCTGCATGGCAATTACCGGCAGCGATACACTCATTACTTCCTTAACAGCGCAACTGTCGCTGTGTAAACCTTTTAAAATAACATTGCGGCTATAATCCCTTTCAGAAAAAATGCCATAGAAAGTATCATTCTTGTACACTACCAGGTAGCTAAGGTTAACTGAATTCATGATGTGCAAAGCTTCAATCACTTTTGCATCGGGGTCTACAAAATTAAATGCCGGCGGCTTACTCATTAATATGTTTGCAACTGTACGCATTGGTTTTAGGTTTAAGCTGTTAACAATCTGTAACTGAAGTTACATTATTTTACCTTAGTTATTTCGTCCGCAGGCTGTATTAATTTAAAGGCATCGGGTATTATTTTTATGACTAGTTTTTTGGCTGTATGTGCCGGATCTCCGTCTACATGCAGGGGCGCCCTGTCAAGATTGTGAATAATCAATTGCGGCGTTTGAAAATAAAGTACATCCTTTTCATGAAACGTTTTTTCGTCGTGTTCGTTTATTTTACCGGCCGTTACCTGCCTGGCAATAGCCAGCAACATGCGTAGTTTACTCATTTTCTTTACTACCACAATATCCAGCAGCCCATCATTTAAACTGGCTTTTGGTGCAATGGTAAACTGGTTACCAAATTGGTTACTGTTGGCTATGCTAATAAAAAAAGCTTCAGCAGCAAATGATTTCCCCTTATTTACAATTTCAAAGGAATAAGGTTTAGCAGTAATAAAATTTTCAATTGTTTTTTTAATATAGGTACCTAGTCCACGGGACGATTGCCTGGCAAAATCATGGGCCACCTGTGCATCGAACCCCAGCCCGCATAGCATACAGCTGAATGTTTCATTAATAAAAAACGAATCAATATATCTTGATCTACCTGTAAAAATCACATCCAGGGCTTTGTTAATTTCTTTTGGAATTTTTGCCGCTAATGCCAGACCGTTGCCTGATCCCATGGGAATGATGCCAATATTTACATCTTCTTCCATTAACGTGGCCGCTACCTGGCTAACTGTGCCATCTCCACCACATACTACAATATCTGTGATAGCTTCCTGCTCAATTTTATCTTTTAAAAAATGGTAATTGCCCTGTGCATTGGTATGCAAAATTTCGTACGGAATATTTTGTTGCCGGGTTCTTTCTTCGATTATTTTTAAGATAGGGGCCTTATTCTTTGTACCTGAAATAGGGTTAATAAAATAAATAATTTTACGCGGCATGAATAAGTGACTTTAGTGAAAACATAAATTAAAGTAAAGGCTCAACAGTCTCGTGCAATAAAAAAAAGGTAAGCAATTAGATGGCAATAACAACAATGCACTCGTTTTTTGTTGCACTGAATTATATAGCCAGTTATTTCTGTTGCACTAATTTTACCAGCGCATTAAAGCACTGGCCCAGGTAAATCCGCTGCCAAATGCAGCCAGGCAAACCACGTCACCTTCTTTTATTTTTCCTTTTTCCCACGCCTCGCATAAAGCAATAGGGATAGAAGCGGCCGTAGTATTGCCATATTGCTGAATATTATTAAACACCTGGTCATCCCGTAAACCCAGCTTTTGCTGAACAAACTGGCTGATGCGCAGGTTAGCCTGGTGGGGTACCAGTAAATTAATATCTGTTGTTGCCAAATTGTTTTTTGCAAGTGCTTCTGCTATTACTTCCGGAAATTTTACAATGGCTTTTTTAAACACGGCAGGTCCGTCCATAAAAGGAAAATTTTCGGCCTTGTCAATCATTTCTTTGGTCATAAACATATCACCCGCCGGTGCATCATTATAACTGGCAACCGGATTGGTAACCCAATGGTTGGCATGTGTACCCGGGTTATACATGGCCAGCAATTCAGCACTTTGGCCATCGCTGTGCAAATGCGTACTTAAAATTCCCTGGCCTGCCTTTTCTGTTGCCTGCAATACCACGGCACCTGCGCCATCACCAAATATGACGGATACATTTCTGCCACGGGTGCTATAATCTAAACCAAATGAATGTTTTTCACTGCCGATAACCAGTATATTTTTATACATGCCTGTTTTTATAAATTGGTCTGCTACCGATAACGCATACACGAAACCACTGCACTGGTTGCGGATATCAAGTGCGCCGATTTCTCTCATTTGCATAGCTCGTTGCACCAATACTCCGCAACCTGGAAAATAGTAGTCGGGGCTTAAGGTGGCGAAAACAATAAAGTCAATATCTGTTGCAGTTATGCCTGCTCTTTCAATAGCAATTGTTGCAGCTTCCACCGCCATTGTGGTAGTTGTTTCATTGGTGCGATGAGCATAGCGGCGTTCCTTAATACCAGTCCGTTCCTGGATCCATTCATCCGAAGTATCCATAAATTGTTTAAGGTCTTCGTTGGTTACTTTATTTTGCGGAACGTACATTCCGATTCCGGCAATTTTACTGGTTGGCATGCGCAATGGTTAAATGAATAAGCAAATTACATCATTGCCGATAATTTGCGGTAGTTAGTGGAAAATAGTAATTGTTAACGAAGCGGTAAATATGCAACTGCAAAAATCAATTTACTTTTTTTAGATTTTTGGTGACAAAAAAATCATCGTAGCTGGGGGCTGCGTCAAACTTGCAATGAAACTCTACTTCCCGTCGCAGGTCTTTGCTGTTTTTTATAAAACGTACGGTAAATTTCTCTGCCAGGCAAAGAATAGATAAATTATCATTTGCCCGTTTTACCTCTGCAATGTACATTCTGCCTTTTATAAAAATGTTTAAAAACTGCCTGTTGGAAACAGTAGAAATAAATGCGGTTCCCTTGATGGTATCATTGGTTATAACATGGTAAGGCTTCAATTCATCAATATAACCGGTGATGGCAATATTATATTCCTGGTCAGTGTTTCTTGAAAAAATTATTTTTACAGGATCTTCCATATGTTGCTGGTCGTACGCAGGTTTGGCAACAAACGTGGCCCAGCTGCCTAATAAACTTTCGTCAATATTTTCCTGGGCAGTCGCGTCAATGCCATACGGTGAGTCATATGGACAACCCCATAACAGGATACTTGTAAAAGGTAATAAAAAAAGAAGTATAGTTTTTCTCATCGTGGTTTTTAAAATTAAGTCTATTATTTGTAAAAAATAAATTGCCTATAATTTTTACGACTGAATAACAAATTTTTACGACGAAATACTAAAAAAAATTGATTACTTGAGCTAAAATGCCCTGTGGTACATCGTTGCGTCGCACACTTGTACTGCATTTTTTTAATTCAGCTTTAGCTTCCATGGCAAAATGCAAGCGCAAAATCTAACATAAATAAAGATGAAAAGTCTTTAGCAGAATGGAATAAAATTAGAGAAAGTGGGTTTAAATTTACCAGGCTAAGCTGGTTTTATTTTACTCAAAAGAAGCCCAAGCCATCCAACGGCCTCCATCATCCACGCAATACCTAAATGCACAATTAGGCCACCCCAGATACTGCCTGTATTATACACCACAATTCCTAAAAAACTGCCGCCAAAAAAACTGCTGATGGCTTCGCCCATCGGTTTGCCCAAATGAATAGCGCAATAAAAACAGGCCACGGGAATAATGCAATGCATACCACAAATACGCATCAGGGCAAGTATTAAAAATCCACGGAAGAAAAATTCGATGCTTACAAAATCAAAGCCATAGCACAATTCAAAAACAATGTACCGGGCCTTATCTGTCCAGTTTTGCGCTGGTATTTTATCAATCAGTTTTGCTTTTGGATACACTTGTAAAAAGTCGCTTTGCGTACCGGCCAATGCCAGCAAGGGTATCATCACAAGTACCATCAGCAGGTAAGGTTGCAGGCTATCAAGCGCTTTGGTGCCATAAAAAGGCTGTACGTTTTTGTCTTTCACCAACCAGATAAAAAATACCGGGATTAGTAAAACAAAAACGCGTACTACCCAATTAAAGCAATGCAGGTAAAATAAACGGATGGGGCCAGACCATGTGTTTATAATCCATTGCTGGTGCCAGTTAAAATTTACCCTGAAGGAAAATAAAGCCGGCGCCAAAAAAAGAATGATCCAGAACCATGCATCTTTATAATAACTGCAATCTTTAAAAAAAAGTAACTGCAAAAAAAAAGCGCTGGCAAATGGAATAAAATAAAGCAGGTAATAGCCTGTAAACCTACCGAGCCTGGTGGCTGGGCCAGCAGCATATTTTTTTTCCAGGTTGTGCCAATAATTAAGGTAGATGAGACATCCCAGCATCAATGCAATCAGAAAAAAATACAACCAGTTAAATTCTTTGGCGTAAAAATCTTTGAGGTATTTTAGAATGCTGTTCAGTGCTTGTTATTTTTGAACCTGTTGATTCATCACCGACCAAAGCAAATCTTTTAATTCGGGTAATCCCTGGCCTGTTACAGATGAGATAAAAATATGGGGTATTTTTTGAGGAAGCTCTTTTCCAATATCAGCTTTCAATTCTGCATCCAGCATATCACTTTTACTGATGGCAATTACAAAATCTTTCTGCAGCATTTCGGGATTGTATTGTTCAAGTTCGTTTACCAATATTTCAAATTCTTTTTTATGGTCAGCACAATCAGCTGGTATTAAAAAAAGCAGAATGGAGTTGCGTTCTATGTGGCGCAGAAACCGGTGCCCCAGTCCCTTTCCTTCAGCCGCACCTTCAATGATGCCTGGCAAATCAGCAATACAAAAACTTTTACCATCGCGATACTCTACCATGCCCAATTGTGGCACCAATGTGGTAAAAGCGTAGTCAGCTATTTTTGGTTTAGCAGCTGTAATTACAGACAGCAAAGTTGATTTGCCCGCGTTGGGGAAACCCACCAGGCCAACATCGGCCAATACTTTTAATTCCAGTAATTTCCATCCTTCCGTTCCTTCTTCACCGGGCTGCGCATATTCAGGCGCCTGGTTAGTGGCAGTTTTAAAATTGGCATTTCCCAGCCCTCCACGACCACCTTTTACCCAAATCACTTCCTGGCCGTCTTCCAATATTTCTACTTCTTTTTGTCCTGTTGCTTCGTCACGGGCGATGGTACCAAGCGGTACTTCAATAATAATATCTTTACCAAAACGGCCGGTACTGTTGTTTTTGCTACCACTTTCTCCATCTTCAGCCAATACATTTTTGTAATAGCGAAGGTGAAGCAATGTCCATAATTGAGAACTGCCCCTCAAAATAATGTGAGCGCCCCTGCCACCATCACCACCATCCGGGCCGGCCATGGCGTTATATTTCGTACGCATAAAATGCCTGCTACCTGGCCCCCCGTGGCCACTGCGGCAAAAAATTCTGATGTAATCTATAAAATTTGACTTTTCCATTATTGTTGCGAAGGTCGGTTTTTTTGGGGATGGTATGGCACTTAATGGTAAACCGCTAACTTTTTATAAACTTATAATTGAGTTAACTGTTTATTGGTACGGAAACAGGTGCCTTTAAAAACGGCCACCACATGTTGTTGCTGGTTGGTAACGGTTACCTGGTAAAGCCCGGTATTTTTCCCGTTGTGAATTTCGGTTGCCTGGGCCGTCAGTATATCTTCAATATGCACGGGCTTTACAAAATTAATCGCCGTATCCAGGGCTACTGATAAGGTATTTCTGCTGTTACATGCCAATGCAAAACAGGTATCGGCCAGTGAAAACGCAATGCCGCCATGTACAATGCCCAATCCATTGATCATCTCTTTGCGCACCGTCATTTTTATTTTACTAAAGCCTTCTTTTGCTTCCAATACTTCAATACCAAGCCACTGGCTAAACAGGTCATGCTGCATAATATGCGCAACGGCTTTTTCTGCGATGGCATTTTTGTCTGTACTCATTGTTTCGTGATTTTTTAAAAAAGAGATAACTGTTATGGGAAGGCTTGATTATTATTATTTAATTTTTAGGGATTGTATTTTAATAAAACAATCTGTTTACAAAACTAACAATATTAATCTTGAAGCGAATGTGGTTTTAGGCGTTTGCGGGTGTAACATTAACTAAAATTAATTAGATGCGTTTTGCCGGAGACTGGATGAATTTAGGGACCAATTTTTGAACAGCCAATCTTATTAAAATAAAAAATGAGTGCCTTAAAAGGCCTGTAAAATTACTAAATGCATTGACACTATTTATAAATACTGTGTAATTGCGCCTGCAAACAAATAATTAGCAGGGCTCAACGTATCTAAATAAAAAAAATTATATTTATCCAGAAAATATATTATTTTTACACCCTGCTTGCATATGCCATTTCCTCCTATCTTAATGAAAACTCTTCCACAAAGGCAATGTCCTGCGTGTGCTGTTTAAAAAAATACAATAAATATATCCTTATAAATAATTAACTAAAGATTTTTCTTGTGGTTTCAGAGGTAAGCAAGGCCGGTGATTTTTATCACTGGCCACTACTTTTTTTAGGGTAAAATGTTTTTTAAATTCCTTCACTTTTTTCTTGCAAATCACTTTTAGTTTTTCATTTTTTTAAATTTAGTTTACCGGTACTTTACCCGTTTTTGCCGGTAAAGAATTTATTCAACCCAACCCATTTTTATTTTTCCCCGTCAGTAACATTGCGGATTGATATGAGCCTGACTGAGCTGCATAACACCGCCAATTAAATTTCCAACTCATAAAAATAAATTAAAACGATGCAACGTAAAATTTTTTTAAAAAACTCAATTGGCTTGTTTAGTACTGCACTTGTTATCGACGCCTGTAAAAAAGCCGATACTACTACGGCAGTAACCAGTACAACAAATACTTCGGGTACAACAGGATCGTGCGTCATTGCACCAACAGAAACAGAAGGTCCTTATCCTTATCCCGGTGGAGAAATAACCAACCCCCTCAACCGGTCAGACATTACCGGTGGCCAAACCGGTGTTCCACTTACTATCACTTTTACATTGGTTAACACAAACAATAGCTGTGCGCTGTTAAGTGGCTACCGCATTGATATATGGCACTGCAATGCGAAAGGTTATTACTCAGGGTACGGTAATCAGCCTGGTGTGTTAGGAACCCAGGGTTATGTTGGTTCAACCTGGTTAAGAGGATATCAAACAACAGATGCAAACGGGCAGTTGGTGTTTACTACTATTTATCCCGGCTGGTATGCATCAAGGGCCACACATTTCCATTTTGAAGTTTACAATGGCACTGCACTCGTCAAAATCGGACAGCTTACAATGCCTGAAACAATTTCAGATGCCATACATGTTACCGATGGATATAACGGAACAATAAACACTACAAGAAATGCCAATGACAGCGTGTTTGGTAATTCTGCAACAGATTTGGCCAATCAAACAATGACGCTCACTGGTAGTATTACAGCAGGTTATGCAGCAACACAAACTATCGGCGTAGCTGTATAAACATGTCCCGTTTAACTTCAATTATACAGTAAAAGGGGAAGTAATCAACTTCCCTTTTTCTTAAGCGCAATCTTTAAAATTAAATTTAAAAAACATGGTAAAGGCTATCATAAAACTTGCTTACAGGCAGATTATAGATGCCACTGCTGCAACAGATTTTGAGAAAAATGCCTGGCATTTTTCATACGAAGAATTTAAATTAAAATCGCAGGGGTATAATTTAGATGGCAGAATCAACACCTTTTCACAGCTAAAAGAAAAAGATGGCCGTGCAAATTCTTTACATTATAAAACAGGGTTTGCTGTCAGCGGTTTTGTGAAAAATTTAAAAGGCCAAATACCTTCTATACAAGACTACTTAGGCCAAACTATCAATTTTGATACCTGGCAATTGGAGTTAATCGAATCTGACATTAGCAATAAGGCTTTGCATAAAATAGCCATCCAGTATACCACGGGTGAATTTACATTGCACCAGGTAATTGGCGAAACGTTGTTACTATCGAAAGAAAACAATCCTGAAAACGGGCAACATAAAAATGATGATACCTGTATGATTGCGTTACAACCTGGCCTGTCTGTTATTCAATACCGGCAAATTAATGCTATGAATATACATACCTGATATACCTGCCACACAACTCTTACTTTATGATTTCTTTGTGATTTTCGCCCGCAATTTTACATAGCTTAGCGCATTATTATCTCTGCACTCAATACTTTAAAAGCCCTGTTACTGCTCTCATGGATTAATTTTTACCTGCACATTTATTCTACCAGATTTTACTAACTGCATGGGAATTTTTTATTCAATCTAAAAAATTTATCGCCATGAGTAAACCAAAAAAAGCAGGAGTTTTCACTATTGCAGCATTGATGGGAAGCATCGCTATCTGCGAAGCGCAGTTGAATTTAAATAACTGGCAGGTGGGTATTAACGCAGGCACATTTGTTTACCAGGGCGACCTTACTCCACAAACCTTTGGATCTTACAAAACACTGAAACCAACTTTGGGTTTTTATATTTCCCGCATTTTAAATCCCTCATTTCTTTTACGAACCAACGTTGCTGCAGGTCGATTACTGGGCGCTGATGCCAGGTACAGCAGCCCGGCATACCGGCAGCAGCGCAATCTACGGTTTACTTCACCTGTTACGGAAATTTCTGAATTGATGGTTTGGAATATGTTTGGTAATAATGGGAATGAAATCGGCAACCGCTTTTCTCCCTATGTGTTCGGTGGCGTTGGAGTAAGTTTTTTAAAAGTAGACCGTAGCAGTAACTTAAATAAATCTTATTTTGTAAATGAACCAAATGTCACGTCTGGCCTTGCTGCTGATATGAATAAAATACCTCCCCGGGCAATATTGGTTTTACCTGCCGGCATCGGTGTGGAATATTTTTTAACTTCCAATTTATCCCTTACTGCGGAAACTAATTTCAGGTATACTTTTACCGATTACCTGGATGGGTTTAGCCAGGTGGCCAATCCTAAGAAAAAAGATTTTTACCAGTCGCATACCGTTGGCCTGGTCTTTAAATTCAATAAAAATAAAGGGCTGCCATGTCCTGTTATAAAGCGATAAAAAACTTTATATAACTAAATAAATACAGCCGGCAGCAACTTAAATTATTCCACTGCTAAATTTAAAAAATCAAGCATTGGCTTCATGGTTTGAAAAATTTTTGCTACATCTTTCACCAGCGTTTTGCTTTGCAGTTCAATGTCGGTAATGGGCTTGCTTACAATAAAGTGCTTCATTTTAAGGTAGTGAATTGCGGGGTTTGTCTCATCGTATCCTTTGGGTGGTCTTTGAAGTGATTCAATACCATCCACTCCATCGGGGAAATTTTTTTTGAATGTTTTATTGTCGATGATCTTTTTCCACTCATCAAAATTGTAATCGATTTCCTGGCGTATTTTAGCAAGCTCGGCGGGCATGGGAGAGTAAAAGCCGCCTGCAGCATAGCTTTTGCCCGGCTCACAGTGAAAATAATACCCGGCTACACTTGCCTTTTTACCACCACGGCTAAAGTAAGCCGCCATGTTATTTTTATAGGGGCTTTTATTTTTACTAAATCGAACATCGCGGTTGATGCGAAAAGTGCATTCTTTTACCTGTAGTGCGCCAATAGGTTCATCGAAACTTGCAATTGCTGGAATTAACTGCCCTACCATTGCCTGTAGATCGGCTTTTGCATTTTCGTACACTTGCCGGTGGGCATCAAACCAGGGCTTATTGTTATTATCCTGAAGGTCTTTTAAAAAGCGGATGGTTGCGGATTGCAGCATTGTTATTTTTTGTCACAAATGTAGGGCAATAAATAAGTAAGGTTGTGTTGTGTTCATCCTGTTTTTTTGGACAAAAGATTATTTTACACCTGGCCAGTTTTCACCACTTTTAATTCTGTACAAAGTCATTTCACTGATACCATATTTAGCCGCAATCATTTTATAAGTTAATTTTCGTTTGGGGTTGCCAATAGCGTCCTTTATTAGTTTCACCTTCGTAACATTTAATTTCAAGCCTTCGGTTTTGCTGGCCTGTCTTTTTTTATAGGCAATTTTTTTCGGGCTGTTTTGCTGATGGCTCCCCACTTCAATAGCCGTTGCCCACTGCAGGTTTGTATAGCGGTTGTCCTGTTTATTGTGATTCAGGTGAATAACGAAACTATGTTTTGAAGAGGGTTTTTTACAAAATAGGTTAGCAATTTCCCTGTGCAGGTAAATGGTGCCGCTTCCGTGTTGCAGGTGAAGATTTAACGTTCGGTACCCCGAAGTAAGCGAACCATTCAGCAGTTTACCATCTGTGTTTACATCTATGCTATAACTTGCTGCCCGGCCATGAGAAGATACCGCATATTTTTTACGCAATGTTTTAAAACCTTTGAACTGTAAAAGATTCCATTTTTCACCGGAGATTTTTTTTATCATACAGCAAAATATTTATGCTTTTTGCCAGTTGAAAAAACTGGCATTGCTGAATCGTTGCGTAAAGACAAGCTCCTATAAATATAAAAAATTATTTCCCTAAGCCGGCAGCATTTTAATAAATTCTTCTTCGCTAATTATTTTAATGGTTTGAATTTTTTTTGCTTTTTCCAGTTTGCTGCCAGCGTCATCACCCACAACAAGGTAATTTAATTTACTGCTTACACCACTGACTATCTTTCCACCATTCTCTTCTACTTTTTCCTCGGCATCTGTTCTTTTTAACCTGGTGAGCGTTCCGGTAAATAAAAATGTTTGTCCTGCCAACGGTGTATCTGTTACGGCGACCTGCTTTTTTTGATTTTTTAATGAAATGCCCAACTGCTGTAGCTTTTGAAGCATTTGCAGGTTTTCTGTATCGTGAAAAAAACGGTAAATACTACCGGCAACTTTTACACCTACATCTTCCGCTTCCTGCAATTGTTCTTCGCTGTAATTTGTAAACTCCATTAAGTCGTCTACTAAATTAGCCAATGTTTTAGCAGTAGTTTCGCCTACATACCGTATACCCAACCCGTATATTAAACGGTGTAAAGGCTGCGATTTGGAACTGGTGATGGCAGTCTGTAAATTGTCAAGAGATTTTTTTCCGAAGCCGGGTAATTGACCGATGGCTTCATAATCCAGCTCGTATATACCAGGCACATCTTTTAACAGACTAAGCTCAAAAAATTTGCGCACATTGGCTTCGCCAAAACTTTTAATATCCATTGCATCTTTACTAACAAAATGAATAATTCGCTCCACTACCTGTGCGGGGCAATTGATATTGATGCAACGCCAAACAGCCTCGCCCTCAGGTTTAAACAACTGGTGGCTGCATACAGGGCAGCTTGTCGGAAACTGTATGGCTTCCTCTGTACCGGTACGTAATTCAGTAAATGATTTTACAATTTGAGGTATTACATCACCGCTGCGTTCTATCAGGATCGTATCTCCCAGCATCAGTTCTTTTTCTTTAATGTATTCTTCATTGTGGATCGAGATACTTGTTACCGTTACTCCACCAACTGCAACAGCCGCAATTCTTGCAACAGGAGTAACAGCGCCGGTTCGCCCTACCTGGAAATTAACCCCGAGTAATTTGGTCGTGGCCTGCCGCGCTTTAAATTTAAAAGCGATCGCCCAACGTGGATGGTGGGATGTCATCCCAAGGCGCTCCTGTAAATGCAGATCATTTACTTTCACCACCATTCCGTCAATTTCATAAGGTAATGTATCTCGTTTGCCCTCAAATTCTTCTACGTGCTGAATCACTTTATTAATGCCATTTACCACAATCATTTCTTTTTTAGGACTTCTAAATCCCAAATTCCAAAGCATTTCCAGCATACCGGAATGAGTAGTTGGCTGGCGTGTATCCGTAGTGGTTATATAACTTACATGGTATAAAAAAGCCTCCAGGTTTCTTCGCCCAACTTCCGCTGTATCTTTTATCCGCAGCGAACCGGCTGCAGAGTTGCGGGGATTGGCAAAAGGCGGAATGCCTTCTTCTATCAATTTATCATTGAACTTTTTAAAATTATTTTTATTGATCAATACTTCGCCCCGTATCTCAATTTGCTCAATACCATAATCGGTGAATTTAGCACTGAGTGGCAAAGATTTTATTTGCCTGGTATTGATGGTGATCTCGTCACCAACAACGCCATCGCCACGGGTAGCAGAACGGTACAACTGGTCATTGTCATATATCAGCGAAATACTGGCACCATCAAATTTAGGTTCTACACAATATTCAATTTCTGCAAGGCCTGAAAGTTCTTTTGCTTTTCGGTCCCAATCAATTAAATCTGCGGCATTGTAAGAGTTTTCCAACGAAAGCATTGGTACCAAATGCTGCACTTTTGGAAAACTGCTCACCAGTCCTTTACCCACTCTTTGTGTGGGCGAGTCCGGTGTCACCAGGTCGGGATGTGCCTTTTCAAATTTTTCCAGCAGTTTGTATAAAACATCATACTCGGCATCGCTGATAAGCGGGTCGTTTTGTACATAATACCGGTACTCATGAAAACGAAGGATATTCCTCAGTTTGTCAATCGTAGCAGTAGTAACCGCATCGCCCTTTTCCCGGGCTGCCAATATCCACTCATTGGTTTCGGTCTGTAAAGTTTTCGTCTGGTTGTTGTTATACATATATTTATTGCTGCTGTAAAATTATATAATTCAATGAGTAATAACCACAGATAAAATATTACAGCGTCTTTTTTTATCTCGTCGCAAATAGTGATGTAATAACAGGGACAATTCTTTTTCGGCGATTGAAAAAATAGAAAATCATTTTTATTTTGCCGCTGTCGATAATGTGTTTAATTTACACATTAAATGCGCCACATGAAAAAAATTATACAGCTGATCCTTGTTCTTTTTGTTGCTTTTACCGCCCATGCCCAGCTGCTTTCCTGGTCGCCTCAATTTCCCAATGACAATTCTACAATAACAATAACTGTTGATGCAACAAAAGGTAACCAGGGGCTAAAAGGTTATACCGGAACCGTCTACATGCATTTAGGTGTAATCACTAACCTTAGCACAGCGCCCGGCGATTGGAAATATGTACCCACCACCTGGGCATCCACAACAGCCCCCGTGGCAACTGCTCTTGGCAGCAATAAATGGTCTTTTACAATTGCCAACCCGAGAGCATATTTTAATTCAGGCGCCGGTGGAGTTCCTGCAGGGGAAACTATCCTAAAAATAGCACTGCTTTTTAGAGATGCCTCCGGCAACCTGGTGCAAAAAAATACGGATGGCTCAGATATGTTTGTACCCATTTATGCCAGCGGCAGCAACCACATACAGTTTACCACACCTTCGGTTGTGCCCACCAGCACACTTTCTCATGAACCAATCACTGCAACAATAAACCAAAATGTTGCTGTTGCGGCCACTGCTTCTACAACTACAGGCGTATTGAATTTGTATTACAACGGAACAAAAATTACTGGTCCTTTAAGCGGGGTTGCCGCTATCACTGGCAGTGCCCTGGTAACCGGCACCGGTAACCAGCAAATTATATCAGAGCTGGTTTTTGGGGGAGTAAGTTATTATGATACGGTGAATTTTTATGTAGCCCCGGTAACGGTAGTGGCGTCATTGCCCGCAGGTGTAGTGGAAGGTATCAATTACGCAACCAATTGCGCTTCGGTGACACTTGTTTTGTTTGCGCCCAGTAAAAGCGATGCAATGGTAATTGGTGATTTTGCGGGCAGCAACTGGATGCCGCAGGCTGCCTTTCAAATGAATAAAACACCGGATGGCAACTATTATTGGCTCACCATTAATGGGCTTACTTCCGGGCAGGAATATGCTTTTGAATACCTTGTTGATAACGCTATTTATATAGCAGATCCTTACAGTGAAAAAATACTGGACCCTAACAATGATCAATATATTCCGGCGTCAACTTATCCCGGGTTAAAGCCTTACCCAGTTAATGCCAATGTTTCTGCGGGAAAGAATGGAATAGTTAGTGTATTGCAAACATGTGCGCCAGCCTACAACTGGCAGGTGAGTAATTTTACCAAGCCTGATAAACGCAACCTGATCACCTACGAATTGTTGGTGCGTGATTTTGGAGATGCACGCAATTACCAGATGCTGATAGATACCATCGGATATTTTAAACGGCTCGGTATAAATGCGATAGAATTGATGCCGGTAAACGAGTTTAGCGGAAATGAAAGTTGGGGCTATAACCCTACGTTTTATTGTGCACTCGATAAAGCCTATGGCACAAAAAATAAGTTTAAAGAATTTATTGATCTCTGCCACCAGAATGGTATTGCAGTTATCATGGATGCGGTATACAACCATATGGATGCGTACAGTAATCCAGAGGGAAGATTGTACTGGGACGCTGCCGCGGGTAAGCCTGCAGCAAATAGTCCGTGGTTCAACCAGTCGGCTCCCCATCCCTACAGTGTATTTGAAGATTTGAATCATACGTCAACCGCTACGCAATACCTGGTGGAAAGAGCTATGGAATAGTAAGCCATCGTCTAAACCATCTCTTGCTTTCTAAAATTCACCCAATTTTGTGGCAGTAACTCATGGAGATTTGATGAGTTGTAAAGGTGCATTCGTTCCAGTACATCTTTCAGCCATTCATATGGGTTGATCTTATGCAGGCGGCAGGTATTAAAAAATGAATAGATCATTGCAGCCCTTTGCGCAGCTTCATGACTACCAGCAAATAAATAATTTTTTCTTCCGATTGCAATTGGCCTGATAGCATTTTCTACGGGGTTGTTATCAATACCTAAGCGGGCATCGGTAGTATATATGCATAACTTATCCCAACGTGGCAGGCTGTATGCAATGGCTTTAGCGATATTACTGGAAGGTAACAGTTTGACGTACTCTTCAGTCATCCATTGTTTCATGGATTTTAGTATAGCTACAGCTTCCTGCTGACGTAATTTTATTACCTCATCTCCCGTTAATCCTGCGTGTTTTATACGAGCTTCAATATCGTAGAGTTGCTGAAACATTTTTAACGCATAATCTGCTAACAACCGGTTATTATTCAATGCTTCTACAAAATACCTTCGGGCATGTGCCATGCATAGCAAATGCGTAATACCTTTCCTGATGCCAAAGCTATTATATAATTCTAAACCATCTGTTTGCAAAAACCCCTGGTATTTTTCTAATACATCGTCAGGCCCATCGCGGCCACGGCCAGGACGATAATCGAACAAAGTAGCTTTTAATTCCTGGCTATGATAAACCCAGTAAAAGCCCCGGTGTGTAGTGCCTTTTTTGTCATCATCCATCACCCGGATACCTGTTTCATCTGCATTTAAATAACCACTGTTTAATATTAACTGTTTGTGCAGGTCATACAAGCCCACTAACAGATCCAGCGTGTTTTTGGTCCAGCCATTAATGGTGCTTTGGGCAATAGTCAAACCTACTCTTGCAAAGCGTTGTAACTGGCGGTGCAATGGAAGGTGGTCCATATATTTATCAACGATTATTTGTGCCAGCAGGCCTTCACCAGCCATACACTTTTCCATCATGCGGCCTGGAAGGGATGCAGTAATAACGGTATCGTTGGTTTGGCTTAAAGGCTTTACAAATTTGGGACGTATGTATTGCTTTACATACAACTCACC